>NZ_CP047344.1:3661353-4310124 GCF_011045815.1 Proteus vulgaris | reverse complement strand
GGCGGACTCCCCTAAAAAAACAAGACTAAAAAATAAACAGGAAAAATGCAGTTCTACAATGTAGCTAAACACAGCGTGCTTAAACACAAAGTGCACAACATCGTTCCTCTTCAATTCTTAATAAGGAACAACTCTTGGTGACAACGATTTATTTACATCGTGATTCACGATCGCAGACTGGCTATTCTGATCGTGACGGGGGATCATATCGCAAAATGAAACGAAGATCCTCTTTCTTTTGCACAGTTTTTATGGTTTTTATCCACAGGCTTGATGATTTGTGATAATTCACCAAATGAAATATGCAAAGGCGTTCTAGTGTACTTGAGTCGCCCTATAAATAGCAATTGGGGATAACTTTCTCTTTGCATAAATCTCCTCTTCTTATAGTAAGTGATCAAATATCTCTCACTTGATCCACCAAAGATCCTTGCGCTTTCACCATGAGTCCGTATAATCTTGCACCCTGCGTGCTTGTACCAACAAAGTCACTTATTAAGGCGCTCTTTTAGGTCGCTAATAAGCGTACTCGTTGCGCATAAGTCAGGATTGATTATCGGGTTTGCTAAAAAAGACGACAAAAATCGGTACTTAAAGCGTCATCTTGATTGACGCATTTGAGTGATTTTATTACAATCCCGCATCTTTCCATCATTGATGCTGCGATTGAAGTACTGGTTTGTTTATTTATTGCACGCCTGTCTGTCAACGCATTTGCTGAATCAGTAATTATATTAAGTAGGTAGAAATCGCCATGAAACGCACTTTTCAACCGTCTGTACTGAAGCGCAACCGTAACCACGGCTTCCGCGCTCGTATGGCCACTAAAAATGGTCGTCAGGTTCTGGCTCGCCGTCGTGCGAAAGGCCGCTCTCGTCTGACCGTTTCTTCGAAATAATAAAAGCTAACCATTCCGTGGTTAAGCTCGCTTTTCCAAGGGAGTTACGTTTGTTAACTCCCAAGCATTTCAATTTTGTTTTCCAGCAACCACAACGCGCGAGTTCACCAGAAGTTACTATTTTGGGTCGCCAGAATGAGCTGGGGCATCCCCGCATCGGTCTAACAATCGCAAAGAAAAACGTTAAACGTGCTCATGAGCGCAATCGTATTAAACGATTAGCCCGTGAATACTTTCGTTTACATCAGCATGAATTACCGCCGATGGATTTTGTGTTATTAGTAAGAAAAGGGGTTGCTGAACTTGATAACCACCAATTGACGGAAGTGTTGGGTAAATTATGGCGTCGTCATTGTCGCTTGGCTCAAAAGTCCTGATCTTGCTGATTAGGGGCTATCAACTGGGGATTAGTCCTCTGTTGGGGCCTCGTTGTCGTTTTAATCCTACGTGCTCTCATTATGGAATTGAGGCATTGCGCAGGTTTGGAATGATAAAAGGTAGTTGGTTAACAGTGAAACGCATATTAAAATGCCACCCTTTACACGAAGGTGGTGATGATCCTGTCCCACCTAGAAAAAACGACGATAACAGAGAAAATTAACGATGGATTCGCAACGCAATCTTCTATTCATCGCTTTGCTGTTCGTTTCTTTCCTGATCTGGCAGCAGTGGGAGGGTGATAAAGTTTCACAAAACACCACCACTACTACTCAGATCTCGCAACAAGCGGACATGCCAAGTAGTGATAGTCTTGCTGTAACTGGTAACAGCAATGAGCAGGCAAAATTGATTACCGTAAAAACTGATGTACTTGATCTTAGTATCAATACTCAAGGCGGTACAATCGATGAGGCTGATTTGTTAGCCTATCCCGCCGAGCTTAATTCACAGACACCTTTCCGTTTACTGGAAACTACACCTCAATTCCTGTATCAGGCTCAAAGTGGCTTAATTGGCCCAGATGGCCCAGATCAGAAATCTCGCCCAGTTTATACCGCTGATAAAAACGAATTCGTACTTGGTGAAAATCAGGATGAATTACGTGTACCTATGACTTTTGTGAATGAAGAAGGCGTAAAATTCGTCAAAACCTTTATTCTGAAAAAAGGTCAGTACGATATCGGTATTGAATACAAAATTGAGAATACAACAGATAAAACACTGACAATGAACTTCTACGGTCAGTTAAAACAATCTGTTAAATTGCCAGAAAGCCGTGATACGGGTAGTAGCAACTTTGCGCTACACACTTATCGTGGTGCGGCATATTCCTCAGATGAAACCAACTATAAAAAATATAGCTTTGGTGATATCGAAGATAAAAACTTATCTCTAACCACGAATAATGGTTGGGTTGCGATGTTACAACAATACTTCGCAACAGCATGGGTTCCTTCTAAAGATAGTCAGAACAATAACTTCTACTCAATTACTTTAGAAAATAAATCCATTGCTCTGATTGGTTATAAATCAGCACCTGTTACTATTGCACCAAATAGTACAGCTGACATCACTTCTACATTATGGGTTGGTCCAGAAATTCAGTCTGAAATGTCCGCTATCGCGCCACATTTAGACCTATCTGTAGACTATGGTTGGTTATGGTTTATCTCTCAACCACTGTTTAAACTGTTGAAATTCCTTCACAGCTTTATCGGTAACTGGGGCTTCTCCATCATCATGATCACCTTTATCGTTCGTGGTATCATGTACCCGCTGACCAAAGCGCAGTACACCTCCATGGCGAAAATGCGTTTACTGCAACCAAAACTGGCTGCTCTGCGTGAACGTATTGGTGATGACAAACAACGTATGAGCCAAGAAATGATGGCGTTATACAAACAAGAGAAAGTAAACCCTCTGGGTGGTTGTTTACCACTAATTATCCAGATGCCAATCTTCCTTGCGTTGTATTACATGCTGATGGGCTCAGTTGAATTACGTCATGCTCCATTTATGTTATGGATCCAAGACTTGTCTGCACAAGACCCATACTACATCCTGCCATTATTAATGGGTGTAACTATGTTCATCATTCAGAAACTGTCTCCAACAGCAGTGACTGATCCGATGCAACAAAAAATCATGACCTTTATGCCGGTTGTGTTTACTGTATTCTTCCTGTGGTTCCCATCAGGTCTGGTTCTGTACTATATCGTCAGTAACTTAGTGACCATCATCCAGCAGCAGTTAATTTACCGCGGTCTGGAAAAACGTGGCTTACACAGCAGAGACAAAAAATAAGGTCACATGAGGAAAAACCTCTTCCTTGGTTACATTCAAAGGAAAGTGACATAAAATAGCGAAGGCGGTCTACAATGACCGCCTTCTGTTTTTTATATTTATATGATTATTCTGATTAAGCGAGTACACCATGCATAGCACTGATACTATCGTCGCTCAGGCCACACCTCCGGGAAGAGGCGGTGTTGGTATCCTACGCGTTTCTGGCCCGAAAGCTGCCCTTGTGGCGCAAACCGTTTTAGGTAAATTGCCTAAACCTCGTTATGCCGATTACCTGCCATTTCGCAATGATGACAACTCAGTACTTGATCAGGGTATCGCCCTTTTCTTCCCAAATCCGAACTCATTTACAGGTGAAGATGTTCTAGAACTACAAGGCCATGGTGGCCCCGTTATTCTAGATTTATTACTAAAACGTATTTTACAAATTCCCGGTGTGCGTATTGCAAATCCGGGGGAATTTTCTGAACGTGCATTTTTAAATGACAAACTCGATTTAGCACAAGCAGAAGCCATTGCTGATTTAATTGATGCCAGCTCAGAACAAGCGGCTCGTTCAGCAATTAATTCATTACAAGGTGCTTTTTCCTCTCATATTAACGAGATGGTAGAGTCATTAACTCACTTGCGTATCTATGTTGAAGCGGCCATTGATTTCCCTGACGAAGAGATTGATTTTCTTTCTGACGGTATCATTGAAGGAAAACTTAATGCCGTTATTGCTGAATTAGATGATGTTCGTGCTCAAGCTCGCCAAGGTAGCTTGTTACGTGAAGGGATGAAAGTGGTGATCGCTGGTCGTCCGAATGCAGGTAAATCAAGCCTATTAAATGCATTAGCCGGTCGAGAAGCGGCGATTGTCACGGATATTGCCGGTACAACTCGTGATGTATTACGTGAGCATATTCACATTGATGGTATGCCATTGCATATTATCGATACAGCAGGCTTACGTGAAGCCAGTGATGAAGTAGAACGCATTGGTATTGAACGTGCTTGGAAAGAGATTGAGCAAGCAGACAGAGTGCTATTTATGGTTGATAGCACCACAACCGATGCAACAACACCTGAAGATATCTGGCCTGAGTTTATGGCTCGCTTACCAAATACCTTACCTGTTACTGTTATTCGTAACAAATCAGACTTAACAGGGGAAAATGTCGAGATCACAGCACAAGGTAACTACCCGATGATCCGCTTATCTGCCCGTGATGGTATGGGTATCGAGTTACTGCGCGATCACCTAAAAGAAGCGATGGGCTTTAATAGTAATACTGAAGGTGGTTTCTTGGCTCGTCGCCGTCATTTACAGGCATTAAATACCGCAGCAGAACATTTACAGCAAGGCCATGAGCAACTGGTTTATGCAAAATCAGGTGAGTTATTGGCAGAAGAGTTGAGACTCGCTCAACAAGCATTAAGTGAGATCACTGGTGAATTTACTTCAGATGACTTATTAGGTCGTATTTTCTCTAGTTTCTGTATTGGGAAGTAACCACTAAATCTTACCTGCTATACCGTGTAACTTTCAGTTTAACGGTTATAGCAGGTAAAACTAAATTTACACACTATAACCACTAAGCCTTGATCTACACGCTATAACCGGTATATTAGACATTAACGCCTATAACCGGTAGAAGATGATGATTATAATTAACGCCTATCAACTCAGCGTACATCTAAAGGATGTCCGATTAACAAAAAAGCTTTCTCAAGGTAAAGTTGCCCAAAAAGTGGGAATTCGACAAGACACCGTGTCCAATTTTGAACTTAACCCTAATTCCACCAAGCTAGAAACCTTTTTCAAACTGCTCTCCGCACTAAATTTAGAGATGGAAATTCATCCTAAAGATGCTAAAAATAATTTAGCACACAAAAGTGAATGGAAAGAGGAGTGGTAAATGATGAGCCTTGATGTGTATATGAATGAATATTATGTGGGAATTTTTACCAAAAAAAGCTCAGGTGCGCATTCATTCCAATATGCTGAAGATTGGGTTAATCAACCAGGAAGTCGTCCTATATCTCTTTCTATGCCACTACAACTTCAAGAATATCAGGGAGATTGTGTCTATAATTTTTTTGACAACCTTTTACCTGATAATACTGAAATTAGAAATCGCATTGTGAGTCGCTATAATGCGAACTCAAGTCAACCATTTGATCTATTAGCCGCCGTAGGTGCAGATACGGTTGGTGCATTGCGGTTACTTCCTAGTGGTAGTACACCAACTAATATAAAAAAAATAGAATATAACAAACTTGATAACGCTGAACTTGAGAAAATACTATTAGGATATCAATCCAATACCCCACTCGGCATGCTTGAAGAATATACTGATTTCAGAATTTCTATCGCTGGTGCACAAGAAAAAACAGCATTACTTTTAAAAGATGATCATTGGTGTGTACCACACAATAATACGCCAACTACACATATTATTAAGCTACCCATTGGGGTTATTGAGGGTCATTCCTATACAATGGATTTATCCGATAGTGTAGAAAATGAATATCTTTGTACCTTAATTGCCAAAGAATTTGATCTTCCCGTTCCTCACTGTTTTATTATTAAAACAAAAAATATTAAAGCACTTGCTGTAGAACGTTTTGATAGAAAATATTCATCAGATAAATCGTGGATAATACGTTTACCCCAAGAAGATTTTTGCCAAATTCTAAATATACCTTCAGCTATAAAATATGAAAATGAAGGAGGCCCAGGCATTATTGATATTATGAATTATTTGCTAGGTTCATCAAATGCCGATCAAGACCGTTTTCATTTTATGAAGGCACAAGTACTCTTTTGGCTTTTGGCTGCAACAGATGGACATGCAAAAAATTTTTCTATTTTTATCAATCAAGAAGGACGTTTTCACCTCACTCCTCTTTATGACATCATGTCTATCTATCCCAATTTCGGAGGAAGAGGACTTAACCCACGAGATGCAAAACTCGCTATGGGATTACAAGCAAGTCGAGGCAAAAAATATGCCATAGAGCAAATTTTTCCTCGCCATTTTTACCAAACAGCTGAAGCTGTCGGCTTCGATCCTTCATTGATGACTGATATTCTTCGTTATTTTTATAACGAAATGGACGATGTCATCAAACGTGTAAAACAACAACTACCTAATGATTTTCCTTCTGAAATTAGCAATAAAATATTGGATGGGATGAAAGCACGCTCTGTAAGATTAGCCAATATTTAATAATCTACCTACTATAGCGTGTAATTCTCAATTTAACGGTTGTAACAGGTAAAGTCTGAATACGTTCGATTAAACAAAAAGTAAGAGAAATTACTTATCTTTTTTATATTATTTAATACTATTTTTTAATTAAACGATTAATAATAAATATCAAATAATGTATCTCGTTATTTTTTATTTAATCATAGATTAAATAACGCAATCGTTTACTTTACCTTTCCATTTTTTTAAAAGAAAAATAGATTTTACATAGAGAAAAAATACGTATTTAAATTATGATGTTTAATGATCTAAATATAGAAAATCAGTCAATGACAATGCTAAACTTCGCCTTTAGTTAACTGGGTAAATATCCCCCTTATATTTAAGAGTCTATCGTGAGAACGCTTTATTTTACTGCGCTGACAACAGGCATTCTTTCTGCCATTTGGGCATTTGTTGCTAATCAATTTGATTTATTAAGCTGGGCCGGCTTTTTAGGTTGTACCGCTTATTTTGCTTATCCTAAAGAAGGTGTTAAAGGACTAGCGATCACAATAGCAACGATTATGAGTGGCGTAATTTGGGCATTAGCCATTATTTATGGTAGCCAGATTTTTAATGATATTTCTATTTTCGGCTATGCCGTAACGGGTGTAATTGCCTTCGTAATGTGCATTCAAGCTAAAAGCGCCTTACTTGCTTATATTCCCGGCACTTTTATTGGAGCATGTACCATTTTTGCAGCACAAGGCGAGCTCATTCAAACCATTCCCTCGCTAATTGTGGGTGTTTTATTTGGTTATGCAATGAAAATGAGTGGACTTTGGATTGCCAATAAATGGCCAAAAACAGCTTAATGTGGATTATGGCACAATAAAAAGCGGTATCTAGATAATCTAAAACCGCTTTTTTCTTTTAATCACTTTTCGATTATTTTAATTGAAAATCTAATGAGACAATTAAAGGATCCAATAGGTTTTCAGGTTTAGGGCCTATAGGCTTTACACGTTTAACCGCAGCAATAGCTGCATTATCAAGGGAAGAAATACCAGAGGTACTTTCTATCTCAACCCTTGAAATTGTACCTTCTGATGTTAATGAAAAACTCACCACTACCTGGCCTTCATGTTGCATGCGACGAGCTTGTGATGGATAACGTTTATGGCGCTCTATCTCTCGACGCAGTGAACTAATATAGTGATTATCAGATTCACCTTGCCCTATTCCTTTCTCACTTAACGCATGACTTCTTCCCGCTAATGAGCTTGCCGTATGTTGTGTTAAGCTTTCTGCCGAGGCTTCTGATGCCGTTTGTGCTATTTGGCTTTCTACATCACGCTGTTTTATTGGCTCTACTTTTTCTTGTATCACCTGTTTTTTTACTGGTGTAATTGGTTTTATTGGTATGGGCTTTTCCCTTATTTTTTCAGGTGTTTTTTTTTGTACCTCAACAAACGCCCCTTTTTCTGAACTCGGTAAAACAATAGCGCTCTCTTGAGGCTCAATTTTTTCAATAGGCTCAGGCACCACTGTAGATTGCTGGGGCGGTGAAAATACCACTTGATAAACAGATAATGTATTCTCTTGTTGCTGATGAATATGGTGTGCACTTTCTGTCATAGAAAGTGAACGTAACACCCAACTTAATATGGCGATATAAACTAACGATATACCTATTAACCAGTAGTAAATATTAAGCGGATGCCTGACAGAAAGTGCCAACATAAATAAAAGCTCCTTACTCTCTTTTAATTAAAATTGTGCAGTCACACCTAATCGGAACGTTCTTCCGGGTGCAGGCATACCTGATCGCGTTAGTGGATCAATGTAATATTCGTTTAATAAATTACTTCCCGTTATTTCAAACGATAAATTAGGGCTATATTGATAGTTAATATAACCATCAACGGTAAAGACTTTTGCCCAACGCATCGGGTTATTATTTCTACCGTACATTTCTCTTGGTAATTTTTCTTTTAGCCATTTTTCATCTTTATTTTCTACTTCTGATGAATAGAGCCAACGGCTACCTATTTCTAATTTATTATCTAACCAACGAGTTCCGAAATGTAAATTAACCGAATATTTAGGCTGAATAGAAGTACGTAAAAAACCTCCCGGATAACCGCCCGTCATACACTCTTTAATACCCAAGAAACCAAAGGGATCATAGTGACTAAAAGCATTTTTATCGCATACCTTATTTTTATGGCTATACACTAAAGCGGTATCCATAAAAATAAAACCGTTATCAAAGCGCGCTTGAACTTCCAGCCCCTCTAATATTTGCTTTTCAAATTGCCTAATTTGCCAATTTGCATCTCTATCAAACACATTTTCGATATTGGTATAAAAATAATTTATTTTAATATCAGCATGGCGTTCGACATTAAGCCAATCGGTCAAATCAAACACAACCCCAAACTCTGTACTTTTCGCACGCTCGGGTTTTAATTTAAAACCGTAATAACGGGCTTTAGAGCCTGAAAACCCGCTAGTATCTTCAAATAAATTAGGTAATCGTAGCTGCTCAGTATAACGCCCATAAAAACGCAATATATCACTGGCATACACCGTTGCAGACACGAGTGGTGAAAATGCCCCATGCTGATAGCTGGGTTCAGATTCAAAATTATCTTTATCATCATCAAGATAAATAGGAATTGGATTTGTCACGCCCATTTCATATTTATTAACTAATTTACCGGTAATAGGATCGGGCACTTTTTCATTGATATCAGCATAACCACTTAAGAATATATTGTTACTTTTAGATAATTCGCCATTTTCGTCATAAAGTATGACGGTATGTTCTGTGACCATAAGGCGTTTTTGAGACGATTTTATGTTGAGATTTCCTTGTTCATCATGAAGAAAGTCATCTTGCATCATATCAATCTGAATTCTTCTAACTTCATTACTATTAATAATCTTTTCTTTTATTTCAGGTGATAAATTTTCATATTCAGGATAAATAAAGTTAGACTGTTGAAACTCTCGCACTTTTTTATATATTTCTGGATAACGTCGATAATTTTTAATCTCTTCAGGTAACGTTTCTACATCTATCCGATTAATGGCTCGATATAATATATATTCCTCCGCGGTTAATGTACGTCGATAAGGAAGAATAAAACCTCTTATTGGCGGTGATTTTTCATAACCTTTTACGTTATTACGCCGCTTATTATTTAAAAAAGTATCTGTTAAATGATAATAATGATATTTCCCACCCGCGGTAATGGCTAACCAAGACAGTGGCTTCCAATCTGTGGAAAGAGCTAAATTAATTTCATGACGTTGCCCTGCTCGCCCAGCGGTAACAAAATCAAAACCTGTAGGTAATTCCAATTCATCACTATCTAATTTCTCAAATTGATAATGACTGGAAAATGCAATAGAAAATTGCGGTGACAATTTAAATATTGATGATAAATCAACACCATATCGATTGTTTTTCTGATAAAGAGAAGCCGTATCAATAAAACGGATATCTGTCTTTAGATTCAATTTAGATACAAACAGATCACTATAATCAATATGCATGGGTACTCTTGGTTCACCTCCTCGAGTATTGGTATGCCCAGAAGTTAAATTGCCCCATAATCGTAACAGTAAATCTATTTTTTTATCTTCTGGTTTATATTGATAAGTTAATATTCCCGCCTGCTGATTAATCGTTGCTAATGGCCATTGATTTACTAAATTTTTATCATAACGAACCCAACTTAAACGTGATGGCATAATATCGCCAAACAGTAAATCGGTGTATCGGTAATTAATCGAAAAACGGTGTGTTGATTCAGGGAATAATGTCGCTTTAACTAAAAATGAACGATTACGACTGGATGTATTCGGTACTTCATTACCAGGACGATAAATATGGGCAATAAAAGGAACATAAGGTGTCAATCTTACTTTATAATCATTTGAATTAATTGATTTCATATTATCTGTTTCGAGATAGGCTTTTGTATTTCTTTTTCCTGCTAAATAATTTCCTTTTTCTCGTAATGCATAAGCAAATAATAAATTAAAATTTTCTTTTTCAAACCCAACACCTAAGCGGAATGAATGATCATGAAAACGCCAACTTTTATTTTTTTGAGGTGTGATTCCTAAAACAGGATCACTGATTTTCGTTCCTTTATGATGAAATTGAGGATATTTTCGATAATCTTCAAGCATGTTTAAATAAATTTCTTTATACCGTGTTGAGTTATTACTAATATCCCCTTTAAAATTAATCCCAAAAGAATCACCAATAGGCACAATATCGCGAATATCCAGCGTTTTAATCGCAATACCACCACCAATACCTGTTTTCATATCAGGGGTTAATGAAGGGCCTTTTTCAATATAGATACTGCTAATCAGATTAGAATCAATATAGTTACGATTAGAAGCACCACTGTAACCACGATAAACCGTGATTGCTTGCTCTGTGCCATCCACCGTAACAGGAATTCGCCCTTGCCCTTGAATACCCCGAATATTCGGATCAAGCGCCCCACCATTACGCGCTTCACCACTATAAACTCCAATGGCACTTTTGAGTAAATCTGCAGGAGAAACACCTTGATAACGCTCTAATAGCTCTTTGCCTAAATAAATATTAGAGACGTCTTTCTCATAAACTTGTGAATAACCTTCGGTATCTTTTTCTTTATTATCAGAAATCTGAATATGACCAAGATCGGTTTTATCTTCTTTGGCTTGCAGATAAAAGCAAGGAGAAATTAGCGATAGAGAAACGAAGATTGAAACAATTTTCCGCTTTCTAAAAAGCATTACATGCATTGTTTTACCTATTCAATTAATAAAGGAAGTAACTTATTTAATTAAAATTGTTTTTCTAATTTAAATAATACTTCATGTTGCTGATATTGATATAACCAATCCACATTGCTTAATCTTCGGGTATAACGGAATTCTATTACAGGGTAAAACCCTAAAATAACAGTTGATTTATTTTTAATATTGGTTGTGAAAATAAAGCTATTATCTTTTCTTCTCTTTTTTAATAAAGGATTATAATTATTAAAACATTTAAATTGATACTGTAAAAAAAAAGAGATATTCCAACTTACTGACAATGGATAATAAACGCCTGTTTTTATACCATACAGCTGATAATTTAATAAAGTGTTTTTTTTACGATCCAACTGATAATTTAATTGATTAACTAACTGCATTCTATTATTAAAATAATAGTTATGGTTAGCATTATAACTAAGTTGCTGAGTATTTAAATTATTTAAAAATTTTTGATATTTTTTTACCTTATAATCCAAACTTAAATTAATAGTTTGCTTTTTATTAATCAAATAAGAAAATTGTGTTTCACTCCCCCATGCTTGATATTCATATTGAGCTTGTGATTTTTTTATTTCGTAATAAGGTGTCATTGACCATTGATATTGATTTTTTTGGTAGCGATAACTCAGTTGTGTATATAACGCAAGAAAATTAGCGTTACGGTAAGAGTGATAATCGATATATCGTACATAAGTATAAGAAGAGAAAGTATGGTAAGAATAAATAATAAAAGGTTGATAAAAAGAAAAATAATGAGCAAGACCTGTTGATGCAATGGGTTTGGCACCTCTTAGCGTAATTTTTCTTTGAGTCGATTGAGAGACAATTTGTTCTGCTAAGTAAGGTGCTTGATTAATATTATCATCATAAAAAAAGCTAAGTTGATAGAAACGCTGACCTTGAAAATAAGAGGCTAACTTAACCCTATAAAACTCAATAGATTGGACAATATTTTTAGGTAAATCAACAATGTTACTTAATTGATTGAGTTGCTGTTGTGCTTTTTTATATTCTCTCAAATAAAAATAAAGCTGAATTAACCCTGTTTGCGCTGGGATAAAATCGGCTTTTTGTTTAAGTTGCTGCTGATAATAAAATTCAGCGTTTAAAAAATCCCCCTTTGCTTGGGCTAAAAGCGCTTTAGCGTAATCAATTAAGAGTGTTTCATGTAAAGGTAATTGTTGATAGTCCAGTAGTAGTTCTTCAGCCTTTTTCCACTGCTGTTGCTGTAAAGCACTATAAAGTTGTTGCCCTATTTGGGCAACGTAATATTGAGGTGAGGAATAGGAGAATAAAACGGAATTATTTTCTTTGGCGCTTACTTTTAATGGAATGAATAACACACTGATAATAAAAAATAATTCCATTCGTTTTTGATAATAACGCATGGTATATCCTTATAATAAAAATCGACCTATTCCTTAAGGTCGATTTATTTTTGATAAAAAAAAACAGATAACCCTATACCTGATTATCTGTTGCTAACATTTAGCATAATGACCACTAATACCACTTCTAAAGAATTAACCGATTGTATTACCAAACAAATTTATAATATTATTTTTGAAAAAATTAAGAAGCATCCGTGCTTGCTGTCGTTTCTTCATTTCCACTGCTATCTTTCGTACCACCGAAGCCAATATCTTTTGTATGGTCTGAACTGAACACGACAATACCCGCTAATACATCCGCGCTTTCACCAAAGAAGGCACCTTCAACAACCCCTGATGTTGTGCCCTCTTTTGCATCCGCAGAAAACGTCACTTGGTTATTGGCGGTATAAAGATTTCCACCTTCTAACTGAACTGTACGTTGACTATTCGCCAATGAACCTTCAATTTTCTTTTGTGAAAAATTAACATCAAACGTACCTGAAAGTAGATTACTACCACTGTATTGGCTAATACCTGTTACCGTATAAGTTGCGCTGTCTGTCGGTAGTGTGGTTGTGACATCTTTACCGACATAATAGGTTTGATGTGTCGCATCTGTTGCTGATGTTGTTTTTGCCCAATCACCAAAATAGACATTAGCATCAGTGATTTTGGCAAAATGGAAAATCCCCATATCACTGTGTTGATGATTAGATTGGACTGTATAAATTCCATTACTGTCTGCTCCACCACTCATCATGGGTGATGTTAACGAAGCAAAGCTAAGTTTTGCACCATTTCCAATACTTTTGATCCCAACACCAGGTTCTCCACCGGCTGATTGATGAGAACCTCGATTCACTGCATCACTTGCACCTACAACCATCGTTGTTAAAACACCACTTTGATTAGAGTGAATTTCAGCTTGCACTGCATGTGTACCCATTAATACGAATAACGCACAAGTTATTTTATTCAGTTTTTTCATAATAATTTCCATATTATTCATGTGAGGATGTGGTTACTTATTATAAATAAAATAATAAGTAACCACTTACAGAGGTATTTATATTTTTATCTTTCCAACTTCACTTGCGAATATAAAGCTTGCTGTGTTGTCGGTGAACCATATTAAATAAATTCCTTTCATTGTAAATAACTCTTTTTAATAACAATGATTTTAATTAGCCTTATTTATGTTATGGAGATATGTTTAATATGATGTTTTAATTTAAATTTTTATTAAAACAAATTAAAAAGTCATTATTATTCCATGTTGTTTTTTGTGAACAACCT
The DNA here is from genome assembly GCF_011045815.1 of Proteus vulgaris. Classification (GTDB taxonomy): domain Bacteria; phylum Pseudomonadota; class Gammaproteobacteria; order Enterobacterales; family Enterobacteriaceae; genus Proteus; species Proteus vulgaris_B. Next base: position 4,296,298 of record NZ_CP047344.1, on the reverse strand, counting down.
CGCAATTAATTAAATTACTTTATTTTAAAACTAATTAATATTTATTAGGTTTTTTATATTTATTATATACAATACATTGAGAATATAATCATTATTTAAATTAAAAAATGTTTTTCATTCATTATAATTTATTTATTTCATCAGGAATTATTTTTATAAAGACATCACGATCTTTATTTTGAATATTATTATTCCAAATAACACCTATTTCCCATTGTGTGTACAAACCAGACAGTGGCAACAAAGTGACTTTTTGTTTGTCACAAATAAGTTCTGCATTTTTAGGCACCAATGCCATTCCTAATCCCGCGGCAACTAACGCCAGCTGTGTTTGAATATCTTGTGATTGTTGTAATACACGAGGCTTTATTTGATGATGCTTTAAAAAAGCATGGATTTGTTGATATAGTTTTTTTCCTTTCTCAGGAGCCAACTGAATAAGCCCAAGCGTATTAAAGTAGTGTAATGGATCATCATCAGCCTCTAACACCATAATAGTTTGCGTGGGAATTGCTAACATCAATCGCTCTTGTACTAATGGAATACCTTTTAGTGGCTCAGAAATAGGCAAACGTGAAAAAGCTAAATCCAATTCACCTAAAAGTACTTTATCTTCCATTATATTAGAGGGCATATCATCAATATGAACCGTAATATCTGGATAATCTTGCTTAAATTTAGCCAATAAAGGGGTGATAAAGCTTAATGATGACAAGCCAAACCCAGCATAAAGCTCGATCTTTTGAGGCTCAATTAATTGGCGAGCCTGTTTTTCTAAAAGACGAACTTCTCTTAATACTGATTGACATTGATTGAGTAAATATTGCCCTTCTAGGGTAAGTTTTGCACCTTGGCGCCCACGTTGAAAAAGAGTAACACCCAATTGAGATTCTAATGTTTTTATTTGTTTAGTGAGTGCAGGCTGACTAATACAAAGCTTTAATGATGCTTCACCAAAATGTTCAGTTTCAGCCAGTACAGCAAATGCGTTCAATAAACGAGTGTCCATGATTAATCATTAATCCTACATAGTTTTTACTTTTATTATCCTATCATAAAATAAATAAATAAAATTAATAACCAAGACCAACAACCTGATAAATAAAATATTCTAGCTTTCTTTGAGATTATTCCCTCACTATAAAAACGTATTTTTTGCTCCAGCTACAATTCCTTATTTTTTCTTTTAGATAACCATTTAGAATCGATAAGCGTTACAGCAAGAAATAACCCTGTTCTACATCTCTTTTTCACGGAATGGATACCTTATTTTCTGGCATCATAATGGCAATAAAGGAGTATCTATGTTTGCTAAGTTCCTATTTATAATTCTTTCATTATTAGGATCCTCTTTTTCCTGTTTTGCAGGAAATGGGCTGGTGGACAGAACATGGAATGCCACAGGGCTTGATACACAAAGCTATCGACAAGCATTAAGACAACCTACGGCAAGCTCTCGATATACTCTTTTTAATATCACACCAGATATGCCTGTTCCTGGTGGTACAAACCCCTCTGATCATCAAGGTATTCGTTATATTGCAATGAAATATGGCCCTTATGGTCAACCTGAACACTATAAAACCTACCAAATTATGTTTTCTCATTATTCAAATAGCAGTACAAAAAAAATTCGCTATTTAGGTGAACTATATACCGTTGTCGGTGATATCTATTTAATCGATCCTTTTGCAACAACCAATGAATGGCAACGCGGCCGTAGCCAAATCGTTGAAGAATATTATGAAATATTAGATGCTCACGGAAATAGAACTGGCAAAGGATTACGCTTTAATAACTGGGACAAACCTATTCATATAACTAAATGGTCATCAAATTAATATACTCTTAATCAATATTCTATTTTGTTAATTCTCTCTTAATGTCGTTATTCTTTCTTTTATTAAAATAGAGCCTTTAAATATTAACTTACGTTAATACATTCTAAGTTTATATAAATAAAAAATATAAAAATATCAACAACTGACTTTATTCTCTTAATTTATATTTAATTATTTCTCTATATAGAAGTTTAATTCAAAGAAAAGTTATTTTTTATTTTACTTATCTATTTCAAACAACCGTTAGCTTATGAAAATCATAGAATATTATTTCAAACAGTTTAGAACTATCGCATTGCCAGATCGTGTGTATTTAAAAAATAAGTTTATTCGTAACTTAGGTTATCAACCAAATTTTAAAATACCAACATCACTAAATGAAAAAATCAATGCACGCATGCTATTTGATAGAAATCCAATTTATACGCGCTTAGCAGATAAGATTAGAGTGAGAGACTATGTGATAGATAAAATAGGCCCATCTTATCTTGTTCCTATTATTAAAATTTATTCACACCCTGATGAAATAGATATCTCTCAACTTCCTTCACGCTTTGTATTGAAATGCAATCATGACAGTGGAAGCACAGTGATATGCCTTGATAAATCAACCTTTGATTTTGAAAAAGCAAAGAAAAAACTTCATTTTCATTTAAAGCGTAACCTCTATCCCGTCACTCGTGAATGGCATTATAAAAATATCAAAGCTCAAATCATCTGTGAAGAATATATTGATTTATTTGATACAAAAAAACCAATGATACCAACAACTTGTCGTCTTCACTGTTTTAATGGTCAGCCTCATTATGCCGAGATTGATATCTCTGACACCAAAGGAAATGAGTATATAAATGTGTATGACACAAATTGGCAGTTACAACCCATCACCTTAGAAGATCCCAACACACCAGAACCTGTTGAAAAACCGACTCAATTTGAAAACATGTTGCAATTAGCCGCTAAAATGGCAAATGGCTTTAATTATTGCCGAGTTGATTTTTTAATGTCTGAAAATAAGCTCATCTTTAGCGAAATGACCTTTACCCCAAATGCAGGACGTATTCCCATCAAACCTAAAGAGTGGGATTACAAATTAGGAGCATTGTGGTCATAAATAAAGTGAAAGATCAAATAGGTGTAATGCAAGAATATATAGTTATTACACCTATTCTAATGTGTTTCATGTTCATTAGTCAGTTAGTCGTTGTGGATGAGTAAACACGGTTGCTCTTCCGCGACGACAAAAACCCACCAGCGTTACATTATATTTATTAGCGACTTCGACCGCTAAAGAGGTTGCCGCAGAAACTGCAAATAAAATTTCCGCACCACACATCGCGGCTTTTTGTACCATTTCATAGCTAGCTCGGCTTGAAACTAATACCGCACCTTCACTCCACTGCTCTTGTGCCTTCATACCTAAAAGCTTATCCAGTGCAACGTGACGACCAACATCTTCACAGCCACCTTGCATTTCACCCTCTGGTGATAACCAAACAGCCGCATGAGTACAGCCAGTTAATTCACCAATTTCTTGAACGGTTGTCATCTGCTCTAAGGCTTTATCAAGATTTGAAAGTGAAAATGTTTGTGTAAAAGGTAACGGTGTAATAGGTCGGAAAATCTCTTCAAGTTGTTCTGTCCCACAAATCCCACAGCCTGTACGCCCAGTCATATTGCGACGACGTTCTTTTAAGCCCATAAAACGGCGGCTTGATAATTCAACTTGAACTTCAATGCCTCCGTGACAACTTTCCACAATTTCGATACTGCGAATTTCATTAGAAGACTCTATAATGCCTTCGGATAAAGAAAATCCGACAGCAAACAACTCTAAATTTTTAGGGCTTGCCATCATAACAACGTGAGAAATTCCGTTGTACACTAATGCAACAGGAACTTCGAGTGCAATATAATCGTCTTCTTGTCTGTTAAGAGATCCTTTGTGTTGCACAATTGTTTGATCTACGCCAATGATTACACGTTTAGTTAACAATTTTGTCGATTTTGTTTCATCCATAAGATGAATTCCTAAATTTATTAATACATAATAACAATACGGGTAAAACGATTTTACACTACCTATCAGGCAATGAACCTGATCCTATTAAGGATAATAGGAATAAAAAAACAATCAGCTCCATTTTCGTGAAGAAAATCAGAGTCAGTAAAAGCAATGTATGATGAGGAGAGACCCCATGCAGGTCAGCAGAAGACAGTTCTTTAAGATCTGTGCTGGCGGTATGGCAGGTACTACAGCGGCGGCGCTCGGTTTTGCACCAGCAGTTGCGCTAGCAGGCTCGCGTCAGTATAAATTACTGAGAGCCCGCGAAACCCGCAATACCTGTACGTACTGTTCTGTCGGTTGTGGACTATTAATGTATAGTCTGGGCGATGGCGCGAAAAACGCAAAAGAAACAATATTCCATATTGAAGGTGACTCAGACCATCCAGTAAACCGCGGTGCATTATGCCCTAAAGGTGCTGGTCTTGTGGATTTCATCCACAGTGAAGGTCGCTTAAAACACCCAGAATACCGTGCACCCGGCTCGGATAAATGGGTAAAACTTTCATGGGAAGAAACATTTGATCGTATTGCGCGCTTAATCAAAAAAGACCGCGATGCCAACTTCCAGAAACTCAATAAAGAGGGTGTCGAAGTCAACCGTTGGTTAACAACCGGTATGCTTTGCGCCTCTGCAGCAAGCAATGAAACTGGGTTTTTAACTCAGAAATTCTCAAGAGCTCTTGGGATGCTAGCTGTCGATAACCAAGCGCGTGTCTGACACGGACCAACGGTAGCAAGTCTTGCTCCAACATTTGGTCGCGGTGCGATGACCAACCACTGGGTTGATATGAAAAACGCCAACCTTATCGTCGTTATGGGCGGTAATGCGGCAGAAGCACACCCTGTGGGATTCCGCTGGGCGATGGAAGCTAAAATCCATAATAACGCCAAGCTCATTGTTATTGATCCTCGCTTCACCCGTACTGCGGCTGTTGCGGATTTCTATACGCCTATCCGTTCTGGTACTGATATTACGTTCTTATCGGGCGTTATCTTATATCTGCTCGAAAATAAGAAATATCAAAAAGAATACGTTGAGGCTTATACCAATGCTAGCTTGATTGTCCGTGAAGACTATCACTTTGATGATGGTTTATTCAGCGGATATGATGCAGAAAAACGTCAATATGATAAAACCACTTGGAACTACGAGATGGATGAAAATGGTTTCGCAAAACGCGACACCACATTACAACATCCTCGTTGTGTCTGGAATCTGTTAAAAGAACACGTTAGCCGTTACACGCCCGATGTGGTTACTCAGATTTGTGGTACACCAAAAGAAGATTTCTTAAAAGTCTGTGAATATATTGCTGAAACAGCAGCGAAAGATAAAACAGCATCTTTCCTGTATGCATTAGGCTGGACTCAACATACTGTTGGTGCTCAAAATATTCGTACCATGGCAATGATCCAATTACTGTTAGGTAATATGGGTATGGCTGGTGGCGGTGTTAACGCACTACGTGGTCACTCCAATATTCAAGGCTTAACTGACCTCGGTCTATTATCTCAAAGCTTACCAGGTTATATGACTCTGCCTTCTGAAAAGCAGACTTCATTAGAAACCTACTTAGCTGCGAATACGCCAAAAGCGACGGTACCAGGACAAGTTAACTACTGGGGTAATTATCCTAAATTCTTCGTCAGCATGATGAAGACATTCTATGGTGATAATGCTCAACGCGATAATGATTGGGGCTTCTCACTGTTACCTAAGTGGGACAAACCTTACGACGTTCTACAATACTTCGAGATGATGGATAAAGGTGAAGTCAACGGCTATATCTGCCAAGGCTTTAACCCTGTTGCCTCATTCCCGAATAAGAACAAGGTTATTCGTTCATTATCAAAACTGAAATTCCTTATCACAATGGATCCGCTAAATACTGAAACTTCGTGTTTCTGGCAGAACCACGGTGAGGAGAATGACGTTAAAACAGAAGATATTCAAACTGAAGTCTTCCGTTTACCAACAACCTGTTTCGCAGAAGAAGACGGCTCTATCGTTAACTCTGGTCGCTGGTTACAGTGGCACTGGAAAGGGGGAGATGCCCCTGGTATTGCTATCCCTGATGCTGAGATTTTATCAGGTATTTTCCATCGTTTACGCCAACTCTACAAAGAAGAAGGCGGCGCGATGCCAGAGCAGGTGTTGAATATGACTTGGGATTACTTTGATCCTGATAATCCAACATCCGCAGAAGTTGCACAAGAAAGTAATGGTAGAGCATTAGTCGATTTAAAAGATGCTGATGGCAATATCATTCTGAAAAAAGGTCAACTGCTTAGCTCGTTCGCTCAGTTACGTGATGATGGTACAACAGCAAGTGGCTGTTGGATCTTCGCGGGTAGCTGGACAGAGAAAGGCAACCAAATGGCTAACCGTGATAACTCCGATCCATCAGGATTGGGTAATACATTAGGTTGGGCATGGGCATGGCCTCTTAACCGTCGCATTATTTATAACCGTGCATCGGCAGACCCACAAGGTCAACCATGGGATCCTAAACGTAAGTTAATCGAATGGGATGGTAGCAAATGGACAGGTATTGATGTACCTGACTATAGCAACGCTGCACCAGGTTCTGATGTTGGTCCATTTATTATGCAGCCAGAAGGTATGGGACGTCTGTTTGCTATCGACAAGATGGCAGAAGGTCCATTCCCTGAGCACTATGAGCCAATTGAAACACCATTGGGTACTAATCCACTGCATCCAAATGTAGTTTCAAACCCAGCAGCGCGTATCTTTAAAGATGACTGGAAAGATATGGGTAAAGCAGAAGATTTCCCATATGTCGGTACAACTTATCGTCTGACAGAACATTTCCACTTCTGGACTAAACACGCGCGCTTGAATGCGATTATTCAGCCACAACAATTTATTGAAATTGGTGAGCGTTTAGCCGCAGAAAAAGGCATTGTGCAAGGCGATACCGTTAAAGTCAGCTCAAAACGTGGTTATATCAAAGCCAAAGCTGTGGTGACTAAACGTATTAGAACCCTTGATGTGGATGGCCGCAAAGTGGATACCATTGGTATTCCTATCCACTGGGGCTTTGAAGGTGTTGCAGTCAAAGGCTTTATTGCTAATACGTTAACGCCATTTGTTGGTGATGCAAATACACAAACGCCTGAGTTTAAAGCGTTCCTTGTTAATGTGGAAAAGGTGTAAGGAGATAAATTATGTCACTGCAATCCCAAGACATTATTCGTCGCTCTGCCACCAATTCTCTTACTCCCGCACCTCATGTGCGGGATTACAAGGAAGAAGTGGCAAAACTTATCGACGTAACGACCTGTATCGGCTGTAAAGCCTGTCAGGTTGCTTGTTCTGAATGGAACGATATTCGCGATAAAATTGGCACTAACGTTGGTGTTTACGATAACCCAACTGACTTAACGGCAAAATCATGGACAGTGATGCGCTTCTCTGAAGTTGAAGAGAATGGCAAGCTGGAATGGTTGATCCGTAAAGACGGTTGTATGCACTGTGCTGACCCAGGCTGTTTAAAAGCATGCCCAGCAGAAGGTGCCATCATTCAATACGCTAACGGTATTGTTGATTTCCAATCAGAACACTGTATTGGTTGTGGTTATTGTATTGCAGGTTGTCCTTTTGACGTGCCTCGCATTAATGAAGAAGATAACCGTGCTTACAAATGTACGTTATGTGTTGACCGTGTTGAAGTCGGCCAAGAGCCTGCATGTGTGAAAACGTGCCCAACAGGCGCGATTCATTTTGGTTCGAAAGAAGCGATGATCAATCTTGCAAGCGAACGTGTTTCAGAACTGCAAACTCGTGGTTACGACAATGCTGGCCTTTACGATCCACAAGGTGTGGGTGGTACACACGTGATGTATGTTCTCCATCATGCTGACAAACCAAACCTGTATCATGGTTTACCAGAAAACCCAGAAATTAGCTCAACGGTTAAATTCTGGAAAGGCATCTGGAAACCATTAGCAGCGGTTGGTTTTGCCGCAACCTTCGCGGGTGCAATTTTCCATTATTTAGGTGTAGGTCCAAACCGTACAACTGAAGAAGATGAAGAAGAAGCGCTCAAAGAGATGGAAGCATCTTCTAAAACACAGACCTCTGTGAATAAGGAGGAGCAGAAATGATGAAGAAGAAAGGCGATAAAATTCTTCGCCACACCGCTTCTGAGCGTATTAACCATTGGTTAGTAGTGATTGTATTTCTGTTTACTGCTATCAGCGGATTGGGTTTCTTCTTCCCATCTCTGAACTGGTTCATGAATATTTTAGGTACACCAGAACTGTCGCGTTTGTTGCACCCATTCGTGGGTAGCGTGATGGCGTTCCTCTTTCTCTTTATGTTCTTCAGATATCTGAAGCACAACTTTATTGATAAAGATGACTTAGTCTGGGCTAAAAACATTCATAAAGTACTGCAAAATGAAGAAGCTGGCGATATTGGCCACTACAACTTAGGTCAGAAGGGTATTTACTGGACATTAAGTATCAGCCTTATCTTACTAACAGTCAGTGGTGTTATCATTTGGCGTCCTTATTTCGCAGAATATTTCTCGATCCCAGTGATTCGAATTGCCTTATTAGTTCACTCATTATCAGCAATCTTACTGATAATCACCGTATTTGTTCATGCTTATGCGGCGTTCTGGGTGAAAGGTTCAATTCGTAGCATGATTGAAGGCTGGGTAACTCGTGGTTGGGCTAAAAAGCACCACCCTCGTTGGTATCGTGAAATTCTCGAAGAAGAGAAAAAAGAAGCCGAAAAGCAGTCACAGAAATAATGACCTAAAGTGTATTTCTGAACAAACGGAGGCTTGTTAGCCTCCGTTTTTTATTCAATTTACGTCTGGTTTTAAGGCGTAAAAAAACAATAAAATCACGCTATTATTACCCACTGTCATGGCTTCGTGTCTGTATTTGATTTATTCTGAAGCCAAACCCTGTGGGTATTCACTATAAAATTTAAGATAATAGGAAGATAGAACGTTATGAGTATTCGCATCGTTCCTAAAGAGCAATTAGGTAAAGAACAATCAGAAAAAGGTATTAGTTTCATTCCACCAGTATTATTCCCTAATCTGAAAAACCTTTATCAACGTCGTGCTGAACGTTTTCAATCACTTGCAAAAGATAATCCTTTTGCAAACTACCTTGAATTTGCAGCTGAAATTGCTAAAGCTCAAGAAAAAGCACTCCATGACAATCCATTAATCATTGATCTTGCGCCACTTCTCACACAGCAAGCGGGTATTGCACCTTTAGATAAAAAAACATTCAAACGTAGTAAACATTGGCATGCTTTATTAGCCTCGATTATTGCTGAATTACGTCCGGTTGTACCTGAAAGTGTCACTATCACATTAGAAAACCTGTCTAAAGCTTCTGAAACTGAATTAGAAGAGATGGCGACAGCATTACTTAATGATGAGTATTCAAAAGTACCTGCGGATAAATCGGTCTTTATTTGGTCTGCATTATCCCTTTATTGGGCACAATTGGCCTCTAATATTCCAGGTAAAGCAAAAACAGAATATGGTGAAAATCGCCAATTCTGTCCTGTTTGTAACAGTATGCCAGTTACAAGCATGGTACAAATCGGAACAACGCAAGGCTTACGCTATTTACATTGTAATTTATGTGAAACCGAGTGGCATGTTGTGCGTATTAAATGCACCAACTGTGAGCTAACGGGTAAACTAAATTACTGGTCATTAGACAGTGAAAATGCTCCGGTTAAAGCAGAAAGCTGTGGTGATTGTGGAAGCTATCTGAAAATTTTATATCAAGAAAAAGATGCCAATGTTGATGCTGTCGCTGATGATTTAGCGTCTATTGTTCTTGATGCAAAAATGGAAGAAGAAGGATTTGCTCGTAGTAGCATTAACCCATTCCTGTTCCCAAATGAATAATAATTAGGTACTAGTATGACAAATGATACGCGCTCACTTTACAGCCAGCTACCGTCTATTGATAAGTTGCTGCATCAAGAAGAAATTCAGGCTTTAGTTGCTTCTTATGGTCAGACATTTATTACTGAGCATTTACGAAAGTTACAAGAAGAAGCGCGTATCATTATTCGCCAAGATAATGACCTACCTACATGGTATAACCAGTGGGCGAATGAATTACAAAATCGCATTACATTACAACAAAAATCGTTAATTAAACCTGTTTTCAATTTAACAGGAACGGTTTTACACACCAATTTAGGTCGAGCATTAATGGCTGAATCGGCTATCAAAGCCGTTAGCCAAGTTATGCGCTCTCCTGCAACCTTAGAATATTCTCTCGATGGTGCCTCAAGAGGACACCGTGATCGCGCTATCGCAGACTTGTTATGTGAATTAACGGGGGCTGAAGATGCCTGTATTGTTAATAACAATGCTGCCGCCGTTTTATTGATGCTTGCAACCGTAGCACCAAATAAAGAAGTCGTGGTTTCTCGTGGTGAATTAGTGGAAATTGGTGGTGCTTTTCGTATCCCTGATGTGATGACACAAGCAGGCTGCACACTTAAAGAAGTGGGTACAACAAACCGCACTCATCTTAAAGATTATCGTAACGCCATTAATGAAAATACGGGATTGCTGATGAAAGTTCATACCAGCAATTACGCTATTCAAGGTTTTACCGCAGAAGTTCATGGTGAAGAATTAGCGGCTTTAGGTAAAGAGATGAATTTACCTACTGCTATCGATTTAGGCAGTGGTTCAATGACTAACTTAGCTACTTTAGGTTTACCTTCAGAGCCCATGCCTCAAAATTATCTACAACAAGGTATCGATCTTGTTACCTTCTCTGGTGATAAATTATTAGGCGGCCCTCAAGCGGGAATAATCTTAGGTAAAAAAACATGGATTGAAGCTATTCAGCGCCACCCTTTAAAGCGTGCATTACGTGTTGATAAAATGACATTAGCAGCATTAGGCGCCACATTACGCCTTTATCAGCAACCAGAAAAAATGGTAGTTGAAATTCCGACACTACGTTTGTTAACTAGGACACAAACAGAAATTCATGACATGGCGCAACGGTTATTGCCTCATTTTCAGGCATATTATGGGGAAAATTACCATATCACGATATCCTCATGTGCGTCTCAAATAGGCAGTGGTTCGTTACCTATTGAAAGTTTACCGAGTGCAGCTCTTACCTTTGAAGCAAAAGATGGAAAAGGTAGCCAGTTAGATACATTAGCCGCACTTTGGCGTGATTTAGAAAAGCCTATTATCGGTCGAATTACTGATGGTCGCCTGTGGCTTGATCTGCGCTGTCTTGAGGATGAAAATGCATTAATACAGGCACTTTTACTATGATTTTTGCAACGGCAGGTCACGTAGACCACGGAAAAACCACACTTATACAAGCTATCACTGGGGTAGATACAACCCATTTACCCGAAGAGAAAAAACGAGGTATGACCATAGATTTAGGTTATGCCTATTGGCGTCAAGGTGACGGAACGTCTATCGGTTTTATCGATGTACCCGGTCATGAAAAATTTCTTTCTAACATGCTTGCTGGTGTTGGTGGGATCTCTCATGCACTGTTAATTGTGGCTTGTGACGATGGTGTTATGGCTCAAACCATTGAACATATTTCTATTTTACGTCTTGCTGGCTGTCCTCAAGTTACCGTAATTCTGACTAAAGCAGATCGTGTTACGCCTGAACGAATTGAAGAAGTTCGATCACAAACAATTGATGTATTGGCCAATTTAGGCTGGCAACAACCTGATATTTTTGTCACCTCAGCACCTTCTAACGAAGGGATACCCGCGCTTCGTGACTATCTTGTTAACCTTCATCAACAAGAACAACAACACCCTCAATGGCATAAACGCTTTCGCTTAGCGATAGACCGCGTTTTTAGTATTAAAGGGGCTGGCTTAGTGGTTACAGGTACTGCCCTCGCTGGGCAAATAGCCATTGGTGATACTTTTTGGCTAACAGGTGCTGATAAACCAGTAAGGATCAGAGCGTTACACGCACAAAATCAACCCGCAGAAAGTGCAGGAGCTGGTCATCGTATTGCCATTAATATCACTGGAGATATCAGTAAAGATAGTGTCTCTCGTGGCGATTGGTTGCTCTCTCAAGAACCTAACTATCAAGCCCATAAAGTCTTAGTCAGTTTAATCGCTGATGAACCTTTAAAGCATTGGCAGCCTGTACATATTCATCATGGTACTCGCCATATTACAGGCCGGGTTTCGCTCTTAAATAATGCTAACGAAACACCTCAATTAGCTGAACTTATTCTTGATGAACCACTTTGGCTGGTGGATAACGACAGGCTTATTTTACGTGATATTAGTGCTCAACGTACATTAGCCGCAGCGAAAGTCTTACATTTGCATTCGCCACGTAGAGGTAAACGACAAAGTGAGTTCTTAGCTTGGCTACATCAACTTGATAATGCTGATAGTGTCAGTGCCAATTTAGCGTTATGTTTACCAAAAGGTGAATTATCTCTAAATCAGTTTGCTTGGGCTCAGCAATTAACTGAAAGTGCGCTCACTCAGCTACTAGAAACATTTGACCTAATTAACGTTGCTGGCGTTATTCTTTCTAAAGAAAATGCTGATAATGCAAAACAAAAATTACTCAATACTCTTGAGGAATATCACCAACAACATAATGATCAAATGGGAGTCGGGCGTTCACGTTTAAAACGCATGGCGTTACCAACTTATCATGATGAGTTGGTTTATCACCTAATTGATCAATTACGAAAAGAGAGTGCAATTAGCCAAAGTCGGGGCTGGCTTCACCTCCCAACCCATGGTCTTGCTTTTTCGCCAGAACAAGAGTCGTTATGGCAATATGCTAAAGTCTATTTTGAGCAATCTGAACCTTGGTGGGTACGTGATCTTGCAAATGAAATGAAAAAGGATGAAAAAGAAATTCGTTCATTATTACGCAAGGCCGCACAATTAGGTTTAATTATCCCAATTATTGCTGATCGCTACTATACCCATGCATCTATAGAGAAATTTGCCTCCATTATTGTGAAATATAATGAGAGTAATGGCAGTGTCACCGCAGCAGATTTTCGTGATGAATTATCTGTAGGACGTAAATTAGCAGTACAAATCCTAGAATATTTTGACCGTACAGGTTTTACACGGCGCAAAAAAGATCTTCATATTTTACGAGATAAAGGGCTATTCTAAATAAAGAATATAATTAGACTGAATCATCCATTCAGTCTAATTAAAATTATCACCTACAATATTTGTAAAATTTAAATCCTATTCTTTATGGCTATACTCGGAAGAGATATGAAAAAACTATTAGGAAGTGCTTACCTTGCACTTATTTTTATTGGCTCTCTGTTTATTGTTTTTGAAAAAACGAGTCTTATTTATACAGTCCTACTCTCTGTGAGTGCTTATTTTATTCTTTTTTCTCTTTTCTTTATTTTATCAGGACGTATTTTATTTTCGATCATTACAACTGGTACGCTTTTCCTGATCACTAAGTTTATTAACCAACTTAAAGTCCATTATTACAAAGAGACATTAATGTTCTCTGATTTTGATTTAGCCTTTGACAGTTCAAATTTAGGGACATTAGGACATTATTGGGAAGCCGGTGTGGCATTGATTGCAATGCTAATATGGCTTCTTATTAATATGTTGATTGCTTGGCGTTTTTCCAAAAAATCACGTCTAACATTACGTGTAAGTAGCTTACTGCTAATGGTTGTTGGTGTCATTACCATCCATTTTACTGTTGAAAAGTGGCAAGTTGAATGGGAAGGTACATTACCTGGTGGCCGAGGTACCGTTACTAATTTGATTATGTCCGGTTACCAAACTACATACCACCCCCCTTATTTTAAAGAAAGTGCTGACTATTTCCTTGAAAAAGCAAATAAAACGGCATTACCTGAGACACAAACTGAAATAAAGCCCGATATCATCATTTTATTACAAGAATCGACGGTTAATCCTTCCATTTATCAATTTAATAAAGATCTCGCATTACCTGATTTATTCATGTTCCAAAAAGATGAAGGTGTGAGTGCTCAAAGTCCTTTACGAGTACAAACCTTTGGTGGTGGTACTTGGCTTTCTGAGTTTTCCATCTTAACAGGATTAAATACTGACGATTTTGGTGCCCGTAAGAACTCGGTATTCTATTTTGTTGTCGATAATCTTAATGAAAGTTTATTTCGCCAACTCAAAGCTGAAGGCTATTACACGGTTTTACTCACCCCATTTAATCGTAGTGCTTATCATGCTGGTTATGCTTATGAGCAAATGGGGGTTGATGAAATTATCCAACCTCAAGAGTTAGGTTATCCTGGACATTTGGAAGAAAATCTTTGGAAAATATCAACACAAGATATGCTAGGTTATATCGAAGAAGTTCTTAAAAAACGAACAGATAAACCTTTGTTTATATTTTCATTAACGATGTATGAACATGGCCCTTATGATGAATCTCATACTGATGACTATCAAATTACGGGTCAAACAGAAAGCAGTAATGCACCAGGTAAATTTAGCCACTATATGGAAAAAATAATTACCAGTGATCCGGCAATTAAAGATTTTTCCAATTTTGTCGCCCAAAGAGAAAAACCGACAATGTTTCTTTATTTTGGTGATCATCAACCTAATATAGAGTTAAATAATTACCAGTCACCATTTACTAACCCCGCACATATCACTCAATTCACATTGAGAGACAACCTAACGCAAGGTGCATCACTTTCAACGGGTGAGTTAACGGATATTAGCTTCTTAGGTGGCATGATACTGGAGCGCGCACGTTTACCATTATCACCTTTCTATAAAGCCAATATTCAAATGCGACACCTATGTGAAGGTAAATTAAATGACTGTGAAGACGAAAAATTAATTAATAGTTATAAAAATTATATTTACGACAAATTGAAAGTTGCAGGTGTCGCTGATGATTAATTTTTGTCACTTAAATAATGGATGATCGGGATTATAAATCTGATTAATATCAACGAAAAAGAGGCTAGTTATCTAGCCTCTTTTTTTATCTTAAAACTGTTTATCCAAAATATTGGATACTATTATTTACGTGTTGCAACAATCACACTAGATGCTTTCACTAATGCTAAAACATCACTGCCTTTTGCCAATTTCATTTCTTGTAAGCTTTCATTTGTAATAACCGCAGTCAGCTCTAAGCCTTTTACTGTTTCTAAATGCACCGTTGAATTTACAGCGCCTTGCGCGATTTGAGTCACTTTTCCTGCAAACTGATTACGTGCAGAAAAATTCAAACCACAATCAGGGAGCGCTAAAACAACCCATGGTGCTTTAATAATGGCGATTGCTTCACCATCTTTTTTGATCTTTAAACTATCACAGCTCTCTTTAGTGATAATTGTGGCCAGTTTTTCACCATGCGCTAACGATAAAATAACTTCGCTATTAACGGCACCTTCAATAATATCAATAACTTTACCAACTAATTGATTGCGTGCTGAAACTTTCATTTATCCACCTCTATTATTGATGAGAAATTATATAAATAATACTATCAAGTCATTGAGGTAATTTTATCATAAATGCCATTAAATAAATTATTCTTAGATCATGGTTTAAAGTTTATTTATTATTTAAAAACATAATGTTATAAATAAATAGAAATAGCAAAAATAAATAACGACCTCGCAAATTAATAGAAATAAATTCAGCAAGTTATATCTTTTTTGTTTTTATCCTTATTGCCATAAAAAAATAGATAACTTAATTAACCTGTTAGCTAAAGGTAATTTAAGCTATCTATAATCTTAATTAAAAAGACTTATTGTCCATTCTGAGCAAATGTCGCTAATAAATGTAAAGCGGAAGAGTAATAATCCGTATCTTTACTTAAATCGACATCTTCAATAGGGGTTTTCATCGTTAAATCTCTCACCGCCATCATACCTGGTGTGAGGTTATATTCCGCACGCTCTTGGCCATCAATACTGACCCAAGCTGGCGTTTTATAACGATCAAATTGTTGCCAATATTGCACAAAGGGTTGTAAAGCTAATTCATCATGTGCCCAAGCTAAATAAAGCGGAATACGTATTGCATCAAAGCTAAATCGTGCGGGCCATTTTTCGCTAGGCTCTATCTTTCCATCAGGATATAAACTCACCCAGTCTGAGGGTAATTGATATTCACCGAAGCGCATATTTCTTAGCAAAGATTGGCTATCATTAATTAACGCTTTCCAACGAATATCTTTGCTTGTACGGTAAAAATCTTTCCATGCTGGAAAAATAAAATAAGATGGATTAATAATAATTTCTTCCGGTGTTTTAAAACCATTAATACCCGGTAGTAATACGGTATAGTTTTTTGTTTTAACTAAGGTATGCTCTAAAATAGCGTGCTGAATAGAATCGGAGGCTGAAAGATAACTTTCATCATTCCATTTTTCACCCGCTTTTAATAATGCCCACGCAATTAAAATATCACCATCAGTTGCATTATTAGGATCAGGGGTATGTTCATTATTTTCAGGTTCATAACGCCATTTAAACAACCCTAAATCGCCTCGATAAAGAGAGGTCGCCGTCCAACGCCACAGCTTATTGAATGTCTCACGATCATCACTCATTACCGCCATCAACATCCCATAGCCTTGACCTTCTGAGTGCGAGATATTGTTATTGGCGCTGTCTATAACGCGCCCGTCATCCTTAATATAGCGCTCTTTAAACTGCTGCCATCCGGTTTGAGTATCTGCTGCCTGTATTGAGGGAGAAACCATAAGCAACAAACCTAAAATAAAAAAGGTAAAAAACAGATAATTACAACGAGATAAGTGCCCAAAAGACATTGCCTTTCTCTCCTGATATTGCCGACCGTTATCTGATTTCGGTCGGCACATTACATGTTATTTCAAGGTAACTCAAAAGATAGCAACTATCTTTTGTTCTTCATTAATTTCGTCTTCTTCTATGACTTCGGTTTTGGGTAACAATGTTTTTTCACAAAAATCCTGCATCCAAGAAGCGAACTCTTCTTTTAAAACGGAATTATGTAAACCATATTCAACAAAGGCTTTCATATATCCCAGCTTATTACCACAGTCATGAGATTTACCCACTAAGGTATAAGCTTCAGCCGTTTCTTTTTTCAATAATAAATCAATCGCATCAGTTAACTGAATTTCACCACCAACGCCTGCTGGTAAACCATCCAATAATTCCCAAATAGCTGAAGAGAAAACATAACGACCTACTACAGAAAGATTAGATGGTGCATCTTCTGGATTTGGTTTTTCCACGATACGACGAATAGGAGCCCAATTACCTTGAGGACAGAAAACGCCTTCGCAATCCACAACACCATATTGTTGCACTTGACTCATTGGTACTGGTTCAACCATGATTTGGCTACGTTCAGTTTTTTCAAAACGTTTGATCATTGCTGATAAATTATCATGTTTAGGATCACAATAGTGTGCATTCAATAAAACATCTGGTAGTAAAACAATAAATGGATTATCGCCTATCACAGGACGCGCACAGCAAATAGCGTGACCTAAACCTAATGCATGACCTTGACGAATTTGTACAATTTTGACATTTTCAGGGCAAATTGAACGTACTTCTTCTAATAATTTATTTTTAATACGCTGTTCAAGCATATTTTCTAATTCAAAGCTGGTATCAAAATGATCCGCAATTGAATTTTTAGAAGAGTGAGTGACTAAAATAATTTCCTCAACACCAGCCTGAGCACACTCTTCAACAATATATTGAATTAAAGGGCGGTCAACGATAGGCAGCATTTCTTTAGGAATTGATTTCGTTGCAGGTAACATACGAGTACCTAATCCAGCAACAGGGATAACAGCTTTCATCATAATAAAATCCTCTAATAGATATTTATCTAAAACTAATATTTAGTATTATTTTAAATTACACTTATATTTAATTATAAAAACCAGATACATTTAAAATATATAGTTACCTCCCTTTAATTAAAAAGAGATAATATTATTTTTCATATCTTTATTTAAAAATTTTCTATTTAAAACCCAGAATAAAATCCGTATTTATTACCACCCATTTCTTTTATGGAATAAAGTGTTTCATCTGCAGATTTTAATAATTCAGATAATGTTTTTCCGTCTTTAGGATATTCGGCAATACCTAAGCTAATAGAAGGCGTTAACATATAGTCTGAATTAATATTTATTGGCTTTTCCATTGATTTCCAAAGTGATTCTATTATTTCTAATAGAATCACTGAACAAGAACGTAATCCTTTAGGGAAAAGCACAGCAAATTCATCACCGCCAAGTCGGCCACAATAAACTTCGCTGTTTTCTAATTGTGATAATCGCTTTGATATTTCACACAATACTTTATCACCGGCATGATGCCCAAACTGATCATTAATTGCTTTAAATTTGTCACAATCAATAATACCAAGACAAAATGAAGATGGATGTGAAATATTTAATCGCTCATTTTCAATTTTTTCAACAATACTTAATCGATTTGATATTCCGGTTAATGAGTCGATATAGCTTTTACTAAATAACTCATTTCTTAACTCTACTTTATCAGTAATATCCAAACTAATAAATACATAATGAGAAATTAAATTATCTTTATCAAACACAGGAATAATACTAATATCTTCCCATACTTCTTGTTGAGATTCATTATTTCTCTTTGCTTCTAATCGATAAACACCTTTATTATCATTATTACCGTTTACACAATAATTTATTTGATTCTTATCAATTAAATAAAACAAGTTGTATTTTTTATCTTTTATATTTTCAAAATGAACGTTATTAAATTCACAATATTTTTCATTAGCATAAACTATAGTGCCATTAATATCAGTTACTAACATCATAAAAACATTATTAGTAAACTGCTTTATTAATAAGCATTTAGAATTATCATCATTAAATATCATTTCATTCATTTTTGACCTCCGATGCTCATCAATAAAGCATATATATTATTATTCAGCTGATGAATTATGTGCATAGCGAAAAATAAAGACATCTTTAGCATCAGTAGATTGACGATGTACTTGCATTTTTGCATTACCACCTTGATGAGTTAACCACCCCTCATATAACCCTTCTAATACACCAGCACTTGCAACACGCCACTGAACGTCATCTTGGCTTTGCGTAAAATGAGGCCATGCACAGTGCACTAATAAAAGCTCACTCATTGCAGGAGATATGGTGACAAAACCCCATTTGAATAACGTTAATACGCGATTAATATGTGATTCAAGTAATTGAATATTTTCACTTTCTGGTAAAGGGTAGCGTAAGGCAATATCTTTACCAATATTTCTTAAATTACTTTCGGCAGTTGAAATATCATTGTCATTTAATACTTGAAAAAATAATAATTGAGTTAGATCTTGCCAGCCGCTTTCAAAAGGTAATTGTAAGATATCACTGTCATGCTTATTCATTGTTTGTTTCCTTAATTATTTAGACAGAAAGTCTGGAGTATATTTTAGGTGTAACCACATATTATCTTCAGCATAATCACCGGATGTATCATGCGATAAGCTGACACCTAACTCGGTTTCTTTATTTAAATAATATTTCGCGTCTAAACCTAATCTGTAAGTAATATTTGTTTCGTCTTTTTCTTCATAACGAGATTTAATTCGAGGATCGCTCGCGTTATGTTTATTTAAGGCGTCTTGCATATAACTATGTGTTGGAAAATAATCACTGCCTTTTTGTTTGTAACTTTGTATACCTATTGCACCATTTAAGGACACTTCACCTTTTTCAAAACGGCGGGTATAAGCAACAGGTAATGAGACAGAAACATAATCTTGTGGACTAAAGTAACCACCATGCCCTAATGAAAAGTTATTTTGGTTATTTCTAAAGTTCATATAATCAACATGCACACCGGCTTTCACCTCTTGCTGGTCATCTTTATAGAACTTAGCGTAAGAGCCCATCCATGCTTTCACTTCATCATTACTCGCAACACTTTTACCTTCATAGTTATAAAAACCGCCCCCGACATAAGCGCCAACTTTGCCATCATCCCAAGCATATTGAGCTTTGGCACCATTACGTGTTACACGCCCCCAGCTTTCACCCGTCATAGGATCGGTGCGTCCCATATAAGAAAGTAGACTATCTTTGATGGCTCTGCGCTCTGCTGTCAGTGTTAATTGCCCATTTTGGCCAATTTTAGGTGAATATGTGAGACCACCGACAACCGTTGCCGTATCTTTACCTAATGGTGTTGAGCCAACATCAAAGCTGACATTCTTGTCAGATAAACGCAGTCCTAATTCAACACCAGAAGCACGTTGGCTACCGGCTTCGTCGGCATTAATTTTGTTTTTCTCGTCATGGTTATCGCTATTCTTAGCAAAGCGTTCAGCATGTTGAAGCTGTCCTGTACCAAAGCGATTTGCTCTCTCACCAGAAACTGAGCCACTCGTCATAGAAACTGGAGTTACATTAAATTCCCAGCGGAACTCTTCTCCTGGAACACTTGAAATACTGATTGGTGCAGAAATTTCAGTGACATTAGATAATCCTTTATCACCATTGCGATGGCGCACAGCAACACCGCCTTGTACCCATGGTGAAACTTTTTCTTCTAATTCACGGATAGAACGTTGAACAGATGCCATCTCTTTACGTTCATAGATAGAACCTGCTATGGCTGTATTATCGCTCTCTAATGCGCGTAATTGACCCGCAGATGTATTCAATACACTATCATCAGTGTTTTGCCATTGTGCACTGCGTAACAAGGTTAAAGCTTTACGGTTTTCACCGTTTAATTGCGCTATTTGTGCTGCTTGTAATAAATAAGCAGGTTGTGAAGAAGACGGAATTTGTTGCAATAGCTGCTGTGCTTTTCGGCCATCTTGTTGCGCTAATGCAACTTCTATTTGAGCTTGGATTAATTTAGTATCTTTTCCTTGCTCTTTTTCCAAATAAGAGAGAATTTTATCCGACTGTTCAGGCATAGATTGCGCTAAATAAACACGACTTAATGCCATTAATAAATCAGGATCGTTAGGGGATGATTTTAACGCGACAACCAATGTGTCATAAGCCGCTTTAATTTCACCTTTTTCACGTAAGTTATCAGCTTGCGCAACTTTGGTAGCTACCTCTAAGCGTTTCTTCTCAACAATTGGTGTTTCTTGTTGCAATGCCGGATCATTAATCAAGCTAGATGCTTGTGTATAACGACCTAATTCATTGAGAACATTGATATGACCTGCATAGTTACCTACAGATCCTTTAGTGCCTTTGGCAATATCATTTTCAACTAACTGCAACGCTTCATCGTTTAATCCACTGCTTACCAATCGTTCCGCTAATTCACCTACATCATTTGGATAATCAGCAATTTGGTTAATTAAAGGACGTAAGGTATTACGTACAGCAACTAGATTACCAGCTTGGCGATAATGCTCTGCTTGCGCAAGTTGACGATGAAAACGAGCGCGCTGTAATAACTCTTTTTCAGCTTCTGTCTGTTGGTTATGACTACTTAGCAAGTTAAAAACTTTATCCCACTCTTTTTGCTCAACATAAAATAAAGAAGCGACGTAATCCGTGTCTCTTGTTTTACGATTTTGCAATTGTGAAATAATATTTTTTGCGCCAGTACTATCACCATCTGCAGCCATTAAACGAGCTAAATCAAGATAAACCCAGTTATTTTGTGGATTTTTACGTTGTGCTTGTGTCAGCAATTGTCTTGCTTGAACACGATTACCATTTTCTAACGCTTTTTGTGCTTCACGACGTAATGTCTCTGAAGGATCTGTATTTGCGGTAAGTTTTTGACGTAAAGAGGCTGATTGTTGAGCCAGTAATTGCTCTGCTTTCGTATTTTGTCCTTCCTGAACCAATAAATAGTAGTAAGCTGAAATGACTTTTTCATTACGACTATTTTGTTGATAAAGACCGGCTAATAATTGGTGCGCAGCAGGTAAATTACCTTGTTTACGTAATAAATCAGCTTGTAGCAAATTAGCGGATAATCCTTTCTCACCTGATGCGCCTGTTAAAGGTGCTAATTTATCAAGTGCCTGTTGAATATTTCCTTGTTTAGCACGTTGTTGCGCATCACGTAGTTGTGCATAGAAACCAGCATCTTCCGCTTGTTGCTTCCATTTACTGCCCTGCTCGCCACCTGATTGTGCAGCTTGATTTAATAAGCGCTGACCTGTTGCTAAATCACCCGAACGTAATGCGGTATAACCTAACCCTGCTAATGCTTGTGCATCATTATTATCTGCTGCTAATGCTTGTTTAAAATAACCTTCTGCTTCTTTCAATTTGCCTTTATTTAAAGCGGTATAACCAGCTTGACGTGCATTACCTTGAATAGCGCCTTGGAAATGTTCAGCAACAGCTTTATCATTCGGATTTGCTTGTAAATAGGTTTTATATAACACCTCATCATCAGGGCGGACATTCAGCCATAACAGTGCTTGGCGAAGGCCTTTTTTTGCTGACTCATCGCCTGAAACATTACCTAAAATTGTTATCCCTTCACGACGAGTTTCTTCGTTATAAGTTAGCGTCAGCCCTAACGCTCTTTGTGTTTCTTTATTATCAGGCATTAATGCAGCTCGTTGTTTTAGCCCTGAAATAGCTTGTGGCAACATTGCAGGCACACCTGCCATAGTCTGATAATATTCTAATGCCAGTGTTTCTGGTGGCTCACTACTAACAAATAAACGTTGATACGCTTTTATCGCTTCTTCATGCTGCCCTTTCTTTGCCAATTCCCTGGCATAACCTAATTGTTGATCACTAAATTGTGATGATCGGATGTTCTTTAATCCATCAATACGTGGATCTTGCGGTGCGACTTGTGCAAGTTTTTCCCGCCAATAGGTCGCTTGCTTTTCATTCCCTTGCTGTGCTGTAAAGAACGCCATTAAATATAAAGCGTCTTGGTTATTACTTTCCATAATCAACACTTTTTGCAGTGCTTCTACTGCACGCGCATCATGCGCTCTACCGTGCCAATAATTAGCTTGTTCAATAAGAGAGCTTACAATATTTGGATCAGTAGCTGTTGTATTTACATCATTCGCCGTGGCTTGTACTTGGCTTGAAGCGCCTAAAATACAACCAGCATAAATAACTTTAACGATGATGTTAAGTGCGTGGTTTTTCATCCCATATACTCCTATTTACCTGAACGATGCTGTGATATCTGATGTAAACGACGAGTTGAACGACGTTGTAACCAGTAATAAGTCACTAAGCCCGTCAACGCACAAAAACCAACAGCTAAAAGACCAAGCAAATACACATGCCTAGAGCTATACCAAAGAAATTGTTGTAATAAAGGTAAGTCACCTTGAGAGAAGTGTTCGCCTAAATGGAAACTTCTTACTGTGTCTTTACCACTAATCAGAGTGATGTCGCCTTTAATGGCTGCATTTATTTCAGCTAAATTTAAATCGTTGATAATGGTCTTTATCGAATCATTACCTTTAGCAGTCACTAATACGACAACTCTATCGCTCGCCCAAGGTGAGATAAAACTCACCATGCCACGCCAGTTGTTCATGGAAGAGAGATAATTAGCTGCATCACCACTTTGAGATAAATAATCACCCGCAATCCAGCCTTTCGCTTTTTCAAGCAATGACTGTGATTTGATCTCGATATTTTTATTTAAAAAAGAGAATGCCTGTTGTGAAAAACGAGCGGGTAAAAAACCGTCACTGCTTAATGAGCCAATTGCTAATATATCTTGTTGAGAAAGGTTATTTTTCTCTAGCGCTTTAGCCCCTAAGAAAACAGAAGTATGAGAAACCGGTGTACCCGTGGAATAACCTGATCTCGCCATTAAATTGACTAAGGTATAAAGCTCTTCTGTTGTCGGATTTTCAGGTAATAGCAGTGTAGTTTGTGAAAAATCAGCACGGCGACTAAATGGGAATGAAGCCCCTGAAAAATACGCCAAGTTCGGCATTCTTGAATAGTGCCAAGTATTTTTAAATTGTAGCGTTGATTGCGGGTCAATTTGGCTAATCAAGCTACTACCATCCGTTAAAATACAAGGAGAATCATCCGGCTCACGTAAATCAAAATAAAACTGCAATTGATTTTGACTATAAATTTGACGAGGGTTTAAATAGAGGGTGCTATTTTGCTGTTCACTCTCCATACCTAACCATTGTCTTAACATGCCTAAAGGCTCTGAACGTGCTGGATATAGCGCACCTAAGAATTGATTATTCAAAGAAGCAATCAATGAAGAACGACGGCTATTAAGCTTATCTGAATGAGGGAAAACATATTTCAATTCTAAAGGTAACGCATCACCATCCCACCAAAAAAGATCGGGTGAGACACGAAATGAAAACTGATTCGGCGCATGGTTAATACCTTGACGCGAGAAATCATCACTACCATTAGCAATTTGACCCAATGTGACCGGTTTATTGGTATTCAACCAACGTGGTGCATCGTAATCATTTCGCACAGCCAATGTTTGAGAAGGCACAACTAAGTGATCGTTTTGTGGCAATTTACCGTTATTTAGCGCCCATACTGCTTGGCGTAATGATTTCTCATTATCACCACTGATCAGTAATAATTTGAAAACTGGATCAACGGGGTTATCAACAATCGTTAATTGCCCACTATTTCCTGAAGGTAAAGTAATACCTGCAATAGTTTGTCCTGAGTAACCAACTAAAATACCGTCACTTTCAGGTAATTGGTTCATTAGAACCGGTAAATCAACTTGCTTAATATCATGACTAAAACTACCAAACCATGATGCTGCAATCGCAGCTGTAGTTACCTCTGCATCGTCAGGTTTATCAGACAATATGATAGGTAACGAGGTCGCTGTCATTCTGTCGGGATCAAAGAACGGTAGGGGCAATCGTTCCAGACTGTACCCGCCATTAATCCAACGACCTCGATAATCTAATGATGAATCAGGTGAAATAACGAGACTAAGCCCTTCAGTTAATGGTGGTGTGCATTGATTTTCATCTAATGCATCACGACTTGCTAAACGGAAACTCAGATTATTCACATTCGTCAACATCATTTCGGGGATTTCTAAAACATACTCATGCTCTTGCCCACCTTCTTCTAACGGTAGAAATCCCATAGGTTGACCATTTAACATTAAATGAAGTGTTTGATCTGATTGAACTAATCCTTGAGATGCTTTCACTTTCATTGTTAGTGTGGCGCTATCAATAAATAAATCATTAGCCATATTAAAAGTCACACCAGAAAGTAGTCTTCTTCCTGATAATACGATAGGCGATGGATTTCCCATCTGTGCCAACGTTAATTGCTCTTCGATATTACGAGCTTCTGATAATGCTACATCTGCCATTCGGATAGGATTATTGGCATTTTGTTGCACTGGTGATTGAGTATAAGAAGTCGGGTCAGGTAAAATTTCACCGCCGAGTTCTAACATACCTGTCGCAGCTTGAGATAAGTTAATACTCGCAATCGCTATAGCAGTCAGGCTTAGCATTAATGTCAGTTTCTTTTTCATGCTTAGTCATCTCCGTTAATAGATTGCACAGAGAGTGAAGTTTTTGCTTTGGTTCTTGTTGCTACTGGTTTTACTTTTTGACGACGACCAAAGAACAATTCAAAAATACAACGCGTAATACCTGCCAATTCTTTAAAAGGTTTATCTTTGTAATCCGTTTGATGGATCCATGCATCTGCACGACCAAAGATAATGCGCACTAATTTACGGCGAACATTTAAATTGATAGGTAGAAATTCAAGGCGTAATTGATTGTTTTCTAAACTAACCATTTCAGCAGGAACTGAAACCTCATCACGTTGAACATTTAAAGTGATTGATGTGACATTGCGTTGGCGTAATTCCGCCATTTTATTCACTGCGATACGAACTCCACCCATTGAAATATCTTCAGTGGTAGTACTTAATTCCGCACCATCATCAAAATGCAATGTAATAGGAAGAGAGGCTTTAATTCGAGTATGTTTACGAATTTGGCGAGTCTCTTTACCGACAGCAATCGATGCAAGAATGATAAATAAGCTGTAAGTTGCCCAAGTCAGGTTTAAAACAATAACCAGAGGATCAATACCTTGGAAATCGTTTAATAAATAACGAATAACGACCCATGAAATACCTGTGATTAAAAGGAGAGCAGTAATAATCAAAGGGCGTACAGTGAGGTAATCCATATAGCTTTTATCTAGTAAATCACCTTTATCTGTTACGTTGAATTTACCTAATTTTGGTGAAACTAAGCTGAGTAGCGTAGGTAAAACCAAGCTAAAAGCCATGACAGTTTCATAAATTTCACCCCAGAAAGAATAACGATATTTACCGATATTTTTTGAGTTTACATAAACCGACATGATTAAATGTGGCAATGCATAGGCGAATATCATGCTAGCAGATGAAGCAATAATATTGAGGTTAAATAACATAAACAGTAACGGCGCAGTCAAAAAGATAATGCGAGGCAAACCGTACTGAAAATGAAGCATTGCATTGAGATAACATAGGCGCTGAGGAAATGTTAAACCACGGCCTAACATGGGATTATCAACGCGGAATATTTGTGTCATTCCTCTCGCCCAACGAATACGTTGGTTAACATGTAATGCTAAACGTTCTGTTGCAAGACCTGCGGCTAAAGGAATATCAATAAATGCAGAGTTCCAACCTAGACGCTGTAATTTCAGTGCTGTATGGGCATCTTCTGTTACTGTTTCAACAGCAATACCACCGATTTCTTCAAGCGCACTACGACGCATAACCGCACATGAGCCACAGAAGAATGTCGCATTCCAGTTGTCATTACCACGCTGTACTGGGCCATAGAAAAGTGCGCCTTCATGTGGTGCATCTTTAGCTGCACTTAAATTACGTTCAAATGGATCTGAAGAATAGAAATAGTGAGGTGTTTGAATAAGCGCTAATTTAGGATCTTCAAGGAAGCTACCGACCGTTGCTTGCAAGAAAATACGTGTTGAAATATGGTCACAATCGAAAACGCAAATTAGTTCACCATCAGTTAATCCCATTGCGTGATTTAAATTACCTGCTTTGGCATGATCATGAACTTCACGTTCAATATAAGTTACGCCCACATCACCAGCGAATTGTTTAAACTCTTCACGACTACCATCATCTAGGATATACACTTTCATTTTATCTTGAGGGTAATCGATAGCCTGTGCAGCTAAAACCGTATCACGTACCACATCTAAGCTTTCGTTATATGTTGGTATATAAATATCAACGGTTGGCCATTGAGAAATATCTTTAGGTAAAGGAGCTATTTTTCTATTTAATGGCCATGATGTTTGGAAATATCCTAAGACCAAAATAATCCAAGAATAAATCTCAGCCATAAATAAGCCACTACCTAAAACAGCTTCAATACTTGTATTAAAATTAAGGGTATTTGTTGCACGCCAGTAAAGATAACGTGTTGACATCAACAACGATATAAAAACCATTGTTAACAATCGTTTTTTTGATTTTTTAAAGCCGATAACAAATAACAACAATATATTGATAATACCAAATATATATTGTTGTTCGGCACTCATTGGCATAACAATGAGTGAAAACATTGTTATCAATAAGAAAGCCGTAATTAATGTTTTAAATATTTTATTCATAAACCCATACCTTTGTTATCGCCATAGATCTTTTCTTAAGACAAAGGTTGCCCGTCGATATAAATAGATATCGAAAAGAAATAAACCTAGCTTAAAAAATAAAATAACAATGGCTAAAGATTGACACCAGTCAATATTATTTATTTATACAAAGAGTGTTACTTATTTTAATTAAACAGAGGCAATAAATGACAATATATCTTTTAGTGATATATTTTCATGTGCATGAACTCTATCTGTTTCTTTGCTATCAAATATTTTATTATCTGCTAACAAATTTTTCTTACTCTTAATTAAATTGTCTTTCTTTGCTTTAACAACTAAAGCATCCTGGTGATAAGAAGGAGTTGGCGAAACAGTAATAGGTTGTTTTAGTTCGTTTTTCACAGAAAGTGAAGTTTCTGAAAACGTATTATTACTTAAATTACTAATTTTATTATTATCTTTATTACTTATAATTATTGGTTCTATTTTATTATCAACATCTTGTGTTACAGAGGAAGAAAACTCTTGAAAAGCAAAAGCATCCTCCTGAAACTTATCTTTTAAATTACTTATATCATCATACATAGTGTGGCCCCTTTAATAACAGCACTTAAAATCTTGTTCAATGAATTGATGCTCATACAAAATAAGAGTGTGTGATCCTTAGAGATAAAATTAAAATAAGTTTAAATATATATTTATAAATCCACATTTAAACTCTTATTAAACTATCAATTAATGAACATCAGCTATGTAGGGTAAATTAATCTTATAAATACTGACTTTTTTAATTTCAAATAAACACCATCTAATTTAGAGCAATGATTATTTAATTTAAATTGTATAATTATTTCAATCAAAAATACAACATCAAAAAAAGCGTAAAAATTTAAGCTTTACTCATTTTCACGGTGATGCTGCCAACTTACTGATTTAGTGTATGATGGTGTTTTTGAGGTGCTCCAGTGGCTTCTGTTTCTATCAGCTGTCCCTCCTGTTCAGCTACTGACGGGGTGGTGCGTAACGGCAAAAGCACCGCCGGACATCAGCGCTATCTCTGCTCTCACTGCCGTAAAACATGGCAACTGCAGTTCACTTACACCGCTTCTCAACCCGGTACGCACCAGAAAATCATTGATATGGCCATGAATGGCGTTGGATGCCGGGCAACCGCCCGCATTATGGGCGTTGGCCTCAACACGATTTTCCGCCATTTAAAAAACTCAGGCCGCAGTCGGTAACCTCGCGCATACAGCCGGGCAGTGACGTCATCGTCTGCGCGGAAATGGACGAACAGTGGGGATACGTCGGGGCTAAATCGCGCCAGCGCTGGCTGTTTTACGCGTATGACAGGCTCCGGAAGACGGTTGTTGCGCACGTATTCGGTGAACGCACTATGGCGACGCTGGGGCGTCTTATGAGCCTGCTGTCACCCTTTGACGTGGTGATATGGATGACGGATGGCTGGCCGCTGTATGAATCCCGCCTGAAGGGAAAGCTGCACGTAATCAGCAAGCGATATACGCAGCGAATTGAGCGGCATAACCTGAATCTGAGGCAGCACCTGGCACGGCTGGGACGGAAGTCGCTGTCGTTCTCAAAATCGGTGGAGCTGCATGACAAAGTCATCGGGCATTATCTGAACATAAAACACTATCAATAAGTTGGAGTCATTACCCATTTTCACTTCCAAAAAACGGGTATTTCTACTTAATTTAACATTTATTGTTATCATCAAAAATAGCGTCTTTTTTACCCAAAAAAACACGATTAAAAACCAGATAATAACTAGTATTAACTAATAACAATTTGTATAAATTTTATAAAAATAAAATTCTAAAATAATCATTAAGTAATATTATTTACTCTAAAAACTAAAGAACCTTTCAAGATCAAATTAAAAAAATCTTCATATTTTAATTAAATTTATTCTCTAAAAAAGAGCAGAAAAAATGTTAAATATTATTAATACATATTGATCATTATCAAAAATGATTTCTTTTTTACACTCAAAAGGTGAATTTATTGCTTTTTATCATATTAAGATGGGCTATTTTTATTGAAAAAAAATTAAATACATCAGAGTTGATTAAGTTTTAGAAAAAACACCCTAGTAAAATAGACAAAAATAGATTATCTAATTATGAGTATTATCACTATTTACTTATAGTAAATACTACTAAGAATAACCTGTATTTCAGGATAATTAACTTGAGTTATATTTTATACCTAAAACAATATTGTTAATTTAGCTTAACAAACCAACAAGCGTGATTTAGTTCAAATTATAAATGTAACAATGAAAAAACACGTCACAATAAACCCAACCAATTGAATTTTATATTAAATAATCAAAACAATAGTTATATATACCGATAATTAGTATAAATACCAATAATTATATTTTTTTATATTAAAAATACTTAATCAACTACATCTTTATACTAATAAGATGATGTCGTTTTGAGACAATCTTTTTATGTAACCATATAAAATAATATACTTTTTAGATGTTTTCTTTTAAGAACAATCCTACGGGTTTAAGTTCTATTTTTTTTATCATTTGATAGAAAACAATCAAAATAAGACATTTAATTATATCAATATGATCAAATAGCGGAATCGCTTCACCTACTCACAGAATCACAAAAAGGCACTCTATCCTTCTTTACTTCTATGCTATCTTTATTAGATAAACAAAAAGCCTTCGTGATAATGGAAAGAAAATGGATTTAGAACAATTAAAGAAAGATTTCCGTACAGGTAAGAAAATAAAATTTGTTTACTTTTGGGGACACAGAAGTAAAACAAATGAAGTCACAAAAAGTTGCTTTAGCCAATGGTATCCAGCACCTTTTATCTTAGATGATGTTCGTTATATCAGTGCTGAACACTATATGATGGCTGAGAAAGCAAAGCTTTTTAATGATATAGAAATACGAGAGCGTATTATTGCAACATCAAATCCAGGTACAGCTAAAGCACTTGGTCGAGAAGTAAAAGGATTTAGCCAAGAAATTTGGGAACAACAACGCATGGATATCGTTATTCGAGCCAATATCGCCAAATTTTCTCAAAATAATGCATTGGGTACTTTTTTAATTTCCACAGGCAATCGTGTGCTTGTGGAAGCAAGCCCCGTTGATAAGATATGGGGAGTAGGTTTAAGTGAACAAGACAAAGAGATCAGTAATCCCCTTTTATGGAATGGATTAAATTTATTAGGGTTTGCTCTAATGAAAGTACGTAGTGTTTTAATGGAAGGCAGTCATCAATAGGTAAAAAAAACTCAACTGTCACCAATCACTGTTATTTTTTACCTAGTGTATATAAGCAGTAGAGATAACTTAAATATTGACTGAAATAGAAATGGCACGGTAGCAACAATCTTGTTGTTACTATAAATAATATTTACAGAATAATTAAGAGACTGATATGTATTATGGTTTTGATATGGGCGGCACAAAAATTGAGCTTGCCGTTTTTGATAAAGATCTAACTCAAGTATGGCAAAAACGTGTTCCTACACCTAAAAATGACTATCAGGCATTATTGAATGTTTTTAAGGAACTAACTTTAGAAGCTGACAACGAATTAGGATGCAAAGGAAAAATCGGCGTAGGTGTGCCAGGCATTGTAAATGCAAAAGAAGGAACAGTGTTTACCACCAATGTTCCAGCTGCCAAATACAAACCTATGGTTCATGATCTTGCACATATACTCAATAGGCCCGTTAAAGTTGAAAATGATGCCAACTGTTTTGCCTTATCCGAAGCGTGGGATCCTGAATTTCGTCATCATCCTTCCGTACTTGGCCTTATTTTAGGTACAGGTGTCGGCGGTGGTTTTGTTGTTGATGGTAAAGTGCTTTCTGGAAAAAATGGCATTGCTGGTGAAATTGGCCATATGAATTTAAATGTAGATGCAGATAATGTCATAGGCGATACGATGCCAAAAATTATCTGTGGTTGTGGTAAAAAAGCGTGTTTTGAAACTTATTTATCAGGCCGAGGCTTTGAACGTATGTATAAAGCTTTCAATCATGCACCACAAAGAGCTGTTGATATCGTTGAGCAATATTATGCTGGGGATAAGAAAACAGAAGAACACGTTGATCGTTATATGAAAGTACTTGCGATTTACCTTAGTAATATTCTTACTGTACTTGATCCACATTTGATTGTTATTGGTGGTGGATTATCACAATTTAATGCACTGTATGACCAACTTCCTGAATATCTTTCACACTGTGTCTATGGAAATGCGCAAATTCCAGCAATAGAAAAAGCGCGTCACGGTGATGCAGGTGGCGCCCGTGGAGCTGCTTGCCTTAATTTATTAGACTGATAAACAAAAAAGAGCTTTTCTTCTTTTATTAAAAGCTCTTCTATCAAAACGATTTTATCTACATCACTCTGTATTAAGGCTATGGTTATGGATAAGATTTGGTTTAAAAAAAGATTAACCTTTCTTGGTGGATTAACTATCACATTAATCCTACTTCAATTAATTGGCTCTCTATTGCCTATTTCACTTCTTCAATGGGGAATTATTCCAAGAACAGGAGAAGGATTAATTGGTATCTTTATCGCCCCTTTTGTACATGGCTCTTGGTCTCACCTTTTTAGTAATCTACTTCCTCTTCTTATTCTTAGTTTTTTATCCATGACACAATCTTTACGAGAATATGTTTTATCAAGCTTATTTATTATTATCGTAAGTGGTTTGTTGGTTTGGATTTTTGGGCGAAGTGCTATTCATGTGGGCGCAAGTGGCTGGATCTTTGGATTATGGTCTTTATTGATTGCTCACGCTTTTACTCGACGTAAAATTATCGATATTGTCATTGCCCTTTTTGTTCTATTTTATTATGGATCAATGGCCTATGGTTTAATTCCGGGTCAATTAGGTGTATCGACTGAATCACATATTGCAGGTGTAGTTGCAGGATTATTTTATGCATGGTGTGCAAGAAAATTAGTACGACGAAAAAGCCAAGTAATAGAAGTGGCTAAATAGCCACTTCTTTATAAAGCGGTTATTTATGACCAATTGGCAGTATTGTTCTGCCATACATCTCATTTAATACTTCAGCCATTGCTAGATAAAAAGCACTGGCGCCACAAATAATACCTTCAAAGCCGGCAATTTTTAAAATTAGTGCATTACCAGTGATATTTCCTATTGCCAGTAGGGCAAATAAAATTGTCAGGCTTAAAAAAACAAACTGTAATGCTCTATTGGCTTTTAATGTGCCAATAAACATGAAAAAGGTAAATATTCCCCATAATGCTAAAAAGACACCTAAAAAGACAGGGGTTGTGGGTTCGCTCAAGCCCATTACGGGTAATAACCAAATTCCCACTAATGTTATCCAAAAGAAACCATAAGAGGTAAATGCGGTTGCGCCAAAAGTATTACCTTTTTTGAACTCAAAAATACCAGCAATAACTTGTGCGATCCCACCATAAAAAATTCCCATACTCATAATGACAGAGACAACAGGGAAAAAACCGGCATTATGTATGTTCAACAAAATCGTTGTCATACCAAAACCCATTAAACCTAATGGACCCGGATTGGCAATGCGTTCGTTAGTCATAAAACCTAAAACCTCTAAAAATAATAGGGGAAAATTAAAAAAAATTTGAAGGCGCTGGATAATAAGAGGTAATACATCTAAAAACAATGATCCCGAAGGGTATATTTTTGAATAATCGCCAGCACTGAGACTAAGGGTAAATAACCAGTTGATTTAACTTAGAGAAAAGAAGTATTTAGTGATAGATACTTATATCAATAAAAAACACAAAGAGAAATAAAGACCTATAATTTAAAGGTAATATCAATCAGTTGATATATTAATACTGATATTTACCTTAATATGCGGTTTTATACATGAAAATGAAATAAAATCTCACACAATAATTAGTTGTATTATTAATCTATAAGAGAGCTTGTTATGAAAAAAATTCTAGTTTTATTAATTGGTAGTACGTTAGCGTTTGCATCTCAAGCAAATACAACACACCAAGGTGGTTTTCAAGGTTCTATTCAAGCACCAACTCAACAAGGTGGATTTAAAGGCCCTTCTATTAGTGAAACCACGGTTGCTAAAGCAAAAGATCTTTCTGATGACACGTGGGTTATTTTAACGGGTAAAATCACAAAAAAAATTGGTGATGAGCTATATGTTTTTGAAGATAGCACCGGCGGTATCAATGTAGATATTGATAATAAAAGATGGCGCGGACAAACAGTCACCCCAGATAATACCGTCAGAATTGAAGGTAAAGTAGATAAAGAGTGGACAAGTACTGAGATCGATGTAAAACAAATTACAATTATTAAATAATTAATATCAAATAATTTGTATCTAAAGCTAGCCCATATATCTTATTAAAAAAGCCAATCATTTGAATAAATTGGCTTTTTTTGTTTTTATTTTTCATCTTTCAAATTCAATCAATAAAATTGTATACCTTATACAAATTTATCCGCTTTAACCTCAAGCTAAGTTTAGGTTTATGCTTACTACTAGTTAAAGCACAATCACTCTTCGCAAGAGGTGATTTAACTAATGAAATACCCTCATAATCGTTTACATCCTAACTCTATGTTTACCCTGTTTTCTCCATTTTTAGCCTGCTATGCAGGCTTTTTTCTTTTTATATCAACTAATATGCCTAAAAACATTAAGAAAAGAATAAACGTAGTGTTATTTATATCTTTGTTTTATATAAATATTCTTTTACAAAACTCTACGTGTTTATACCTTTATTAAATTGACCTTCCTGTAGGGGGAAAGATTATTGTCTCATCTATCAATTTAATGAAAGGAATGAACAATGAAAAAGTTATTACTGACTTCTATTATTGCAATCTCTGCTTTTACAAGTACAGCTTATGCTTCTAATCATAATGTTGTGGAAGTTTATAAAACAGAGAGTTGTGGATGCTGTACTTTATGGGCTGATGGTGTGAACGAGGCCGGCTTTAATGTCAAAGTGAATATTGTTTCA
Source organism: Proteus vulgaris (assembly GCF_011045815.1). Classification (GTDB taxonomy): domain Bacteria; phylum Pseudomonadota; class Gammaproteobacteria; order Enterobacterales; family Enterobacteriaceae; genus Proteus; species Proteus vulgaris_B. The sequence continues at coordinate 4,261,734 of NZ_CP047344.1, read as the reverse complement.
GAAACTCAATTAATGGAAAAATATCAACAAGCAGGCGTGCCAAATAATTTATTAAGTTGCCACTTAGCAACTTACCAAGGTAAGGACTTAATTGGACATATTCCTGTCGATAGTTTAAAAAATATCGACTTAGTAGATAAATCTAAATCTGGTATTGCGGTTGCAGGTATGCCAGCTGGAAGTTTAGGTATGTATGCAGGTGATTACAAAGAACCTTACCAAGTTATCGCCTTTGATAAGTCAGGTACACAATCTTTGTTTAAGTCTTACAACTAACTGTAATGTTGTTTTATAAGAACAAAAAAACCCAATTAGACTGTTATGCCTAACTGGGTTTTAAACGATTGTGGGCGGACAAAATAGTTGGGAACTGGGAGGGGTGGAAATGGAGTTTTTAAGGATTATTTAGGGAAGAGTGACAAAATAGATGGGAACTGGGTGTAGCGTCGTAAGCTAATACGAAAATTAAAAATGACAAAATAGTTTGGAACTAGATTTCACTTATCTGGTTAACTAATCTAGCTAACCTGCCGCTCAGCTTAGTACGATCCTATATCCAACTGATCATAATCCTTTCATCAGTATCCCAAATTAAATCCCCCTCCTAGACTGCCTCACCAACACTTTACAGTGATCCCGTATTTCCGGACAGGTGATTGATTTTTTTCGCTTGTACAGGTGTTAAGCCACAGTTATCTTGATGTGGACATTATGCATTGTAATAGCCCATTAACATGCGCTAAGAGCATAAATTAATATACAGTAACAAGCATTACGAGGTGCTAATGTTTGGAAAGCAGCCTCTTCCAACTACAATAATAAGTTAACTATCCTCCACCCACAAATAATTACAAATGACCCCTTTCCGCTATAACTCCGATCTCACCAGCGGCTCGCTACAAACCCGAGAGTGTCGCATTATTACTGGCTTGTTACTCCAAGAGCTTGATGAAGCTGCCTGGGATAAAGCCATGTATAAGGAAAATGTGCTTCAGAAACGCACGCAATCTACGGTAAGACGTATTTCTTCAGCGCTTAGAAAACGCCTAGAACACCTAAGCTCTGACTTTTGGGCTTTTGCGTTTTTATGTTAGGCATTGTCTGGCAACTGGAGGAAGTGTAATGACCATGAATGGTCACTGTGATTGACAGTATCTTGCTTAAACTTATCTGAACAATGGTAGAACTGGCTCATATTTATCCCCTCTATGATTGTTTATCTTTTTCACCATAAAAAGTATCAGGGGCTACTCAGGGCTACATAAAGATATTTATCTACTTTTACTGATTGATAAGTAGCATCAGTCCATCCGCAGGACTGGTGGTGCCGGCAAAATGCTGACCCAACACATGCGTATAGATTTGCGTGGTCTTAACATCGTTATGCCCTAAGAGTTCTTGCACAGTGCGAATATCACGCCCCGCTTGTAATAGATGCGTAGCAAACGAGTGACGAAATGTATGACAAGTGACACGCTTGCTAACGATGCCTGCTTTTTGTACGGCTGCCTTCAATGCCTTTCGCGCAACGGAGTCATGCAGATGATGGCGGCATAATTTGCCGTTATACGGGTGGTTGCAGAGCGTGCTGGAGGGAAAGACAAACATCCACGCCGCTTGTCGATAAGCAGAAGGGTATTTGTGATCTAAAGCAAAAGGCAGCGATGGCCCTACGCCTTGTAAGTTGTCGTCTTGCTGAATAAGCCGCGCTTGCTCAATGAGTTATTTTATTGCTGGGATTAGGCGCGTGGGCAGTAGGCTGTTTCTGCTTTTCCCACCCTTACCGTCATGCACAGTGATGCAGCCATTATCAAAATCAAAATCTTTAACCCGCAAACGCAAGCATTCATTAATGCGCAAACCTGCACCATACAGCAGCGTAAAAATAACTTGGTTGCGAGTATCCATAACCTGCAAAATGCGTTGCACTTCATTTGCAGAGATAACAGAGGGTAGCCGTCTAGGCTTGCTTGCAGGGATATAATCAATATCGCCCAACGGCTGTTGTAAAAACCTGTTGTACAAAAAAGCTAGGGCATTTAAAGCGATTTTCTGCGTGTTTATGGCTACATGTCTGCTGTTTGCTAAGCTGGATAAAAACAGCCTGACCTCTTCACTGCCCATGGTCTGAGGATGACGTTTTTTGTGAAACAGAATAAAACGCTTAATCCAGTGCAGGTAAGTTTTTTCAGTTTTCAGCGCATAACCTTTTTGTCGCATATCCGTGCGTATAGAATTTAAAAATGGACTGTTAGACATAAAACGCTCCTTGTCTTGCAACTGTCTGCCTATACAGCCTATTCTAGCTGGGATTTAAAAAAGTGCCTGTTTTTTACGCCTAGAGATGCTTGTTTACCGGTAGAGTTTTAATTTAATGCTAAATAAATTAAAATGTTATGAGTTCTTTGGGTGAGATAATGTGCATCGTGCAAGCAGGATAGACGGCATGCACGATTTGTAATAACAGAGTGTCTTGTATTTTTAAAGAAAGTCTATTTAATACAAGTGATTATATTAATTAACGGTAAGCATCAGCGGGTGACAAAACGAGCATGCTTACTAATAAAATGTTAACCTCTGAGGAAGAATTGTGAAACTATCACTAATGGTAGCTATATCGAAGAATGGAGTTATCGGGAATGGCCCTGATATTCCATGGAGTGCCAAAGGTGAACAGCTCCTGTTTAAAGCTATTACCTATAACCAATGGCTGTTGGTTGGACGCAAGACTTTTGAATCAATGGGAGCATTACCCAACCGAAAGTATGCGGTCGTAACACGTTCAAGTTTTACATCTGACAATGAGAACGTATTGATCTTTCCATCAATTAAAGATGCTTTAACCAACCTAAAGAAAATAACGGATCATGTCATTGTTTCAGGTGGTGGGGAGATATACAAAAGCCTGATCGATCAAGTAGATACACTACATATATCTACAATAGACATCGAGCCGGAAGGTGATGTTTACTTTCCTGAAATCCCCAGCAATTTTAGGCCAGTTTTTACCCAAGACTTCGCCTCTAACATAAATTATAGTTACCAAATCTGGCAAAAGGGTTAACAAGTGGCAGCAACGGATTCGCAAACCTGTCACGCCTTTTGTACCAAAAGCCGCGCCAGGTTTGCGATCCGCTGTGCCAGGCGTTAGGCGTCATATGAAGATTTCGGTGATCCCTGAGCAGGTGGCGGAAACATTGGATGCTGAGAACCATTTCATTGTTCGTGAAGTGTTCGATGTGCACCTATCCGACCAAGGCTTTGAACTATCTACCAGAAGTGTGAGCCCCTACCGGAAGGATTACATCTCGGATGATGACTCTGATGAAGACTCTGCTTGCTATGGCGCATTCATCGACCAAGAGCTTGTCGGGAAGATTGAACTCAACTCAACATGGAACGATCTAGCCTCTATCGAACACATTGTTGTGTCGCACACGCACCGAGGCAAAGGAGTCGCGCACAGTCTCATCGAATTTGCGAAAAAGTGGGCACTAAGCAGACAGCTCCTTGGCATACGATTAGAGACACAAACGAACAATGTACCTGCCTGCAATTTGTACGCAAAATGTGGCTTTACTCTCGGCGGCATTGACCTGTTCACGTATAAAACTAGACCTCAAGTCTCGAACGAAACAGCGATGTACTGGTACTGGTTCTCGGGAGCACAGGATGACGCCTAACAATTCATTCAAGCCGACACCGCTTCGCGGCGCGGCTTAATTCAGGAGTTAAACATCATGAGGGAAGCGGTGATCGCCGAAGTATCGACTCAACTATCAGAGGTAGTTGGCGTCATCGAGCGCCATCTCGAACCGACGTTGCTGGCCGTACATTTGTACGGCTCCGCAGTGGATGGCGGCCTGAAGCCACACAGTGATATTGATTTGCTGGTTACGGTGACCGTAAGGCTTGATGAAACAACGCGGCGAGCTTTGATCAACGACCTTTTGGAAACTTCGGCTTCCCCTGGAGAGAGCGAGATTCTCCGCGCTGTAGAAGTCACCATTGTTGTGCACGACGACATCATTCCGTGGCGTTATCCAGCTAAGCGCGAACTGCAATTTGGAGAATGGCAGCGCAATGACATTCTTGCAGGTATCTTCGAGCCAGCCACGATCGACATTGATCTGGCTATCTTGCTGACAAAAGCAAGAGAACATAGCGTTGCCTTGGTAGGTCCAGCGGCGGAGGAACTCTTTGATCCGGTTCCTGAACAGGATCTATTTGAGGCGCTAAATGAAACCTTAACGCTATGGAACTCGCCGCCCGACTGGGCTGGCGATGAGCGAAATGTAGTGCTTACGTTGTCCCGCATTTGGTACAGCGCAGTAACCGGCAAAATCGCGCCGAAGGATGTCGCTGCCGACTGGGCAATGGAGCGCCTGCCGGCCCAGTATCAGCCCGTCATACTTGAAGCTAGGCAGGCTTATCTTGGACAAGAAGATCGCTTGGCCTCGCGCGCAGATCAGTTGGAAGAATTTGTTCACTACGTGAAAGGCGAGATCACCAAGGTAGTCGGCAAATAATGTCTAACAATTCGTTCAAGCCGACGCCGCTTCGCGGCGCGGCTTAACTCAAGCGTTAGAGAGCTGGGGAAGACTATGCGCGATCTGTTGAAGGTGGTTCTAAGCCTCGTACTTGCGATGGCATCGGGGCAGGCACTTGCTGACCTGCCAATTGTTTTAGTGGATGAAGCTCGTCTTCCCTATGACTACTCCCCATCCAACTACGACATTTCTCCAAGCAACTACGACAACTCCATAAGCAATTACGACAATAGTCCATCAAATTACGACAACTCTGAGAGCAACTACGATAATAGTTCATCCAATTACGACAATAGTCGCAACGGAAATCGTAGGCTTATATATAGCGCAAATGGGTCTCGCACTTTCGCCGGCTACTACGTCATTGCCAACAATGGGACAACGAACTTCTTTTCCACATCTGGCAAAAGGATGTTCTACACCCCAAAAGGGGGGCGCGGCGTCTATGGCGGCAAAGATGGGAGCTTCTGCGGGGCATTGGTCGTCATAAATGGCCAATTTTCGCTTGCCCTGACAGATAACGGCCTGAAGATCATGTATCTAAGCAACTAGCCTGCTCTCTAATAAAATGTTAGGCCTCAACATCTAGTCGCAAGCTGAGGGGAACCACTAGTGTCATACGAACCTCCAAGAGACGGTTACACAAACGGGTACATTGTTGATGTCATGTATGACAATCGCCCAAGTAAGTATCCAGCTGTGTTCAGAACGTACGTCCGAATTCCAGACTATGTCGAACTAGATAACGCGGAGGAGCTGGCCGACGCAATCATTCGAGAGGTTGAGTTAAAGGAGGCATGGCTCACAAGGGTCTTGGGGAACTCAGCCGATCCTGACGCTTCTGTGGGCAAGTGGGACCGGCGCCTAGCGCAGTGCGGTGGTATTGATGAGATGTCAAGTGGGGTGCAGGCAACATACTTCAGTCCAAACGGTCAGCTGGTCGGCTTAGTGGCATACATTGATGCCGAATGGATGGATGAATAGCTCTGACGTTACGATTCAGGTGAGACAACCAGATGGGCATTGCGTACAAGCTCAGTTGCCACCGATGTGGCTACGAGTCTGATCTTCTTTACCTAGGCCAAGGTATGGCGATGCTTCCTGAGCAAATAGTCGGAACGTGCACATGCTGCGACAATCTAACGACGATTTCTATAAATGAAAGCTACGGAGTATGCTCACTTTGTGGGGCTAAGGATCGTGTGATATTTACAAGCTATCAGCATGAGGCAAGGCCAAGAAATCCCTGCTATCTAGAGAGAAGTTTCAAATATCAATGCCCAAGATGCCATGCCTTCAGTATGGAGCCTCCGGATCTACCGGAGATGCTTTGGGACTAATGCTCCGCTTTGCCTCGGGTATCCGTTCGACCTATGTTTAAGAGGAAACGCACGTGTCTGCCGCCAAAGCTCTTGCCTATGCACTTTGTGACAAGTTGGAAAGCAAAAAAGTTGATGAAGTCGTACGAAATCTTGTTTCTAGCGGCTGGAATATTAGGGAAGTGGCCTGGGAAGCTTCGTCCTTTGATCATGAAATGCCCTACTTTGACACGGGGCGGGACTTCGATATTGGATTTCCTGACACGCTGTCATCCAAGATTGAGTTTTTGACCGCGAATGGATCAATCGTCCAAGCACGTGCTCGCCTGCACTTCAAGCAGGCTCTAATTTTTGCCAAGGCGTCCAAACATGTCGCCGCGCTCAAGAACTCATTGGATTACTACTATGGATCGTCTGTAATCCCCCCTCAAAACCACGGAGGCTATTTGTAGAAAATTCCATTAATATGAACTCAAGGTGTTCCCTACGGACGAATCAGCGATGAAGGTGGTGTACCTGGCTATCCAGGCGGCGACCAAGAAATGGACGATGCCGATCCGCAACTGGAAGCCGGCCATGAACCGTTTTATGATCGAATTTGGTGACCGTTTAAATGGCCACCTTTAACTGACCGGCAAAAGCACTTACACAAAAGGGTTTACAGGCTCTTTCAGTCATTCCTTTAATGCGTAAATTGCTCTCTAACCACTCTCTCAGCCCACCCTTCCATATCCTCTCTCGATACTTGCAGCTCCCCCAACCCCTTTGGATGATTCACCCCTCTATGCCCGTCTTGTCCATATAATTGATCAAACAAACTATTTGGCCAATTCAATGAGCTCTTCACCACTCCACGCCGTATCTTTTCAAAATCATTCCGCCATGTTTCGCTATCAACGCCACTCAACACTTTGGTAGAAAGCATTTTCACCCCATCCGATGCATCCACCTCTAGCAATACAAATTCACTGCCATTACGTTGCACCCCAACGGCTTTAATCACTCTTGGTGAGCCATCTTTACACAGATGTAATCGGCTACGCCCAACTTTTGGCAAAACCAAGGTTTCTTCAAAAAGCACCCGACATGCAAATTTAGTTTTTAGAATTGAAAGTAGCTCATCAAAAGCAGCAAATCGATTAGCAAAAATAGAGTTGTAATTGGTTGCATCCTGCTTCCCACCCACATCTGCCGCTGCTAGGACACCACCTAAGTGTGGCTCATCAGTACTAACCAAATTACTATTTTCACTTGTTGTTGCTTCTTCTTTTTCTAAAATAGTTTGGCTACTTTTTCTTGCCCTGCGAGATTTTTCAATTCGACTAGGTCTACTAAAACTTATCCATGTCGGCTCAGCCTCTATGACTCGTGTGTCTGTGTCTATATTGGCTGTTTCCTCATCGTCCAACTGTAGATGCTCATCATCAACAACTGACTCTGTTGAAACCGCTATGTGCTGCGTACTACCATCACCTGCCTCCTTTTCCTGAAAAGAGGCATGGCTAATAGCTGTTGTGCTAGGAAGCATAGCGTTGATTTCTAAACCTACTATTTCCTCAACTAAATAATCCTTATCCTCGTTAGAAGAACGTCCTTTTACATGTAATTTCCAACCCTGCATGGGCGGAGGGTCAAAGCTAAAGCACCAGCTTTCAACGCCGTTCTTAATTTCTCTATTTTGTTGATAGTGCCTAAAAATACTTTCATACGAATCCATAACATCTTGATCCGAAAACAACCAAACCAAAAGCTGCACTACGGCCGACTGCTCTAACGCCCCTTTAGGAAACGATGAACTGGGTAAGATCCTTATCTCTAAATGATCTCGCTCAACCTCATACTGAACGTCGAACTCTTGCTGTAAAGCGGTACTGCTCAAACAGCTTCGACAGAAATAGGAGTTAATTAAAAATAATGACCGAGCTAGCTCTAACTGTGGGATGTGATAACGAGTCTTGCTATATGGTGTTTCAGCTTCGTAAATAAATGAACTCTGCGCTCCATCCTTGTTGCGTACGGAAGCAAAGGACGAGAGATTAGGAAAATCGATTATTTTGGCTCGTTGAAGATCCGATGCTTCAAACTCAATCACACGATCCGCCTTATTTATTTGCTTTGTTGTACTGTTAACCACCTTAGCTCGACTTAATAAAGGCAAATGAGTAAATCGAGTCCATTTCCGTTCTTGCATTGGATTAAACCAAACAAAAATACGCCACTCCTTATGACCCGAGTTACGGAATAAATGACCAATATGTACAACCTGCACATTGTCATTAAATGTAGCTAGCCTAACCACTCACTCTTCCCCATAAACCATTTCCAAGAATCTTTGTGCTTCCTCAGTTATCCGCTCTTTAGATAACGTTGCACTTCTTAATAATCGCCAGCGCCTAAGCTCAACATCTTCCTGTTTAAGCTTAATAAAAGCTTGGCTAATCCGTCTAATTTGATAATCTTCCACACTCTCTGAGTAACGCTTTAAGCAAAGCGCTACCAAAGGCAGTTTCTGTAGATTTTTTGCAAGAGAGGTTCCGTTAGGAGTTTGCTTTAACAGCCAGCTCGATGTCGCTCTTGGGTGATCAAGGCTACTATCTAGACGCTTTATGATTCTTAATAGTTGTCGTACAGCAATTCGATCTCTTTGGTTCCAATCAACTCTAGGGGCGGGTGCCAGACGCTCTTGTTGATGCTGTTGATTCCAGTGAACTAGCCAATCCCTGTCATGTCGGTAAAGCCAAGCGTATAGCACCCCACCCTCTAAAGACTGTCTTGCCGCCTTAATTCCTTGGTATTTATGCACTAGTTGCTGCCAGTCTTTATGCTTAACAGATAAATCTTCAGAGTTAGGTTGCACAGACTGGCTAACAGGTCTTGTCGTTATAGAGTGCTCAGTAAGAGCACTTGCCTGCTGTAGCGCTTCTATAACCGTTAGTTTTGGTAATAAGGCTTGCCACACAATACTATGCTGTAAATAACTAAAGGCTTTTCTATGCTTACGGAATATACTTTTCAGCCAACACGTGTCCTTGTTCTCTGCCAACTTTAAATCCAGTTTCTCTAGTGCCTCATCACTAAAAGTCTGCCTCACTCTCTCCGCCACCAAGTCATGACGAATGTGCTTGCTTTTGGTTAGCCCTAGATCCTGCGCTAAGCGCTGATAAAACAGCGTCCACTGCTCAAGGCTTGGGGAAAGCTCTTGCGCTCGTGGAGCATCTAACAGAGGGGCTATATAAGCAGCTAGTGCTGTTAATTGAGATAGGGAGTCTTTGGGGTAGTCTGAAAGCAGCTCAGTATGACCCAAAGCCCAAAATTGATGTCGGTGATCATCTACAGCTCTATCAAAGAAGACTAAAGCACCGTGTTTTGGACAATATGGCAAAGCGGGCAAATACCAATCTCGTTGCCAAAAGGCTTCCCCATACCTATTTAGCTGAAGAGCAACGCAATCAGGGCAGTATCTAAAGCGGTTATCGCTCTTAACTCTAGAAGCAGCGACTCCTAGCATTAAATGCACCGCACCTTGCGCTTGGTACTCCATTAACCGAATAGCTTCGTCTCGGCGCTCCTTGCCTACAAACGGAGCATATAAAGGGAATAAGGTATGCTCATAAATAAGCTGCTGAACAGCGTAACGTCCTGTTTGATGTAGATGTCTTGCTATCACACCTAAATGCGAGGGCAGACCTAAGGTAGCGACCACCTTGCGGTTGCCATACACCTCATCCAACAGCTGCTTAGGACTAACAATCCCTTGATAAACGCCTGCCCGTGCAATAGTGCTATAAATCAGCTCATTCGAGTACGGAACAGGAAAGTTTCTCATGGCTAACCTGCTTGTTTAAATAAGCTCGCCATATCCACTATTACCCCTTTCCCTTTTAACCGTTCATGCATGGTTTTTTCAGGTTGGCGTTGTGAATAGATATAACGTAAATCCGTATCAGGCAAGCTATCCCAGTCGCTGGGCTTGACTACCTTTATAGCCGAAACCTTTTTACTCTTGGAGGGCTTTTCTAGTTCTGACACTACCGTTTCGCCTTCCATCAACCACTGCAAAACAAGAGGCAGTAACTTTTGTCTTGTCATCGTTGGATTCTGGCTAAACGCTTTTTTAATAGTGGGAATTAACAGGCTTGAATCGTAATCCTCTTTCAGCATCAGATATAAATGACGCTGATCTTCGGTATCTAACTCTTGAAGGGCTTTTTCTTCTGGTGTTTGTTCTTGTATCGCTGCGATATCTAGCTGAAGTTGGATTAACCGTTTATCAATCTCGGGAACGACTAGATCAGAATAACGAGCAATGCGTTCTGGGATACCCGAGCGTAATGCCTCTAGCATGGGGTGCACAGGCTTTAACTCATCTTGATACACTTGCCGCAATAAACCAGCGGTAATACGCTCATTGCCTAAAGCTAGCGCACGGAGCTGAGCGAGTACAAAAAGTTTTACTACAATGTCCATCACTCCTTGGCTTAGCTCATACCACACATCACGGACCTCATCCGATAACAGCGCATCTTTGCGTTGTAAAAGCTGTAATTGCCAAAGATTATCCGTAAAAGCGATCCACTCTTGATTGGGCTTTCCACGTTGCGTTTGTTGTATAGGATCCCAGAATATAGCTCCAAACCCTGCCCCTCTACGTGCAGACCGCAAATCAGCCTCAAAAATCTCTCGTGCTTTAGGGGTACCAATCAACATCACTGGTACGCCAATAATATTCACCATCGTCACAAAAAAGTTCAGCATCTCTTGAGATCCACCCGAACGAGAGCGGCTTAAATGCTGAATTTCATCAATAACCAACAACCCTAAAGCATGTGCATTGGCTATTTGCGACATCAAAGCCAACATGGTTTCTATACCATGACGTTTTAAGCCATAACGACGCTCATAGTTCGAGCCCAAGGCTCGATCCAACGCTCTGAAAAAATTCAAGCAGATTTCTTTTAGCGAACCATTATGCGAGCAGTCTATTTTCAAATACACCACCTGCTCTACATTGAGTTCACGATGGTAAATCACCTGAGGATACGTGGCTAGAATACGATGAAGAGAGGTCGTCTTCCCACTACCAGAACAACCAATTAACAATAAGCTTTGTGCCGTAGATCGTGCCTCCTCAAAGCGAAATGTCTCCAACTCTCCCGTTTGAACACGCTCATAACCATTTTGTAAATGCTTTTGTAAATCTCCTGTTTTAGGATTTCTGCCTACGTAGCCACCTCGAATCATGACCGAAATACGCTCACTTAGTAGCAAATGCGTACCTAATGGCTGAAAATAGTCATCTGGAATACGACAAATGGTATGAGCTCTGATAACACGGGACTTTTGCAAGTCAGAGGAAGTAAGCTGTAAAGAGGATTTCAGTGATGCAGCACTATTCACTGACTCTTGTAATGGTGGTAAGGCCTCGATAAAAGGATTATCACGATAAGCCTCTACCCCCGTATCACGATAAACTGCTTGAATCCGGGTAGCACTCATGACTCATCCTTTTCTGGTGGATCCTGAAATAATTCAGGCACGTATGTGGGTAGGCTGTAATCTTCTTGATCATCCGCTTCCACTGCGTTGAAAGGAATAACTTTAGCCTCATCACCTGAAGAGCTTGGCTTCAAATGCTCCGCACGTTTTTTACGCTCCGAGGTCACGGCTTCTTTTTTATTAGTTTTAATCTGCTTAATGCGTGTTGATTTGGGCTCAGTAGTACTGGGCGTTAACTTATTCGCTTTCTGAATGGTTTGCTGAATAAACGCCTCAAGCTCCCTGCGTTTAGTTAACTCATCCTGCTTCGCATTGGCTTTATTGTGTTTTTCTTGTGCTTGTATATCCCAAACCTCCCAAAATGAGAGACCTTTAAACTGCCGACTACGTTCCGTCAGATTACAGCGCCAAAATACACGGCTGCCAACTTGCGGAAACAAATAAATCGTATCAACCAGCACTGGGTCATAAGCCGCTTCTAAATGTTGAGGTCTAGCTATATCAGTGCTCCGCTGCAACCAACCCTCACGCAGAATCTCTGACCCCGAGTAATACAAACCCCACAAATTAACGCCAAATGAAGAAATAGAGACCTTTCGGCGAGGCAGTAACGCTACTCGCAACTGCTCTTGCTCCACAGCCCTTAAACTACCTGTACGATGCTGCATACCCCATTGCCATAGCTGGACAGGAATAGACGGTAAATCTGTAGGAAAATCAGCATCTCGATCGTATTTATCCATCACCAGATGGTTATTTCTGAATAAGATCGTACGCAAAATAATTTGTGTGAACTCAAATACCGACAGAGATGCATCTAACCTATAGTCTGTTTCACCATGGCTTTTGATCCGACTGCCCTCTACAATGCCAGGTGCAAAGGACTTAAACTCGGCTTGTAGTGTTCTAAAAGTGCTTTCCACTATGCCTTTAGCATCGCCACGTCTAGGTGGAGCACTTTCCACTCGCACATTAAAACTAGAAACTAAGGCTTCGACCTGATGACTCATTAATTCGCCACGGTCCGCTAGCAACACATCTGGCAAACCTACACACGGCCAGTCTGAGCTACTAATCTCAATATCATGCTGGGCACAAATGGCCGTTTTGTCAGAGCAAGCATTTACAAAAGCCTGCATCGCCACCACATAAGACGGATTTTCAAAGCCGATATAAAAGCCCGTGATCATCCGACTAAACACATCAATCACAATGTAAAGCGTTGGTCTTCCTATGATTTTTTGGCGATCATGATGATCCACTAAATAAATATCAGCAATCGTGGCATCAATCTCATAACGACTCCCAGGGCCTAACGCCTGAGAAGTGGCTGTACTACTTAAGGGTCGTACGTCTTTTTTATATACCCCTGCTTTAACTCTAGACTTTAAGCGCTGAGCTTTAGGGTATTCTCGATCATAAAAATAACGAAACTGACGTAGTGTTGGGTAATCCTCTTGGGGAATGCGAGGAAAATACTGAGCAAACAAGTCCACAAATCGTCTATAGGCAACGGTGGTCTTTGTACCTTTTTGATTTAACAGGTGCTTTTCTATGGTCAACCTAAAAAGGCGTTCAATCTCGGGCGTTACCTTGGTTCCTTCACCCTTACCATATTCTCTGGCTCGGCCAATCTTTGCTGTTCCTGTCGCTGAACGTCTTTCCCCTGGTGCACCGCTGTTTTTGTAGTCAGGAATTAATGCATTAGGCGTTTGACCACGCTGCCAGTAACGGCGTAACAACTTATAAACTGTAGCCTTAGTAACCTTATGTTCTTGGACCACATGCTCAACGAGTTCGCTTCTGACTTTAGGGTCGAAACGATCCTTACTATTAATAATAGGAAGAATTTTTCGATAATCCTCCTCGCGCTTCTGGAAGCTGACAGAATCTACAGACGGCTCTTCTAAATCAAGATGTACATAAGGGTCATCAGTTCTAACTAAGCGGCCTTCATCTAAATACTGCATTAGCAACAACTCAGCCCTAGCTTGTGGAACTCCTTTATCAGCGCTTATTTGCATCCAGACAACTTGGCCATCCTCTATAGCCAAAATGCGATACGGATCATTATCAAATAGCACAACCTCATTAATTTGCCACATAGCGCAACTCCTCCATATTCACTACTTGGCTAATACAGAGATCTGCACACTTATTTGCCCTGAAAGACTTATAAATATTGAACTTAATAAAACCATTTGCGGTTAAGGCTCGTATCTCACTCAATGTTTTGCCTAACTCCAAATCATAAGCAATATCAACCTGCTTACAGACATTGATAATGTTTTCATCTCCTTTTTCTTGCAGGATATGGGCCAATGGGGATAGTTGTGCTAAAAGCTCCGCAGAAACTTCTTCTGTTTTCACTGAATAAAGCCATTCAATATTTTCTTTTACTACGGGATTTATTTCTTTATCAGTAAAAATGAACCAAGGAATTTGCTTTTGCTGCCAATAGCGACGCTCTAGTTCTAGTTTTTCTAAGGTACGCTCGTCTTGTAAGGCTGCTGCAGGTTTGACTTGAATAGCAAACTGCTCAAAAGGACCATCTTTGCAGTCCACTAAAAAATCAGTAGACATAACCTGATCTACACCACGAATAACAGGATGCTTAATACCACTATCTATTGCAATCTGCCTGGTATCACTAGGTAATAAGGGGAACTGCTCGCGTATATCTAGCACGCTGCTCTCCCACTCAAGACTGAGAAAAACAGCAAGCTCTAAGTCAGATAGCAAATGATGGACTCGTCCCGTCTTATGAGAATAAATACGGTGGGAACGACCTGAAGAAGGAACTTCTTGTACTGTTAGCCATGGAATATAGTCTTTACCATGCCCTTGGCCACGCCCCTCTTTAATACGACGGGCAATTTGCACTTCAGAAAATGAAGAGTTTGCTTTAGCCATAACAAAAGTCCAGTATGCTTTTTCACAGCATAACTGGACTGATTTCAGTTTACAACTATTCTGTCTAGTTTAAGACTTTATTGTCATAGTTTAGATCTATTTTGTTCAGTTTAAGACTTTATTGTCCGCCCACAACGATAACGTAATTAACGTATGACTTATTCAACCGTTACTGATTTAGCCAAGTTACGAGGTTGGTCTACGTCGGTGCCTTTAATTAAAGCAACATGATAAGACAACAACTGCAATGGTACGGTATAGAAAATTGGTGCAATAAGCTCTTCAACGTGAGGCAGAGAAATTAACTTCATTGTTTCGTTTTCTTCAAAGCCTGCATCTTGATCAGCAAATACATACAGTAAACCACCACGAGCTCGTACTTCTTCGATATTAGATTTCAATTTTTCTAATAATTCATTATTTGGCGCAATAATGATAACGGGCATATCCGCATCAATTAATGCTAATGGACCGTGTTTTAATTCGCCAGCAGCATATGCCTCAGCATGAATATAAGAGATCTCTTTTAGCTTTAATGCACCTTCTACCGCAATCGGGTATTGGTCGCCACGACCTAAGAATAAAGCATGGCTTTTTTCCGAAAAATCTTCAGCTAAGGCTTCAATCACTTTATCTTTCGACAACATGCTTTCAATACGGCTTGGTAATGCATGTAATGCAGTTGAAACGTCGTGCTCTAATGTTGCAACACCTTTAATACGTCCCATATATGCCACCAGCATTAATAGAACTGTTAACTGTGTTGTGAACGCTTTAGTTGATGCAACACCAATTTCAGCACCCGCTTTAGTCATTAAAACAAATTCAGATTCACGCACTAAAGAAGAGCCAGCAACGTTACAAATCGCCAGCGATGATAAATATCCTAACTCTTTAGATAAACGTAGCGCAGCTAACGTATCAGCGGTTTCACCCGATTGGGATAAAGTGATCAATAAGCTATTACGGCGAGTTGCCGGTTTACGATAGCGATATTCTGATGCTATTTCGACATCACAAGGAATACCTGCTAGAGACTCAAACCAGTAGCGAGAAACCATACCCGCATTATAAGACGTTCCACAAGCTACAATTTGAATGTGTTCAACTTTAGATAAGATCTCTTCAGCTTTAGGGCCTAGCTCACTCAGATCAATCGAATCTGATTTTAAACGGCCTTCAAGGGTGTTTTTAATCGCCAGAGGCTGTTCGTAGATCTCTTTTTGCATATAGTGGCGATAAACACCTTTATCACCTGCATCATATTGAACGTTAGATTCAATCGTATCACGATTAACTTCTTCGCCATTCACATCAAAAATATGGACATGACGACGTGTGATTTCAACAATATCGCCTTCTTCAAGGTAGATAAAGCGACGAGTCACTGGCAATAATGCTAATTGGTCAGAAGCAAGGAAGTTTTCGCCTACACCAAGACCTACCACCAGCGGGCTACCAGAACGAGCAGCGACTAATAATTCTGGTGTGCGACTATCCATAATTACAGTGCCATAAGCACCACGTAATTGAGGAATAACACGCTGTACGACTTCACGTAATGTGCCGCCTTGGCGCTGTTCCCAGTTTACCAAGTGAGCAATAACCTCGGTATCTGTTTGAGAAGCAAACTGATACCCTTTTTTAATTAATTCTGCTTTCAGTTCTTGGTAGTTTTCGATAATACCATTGTGTACCACAGCAATAGTGCCAGATACATGAGGATGAGCGTTATCTTCACAAGGTTCACCATGTGTTGCCCAACGAGTATGAGCAATACCTGTGCCACCAATTACTTGTGTTTTTTCCGCTTCATCAGCCAACATTTGTACTTTGCCAGCTTCACGCAAACGTGTCATTTTGCAGTCATTATCAACAACAGCTAACCCCGCAGAGTCATATCCACGGTATTCTAAACGACGCAAGCCTTCAATTAAGATTTCAGCGATATCGCGTTGTGCAACTGCACCTACTATTCCACACATTGTGTTATTCCTAAAACTGTGCGTTTATTCGCACTTGGATGTCTTATACCTGATTGGTTTGTTCCCCAAGCCATTGTAGAAAGCGGGGATATTTTTTTTTTTTAGAATAATAGCGTACAAGAAAAGGGCGCTAATAAAATATACGCCCTTCTCTTAAAATTATTGTTTTTTCTTCACTGGACGTTTCCATCCACTGATATGAGTTTGCTTAACTCGACTGATCACTAATTCGTTTTCATTCACGTTTTTAGTGAGTGTTGTTCCTGCACCAATGGTAGCACCATTAGCAACAGTAACTGGCGCCACTAATTGGGTATCTGAACCAATAAATACATCATCACCAATAATAGTTTTGAATTTATTCGCGCCATCGTAGTTACAAGTGATAGTACCTGCACCGATATTAACGTTAGCTCCCACTTCTGTATCGCCTAAGTAAGTCAGATGACCTGCTTTAGATCCAACGCCTAAGCTGGCTTTTTTCATCTCAACAAAATTACCAACATGAGCTTTATCTGCTAATTCACTGCCTGGGCGAAGACGTGCAAATGGCCCAACCGTACACTCTTGTGCTAAGTTTGCATCCTCGATCACCGTATATGGACTAATAATAGAATTATCACCAATTACACAGTTTTTTAGAACACAACCTGTACCAATTTCAACGTTATTTCCCAACGTCACATTGCCTTCAATGATAACGTTGGTATCAATCACCACATCTTTACCATGAGTTAATGTTCCACGTAAATCAAAGCGCGCAGGATCAAGCAACATAACGCCTTCTAATAATAAACGCTCGGCTTGTTCTGTTTGGTAAATACGCTCTAATGCTGCTAGTTGTAAGCGATTATTCACCCCTTCCATTTCACTATGGCGACGAGGATGAGCCGTTTCAATTTTACGACCTTCTTTATGTGCTAACGCGATAATGTCAGTAATGTAATACTCTTTTTGTGCATTGTTATTATCGAGCTTACCTAACCAACGTTTTAAATCACCACCATTAGCTACTAAAATACCCGTATTGATTTCATTAATTTTGAGTTGCTCTTCAGACGCGTCTTTTTGTTCGATAATGCCAGTAACTTCGCCATTTTCACGAACAATACGACCATAACCGGTTGGGTTATCTAAAATAACCGTTAATAAACCAATACCGCCTTCTGGTTTGACTTCAATTAAACGTTCTAACGTTTCTTTGGTTATAAGAGGAACATCACCATAAAGCATCAGGATGTCTTCATCATCAGCAAAGAAAGGCGCGGCTTGTTGCATTGCATGACCGGTTCCTAGTTGCTCTGCTTGTAGTACCCAATTAACAGGTTGTGAACCTAATTTTTCTTTCATTAGTTCACCACCATGCCCATAGACAAGGTGTGTTTGTTGAGCACCTAATGACTTGGCAGTATCAATCACATGTTGAACCATGGATTTACCCGCTAGTTTATGAAGAACTTTAGGTAACTGTGAATACATGCGGGTGCCTTTTCCCGCAGCAAGAATAACAACGCTTTTAGCTGAATTAGACATAATTAACCCGATAACTCCCGTAAAGAATGGCAAGTAAACCTGTTTATGCCAAATAATACTACATATTTCGTCACACAAAATATTTCATGACGCAAAAAAGCCAGTTAGCTAAGAACCAACTGGCTTTTTTATTCATAGACTGCCTATTTACATCAACGTCGAGTCAATTCGATTACACGTAATTTCGCAATCGCTTTGGCTAATTCTGCTGATGCTTGAGCATAATCAACGTCACCATGAGAGGATTGAATGTGTTCTTCAGCTTTACGCTTAGATTCCAACGCTTTCGCTTCATCCAAATCACGACCACGGATAGCTGTATCTGCCAGTACAATGACGCCAGTCGGCTGAACTTCGAGAATACCACCTGAAAGGTAGATAACCTCTTCTTCGCCCGATGTTTTTACGACACGTACCATGCCCGGTTTTATGGCAGTTAATAACGGGGTATGCTGCGGATAAATACCGAGCTCACCTTCGCTACCAGTTACCTGAATTCGTTTAACTTCGCCGTCATATAACTGCTTTTCAGCGCTGACAACTTTCAGGTGGAACGATGTATCGGCCATATCAACCTCCCGTCAGCCGTATTAAAGCTTCTTAGCTTTTTCTACTGCTTCTTCGATAGTACCAACCATGTAGAACGCCTGCTCTGGCAGGTGGTCATAATCACCGTTCAGAATGCCTTTAAAGCCACGAATAGTGTCTTTCAGGGAAACGAACTTACCTGGTGAACCGGTAAATACTTCAGCAACGAAGAATGGCTGAGACAGGAAGCGCTGGATCTTACGCGCACGCGCAACAACCAGTTTATCTTCTTCTGACAGTTCATCCATACCTAAGATAGCGATGATGTCTTTCAGTTCCTGATAACGTTGCAGGATAGACTGAACACCACGAGCAACATCATAGTGCTCTTGGCCAACTACCAGTGGGTCTAACTGACGACTGGTTGAATCCAGTGGGTCAACCGCAGGGTAGATACCTAATGAAGCAATTTGACGGCTCAGTACAACTGTCGCATCTAAGTGAGCAAACGTTGTTGCTGGTGATGGGTCAGTTAAGTCATCCGCAGGTACGTATACAGCCTGTACAGAGGTGATTGAACCTGTTTTGGTTGAAGTGATACGTTCTTGCAGAACACCCATCTCTTCAGCCAATGTTGGCTGGTAACCTACCGCTGATGGCATACGACCTAACAGTGCAGATACTTCTGTACCGGCTAAGGTGTAACGATAGATGTTATCGACGAATAACAGTACGTCACGGCCTTCATCACGGAATTTTTCAGCCATAGTCAGACCAGTCAATGCTACACGCAGACGGTTTCCAGGTGGCTCATTCATCTGACCATACACTAACGATACTTTGTCAAGAACGTTAGAATCTGTCATTTCATGATAGAAGTCGTTACCCTCACGAGTACGCTCACCAACACCAGCAAATACAGAGTAACCTGAGTGCTCGATCGCGATATTACGGATCAATTCCATCATGTTAACTGTTTTACCAACACCCGCACCACCGAACAGACCTACTTTACCACCTTTAGCAAACGGACAGATTAAGTCCATTACTTTGATACCGGTTTCAAGCAGTTCTTGTGAGTTTGATAACTCTTCGTAGGTTGGTGCTTCACGGTGGATAGACCAACGTTCTTCCGTTGCAATATCACCTTTCATATCAATAGGTGTACCCAGAACGTTCATGATACGCCCTAGTGTTGCTTTACCTACTGGTACTTCAATTGGGTGGCCTAAGTTTTCAACTTTTAAGCCACGGCTTAAACCGTCTGATGTACCCATTGCGATACAACGAACGATACCACCGCCTAACTGTTGCTGAACTTCCAACACCAGTTTTTCTTTACCATTCATAACCTCAAGAGCGTCGTATACTTTAGGGACGCTATCCTGAGGGAATTCGGCGTCCACTACGGCGCCGATTACCTGGACAATCTTTCCAGTAGCCATCTTGAATCCTCTACGTAATTCGTAAACCTAGCTGTTATACCGCGGCTGCACCAGACACAATTTCTGTAAGTTCCTGAGTAATGCTTGCTTGACGTGCTTTGTTGTACACCAATTGCAGCTCTTTAATCAGGTTACCACCGTTATCTGTAGCGGCTTTCATCGCGACCATTCGGGCGGCCTGCTCACTCGCTAAGTTCTCTACGACGCTCTGGTAAACCTGCGATTCGATATAACGACGCAGTAAAGTATCCAGTAACGCCTTAGGATCAGGTTCGTACAGATAATCCCAAGATTTTTCTTTCAGCTCTTCATCATCACCTGGGGGTAATGGTAAAACCTGAAGAATTTTAGGCTCTTGAGCCATGGTATTGATGAACTTATTTGCCACCACATACAGTTTATCTAAACGACCTTCGTCATAAGCCTGCAACATGATATTCACTGGACCAATAAGGTCTGACAGTTTTGGATCATCGCCCATGCCGGTTACTTGACCAACAACATTTCCGCCCACAGAGCCGAAGAATGAAGCGGCTTTAGAACCCACTAGAGCTAAATCTACCTGTACACCTTTTTCAGACCACTCTTTCATGTCTGCCAGCAGTTTTTTGAACAAGTTAATGTTCAAACCACCACACAAACCACGGTCGGTCGAAACAACCAGGTACCCGACACGTTTAACTTCACGCTCTTCGAGGTATGGATGTTTGTATTCCAGATTCCCTAACGCAAGGTGACCAATCACACTGCGCATGGTTTCTGCATAAGGACGGCTGGCTGCCATGCGTTCCTGCGTTTTACGCATTTTCGACGCGGCGACCATCTCCATCGCTTTAGTGATCTTCTGTGTGTTTTGCACACTGGCGATCTTCGAACGTATCTCTTTTGCGCCGGCCATTTCTGCTTCTCCTCATGAACCAGACGGCCTAATGTTTAACTATTAGGCCGAATAGTTATTACCAGGACTGAGTCGCTTTGAAGTTTTCTAGCACGCTTTTCAGCTTCGCTTCGATTTCTTCGTTATAAGTACCAGTCTGGTTGATTTCTTTCAATAAATCAGCATGTTCACGAGAGGCATAAGCTAATAAAGCCGCTTCAAATGGCACAACTTTTGAAATTTCAACATCTTCCAGATAACCACGTTCTGCAGCATACAGTGCTAAAGACTGTTGTGCGACAGACATTGGTTCGTACTGTTTCTGTTTCAGCAATTCAGTCACTTTCTGACCGTGGTTCAATTGTTTACGGGTAGCATCATCCAGATCAGAAGCGAACTGTGAGAATGCTGCCAGCTCACGATACTGCGCAAGTGCAGTACGGATACCACCAGAAAGTTTCTTCATAATCTTAGTCTGAGCTGCACCACCTACACGAGATACGGAGATCCCTGGGTTAACAGCTGGACGGATACCTGCGTTAAACAGGTTAGATTCTAAGAAGATCTGACCATCGGTAATAGAGATTACGTTCGTAGGAACGAATGCAGAAACGTCCCCTGCTTGCGTTTCGATAATTGGTAACGCAGTCAGAGAGCCGGTTTTACCTTTAACTTCACCATTAGTGAATGCTTCTACATACTCAGCATTAACGCGAGCAGCACGCTCAAGTAAACGGGAGTGCAGATAGAAAACGTCACCTGGGTATGCTTCACGTCCTGGTGGACGACGAAGTAACAGTGAAATTTGACGGTATGCGACAGCCTGTTTAGACAGGTCATCATAAATAATCAGGGCATCTTCACCACGGTCACGAAAGTATTCACCCATTGCACAACCTGAATAAGGAGCTAGGTATTGCAGAGCTGCTGATTCTGATGCAGAAGCAACAACAACAATGGTGTTTTCTAACGCGCCATGTTCTTCTAATTTACGAACAACGTTCGAAATAGTAGAGGCTTTCTGACCGATAGCGACATAAATACATTTAATGCCAGAGTCGCGTTGGTTGATGATCGCATCGACAGCCAGAGCAGTTTTACCTGTTTGACGGTCACCGATGATCAATTCACGCTGACCACGACCGATTGGGATCATGGCATCGACGGATTTGTAACCTGTTTGTACAGGCTGATCAACTGATTGACGGTCGATAACACCAGGAGCAATCATCTCAACAGGTGAGAATCCATCATGCTCTACAGCGCCTTTACCATCAATCGGCTCACCCAGTGTGTTTACCACACGGCCAAGCAGACCACGCCCTACAGGTACTTCCAGAATACGACCTGTACATTTAACTTTCATGCCTTCTGCTAAGTCAGCATAAGGACCCATCACAACCGCACCAACAGAGTCGCGCTCTAAGTTCAGTGCGATAGCGAAACGGTTACCCGGCAGTGCGATCATCTCACCCTGCATAACTTCGGCTAAACCGTGGATACGAATGATACCGTCACTGACGGAAACAATCGTACCTTCATTGTGAGCTTCACTCACTACATTGAACTGAGCAATGCGCTGCTTGATCAGTTCGCTGATTTCAGTGGAATTCAGTTGCATATGCTCCAGTCCCCTTAAGACTGCAAGACGTCAGTTAATCGCTCTAAACGGCCACGAATACTGCCATCGATGACGAGGTCACCGGCGCGTATAATCATGCCTGCGATAACAGACTTATCAATTTTGCAATTCAGCTTCACTTTGCGTGATAGACGATTTTCCATCGCTGCAGAAATGTTAGCTAGCTGCTGTTTAGTTAGCTCAATGGCAGAAGTTACTTCAACGTCAACCGTTGACTCTAGTACTGCGCGCAATTGAATAAATTGGCTCAATACTTCAGGCAACGTTGATAAACGGCCATTCTCAGCCATAACACGAATTAAATTCTGAGCATGTTCATCTAATTGATCGCCACAAAGGTCAGCGAAGATGTTAGCCAGTTTTTCTGATGCTAAAGAACCAGAAAGTAATTCGGTTACCTGCTCATTGCGTGCTACTTCAGCGGTGAACGCCAGCATAACCTGCCATTTATCGACAGCCTGGTTTTCCACAGCAAAGTCAAAAGCTGCTTTGGCGTAGGGGCGAGCTACAGTTGCTATTTCAGACATGCCCCTCCCTCCTTACAGTTCAGCGACCAGTTTATCAACGATGTCGCTATTAGCAGCTTCATCCACGGAACGTTCAATAATTTTCTCGGCACCTGCGATAGCCAGCATTGCGACTTGTTTACGGAGTTCTTCACGAGCACGTTTACGCTCTGCATCCAGTTCGGATTGAGCTTGTGCAACGATCTTACTACGTTCTTGCTCTGCTTCTGCTTTAGCTTCTTCAATCATTTGAGTGCGTTGTTTATTCGCTGATTCAATGATTGCTTGTGCTTCTGCTTTTGCTTTCGCTAGCTGATCGCCTGCATCGGCTTTCGCTAAATCTAAGTCCTTTTTAGCTCGTTCTGCAGATGATAAACCGTCAGCAATTTCTTTTTGACGTTTTTCAATGGCCGCCATGATTGGTGGCCATACGAATTTCATGCAGAACAAAACAAACAGGACAAATGCGACGGCCTGGCCGAGGATTGTTGCATTTAAATTCACAGCACAATACCTCTTTCTTGGTTATAAACTAACTTGATGCTTTTACTGCTCATTACCATCATTAGGCAACAGCAAACATCACGTAAAGGCCCAGACCCACAGCAATCATTGGGATGGCGTCAACCAGACCCATAACGATAAAGAACTGTGTACGCAGAAGAGGGATCAGATCAGGCTGACGAGCAGCACCTTCTAAAAATTTGCCTCCGAGGATTCCGATACCGATTGCAGCACCGATTGCAGCTAAACCCATCATAATAGCGGCAGCCATGTACAGCAGATCCATACTCAGGTTTTCCATGACAGTCTCCAGTTTGTTTCAGTTATTTCTTCAAAGAGTTAATAATTAATGTTCTTCAGATGCCATCGACAGATAAACAATCGTTAGAACCATGAAAATAAAGGCTTGTAACGTAATAATCAGTATGTGGAATATCGCCCAAGGAAGGCTTAATAACCACTGTGACCACCACGGTAACAGACCAGCAATAAGAATAAAGATCAGTTCACCTGCATACATGTTACCAAACAGTCGAAGACCGAGTGAAACAGGTTTTGATAGCAGGCTTACCCCTTCCAAGATTAAGTTGACAGGAATAAAAATTGGGTGATTAAAAGGCTGTAAAGTCAGCTCTTTAGTAAACCCTTTTATACCTTTCATCTTAATGCTATAGAAAAGGATCAGGATAAATACACCAATTGCCATCGAAAGAGTAATACTCACGTCCGCAGTCGGAACGATGCGTAACGCTGGTAACCCTAAGATGTGTTCACCGATATAAGGGATGAAGTCGATTGGTAATAAATCCAGGGCATTCATTAACAGCACCCAAACGAACACAGTCAATGCCAAAGGTGCAATGACCTTGCTCTTTCCGTGATACATATCACGAACGCTGCTATCAACGAAACCGATGATCATTTCTACTGCAGTCTGGAATTTTCCCGGTACGCCACTGGTTGCTCTTACTGCTACTTTTCTAAACAGCCATAGGAATAATGCTCCCATTAATACTGAAAAGAAAAGTGAGTCAATATTTAACACCCAGAATGATGGCGCATTTTCAGCATGGGGATTGACCAACTCGAAAGTACGTAGGTCCAACTGAAGGTTATTCAGGTGGTGACCTATGTAGTCTCTAGTGGTTAATGCTTCTCCTGATGCAGACATGATGCCAATTACCCTTTTGTTGTTAAAAACGCTAACCGTTAATGACGGCTGGTGCAACGACCTGCATAACAAGCACCGCTAAGTAGGTCATGACCAGTGGTGCAAATGCCGCTTTAAACACTCCTAAAGCAACAATCAGCAAGGCTATTGATAATATAACCTTCAACCCTTCACTGAAAGCAAAAAGCCAGTTTATGCGAACTGGAGCTTCTTCTTCGTTGACTTTTTGTAGGCGCATTAACAAAAGAAAAGCAATATTGGGTAACCAACATGCCATTCCGCCCAAAAAAGCCGAAAAACTCCAGTCTGTACTCTTTAAGTAGAAACCCGCACTGAGAATAACAAAAGTCATAAACTGCAAAAATAACAGTTTCAGTGCAACTTTCCCGTTGTAGAGGGAGACAGACATGACGTTTGTATTCTCCAGACTAGCTATCGTAAAAGGTATTACTGAATGATGTATCAAACTGTCTTTGCTATAAAGTGTCAAGTGACAAAAACGAGCAAATTATACGGGGCGTGGCAATGAATTCAATCAATAAGTAGCGAAAAAGTGAAGATTAATTTAAATTTCTTACCAAGGTTCCATTTATGAAAAATGATTAAGGACAAAAAGAATAAAAATAATAGAGCCGAATAAAATAAATAGCGTGACATGCATCACAAATATAAAAGTATAAATAAAGCTTATTTCATAAAATATATAACTAAGTTAACAATTAACTGCCCTTTTATGAGCAATTTAGTGTCAATTGGAAAAAAATTGACCCATTTTTAATTAAATAAATTCAATATTTTTATAATGCACAGAATGATTAATTTATTTTGGAAATAAAATAAGAAAAACTCAGACTACAAAGCGAATTAACTTAAAAGATAATAAAATGTTAATTTATTGTTCTATTAAAGTAAATTTTAATGTTTCTTATTATTCCCCATAAAACAAATGGCGATAACATTGTAAATGTTATCGCCAGAGCACAAAAAATGAAAAAAAGGTCAATAAGACAGGTAATCTTTGATTAAATAATCACCAAGTGTCGTTGTTCATTCAATTCAGGAATGGATAAACTGATCACTTTCTTAGGTGCTTTTAATCCATTATCAGCAAGTTCATCCAATTCTTCTTGATGAATTTGACCTTTTAATGCGTAAAAAGCCCCTTGTTCTTCAGCCACCAAATGAGAACACCAAGAAAGCATGTCTTTCATAGATGCAAACGCACGACTAATAACACCATCAAAAGGTTTCTCAGGTTGGTACTCTTCAACACGATATTGAACAGGCTCGATGTTATGAAGCCCTAATTCATGTTGAACTTGCTTCATAAAGCGAACTCGCTTACCTAAGCTATCCAATAAGACAAAGTGATGATCGGGGCGCATTATAGCCAAAGGAATACCCGGTAATCCGGGTCCTGTACCTACATCAATAAATCTTTCACCTTCAAGGTATTGGCTAACCACAATACTATCCAATATATGGCGGATTAGCATTTGCTGTGGATCTCTCACTGAGGTCAAGTTATACGCTTTATTCCACTTATCAAGCATCATCACATAACCCGTTAGCTTTTCAGCTTGAATATCTGTTAGCTCAATATTGGCTTGCTTAGCCAGCTTTTTTAGCCGATTAAGTAAGTCACTCATGATGCACTCCTGCGTAATAAGCCTTGTTTTTTTAACCATACTAATAAAATGGAGATAGCCGCGGGTGTTACACCTGAGATCCTTGATGCTTGACCGATAGATGTCGGTTTATGATCGTTAAGCTTGGCAATAACTTCGTTAGATAATCCACTCACTTGCTTGTAGTCGAGATCAATCGGTAAAGCTGCGTTTTCATTACGCTGTTTCTTTTCGATCTCTTCTTGTTGGCGATTAATGTAACCTTCGTATTTAACTTGGATCTCAACTTGCTCTGCTGCTTGTGGTTTTGAATCGTCAATACCAGGTGCAAAACGAGCTATTTTTTTCAGTATCTCGTACGTCATTTCAGGACGACGTAATAGATCTTCACCATTAGCTTCTTTAGATAATGGGGTATTTAGTAATTCATTGATTTCAGAAAGGTTATCTGCTTGAGGATGAACCCAAATATTTCTTAAACGTTGACGTTCTTTTTCAACAAGTTCTACTTTTTCACTGAATTGAGCCCAGCGATTATCATCAACCATACCTAATTCGCGAGCTATTTCTGTCAGACGTAAATCTGCATTATCTTCACGTAACATCAAACGATATTCCGCACGAGACGTAAACATGCGGTATGGCTCTTTTGTACCTAGAGTACAAAGATCGTCAACTAATACACCAATGTAAGCTTGATCACGACGTGGGAACCAACCTTCTTGATCATAGGCATAACGTGCCGCATTAAGCCCTGCAAGCATACCTTGAGCGGCTGCTTCTTCATAACCGGTTGTACCGTTAATTTGGCCTGCAAAAAATAACCCGTTGATAAATTTGCTTTCAAGAGTCTGTTTTAGATCTCTTGGATCGAAAAAGTCATATTCAATGGCATAACCTGGTCTAATGATCTTCGCGTTTTCCATACCTTTCATGGAATTTACAATTTGCATTTGAACATCAAAAGGTAAACTCGTTGAAATACCATTTGGGTAAATCTCGTTACTGGTTAAGCCTTCAGGCTCTAAAAAGATCTGATGTGAATTACGATCAGCAAATCGCATCACCTTATCTTCAATAGATGGGCAATAACGAGGCCCTATTCCTTCGATGACACCTGCATACATTGGGCTACGATCGAGGTTATTACGGATAACGTCGTGGGTTTTTTCGTTAGTGTATGTAATATGACAAGGCATTTGCTCTGGGTGCTGATCCACATTACCTAAAAACGAGAAAACCGGCATTGGTGTATCGCCTAACTGAACAGCCAATTGGCTAAAATCAATTGTTCTAGCGTCTATACGAGGTGGTGTTCCTGTTTTTAAGCGACCAACACGTAAAGGTAATTCACGTAATCGGTGTGATAGTGAAACTGAAGGAGGATCTCCTGCACGACCACCACTGTAGTTTTCTAAGCCAATGTGAATTTTTCCATCAAGGAAAGTTCCTACAGTTAAAACTACTGATTTAGCACGGAATTTTAATCCCATACGAGTAACGGCACCCGTTACTTGGTCATTTTCAACAATCAGATCTTCTACTGGTTGTTGGAAGATCATCAAATTAGGTTGATTTTCAAGTGTAGTACGAACAGCTTGGCGGTAAAGAACACGGTCTGCTTGTGCTCTTGTTGCTCTTACAGCGGGTCCTTTACTTGCGTTAAGGGTTCTAAATTGAATACCGGCATGGTCAATGGCAGTTGCCATTAATCCACCCATAGCATCGATCTCTTTTACCAGATGCCCTTTACCAATCCCACCAATAGCTGGGTTACAAGACATTTGGCCCAAAGTATCAATATTGTGGGTCAGTAATAGGGTTTGACGCCCCATACGAGCTGCAGCCATAGCGGCTTCTGTACCGGCGTGACCACCACCGATGACAATGACGTCAAAGTGTTCTGGATAAAACATGTGTGAACCTTAAATGTTACGAATGCTGAATGTGTTGCATTGGGAAAACGAATTCTACTCAACTTTTTGACAGATACAAGCGAGCTGATCCGCAGGTAATTATTTAAAGATCTTTTTATTTAAAGATCTCTTTATTAGATCTTTTATTAAGGAAGCGATCCTCTGTGGATAAGTGGATTTTCTATTTAAAGATCATAAAAGTGTAAAGGATCATATACTGTGAATGATCCGTGATCTATCTGCTGATAAGCTGGGATCAAAATGACGAGTTATACACAGGTCATTTCTTGATAGAGGCTTATACAATGGATAACTACGGGTTAACCCCTGCTTTTAAGCAGAGTTATCCACATCTGTTTGCTGTTTTTTTGTTCAAATTAAAGTAAATTTTTCCAAGAAGCTATCCATTCTTCAGCTGGATCTTCCGGAATGTCATATTTTTGAATATCAATTTCGAGGCGATCACCAAGGCGAGTAGCGCCTTTTTCTATTAATTTTTGATCCAATGTCCTGATCGCACCACAGAAAGTGTCATATTCACTACTTCCTATGCCGATCGCACCAAAAGAGACATTGCTTAGATCAATAGAGTTCGCCGAAATCTCATCAGCAAAAGGCTGTAGGTTGTCAGGAATATCACCTGCACCATGCGTGGAAGTCACCACCAGCCAGATCCCTTCATGGGGAAGATCATTAAGTGAAGGGCCATGGTGTAAATCTGTCTCAAAACCTTCCTCAGATAAGATCTCTGCAAGGTGTTCTGCGACATATTCAGCACTACCCATGGTACTGCCACTAATTAGAGTGACTTTTTTCATTAATGATCTCCTTATGTTCAAGACGCGCTATTGTACGCTGTGAATCACTTGGGATCTACCTGTGGATAATGTGGTTATAAAAAAAAATAAGAATTAACCCTTATGGCTTGATCGTCCTTATTATCGGGTTTTGCAGTGAGATCAATGTTTCTGTTGATTGAATTTCATCAATTGTCTGAATTTTGTTGATAAGTACGTCTTGTAGTGCTTCTATACTTTTACACATTACCTTAATAAAAATGCTGTATTGTCCTGTTGTGTAGTACACCTCTACGACTTCATCTAACTTATCTAACTTATCTAATGCTGTATGGTAGTCTTTTGCACTCTTTAAAATGATGCCAATAAAGCAACAGACATCAAAACCTAATTGCTTTGCACTGATATCAACACGTGTTCCCGTAATAATTCCCGCTTGCTTCATTTTCTCTACTCGGACATGGATTGTGCCCGGGCTTACTTCGAATTTTTTGGCTAATTCAGCGTAAGGTGTTCTCGCATTGGCCATTAATGCGTGAAGTATGTCACGATCGAGATTATCGATCTGATAAATATTGTCCATAAACTCCTCCTGTTTTTAACGATAATACATTTTTATAGCGCTATTTTTAACGATTTAAAACAAGCAAGGCTATTTTTAATGAAGTATATTGAATTTAGTACCTGTTTTGTTGCTTAATCTATATCAGCGAAACACGACATCACCACTAGGGATATAAAAATGGAAAAAACATTCATTCAGACTCAACAGCAAATTAGCTTTGTTAAATCATATTTTTCTCGTCTGCTGGAAAAAGAATTAGGACTGATTGAAGTTCAAGGACCGATCTTAAGTCGCCTTGGTGATGGAACTCAAGATAACTTATCTGGGCATGAGAAGGCGGTACAAGTTAAAGTCAAATCTTTACCAGATTCTACCTTTGAAGTTGTCCATTCATTAGCAAAATGGAAACGTAAAACATTAGGTCGTTTTGGATTTAGTTCTGGTCAGGGTCTTTATACACATATGAAAGCGTTGCGACCAGACGAAGATCGCTTAACTCAGATCCACTCTGTCTATGTTGATCAGTGGGACTGGGAAAAAGTGATGGAAGCTAAGGATCGTACAGTTCCTTACCTTAAGCAGACAGTGGGTAAAATTTATCAGGCAATAAAAGAAACTGAAAAAGCCGTTAGCGAAGAATTTGGTCTGGTACCGTTCCTGCCAGATCAAATTCAATTTATCCACACTGAAGAGTTATTGCGCCGTTATCCTGACCTTGATGCTAAAGGCCGTGAAAAAGCGATAGCAAAAGAATATGGTGCCGTTTTCTTAATTGGTATTGGTGGAAAACTTTCAAGTGGCGAATCTCATGATGTCAGAGCACCTGATTATGATGACTGGACGACACCAAACGAAGATGGATTTGAAGGTTTAAACGGTGACATTTTAGTCTGGAACCCAGTATTACAAGATGCATTTGAGTTGTCATCAATGGGTATCCGTGTTGATCCTGAAACATTAATGCGTCAGTTAACATTAACCGATGATACTAAACGCCTAGAGCTTGATTGGCACAAAGCATTAATGCATGGCGATATGCCACAAACTATTGGTGGTGGTATTGGCCAATCACGTTTAGTGATGCTACTTCTGCAAAAAGAGCATATTGGTCAAGTACAGTGCGGTGTGTGGGAAAAAGACACCCGTTTAGCTTTCGCTGATATGTTGTAATTATTGGCGCCAGCGTCGAAGTAAGCGACTTTTTAATCCAGTATCAAAACGCCATATATGGTCAAATATTTTCATGATACTGGGTTTACCGTAATTGGATAGAGTAACCGCATGGAAGCGATTGTGCTGTTGCTGTTGGCTTTTTTTGATTTTGTTGATTAGGTTTTCGGGTAACCTTTGGGCGACAAAGTCAGAAATAACAACAGCATCAGCATCTTTCCATGCTGGGCTATTTAGTTTTTCTGCAACATCATCCAAACATGTACTTAAATCCGTACCCCCTCTAAATGATTGATTTAAAAATTTGATAAGCTCTTGTAAACCGTTAGGTGAGGATAACTGGTAATGAACCGTTTCCGTTGAAAATAACATCACATGACACGAGCGATTGTCTGCAAGCGCTATTTTCATTAATGCTAACCCAAAAGCTTTTGCGCACTGTTCATTAAAACCTCCCATTGAACCTGATGTATCAATACACACTATAAAAGGCCCTCTAGGTCTTTCTTCATCGTGATGATGAGTTATTGGACGTAAGACAGTACGCTCTTGCCAATTATCACCTTGTAATCGGTAAGTATTAAGTTGTTTTTCCACCAGCTTTCTATAAAACTCATACTCAATTTCATTAATGCCTAACAAGGCGAGCTCAGCGGGAAGTAAGCGTAAGATATCATCACTGAGTCCTATTCCGTTGACTTGCTCCGGTGTCGTATCAGGCGCTTTTTCAACAATAGTAACAGGTTCAAAAATAACACTCTCTTCAGGAAGAGATTTGGCTGTTTTGCTACGACCTAGCAAACTTGCGAGTTTGTGTAATTCAGGTTGTTGATCGAGAAAATCGCTATAACGCTGAATAATTTTCTCATCGAAAGGGGTTTTTGTTAAAACACCTTTACTCATATCCCATAAACGCCCTGCCGCACGCTCATTTTCTGAAAATGTATTACTTAAGCTTCCACTTAGCGCTAAACGTTCCTGAAGCTCAGCAAGAAGTTGCTCTTGTTCTTGATCAAATAAGGCTTTGTGTAATGCAGTGACTTGGAAAATTAAATTTATCCGCCAGTGTTGGATAAACAAAGCTTGCTGAGCAGGAGAAAACGGTTTGTTCGTTTTGATAAGCTGAGAAGCTTCTTCGATAAAAGAGGAATCTAATTTATTTAATTCAGCAAGGATGTGTTCAACTTGCTGATTAAATATCGCATTACCTAATGACTGTGTTTGTTGGTAAAGAGCAAATTCATCAGCAATCATAGTAGGCACTAATGTCTCTTTAACTCTTTGTTGTAGGCTTTTTTTCCATTGATGGATATCTTTAAGTAATGCTTTCTTTAATCTTGGGTGCTTTTCAAAAAAAACAGCTAATTGAGGAGAGGCTAATATAGCAATAATAACTTCTTCGATAAGTTGCCCTTCATTTATAGCTAAAAGCATATCTAATGTTGAAAGTGTCAGCATAATTTCATCACTTTATTTGGCTTTTTAATTGCGACAATTTTTCATTAAGCTGAACAAAACTTTGCTCTATGGAAATAAGCCAATCATTATCAATAAATAAATTCGGTTGATGATGATTAAATTTTTCCTGCTCACCATAAATTTCTTGAGCCAGATCTTTTAATTTATCTTGCCACTCTTTGTTATTCTCAATTAAGGGTGTAGGTGCTGTTTCTTTTTGTTGGTAAAGAGAGGTTGTGCGTCGGCTTACATCTAAAATTTCTAATACACCATCTTGACGAATTTGTGCATTAATTGATTGAGGGAAGCCAATACCATTTAAACGCGCTAATAACTCATCCCCTTTTGCCAAAAAGTTTTCTAATGATTTTTGCTCGATAGTAATAAAGTTAACTTGAATACTGTGTATATGCAGTGGGATATGTAAAAACAGTGTGTATTTATCTGCCCGTATTTTTTCTGGCAGATTAAAATGAACATTACGGCCAAACATTCCACTTTGTTTTTCAAAACGAAAAGCTTGCTGATCTTGTTTACTTCTTGTTGATTGCATCCACTCAGCCCACAACTCTTCTGTTTTTCTGATCAATTCTAGCTGACGGTAAGCTTGTTCTGTTAAAAGACTGTGTAAAAGTTTATCTAATAACGCAAATGATGCTTGATCGTGCCAAAGACAATCTTTTAATAAAATAAGATCTAATGGAGAAATAACACTGCGACCATTGAAGAATGCGCTGGCTTGTAAAAGACGAACTGCTTTTTTCCAACGTCTATCAGAAACATAAGGAGCAGCATCACTTTTATCTAAAGACTCGCGAAGTTGATAAATTAAATCGAATAAATGGTCATCTAATGTGATTTTTTCTAATTCTGATTGCCAGCGTGAAAATTCTTCTGTGGTAATTTGAAGATGAGCCGGAATATGAAAAGAACCAACTTCTTTATTAACGAGTAAAGCACGAAAGTTTTTCTTATCTTGTACTTTTGTTAGCCAAATACGGATAAGCATTCGGTCATAAAGCGCTTCAAGGCTACTATCTGAATCAGGTAATTCATTCGAGGCTGAAACTAATAAGCGCATTGGGATGCTGACTTCAGTTTCCCCATTTCTAAATTTACGTTCATTTATTGCTGTTAATAACGTATTTAGAATAGCAGGTCCTGCTTTCCATATTTCATCAAGAAAGACCACTTCGGCATCGGGTAAATAGCCATCAACTAAACGTTGGTATTTACCTTCATCTTTTAAGGCTTGAATAGATAAAGGGCCAAAAATTTCTTCAGGAGTGGAAAAACGTGTCATTAAATATTCAAACGCTTTTGCCTCTTTAAATGCTTCTTTCATCCTTCTTGCTATTAAGCTTTTAGCAATTCCTGGAGGACCAAGTAAAAAAACACTTTCACCACTCAGTGCCGCAAGTAAACAAAGACGGATTGCAGACTGTCGTTCATAAAGCCCAGTCTCAAGGTATTGGCTAAGTTGTGAAATCCGTTCTGCTAGCTGCATAAACACTCCTAATAGTGGGTACTTATTTTCATTATTACCCGAAAATATCAGAAAAGGATTGCTGACATATAGTCAAACATTCTATTAGCACACAATTTGTTTATAACAAAAATCGATTCAGCTTCCTACTGCTTATTTTTGGTTCTTTTTTGTTTTTCTAGCGAAACGTTTCGATGGTGATCACGTTTTTTCATTAATGTTGCTGAGATGATCGGTTTAAAATATTGCATGTTATTTATTCAGTGCATTTAGAATTTATTATTGAGAGTAAGGAAAAATCATGGAAGCGAAGAAACTTGTGATTTTAGGTAGTGTTAATGCTGATCATATTCTTAATGTTGCCCATTTTCCGCTTCCTGGTGAAACCATTTCAGGTAATCAATTTCAAATGGTATTCGGCGGTAAAGGAGCTAATCAAGCAGTAGCTGCTGGGCGTTGTGGTGCGAATATTTCATTTTTAGCTTGTTTGGGAAATGACGATATTGGTCAAAAAGCTAAGGCTCAATTAATTACTGACAACATTAAAACTCATAGTATTGAGTTAATTGATAATGAAGCAACAGGCGTTGCCCTGATTTTTGTTAATCAGCATGGTGAAAATGTTATCGGTATTCATGCTGGAGCTAATGGCCGGTTAGATCCGCATTATGTGCAACGTCATAGCCGTATTATAAAAGAAGCCGATGCACTATTAATGCAATTAGAGTCACCGCTTGATTCGGTATTGAAGGCTGCTGAAATGGCGAAACAAGAAAATGTGCAGGTAATATTAAATCCAGCGCCTGCTCAAGCACTACCTGATGAATTACTGTCACTGGTTGATATTATTACACCAAATGAAACAGAAACTGAATATTTGACTGGAATTAAAGTCATTGATGATAAAAGTGCACAGCAAGCCGCTGAAGTTTTGCATAATAAAGGTATTAAAACAGTTCTTATTACATTAGGTAGTCGTGGTGTTTGGGTTAGCGAGCAAAATAATAAGGGATGTATTGTTCCTGCTTTTAAAGTGAAAGCAGTAGATACTATTGCTGCTGGTGATACTTTTAATGGTGCTTTAATAACAGCCTTATTGGAAGGGCAGCCTATGATGTCAGCCATAACATTTGCTCATGCAGCTGCTGCAATTGCCGTGACTCGTTCTGGTGCTCAGCCTTCTGTACCTTGGCGTCATGAAGTAGATGCTTTTTTGTCTGCATCATTATCATGATCTTCTCTATATAAAGAAGAAATAAAAAGAGAGCTTAAGCTCTCTTTTCTCTTTTAATCTGAATAAAGTAATTAGTTATTTTTCTTTTTATTCGTTAGGTTGTCGCCATCATGTTTATCGAGGAGTAAAAATACGAAGGAGGACAGTAATGTAATAATACCTACCGTAATAAAAGTATAGTGGAAGTTATCAATAGTAGTGCCGACGTTTTCAGTATCAAAATATCCTAAGATAGACGCACTGACAGCAATACCAAAACTAATAGCCAGCTGTTGAGTAACAGCTAAAACACTATTTCCTGAACTTGCATTATTATCTGTTAAGTCAGCCAATGAAATTGTATTCATCGATGTAAATTGTATCGACATTACCACACCTAATAAAAAGAGTGGGATAACAAGATAGTAAATAGACATATCTGGAGATTGAAGTGAAAATTGAGTAATCATCAAACCAATAATAATAGTGATAGCAAAGAGTGTTCGGCGATAGCTAAATTTCACTAAGATCTTTGTGACAAATGATTTTGCTAAAATAGAGCCCAGAGCCATTGGTGCCAGCATCATACCGGAAACAATTGCAGGGTAACCAAAGCCAACTTGTAACATAAGTGGCATTAAAAAAGGAATACAGCCAGTTCCTAGCCTTGTTGCAATGTTACCTGCAATTCCGACAGAGAAGGTCCGTGTTTTAAAAATATTTAATGGGATCAGAGGCTGCTGGTGGCGTCTTGCATGATTAATATATAAACCAAGTAGAGAAAAACCACCTAAAATAACGGCTATAGGAATATAGCGAGAGATATTTTTATCACCAAAAAGATCAAGACTAACTGAAAGCATCACTAAACCAAAGCCAAAGAAAATAAAACCCAGTAAATCAAATTTACGTTTTGGCATAATAAAATTAGGCATATGCTTTATTGCATAGAAAATACCTAATAGGCCAATAGGGATATTTATTATAAATATCCAATGCCAAGAGGCATAAGTAACTAAAACCCCCCCTAAAAGAGGCCCTACTATGGGGCCCACTAATCCAGGCATAGTGACAAAATTTAGAATGGGCAATAATTCACTACGTGGATAGGCTCTTAATAAAGCAAGGCGTGCAACTGGCATCATCATTGCTCCACCGATTCCTTGTATAATTCGTGAAATAACAAGAAAAGAGAGGTTAGGAGAAAGTGCACATAATAAAGAGCCAGCAGAAAATAAAGAAACCGCAATAATAAAAATTTGGCGAGTTCCAAATCTGTCAGCTAACCATCCACTAACTGGAATTAATAATGCCACAGTTAATGTGTAGCTAATAACAGCCGATTGCATGGCGAGAGGTGAGTGATTAAGACTCTTGGCTATATCAGGTAATGCCGTATTAAGAATGGTTGCATCGAGAGCCTGCATAAAAAAAGCCATTGCAGCTATCCAAGGCAACCCAGACATATTTTTGGCGGATTTCAACATGAAGCATATACCGTCTTTGTTCTATATTTTGATTATCGCTTCATTATAAACAGAAAACCTTCAAATTTTGTATTAAAACTATTCAATCACTCGTTAATAAGATTAAACAGAGGTCGCGTGCTTTATTTCCATCACCATCAATAATAGCTTGAACAATTTGGTTATGTGTTTCTGGCTGAACAGTTTCATTACCCACAATAAGGTCGAAATACTTTTTATAAGCAGAAAGGAACAAAGAACCAAAAGAAGCAAAAAATGGATTACCACTTGCTTGGTAAATAAGGTAGTGAAATTGTGTATCAATATCTAACCAATGTTGTCTGTCAAAATTCTCATCAAGTAACTGCATTTCTTTACCAAATAAAGAAAGAGACTGTTTTTGACTTTCGGTTGCATTAAAGGCGGCTAGATAACAGGCTTGTGGCTCTATGGCTAAACGAACATGGTGGAAGTAGTGACTGACTTTATTAAATTCACCACTGTCTATCCACCAATTAAGAAGATCATTATCTAATAAGTTCCAATTCTGCATTGGCGTTACTCGAGTGCCTATTCTTGGGCGAGGTAAAAGCATCCCTTTTGCTGCAAGCATTTTTATTGCTTCTCGAATAACGGTTCTACTGACAGAGAGTAATTCTGCTAATTCTATTTCTCCTGGTAACAAAGATTCAGGTTCGTAATGGCCAGAAAGAATTTGTTTACCCAATTTTTCAGCAACAATATAAGAAAGGTTTTTTTGAGAGGCTGAACGTTGTTCGCTAAATTGCATAATAAAGATTACCTATACCATAATTTATCTTCTATCTTACGTGAGTCAGCTTGAGAAAGCTGTTTGGATTTTATGCTATCAGCATAAAAATAGAGCGTTTTTCTTTGTTTTGTTGAAAAAAAAAGCGAACAGAAAAAAAATTGAAATAAACACTTGCGCTAATCCGAGATCTCCCTATAATGCGCATCCACTGACCGGCGATGAGCAAACAACTAGCCACGCAGGACGGTGAAGAGAAAAGAAAAAAGTTTGAAAAAACTCTTGACTCTTCAGAGGAATAACGTAATATACGCCTCCTCGCAACAACGCAGAAGACCGGAAACGGTAGCGAATGTTGCACTGCTCTTTAACAAATTATCAGACAATCTGTGTGGGCACTCGCAGAGACGATATCTTCTAAAATATTAGATGTATCAAGTCTTGAAGAGTGAACAACAAAAGTAAATTCATTTATGAATAGCTAAGTTTTCGATTTCTTTGAGCATCAAACACTTTTAATTGAAGAGTTTGATCATGGCTCAGATTGAACGCTGGCGGCAGGCCTAACACATGCAAGTCGAGCGGTAACAGGAGAAAGCTTGCTTTCTTGCTGACGAGCGGCGGACGGGTGAGTAATGTATGGGGATCTGCCCGATAGAGGGGGATAACTACTGGAAACGGTGGCTAATACCGCATGACGTCTACGGACCAAAGCAGGGGCTCTTCGGACCTTGCGCTATCGGATGAACCCATATGGGATTAGCTAGTAGGTGAGGTAATGGCTCACCTAGGCGACGATCTCTAGCTGGTCTGAGAGGATGATCAGCCACACTGGGACTGAGACACGGCCCAGACTCCTACGGGAGGCAGCAGTGGGGAATATTGCACAATGGGCGCAAGCCTGATGCAGCCATGCCGCGTGTATGAAGAAGGCCTTAGGGTTGTAAAGTACTTTCAGCGGGGAGGAAGGTGATAAAGTTAATACCTTTATCAATTGACGTTACCCGCAGAAGAAGCACCGGCTAACTCCGTGCCAGCAGCCGCGGTAATACGGAGGGTGCAAGCGTTAATCGGAATTACTGGGCGTAAAGCGCACGCAGGCGGTCAATTAAGTCAGATGTGAAAGCCCCGAGCTTAACTTGGGAATTGCATCTGAAACTGGTTGGCTAGAGTCTTGTAGAGGGGGGTAGAATTCCACGTGTAGCGGTGAAATGCGTAGAGATGTGGAGGAATACCGGTGGCGAAGGCGGCCCCCTGGACAAAGACTGACGCTCAGGTGCGAAAGCGTGGGGAGCAAACAGGATTAGATACCCTGGTAGTCCACGCTGTAAACGATGTCGATTTAGAGGTTGTGGTCTTGAACCGTGGCTTCTGGAGCTAACGCGTTAAATCGACCGCCTGGGGAGTACGGCCGCAAGGTTAAAACTCAAATGAATTGACGGGGGCCCGCACAAGCGGTGGAGCATGTGGTTTAATTCGATGCAACGCGAAGAACCTTACCTACTCTTGACATCCAGAGAATCCTTTAGAGATAGAGGAGTGCCTTCGGGAACTCTGAGACAGGTGCTGCATGGCTGTCGTCAGCTCGTGTTGTGAAATGTTGGGTTAAGTCCCGCAACGAGCGCAACCCTTATCCTTTGTTGCCAGCGCGTGATGGCGGGAACTCAAAGGAGACTGCCGGTGATAAACCGGAGGAAGGTGGGGATGACGTCAAGTCATCATGGCCCTTACGAGTAGGGCTACACACGTGCTACAATGGCAGATACAAAGAGAAGCGACCTCGCGAGAGCAAGCGGAACTCATAAAGTCTGTCGTAGTCCGGATTGGAGTCTGCAACTCGACTCCATGAAGTCGGAATCGCTAGTAATCGTAGATCAGAATGCTACGGTGAATACGTTCCCGGGCCTTGTACACACCGCCCGTCACACCATGGGAGTGGGTTGCAAAAGAAGTAGGTAGCTTAACCTTCGGGAGGGCGCTTACCACTTTGTGATTCATGACTGGGGTGAAGTCGTAACAAGGTAACCGTAGGGGAACCTGCGGTTGGATCACCTCCTTACCTAAAAGATACGTGTTATGTGCAGTGCTCACACAGATTGTCTGATGAAGAACGAGCAGAAATACCGGTATAGGCTTGTAGCTCAGGTGGTTAGAGCGCACCCCTGATAAGGGTGAGGTCGGTGGTTCAAGTCCACTCAGGCCTACCACTTTTCCTTTATGCTGCGTTGTGAAATCACTCGTTTACTTAAAGTAAACTTCGTGACTCCACGCCTTGCCTAAAGAAAAAGCTTCTTTCTATAAAGAAGAAAAGGAGTGGTTATACGGGTATTAAGAATGCATTATGGGGCTATAGCTCAGCTGGGAGAGCGCCTGCCTTGCACGCAGGAGGTCAGCGGTTCGATCCCGCTTAGCTCCACCATAATCTCTTGAATATAAAATAATAATTCAGAGTATATTAGCAATAGTATACTGCGAATTATTTTGCTCTTTAACAATCTGGAACAAGCTGAAAAATTGAAAACAAATCAATATATCACCGAGGTATATTGATGAGTCTCTCAAAATCTCAAACTTTGAATGTGTGATACTCCAAGGCGAGTGTCATGAGCGAACAACAGCAATTCTAGGCGGACAGCGCGCAGTAAGCGGAGCATACTTAAAGTATGTGAGCATTACGAGCACTGCCCAACAACGAATTGATGCTTGTGTAGCCATGACCTTTAAAGTCGTCTTCGAGAGAAACATCTTCGGGTTGTGAGGTTAAGCGAATAAGCGTACACGGTGGATGCCTAGGCAATCAGAGGCGATGAAGGACGTGCTAATCTGCGATAAGCGTCGGTAAGGTGATATGAACCGTTATACCCGACGATTTCCGAATGGGGAAACCCAATATCCAATGGATATTATCATGACGTGAATACATAGCGTCATGAAGCGAACCGGGAGAACTGAAACATCTCAGTACCCCGAGGAAAAGAAATCAACCGAGATTCCCCTAGTAGCGGCGAGCGAACGGGGAACAGCCCAGAGTCTTAATCAACAGCAGCATCAGGAGAACGGTCTGGAAAGTCCGGCAGTAAAGGGTGATAGCCCCGTATCTGAAGATGCTGTTATTGTGAACTCGACGAGTAGGGCGGGACACGTGTTATCCTGTCTGAATATGGGGGGACCATCCTCCAAGGCTAAATAC
Source organism: Proteus vulgaris (assembly GCF_011045815.1). GTDB lineage: Bacteria > Pseudomonadota > Gammaproteobacteria > Enterobacterales > Enterobacteriaceae > Proteus > Proteus vulgaris_B. The sequence continues at coordinate 4,221,607 of NZ_CP047344.1, read as the reverse complement.
TCCTGATTGACCGATAGTGAACCAGTACCGTGAGGGAAAGGCGAAAAGAACCCCGGCGAGGGGAGTGAAAAAGAACCTGAAACCGTGTACGTACAAGCAGTAGGAGCCTCTTTATGGGGTGACTGCGTACCTTTTGTATAATGGGTCAGCGACTTATATTCTGTAGCAAGGTTAACCGTATAGGGGAGCCGTAGGGAAACCGAGTCTTAACTGGGCGAATGAGTTGCAGGGTATAGACCCGAAACCCGGTGATCTATCCATGGGCAGGTTGAAGGTTGGGTAACACTAACTGGAGGACCGAACCGACTAATGTTGAAAAATTAGCGGATGACTTGTGGATGGGGGTGAAAGGCCAATCAAACCGGGAGATAGCTGGTTCTCCCCGAAAGCTATTTAGGTAGCGCCTCGTGAACTCATCTTCGGGGGTAGAGCACTGTTTCGACTAGGGGGTCATCCCGACTTACCAACTCGATGCAAACTGCGAATACCGAAGAATGTTATCACGGGAGACACACGGCGGGTGCTAACGTCCGTCGTGAAGAGGGAAACAACCCAGACCGCCAGCTAAGGTCCCAAAGTCATGGTTAAGTGGGAAACGAAGTGGGAAGGCTCAGACAGCCAGGATGTTGGCTTAGAAGCAGCCATCATTTAAAGAAAGCGTAATAGCTCACTGGTCGAGTCGGCCCGCGCGGAAGATGTAACGGGGCTAAACCATGCACCGAAGCTGCGGCAGCGACACTATGTGTTGTTGGGTAGGGGAGCGTTCTGTAAGCCTGCGAAGGTGTACTGTGAGGTATGCTGGAGGTATCAGAAGTGCGAATGCTGACATAAGTAACGATAATGCGGGTGAAAAACCCGCACGCCGGAAGACCAAGGGTTCCTGTCCAACGTTAATCGGGGCAGGGTGAGTCGACCCCTAAGGCGAGGCTGAAAAGCGTAGTCGATGGGAAACGGGTTAATATTCCCGTACTGGTGGTAACTGCGATGGGGGAACGGAGAAGGCTAGGTTGTCCGGGCGACGGTCGTCCCGGTTCAAGCATGTAGGCAGAGTGATTAGGCAAATCCGGTCACTTAATGCTGAGGTGTGATGACGAGCCACTAAGGTGGTGAAGCAATTGATGCCCTGCTTCCAGGAAAAGCCTCTAAGCTTCAGGTTACCAACAATCGTACCCCAAACCGACACAGGTGGTCAGGTAGAGAATACTCAGGCGCTTGAGAGAACTCGGGTGAAGGAACTAGGCAAAATGGTGCCGTAACTTCGGGAGAAGGCACGCTGGCGGTAAGTGAAGTCCCTCGCGGACGGAGCCGAAGCCAGTCGAAGATACCAGCTGGCTGCAACTGTTTATTAAAAACACAGCACTGTGCAAACACGAAAGTGGACGTATACGGTGTGACGCCTGCCCGGTGCTGGAAGGTTAATTGATGGGGTTATCCGTAAGGAGAAGCTCTTGATCGAAGCCCCAGTAAACGGCGGCCGTAACTATAACGGTCCTAAGGTAGCGAAATTCCTTGTCGGGTAAGTTCCGACCTGCACGAATGGCGTAATGATGGCCAGGCTGTCTCCACCCGAGACTCAGTGAAATTGAACTCGCTGTGAAGATGCAGTGTACCCGCGGCAAGACGGAAAGACCCCGTGAACCTTTACTATAGCTTGACACTGAACATTGAGCCTTGATGTGTAGGATAGGTGGGAGACTTTGAAGTGTGGACGCCAGTCTGCATGGAGTCAACCTTGAAATACCACCCTTTAACGTTTGATGTTCTAACCTAGGTCCATAATCTGGATCGGGGACCGTGTCTGGTGGGTAGTTTGACTGGGGCGGTCTCCTCCTAAAGAGTAACGGAGGAGCACGAAGGTTGGCTAAGCATGGTCGGACATCATGCGGTTAGTGCAAAGGCATAAGCCAGCTTGACTGTGAGAGTGACGGCTCGAGCAGGTACGAAAGTAGGTCTTAGTGATCCGGTGGTTCTGAATGGAAGGGCCATCGCTCAACGGATAAAAGGTACTCCGGGGATAACAGGCTGATACCGCCCAAGAGTTCATATCGACGGCGGTGTTTGGCACCTCGATGTCGGCTCATCACATCCTGGGGCTGAAGTAGGTCCCAAGGGTATGGCTGTTCGCCATTTAAAGTGGTACGCGAGCTGGGTTTAGAACGTCGTGAGACAGTTCGGTCCCTATCTGCCGTGGGCGTTGGAAGATTGAGAGGGGTTGCTCCTAGTACGAGAGGACCGGAGTGAACGCACCACTGGTGTTCGGGTTGTCATGCCAATGGCATTGCCCGGTAGCTAAGTGCGGAAGAGATAACCGCTGAAAGCATCTAAGCGGGAAACTTGCCTCGAGATGAGTCTTCCCTGTCACCTTGAGTGACCTAAAGGAACGTTTAAGACTAAGACGTTGATAGGCTGGGTGTGTAAGCGTAGCGATACGTTGAGCTAACCAGTACTAATGAACCGTGAGGCTTAACCTGACAACACCGAAGGTGTTTTGTCTGAGAGACAGACAGTAGATGAAGTAAGCTTGTTTAAGATTGACATTACTGGCGACTGACTGAAAGGAAGGAAGCGGGTAATAAACCGAATTTGCTTGGCGGCCATAGCGCAGCGGCCCCACCTGATCTCATGCCGAACTCAGAAGTGAAACGTTGTAGCGCCGATGGTAGTGTGGGGTCTCCCCATGTGAGAGTAGGGAACTGCCAGGCATTAAATAAGACGAGAAAGCCAACCCAATGGGTTGGCTTTTTTGCGTTTGGGGTTTTGTAACTTATACATTAATTGCTAATTAATTGAATTTAGTTAGCGTAGATAGGAAATAACAAAACTAAAACAGTTGTTATATTATCCGCAATAAAATAGCTACTCTTCATGTTACTAAATTTATTTATGGCACTTCATTAATAAATTATTTTTTATAAGCATCAATATCACTTAATTTGATGCCTAGTATTCTGTTTTTTCATTTATCGTTATCTCAGGCAGATGTTATTAGAAGTAAATAATGAAGATATAAAAAGCACACTCTTTATATTGAGTGCATTCTTTATTTAGGTTTAGATATTTTTTAATGAATACGTTATTGAGGTTCTTGTTCTTCAGAACTCAATAAATCGTAATTCAAGAGATTTTTATTACCATCAATGACCATTATTGGTGATATGGGTTGATAACAATCATTTAATGGTGAGTAGCATTTATTGGGAGAAGTATGCTCTATGCCAAGCCAACTGCTTAATAACCAATAATTATTTGCTGTTGAATAAGGCTTGCTCAAAACCTCATTACTCATTATTGGTTTTATTGTAGAGGGGCTATACCAAATGAACAAAGGAATATCGTAAGCTTCTTTTCGTGGAGTATTTACACCATGATGATAACGAACCTCTCTATTCTTATCGATGCGCTGTAAAGCATGATCTGCAAAGTATAGAATAGATGAGGGTTTATCTTTTACTTTTTCAATAATATTATTAATTAACTTATCTGTATAAGCGATAGAGCTGTCATAACAATTATCATCTTCTTGTTGTGTGAATTTTTTTAAATCTTGATTTGGAAATCGGTTACAAGCAGGTTCATGGCTACCATAAGTATGCAAAATAATAAATTTTTTCTGTGTAGATGGCTCATTAAGTGCTTTATCTAAATAAGGAAGTAGCTCTTCATCATAGCCAATAAAATCATTCCATTTTTTATTCTGTGCCATATTAGCAATGACCGAGATTACACTTGTCTTTTGATTCCCTTTCCCTTGATTACTTAGCCAATAAGTTTTAAATCCAGCATGATTAGCGAGGGAAACAATATTATCAGCGTAATGATTTTTATCCTGTAATTGCTCTAATCCTATATTTGAGAGAGAAATTGGTACAGAAAGAATAGTTACAGGGGCTGGAGAGTAAACATTCTCAAAAAGAATTAGATTATTTTTTTCTTTCATTAAATTTGGAGTTGTATCATGAGGATAACCATAAATACCTAAATGGTCACGTCGAACAGATTCTCCAATAATAAGAATATAAATCTCTGTATTATCATCCTTTTTACTATATTGATAATTAACTTTTTGAGAAGCAATTCTTTTTATTTGACGATTTTCATGAAACGTTCTAACTAGTGCGGCTGCATTATAAAAAGGTGTATTTAAAAGAGTATATTCAGAGACTAATTTAGTATTGTTATCATTTCTTAATGCTAAGTTTTTATATATAGGAATAATCGCTATTAATATAATAATCGCAATAACACTATTTATCGTGGTTTTTAAATGAGAAAATCGAGCGCTCTTATGGATAAGAAAGTAATAAATAGAGAAGCTACATATATAAAATAATACGTAATATTTATTATAAGAAAGCATACCAACAGTCTCACTGCCGTTAGTATTTATAAACGTTTCTGCGATAGACGAGGAAAATGCAATATCGTGTTCACGATAGAAAAATAGAGAAATAGACAGATTTAAAGACCATAGTGCACTAATTATAAATGTTACTATTTTTCCTAGAATTGAACGATAAATTCCACTACACATCAGCATAAGTAGCCAACCGATGAGAACAATATAAAGCTTTTGTTCTATGTACAACGTTGAGCCACCAAGTATTGCTGGTGTTATAGATAAAAGAAATAAAAGTATGTAATAAGTTAGTCGAGACATAATCTATTTAAAACTGTCACCTCTTCTTATGTAGAACAAAAAGTTAACCATTTACCTTTTGACAATACAAGGCTTGTTTGACTGAAATGTATCTGAATTTAGTATTATTACGACTTTTCTAACTTTTTTGTATTATTAATAAAGTTATACAGTGAATAAATAATAATAACTTTGTTTTGTAATGTATTGATTTTATTTTATTTTTTATTTCCTTTTGTGATAAAGAGCTAATAAACAGCAAGCTATTAAAATAAACGTATAGATATGTATTTAAAAATTAGATTTATTCTAAATAAGTAAAGGGGGATAAATATGATCGGAATGTATATCAATAAAATAAAAGTGCTCTTCTTTTTTATAAAAGAATGAGCACTTTTGTCGTAAATTGTTAGTGGTTTTTATGACTTTTAGTGATCTTTACCTTGTTCAATTCCTAAGCCAATTTGAGAGCGAATAAATTGTGCTTGAAACTTCGCTTTTTCTTGCTCACCTAAAGATGATTTATCTGTAATTGAAAAAAACCATGAAACAACAAATGCTATTATCATTGAAAATAATGCTGGATATTCATAAGGATAGATAGGTTTTTCGTGACCTAAAATACTGACCCAAATTGTTGGCCCTAAGATCATTAATGTTACGGCTATTAATAAACCAGACCATCCCCCAGCTACAGCGCCACGTGTTGTTAGCCCTTTCCAATACATTGATAGCAAAATGATTGGGAAGTTACAGCTTGCGGCTATTGAGAAAGCGAGTCCTACCATAAAGGCAATGTTTTGCTTCTCAAATAGAATACCTAAACCAATAGCGACTATCCCCAATATCACAACAGTTACTTTAGATACATTAAGTTCTTTACGTTCATCAGCATGGCCATTTTTAATGACGTTAGCATAAAGGTCATGAGAAACAGCGGATGCGCCGGCTAAAGTCAACCCTGCGACAACAGCTAATATAGTGGCAAAAGCAACCGCAGAGATAAAACCTAGGAAGAAATTACCCCCAACAGCATCAGCAAGATGAACTGCCGCCATGTTTGTGCCACCAATTAAAGCGCCAGTGGCATCCTTGAACACAGGATTAGGGCTAACGAGTAGGATAGCGCCGAAACCAATGATAAAAGTAAGAATATAGAAATAGCCGATAAAACCTGTCGCATAGAAGACACTCTTACGGGCTTCTTTGGCATCACTAACCGTAAAGAAGCGCATGATGATATGAGGAAGTCCTGCTGTACCAAACATTAATGCAAGACCTAAAGAAAGTGCAGAAATAGGATCAGAAACTAATCCTCCTGGGCTCATAATTGAGGCTCCTTTTGAATGCACATTTACAGCTTCTTTAAATAAGGTATTGAAATTAAAATCTACCGCTTTCATGACCATAACAGCCATAAAACTTGCACCAGCGAGTAATAAAATAGCTTTGATGATTTGTACCCATGTCGTTGCTAACATGCCGCCAAATAACACATACAGCACCATGAGAATACCGACGAGCACCACAGCAATATGATAGTTTAAGCCGAAAAGTAGCTCGATTAGTTTTCCAGCCCCGACCATTTGTGCAATCAGATAAAGAGCCACCACAACTAAAGAGCCTATAGCAGAGAGTGTTCTAATAGGCTTAGGGCTTAATCGATAAGAGACGACATCAGCAAAGGTATAACGTCCTAAATTACGTAAACGTTCAGCAATAATAAAAAGAATAATCGGCCAGCCGATGAGGAATCCTATTGAATAAATCAGACCATCGTAACCAGAGGTATAAACGAGTGCGGAAATCCCTAAAAAGGATGCTGCTGACATAAAATCGCCTGCAATAGCCATCCCATTTTGAAATCCTGTTATTTTTCCTCCAGCCGTATAATAGTCTGAACGTGAACGAGTACGTTTAGAGGCCCAATAAGTGATATAAAGCGTTAAACCGACAAATATCAGAAACATAATAATAGCCTGAATATTCATCGGTTGTTTCTCACCACCTTCCGTTATTGCAGCCGCATAAACAGCGGTTGAAGAGAGGAGAAATAGGCTTATTGTGTAGAGTAATTTGCTCATTTTTCTACCTCTTCAATAATCTCGCTTGTTAGTTTGTCATACTCTGTATTGGCTTTTACAACGTAAATACCAGTTAATAAAAATGAAGTAATAATTAATCCAATGCCAATAGGAATACCTCGTGTAATGTAGCTTCCCTCATACAAGGGAGTGCCGAGCCATTGTGGATAGAAGGCAATAAGTAAGATAAATGATACATACATCACGAGTGTAATAATTGAAAGTGTCCATGAAAAACGACTGCGTTTTTTAACCAGTTCTTTAAAGCGAGGGTTATTTTCTATCTCTTGATAAATATTGGCATTCATCAGAGTTCTCCTCTATATAATTGTTTGGTTGATCACTTTATTTAGAGGCTTAAATCCCCCGCATTCCATGATTTTCAGGTAAGAGAGCCTAGCAAAGGCATTTTCATGCCTTTGCAGTGTCGTATCACGTTTTTAAATGACAGTTATATTGCTGTATGTTAAGCGGTAAGTGATAGAGACTGTTTTTCTTCTAACAGTTTCTCTACAACACCTGGATCGGCAAGTGTTGAGGTATCTCCGAGGTTAGTAGTGTCACCAGAGGCAATTTTACGCAAGATGCGTCGCATAATTTTCCCCGAGCGCGTTTTGGGTAAAGAATCTGTCCAGTGAAGAATATCAGGTGTTGCAATTGGCCCTATTTCTTTACGCACCCAGTTACGGACTTCTGTATAAAGCTCAGGTGTTGGCTCTTCGCCATGGTTTAACGTGACATAAGCATAAATAGCTTGCCCTTTAATATTATGAGGAATACCCACTACTGCTGCTTCAGCAATCTTAGGGTGAGCGACGAGGGCAGATTCTATTTCTGCTGTTCCTAATCGGTGGCCTGAAATATTCAAGACATCATCAACACGCCCTGTTATCCAATAGTCACCATCTTCATCACGGCGAGCACCATCACCAGAAAAATACATTCCTTTAAAGGTTGAAAAATATGTCTGCTCAAAGCGATCATGATCACCAAAAAGTGTTCTTGCTTGACCAGGCCAAGAATCAACAATCACCAAGTTACCTTCACAAGCACCTTGTTGTATTTCTCCCATATTATCGACAATGGCGGGCTGAACACCAAAGAAAGGTCGTGTTGCAGAACCTGGTTTTAAGTCCATGGCACCAGGTAATGGGGTTATCATGAAACCACCAGTTTCTGTTTGCCACCATGTATCAACAATCGGGCATTGGCTTCGGCCCATTTTCTGATAGAACCATTCCCAAGCTTCTGGGTTAATAGGTTCACCTACAGAGCCAAGAATGCGTAGAGAAGTGCGTTGAGTTCCTTCAATCGCTTTATCGCCTTCAGCCATTAACGCACGAATTGCGGTAGGAGCTGTGTAAAGAATATTGATTTGGTGTTTATCAACGATTTGAGCCATACGGTTAACTGCTGGGTAATTAGGTACACCTTCGAACATGACTGTTGTTGCGCCATTTGAAAGCGGGCCGTACAGTAAGTAGCTATGGCCTGTTACCCAACCCACATCAGCAGTACACCAATAAATATCACCTTCATGATAATCAAAGGTGTATTTAAACGTCATTGAAGCATAAACAAGATAGCCTCCAGTGGTATGTAACACGCCTTTAGGTTTACCTGTTGAACCCGATGTATACAGAATAAAGAGTGGATCTTCTGCATCTATAGCTTCGATATCACACTCAGTACTTACACCTTGAATGATCTCATCCCACCAAATATCACGACCTTCGATCCATTGTTCGGTATTTCCTGTTCGGCGAAGTACAACAACATGATTAATCGGCGGAATATCGGCATGATTTAATGCATCATCGACATTTTTCTTTAGAGGAATAGCACGACCTGCGCGTAAGCCTTCATCAGCGGTGATAACTAATTTGGCTTTTGAATCAATAATACGACCAGCAACGGCTTCTGGTGAGAAACCACCAAAAATAACAGAATGGATTGCACCAATACGAGTACAAGCGAGCATAGCAACTGCAGCTTCAGGTACCATCGGCATATAAACTGCCACAACATCGCCTTTTTTAATTCCTAGATTTTTTAATACATTAGCGAATTGGCAAACATCTTGGTGGAGTTGTCGGTAAGTGATTTTTTTCGACTCATTAGGTGAGTCACCTTCCCAAATAATTGCAGTTTGATTAGCTCGTGTTTTAAGGTGGCGATCAAGGCAGTTTTGGCTGATGTTTAGCTGTCCATCTTCAAACCAGCGAATGCGTACATGGCCAGGGTCAAATGAAGTGTTTTTTACCACAGTATATGGTTTTATCCAGTCAACAATTTTCCCTTTATCTGCCCAAAAGGCCTCAGGGTTTTTGATAGATAATTCATAGTCTTTTTGGTATTGCTCTTTATTAATCAGGGCGTGTTCTGCAATGGTTGCAGGAATATGATGTTGGTTTATTTTTGTCATAATAGTTCTCCTCACTATTGTTAATACTATGTCAAAAAGTCGTTAACAAAAGAGGGTAAATAAAAATTGTTTCTTTTTTGCGCAGAAGATCACGAATTAATGGAAATGCTTTTCATGGAATGTTCAATTAGTGCTAAAGCAAGGTGTGCATTATTTAGCTTTATTTATCTTGTTTAATAGAATTATTATTTAATAAAAGGCTTTTAAATTAAAATAATATACTGTGAAAATTAATTAACGAGTGCTGAATAAAAAAACCACAAAAATAATATGGATATGATAATGATTTTCATTAACGTTTTTTTCACTATAATGAAATGAAAAGATAAATCACATGATGTGATCCAAGATAAAACAGCACTGGAGATTAATATGAGCTATACATTACCTGCACTGCCTTATGCTTACGATGCATTAGAACCTCATTTTGATGAGCGCACAATGGAAATTCACCATACAAAGCATCATCAAACTTATGTGAATAATACCAATACTGCATTAGAAAAATTACCTGAACTTGCTGGTTTAGATATTGATGAACTAGTTAAAAATCTTCATAAAGTACCTGCTGATCAACGTACATTCTTACGTAATAACGCAGGTGGTCACTCAAATCACTCTTTATTTTGGAAAGGTTTAAAATTAGGAACTCAATTACAAGACTCACTAAAAGAGGCGATTGAACGCGATTTTGGTAGTGTTGATGCTTTTAAAGAGTTATTTGAAAAAGCAGCTGCTAGTCGTTTTGGCTCAGGCTGGGCATGGCTAGTATTAAAAGATGACGGTAAGTTAGCCGTCGTTTCTACAGCCAACCAAGATAGCCCATTAATGGGTGAAGAGTTAGCTGGTGCATCTGGCTATCCAATTGTTGGGTTAGATGTGTGGGAACATGCTTATTACTTGAAATATCAAAACCGCCGCCCTGATTATATCAAAGCGTTCTGGTCAGTTGTGAATTGGGATGAAGCGCAAAAACGTTTTCAGAGCAAAGCATAATTGAATCGATAACTTCTTTTCTATTTTCAATGCCGACAATTGTCGGCATTGTTTATTTTGAACACTCTCTTTACTATGGGTCATTGTTTTCTGTTTAGGTAGTGAGCCATGCGTTATTTCCCTAGTGTTTTTATCGGCAACATCACAACAACGTCTAATGGATTTACCAGTGCGATCACCAAAAGGCTGGTGGATGGTCATATCAAACTCACTTCGTTGGGATTAGAAGGAGATGAGCAAGCAGAAAAGAGCTTTCACGGTGGCCCTGATCGCGCACTTTGTCACTATCCTAAAGAACACTATCTTTATTGGGCTGAGCAATTCCCACAATTGATGGATTTTCTTCATGCTCCTGCATTTGGTGAAAATATCTCAACAACAGGTATGACTGAAGAAAATGTTTTTATTGGTGATATTTACCAATGGGGAAATGCTTTTATCCAAGTTACACAACCTCGCTCTCCTTGCTACAAACTTAATACAGTGACAGAAGTCAGTAGCTTTTCGCAAATTATGCAAGATAGTGGTTATTGTGGTTGGTTATATCGTGTTGTGAGTACAGGAGAAACAGGTAGCCATCATCCTCTTGTCTTGGTTTCAAGAAACAGTGATATCTCTGTTAAAGAAGCGATTTCAATTGCTTTTCATATGCCTTTTGATGAAGAACTTTATCGTCGTCTATTAGGTGCTGCAGGATTATCTGCGAGTTGGAGCAAAACTATGCAGTTAAGACTGCAAAATCAAACTATTGAGAGTTTTAATCGACGCTTATTTAAAGAATAAATAGTTAATTTTCTCTTTACTAAAAAAACACCTCTCTAAAAATAGGAGAGGTGTTTTTTATGTATTAACAGAAAATCATGGGTGAGCAATAAACCCGATTGCGTCATAAACCTTGTCTAAGGTTGCTTGAGCGCGAGCTTTAGCTTTATCGGCACCTTCTTTCATGATTTTATTAAGTAGAGCATCATCATTACGGAATGTGTTAAATCGTTCTTGAATGTTGGCTAGCATTTCAGAGACTGCATCTGCAACAGCACCTTTTAGATGACCGTACATTTGGCCTTCAAATTCAGCTTCTAATTCAGGAATCGTTTTACCTGTTACACCCGCTAAAATATCTAGTAAGTTAGATACACCCGCTTTATTTTCGAGATCGTAAATAACACGAGGTGGCTCTTCTGAGTCAGTCATTGCCCGTTTGATTTTTTTAGCTGCCGCTTTTGGATCTTCAAGCAATGCGATAACGTTATTACGGTTATCATCAGATTTAGACATTTTTTTAGTTGGATCTTGTAATGCCATAACACGCGCACCACCTTTTGGAATAAAAGGATCTGGTACAGTGAAGATATCGCCATAAATAGCGTTAAAACGCTGAGCAATATCACGACTTAATTCAAGATGTTGTTTTTGGTCAATACCAACAGGAACTTGATTTGTTTGATAAATAAGAATATCTGCTGCCATTAATACAGGATAATCAAATAATCCAGCGTTAATATTTTCAGCATGACGTGCTGATTTATCTTTAAATTGAGTCATACGGCTCAATTCACCAAAATAGGTGTAACAATTGAGTGCCCAACTTAATTGAGCATGTTGTGGAACATGTGACTGAACAAAAATGGTGCTTTTTTCTGGATCAATACCACAAGCAAGATAGAGTGCCAGCGTATCTAGCGTTCTTTTTCTTAATTCTTTTGGATCTTGACGAACTGTAATGGCGTGTTGGTCAACGATACAGTAAATGCAGTCATAATCATCTTGCATTTGTACCCATTGACGTAATGCACCCATATAGTTTCCGATAGTTAACTCACCAGAAGGCTGTGCACCACTGAATACAATTGGTTTTTTTGCCGTTTTTTCTACTGAAGTCGTCATGTTAGTTCTATTCCACAGTTGTCATTGGCGTGATGTCGAGGATTGAGAGCAAATCAGCAAAATTATCAAGTGTATAATCAGGTTTGCTATCTGTGATAGATACGCCGTAGTTATAGCCATAGGTTAAACCTACGCAAGGGCATTGTGCCTCTTGTGCTGCAATAATATCGTTGCGAGAATCCCCAACAAAAAGGAGTTCTTCCTTTTTAACACCAAATGTACCCATTGTTAAATATAATGGTGCTGGATGTGGTTTTTTTTCTTTAACATCGTCTCCTCCTAGCACCAAGGAAAAATACCTATCAATTTCCAGTTGCTGTAATAATGGAGCTATAAATGGTGATGGTTTATTGGTGACGATACCTAATGGAATATTATGTGAAGCTAATACTTCAAGCGTTTCTTTAACGTGTGGAAATAAATCACTGCCTGTTTTGACAGAAGTTGCATAATGTTCATCAAAAAGATCACGCATTTCTTTTAATAAGGTTTCTGTGACATCCTCAACGCCAGCATTATGCAAAGCACGCGTAAGTAGCATATCAACGCCATTACCCACCCAAATAGTGACATTATGTTTTCCAGCAGGAGGAAAGCCTTTTGCTTTTAATGCGTAATCTGTTGCTTCTGTAAGCCCTACTGCGCTGTCGGTGAGTGTGCCATCAAGATCAAAGGCGATAGCACGGATACCTTTGAGTTTTTTATCTGTCATTACGATACCTTTTTTAATTCACGGCGCATATTGTCGATAACATGTTTATAGTCAGGCTGATTGAAAATAGCAGAGCCAGCAACAAACATATCTGCACCCGCTTGGGCAATTTCAGCAATATTATCGACTTTGACACCGCCATCAATTTCTAAACGAATGTCATAACCACCATCATCAATCATCTTACGAACTTGGCGTAATTTATCGAGAGTGTTAGGAATAAATGATTGGCCACCAAAACCTGGGTTAACAGACATCAGCAGGATAAGATCTAATTTATCCATAACATAGTCGAGATAGTTTAATGGGGTTGCTGGATTAAGTACTAAGCCTGCTTTACACCCACAGTCTTTGATTAATTGAATAGTACGGTCAACGTGGTCACTGGCTTCTGCATGAAATGAAATATAAGTTGCGCCTGCTTGTGCAAAATCAGGGATGATGCGATCAACTGGCTTTACCATTAAGTGAACATCAATAGGTGCAGTAATTCCATAGTTACGTAAGGCTTTACATATCGGTGCGCCAAACGTTAGATTTGGAACATAATGGTTATCCATGACATCAAAGTGGACAACGTCAGCACCCGCAGCAAGTACTTTTTCAGTATCTTCACCAAGGCGTGCAAAATCAGCAGATAAAATAGAAGGGGCAATCAGAAAATCTTTCATCGCATTCTCCTGACAACACTCCCATTGTCGGGAGGTGTTAACGATTATTTATATAAGGCAAGTAATTCGTTCACTTTGCTACGACCGAGTGTGTTGCTACTGATTGTTCTTCTGACTTTCACACTGTGTAGCTCTTTTGCGTCTACATACCACTCTTTTGTTAACGCAGTCTCATGATTTGATATTAACACGGGTATCTGTCTCTCGTAAGCCAGCATTGAGGCAAGTTGAGCCAGATGTTCCTGCTCTTGAAAACTAAAGCTATTTGTATGGTATGACGTGAAATTTGCAGTGGGTGATAATGGCGCATAAGGAGGATCACAATAAATGACGGCACCTTTTTCTGCATTTGTCATGGTTGATGAATAGCTTTGGCAAACAAATTCAGCTTTTTGCGCTTTTTCAGAAAACCAAATTAACTCTGTTTCAGGGAAATAAGGTTTTTTGTAACGGCCAAAAGGGACGTTATATTCACCTTTAGAATTATAACGACATAAACCATTGTAGCAATGACGGTTAAGATAGAGAAATAAGACACTACGTTGATAAGGATCAGTTGAGCGATTAAACTCTTGTCGTAGTTGATAAAATTCCTCTGCGATATTCATTTGAGGGGTAAATAATAAGCGAGCATCCTTCATGAATTTTTCAGGATGTTGCTTTACCGTATTATAGAGATGAATTAGATCACTATTTATGTCGGCAAGAATATATGAATCGTATTCTGTATTTAAAAAAACAGAACCAGCACCCATAAAAGGTTCAATTAAACAGTTACCCTCAGGTAGATGACGTTTAATATCATCTACCAAAGGATACTTACCACCAGCCCATTTTAGGAATGCGCGCTTTTTTTTCATGCCGTCCAAATTTCTCAATCGTTTCAGAGTCGCCGATTGTACTCTGTTTCAGACAGCATATCAGCGGTGAACCTCGTCTTAATTATTTTTTTAGATCCTGATGAACATGTTTCATCGGTCTAACCCAAGGTTGTTTCGCTTGTACCGGTGCAGGTAATGAAGAAACAGCCTGTTTAGCTTCGCTTATATTACGATAGTTACCATAGATGAGTACATACCAAGGGTTACCATTACGCTGAGTTTTATAGATAGCGTAGTTTCCATTGAGGTTCTTTTTAGCGAAAGCTTCTAAGGTATCTTGGCGACTTGCGCCACTTAATTGCAATGTATAATTTGAAGCTGGAATAGAACTTAAATTGCCAGCAGATAATGAGCCTGAAACAACCGGTTTAGCGGCTGGTTTAGATTGTGTTGTTGCTGGTGGTGTTACCGGCTTTGTTGGCGGTGTTTTTACTTCAGCAGGTTTTTGTACAGGTTGCACTGGCTTGGTTGCTGGTGGTTGTGTAGCAGGCTGTACTGGTTTTGTTTGTTGTGAATTTAATTGCTGCTGTTGGTTTGTTGCTTGGTTTATACCCGCTTGTTGTTGATTTAAAGAATCAACAATATCACCGGGGATCTCAACACGTTGACCTTGTGAATCAATCATCGGTGGTAAATTTTGTGAAGGGGGTGTCACAGATTGAATTTCTTGCCCAGAAATAGCTTGAGGTGTTGATGGCTGCCCATTTTCTGTAGGTGTAACGGATGACGGTTGTTGAGACAGATCGATATTTCTTTCTGTTCCAGTTGGTGACGTAGGTTCAGTTGTTTCTGGTGATTTTAATGCAGAACTGATTGCAATAATTAACAGAATAAGTACTAGGACACCCACACCAATCATCATCTGTTGACGGGATACAGAGAAGCGTGCATTTTTTAATGGGTTGTTACGAGGTCGGTTGGTTCGACGTTCAGGTCTATCCGATGTATCAGGTTTGAGTGAATTATCACCCTTAGTTTCATTATCAGGTTTGAACTCGTCCATTATGCCCTCCGTCAGAGCGTCAAAAAGCGAAAAATATTCTATTCAGCCTTAGCCATTACCTCATAGTATAAGGATGAAACGCTTTTTCTGAAACGTTGCATTTGACAATATTAACCAGAATTATCCTTAAGTAGGTATTCTGGTTTGCTTCTAGTCAGGTAATGGGGAGCTTAATTTGCATTAATGCAAGATGTTATCGCTTTGTGGACTTGTTCGCGAGAAATATCCGCACGTAATTCAGATTGACCGATGCCTTTTGGTAAAACGAGGTGTAATTTGCCACCAGAGACCTTTTTATCTCTCATCATATGAGGTAAATAGTCATCAGGTGTCATTTCTACAGGGCCATTGACGGGGAGATTTGCTTTCTCAAGTAATTGAATAACACGTTGTGTTTCTTCTTCAGTAAATTGACCGAGTACTTGAGAGGTTCTTGCCGCCATTACCATACCTGCTGCAACCGCTTCACCATGCAACCAAACACCATATCCCATATGAGCTTCAATAGCGTGCCCATAAGTATGGCCTAGATTGAGTAATGCACGTAAGCCACTGGTTTCTTTTTCATCTGCGGCGACAACTTCAGCTTTGAGCTCACAGCAACGACGGATACAAAAAGCCATAGCTTTAGGGTCAAGCGCCAAAAGTTTATCAATATTATTTTCAAGCCAGATAAAGAAGTCTTTATCTAAAATGATACCATATTTAATAACTTCAGCTAAACCAGATGAAAGTTCACGAGGTGGTAATGTGGCAAGGCAATCGAGATCAATAATGACAGAAGCTGGTTGGTAAAATGCACCAATCATATTCTTGCCAAGAGGGTGATTAACTGCTGTTTTTCCGCCAACGGATGAGTCAACTTGTGATAACAACGTGGTAGGAACTTGAATAAAGCGAACACCTCGTTGGTAACTTGCTGCCGCAAAACCGGTTAGATCACCAATAACACCGCCGCCTAATGCGATAAGTGTCGTGTCTCGATTGTGATTTTTTTCTAATAATGCAGTAAAGACATTGTTCATGATTTCAAGCGATTTATATTGTTCGCCATCAGGTAAAATCACGCTATCAACCAAAACACCTTGTTTTTTCAAGGTGTTTGTTACCTTTTCTAAATAGAGAGGAGCAAGTGTTACATTCGTAACTATCATAACTTGCTGCCCTGATTTTAATGGTAAAAAAGTATCAGGTTGATGAAAAAGGCCAGAAGCAATGGTAATGGGATAGCTTCTTTCACCTAATGTGACAGTGATTTTTTCCATAACAGTGGCCTTCTTCTTATTGTCTTTACTTAACCTTATAAATAGCTGAATTTATTAGTTTTGTTCTAATAATTCAATTATTTGATTGGCTACAATTTTTGCACTCTGATCATCAGTATGAATTGTGATGTCAGCAATCTCTTCATAAAGAGGATTACGTTCTTCAGCTAATGTCTCTAGGACATCACGTACAGGTTCAACACCTTGCAATAAAGGACGTTTTTTATCACGTTGGGTACGAGCGAGTTGCTTTTCAATGTTTGTTTCTAAATAAACAACCACACCACGAGCAGATAGTCTGTTACGGGTTTCTCGCGATTTCACCGAACCGCCACCTGTAGCAAGTACGATGCCTTGCTTTTCAGTGAGTTCGTTGATTATTTTCTCTTCTCGTTGACGGAAGCCTTCTTCGCCTTCTACATCAAATACCCAACCTACATCCGCACCTGTACGCCGCTCAATTTCCTGATCGGAATCATAAAACTCCATACTAAGTTGTTGAGCTAACTGACGACCAATAGTGCTTTTGCCGGCACCCATAGGCCCAACCAGAAAGATATTACGTTTCTCTGCCATGTTTTTGGTATTACTAAGATATTCGTTAATGATAACCCGCCCCGCCAAATTCATTCAGCGACGGGACCTAAACTGAAATTTATGAGTGTTTATCTAATTCACACCTGATAACATTTGTTATCTACTCTCATAATAAGACTGAGTTCTTTCAGTAGATCGCTATAAAATAACCACATGCTGTTGCAAACAACAACATAGGATAAAAATCCCTTTGCCTACAGTACATAACAAAAACTACTAAAAAAAGTAATCATCTTTGTTGGCAACGCGAAGATTCTAACACAATTTAGTCGGAAAACTGCATCTGATAATATTGTCTTTTTCGTCATCAAGCGATCAATATTACATATAAAAAGCCCTACCTCCAAGAATAGAGGAAGTGCATAAAATGTATCCGTATTATCATTGTGATGTTTCAGGTCCACTCAAATTAGCTAACCCTTGTAAGCTAAATCGTCCTCATCGTCAAATCTATAAATACTGATTATAAGAAAAAACAATGAATAACTCTCAGTTTAATCCTAGTGGTAAACAGATAACTTTTTGTATTTTATGATAAAAATTTTTATCACATAAAAAGTTAGATTAATTTGGGTGTAATAAAAATAACCAATTCATGGCGACTATGCTGATCTCTTTTATGGCTAAAAAGTATCCCTAATAATGGGATAGATGATAATAATGGGATTTTTGCTGTATGCTCTTGCTGCTTTTGTTGAAATATTCCTCCTAACATAATAGTTTCTCCATCATTAATAGTGACTTCTGTACTGATCTCTTGCTTGTCGATAGAAAGGTGTTCACTACCACCTTGAACAAGGGCGATACCAGGTGTGTTTTGGCTGATTTTAAGTATTAACCTTATTTTTTTATTTCTCTGAATAATCGGTGTGACTTCCATTCCTAATACCGCCTCCTTAAATTGAACACGAGTGGCTTCATTATCTCGGCTGACATAGGGAATTTCCGTTCCTTGTTTTATTGAGGCCGTTTTCTCATGAGCTGCTGTTAGTCTTGGACTCGCTATAATTGATAGCTGCTTTTCTTGTTCTAATGCACTTAACTCAAGTTCTAATAGGCGACCATTAATCCTGGCAATATTAAAGGCAATATAGTGAAGTGGATTTTTGGTATTTTGATGAAGTGATAATGCAGACAGCGAAGGTATTGATAAAGCAGAGTTAGGATTTATTGGTGTAGTACTAGGTATTGTCGATACTGCTTCAGTATTTGTAGTTTTTAATGCTTGTAAGCCCCATTGGGTACCTAATTCATTTAGCGCATCTTGACTGCTACTGACGATATGCGCAGTGATATGAACTTGTTGTTGTGGTGTATCTTTTAATTTTAGCCAATCTGCGATTTCAGAAAGTGCTTTGTTATTATCGACAATTGAAAGGCTATTCGAGTCACTATCAGCAATGATCCGGCCTTGTTTACTTAATAGTGGGATTGCATAAGTGCTAAGTTGCTTCGCTAATGTTTCTGCATCAGCATAATTTAACGGATAAAGTCGATGGTGTAATTGTTCAGTTTGCTGTGTGTCTTCCCATGGTTCTTCAGTGGATATTGAAGGTATATTTTCATGATTAATAGCATCAGAAACGTCAGGGAAGAACGGATCTCTCAGGTGAGCCAAAACACAAGTTGTCATACATAACATTATAAAGAAAACCAATGTTTTCATGATATGCCACCTTGTTCTAATGAGAGTTCTTTTAGTGCCATTAGTGTGATTTGAATAGAAAGTAACTCTGTTTTTGTTGGAGTAATATCGAGCGAGATAAGCAATAATCCGGTTTGATTAAGGTGTTCGAGTAAAGTTATCAAGCGAGTATAAGGCAAAGTAAAAGTGAGCTTATATAACGAATTAGGTGAGTTTTCCCAAATTTCAGGGATGAAATGATAGGTAATAAGTAGGTGTTGTAGTTGCTCATGAGTTGATGGATTATTTAATGAAATATGATAATCAGCTTGTTGTGCAATAAGTGATTCAAGTGATGGTGCTGTCTCTAACGTCTTTTGATAATGATGAATACGAGAGAGCCTTTGGGTTGTTTCCATTTGCTGTTGAGTTATTTCTTGCTGGTAACCGCTATAAATAAAGAAGTAATAAAGTAGAAAAATAGTAAAGGGTATTGTTAAGCTCAGTAATGTTATTTGCCACATGGCAAGAGAAATCACAAATTGTAACCATTGCACATTTATCTTCATGGTACTTCCTCGACATCTTTTTTATTCCACGGTTCGTCGATTTCCCATTTTCCCGTTAAATGAACTTCGGTATAGGACGGGGAGATTTTGCTTTGTTGTAAATAATCCAACGATAGAGTGGCAAGAATGGGGTGTTGTTTAAAATGGGTTATAAAAGAGAGAGATTGTGTTTTGGGTAAAATAAGATCTAAAGAGTGGCTATTATCCGTATCAGAATAATGACTTACCCATACAGCAGCAGGGAGATAAACTTCAATAGCCTGAAAAAAGCGTATGTAATGTAAATAACGTAACCAATTTTTATAATAAAGCGAATAGCGCTGAGAGCATAAGTCGGTTTGTTCTTTCTGTTGTTGATAAATATTGAGTTGTTCGAACAAACCCTTTTCTTGTTGCTGTGTTTGAGTGTGTAATGCTGAGGCGGTATTTCGCTTTTGGGCTAAATGATAGGTGTAATAACCGCAAATTATCAGCGTGATAGTGATAAAAATTAATGTTTGATAAGTCCATATTACGATCCTTTTTCTAAATAAATTGTGGCGCCAAGGTAGGTAATTTACTTGATACATGATTTCTCCTAAGGACGTAATGCTAAACCAAGAGCGATAAGGGAAAGGGTGTTTTCTTTTGTGGTTGCTTGAAATAAATAATGGGAAAAATCAGGCCAAAGAGGCATTGAATGGCTAAATGCAGCTGCATTATCGCCAGCAAAATAGCACTGTTCTTTAGACCAATGATATTTCTCTATTAGCTGATAAATAGCGGCTTGTTGTTCTTGCTGATCTTGATAAGGAAGAGTGCCGTAATGGGGCATTTCATCATCAGATGAAACCCAAAATAGTGTGTTATTTTTACAATAAATAAGCTTGTTTTTAGGTGAGATATTAAGATAGGTGGCTAAATAGCGTAGCGCACACGCGGGTAAATCAATCGCAGAGAGCGCTAAGTTTATTTCGGAAAACAAGGCTATATACTTATCTAATGCTATCTTATGACACAAATGGATAGCGAGTTTGTCGTTATTTTGCCGATAGTCAAAATTAACAGGGTTTTTTGTATTTTGTGTGTAAGATGTGGCTCGTAACTGTGCTAACCGATAACATGCCGCCGATGTAAGGGAAATAAGCGGTGGCAGAGGGATTGTCTGATAACTTTCATAAATATCGGGTAATGAGAGAGTAATATTGTTAATAAAAGGGAGATCTTTGCGCCATTTTATTAAGATATTTCTTAATTTTGTATCATATGAATCATCATTGAGAGGTAAAGGGAATTGCCAAAATGCGCTGATCTTCCATTGTTTATTCTGCTGAAATACCAAAACAGCATTGATATGATGAGTGTTAATTTCAATACCAATCTGGTAATTGTGTGTTTCCATAAATGATATCCATATCTATTGATGAGTAATTGCCTATTTTCAAAGAGGCGTTACCTTTATACTACGCACTGTTTGTTTATAAACCGCCCAATTCACACTACATGGGAAATTTAAGGTGAAGTTCTTAAAATATTTTTTCATCTTCGTTTTGGCTTGCATAATTTTGGGAGCAGCCTCGATATACGGTATGTATAAGTATGTTGAGCCTCAATTACCCGATGTTGCGACATTAAAAGATGTTCGTTTACAAACCCCTATGCAGGTTTTGAGTGCAGACGGAGAATTAATTGCGCAATATGGCGAAAAACGCCGTTTACCGCTAACGCTAGAGGAAATGCCTCCTCAATTAATTAATGCTTTTATCGCGACCGAAGATACCCGTTTTCGTGAGCATCACGGTATCGATCCCATTGGGATCTCGCGTGCGGTAGTTGTTGCATTAACATCAGGACAAGCTTCTCAAGGTGCAAGTACCATTACGCAACAGTTAGCTCGAAATTTCTTTTTAACGCCTGAGAAGAAATTAATGCGAAAAATTAAAGAAGCCTTTTTGGCTATTCGCATTGAAAAAGAGTTAACAAAAGATGAAATTTTAGCGCTGTATCTAAATAAAATTTATCTGGGTAACCGTGCTTACGGTGTAGGTGCTGCGGCGTATGTTTACTTTGGTAAAAGTGTGCATGATCTTAGCCTTAATGAAATGGCAGTCATTGCTGGTTTGCCTAAAGCACCTTCTACACTAAATCCACTCTATTCTTACGATCGTGCCTTAAAACGCCGTAATGTTGTTTTATTGCGTATGTATGAAGAGAATTACATCACTCGAGCACAATATGAAAGTGCAAGAGCAGAGCCTATTGTGGCTAAATACCATGCACCTCAAATTGATTTCTCAGCCCCATATCTCACTGAAATGGTGAGAATGGAGATGTATGAGCGTTATGGTGAAAATGCTTATACAGATGGCTATAAAATTTACACCACTGTTATTCGTAAAGATCAATTAGCAGCAGAAAAAGCCTTACGTGACAATGTGATTGATTATGATATGCGCCATGGCTATCGCGGTGCTCAAGAAGTCCTTTGGCGTGAAGGGCAAACGCCTTGGGATAATGATGCTATCAATAAAAAATTAAAAGAAATTCAAACTTATGGGCCATTGATCCCAGCAGTTGTGTTATCTGCAGACGCTAAAGAAGCGAAAGTAGTTTTAAAAAATGGCGATAACATTACCTTAGATTTAAAAGCAGTTCGTTGGGCTCGTAAGTTTATTTCAGATACCGCTCAAGGCGCGACACCAACAAAAGTTGATGCAGTAGTTAATGTTGGTGAGCAAATCTGGGTTCGTCAAAATAATGATAACAATTGGGTATTAGCGCAGCTTCCAGGTGTTAATGCGGCATTTGTTGCATTAAATCCACTCAATGGCGGTATTATTGCGCTTGTAGGTGGTTTTGATTTTGAAATCAGTAAGTTTAATCGTGTTTCTCAATCATTGCGCCAAGTGGGGTCGAATATTAAACCTTTCTTGTATGCAGCTGCGTTAGATAAAGGACTTACTTTATCAACACTCCTTAATGATTTACCTATTAGTCGTTGGGATGCGGGTGCAGGTACGGATTGGCGACCTAAAAATTCACCACCAACTTATGCGGGGCCTATTCGTTTACGTCAGGGATTAGGTCAATCTAAAAACGTGGTGATGGTACGTGCAATGCGCGCAATGGGTGTGGATTATGCTGCTGATTATCTCTTACGTTTTGGTTTTCCTAATCAAAATATTGATAGGACAGAATCTTTAGCATTAGGATCACCATCATTTACACCAATGCAAATGGTACGTGGTTTTGCTGTGATGGCGAATGGCGGATATTTAATTGAACCTTACTATATCCAACGTATTGAAAATGCAGAAGGTGAAGTGTTGTTTACTGCAGAGCCAAAAGTAGCCTGCCCAGACTGTACAGATATACCGGTTATTTACGGCGATACCATGCGTTCTATCGCTCTATCTGATGACTATATGGAAAACGTTGCTCAATCTAATAAATCACAGCCTGCGGATGCAGCGCCTGAAATTGAATTAGAACAAGCTCCGTTAGCTGAGACTGTTAAAGAAAGCCCATACGCACCACACGTTATCAGCACACCACTGGCTTACTTAATGCATGATGCATTAAGAACAAACCTTGTGGGTGAACCGGGATGGTCTGGTACAGGTTGGCGGGCTGTTCGTGATCTAAAACGCCAAGATATTGGTGGTAAAACAGGAACAACCAACAGTTCTAAAGATGCATGGTTCTCGGGTTATGGTGCAAATATTGTTGCCACTGCTTGGATTGGCTTTGATGACAGCAGCCGTAACTTAGGACGTACTGCGGCTAGTGGTGGTGAAGCTGGTGCTAAAACAGCGCAACCTATTTGGAATGACTTTATGAAAGTCGCACTTGATGGTGTGCCTGTGAATATGATGCCAGCACCAAAAGGTGTTGTTGCTGTTCAAATAGATAGAAGAACGGGTAAACTTGCAGGTGATGGCCCATCGATGAAAGAGTATTTCATTGAGGGCACACAACCCACAGAAAGAGCAAAAAGCGAAGTGGGAACACAGATTTTTGAGGATAATGGTGAATCTAACGAATTATTCTAATTAATCGAAAAAATCGGATATAAAAATGAAGTAACCCCCAATAGTTGGACAATCAATTACTGGGGGTTTTTTTATTTATTTATTTTGTAAATAGCGCTGTGCGAGAAAGAGGGCACTGACACTACGTGCTTCAGTAAAATCGGGATGATCCAGTAAGTCCATCATTTTGGCGATAGGCCAACGTACTTGAATTAGCGGTTCAGGTTCATCGCCTTCCAGTTGCTCTGGGTAAAGATCATGAGCAATGACGATATTCATTTTGCTGGAAAAATAAGAAGGTGCCATAGAAAGCTTTGCTATTTCTGTTAAAGAGTGGGCACCATAACCAATTTCTTCTTTGAGTTCGCGGTTTGCAGCTTGTAGCGCATTTTCGCCAGGATCAATGGCACCTTTAGGAAAACCGAAGTCATAATTTTCGATACCAACAGCGTATTCACGAATAAGTATAAGGTTGTCATCAATGATCGGAACAATCATAACGGCTTCGCGGTTCGCCGGTTTCATGCGTTCATAAATACGTTTTTCCCCGTTACTGAACTCCAGATTAACGGATTGGATCTGAAATAATCGAGAACGGGCGATGTTATCAATGTTTAATATATTGGGTTTTTTAAGTTCTTTCATAACAGCCCCTGGCAGAATAGAGATTAACCTGAATTTAACACATTAATGACAAAATAAATCTAACAATTAGATTTAGCTTTTAAGTGAAAATTGAGTACACTCCGCTACTAAACCTAGTTATTTATTGATTTTTTGAGAATATTATTATTTATTGATCCGCTATTTTACCTGAAGATAGCGTTGTTAGTGGATATAAAATTGATAAGACAGATAAATTATAACGCGCCAATAAAAATATAATCTATTGTATTTAAATAAAAAATAGAACAAAAGAATAGGAATTGCCTTATGTTAGGCAGGGTTTTAATTTTGTTATTGTTACTACGCAGCATCAGTATAAGCATGGGGAAAAAATGAGATTATCAGTCATTATATTGGCTATCTTAATGATAAGCCTATTTATAATGGCCGCCTTTCTATTCTTTAAAAGAAGGCGGCTTGATGACTCACATCATCTTCCATCTCTTGCCAAACCAACTTATCGCAAGCTCACTTCAGATGACTATGGGCTTATTAGTGATTATTTATCTTATTTTGGTACGTCGGATTTTTCTTCAGGATATTCATTACAAAACTTCCCCGAAATGCCAATTAAAGGTGAAGTCGTTACAACATTAAGAAATATCGTTAACCGTTTTGCGGGCTCATCAGAAGGATTAAATCATTGGCGTTACTATATTGATGCTGTAGAAATTCACATTCCCCCGCTACTTGTTCCTTATCTTCAACAAGAAAATGTCCTCGATGTCGTGTGTACGCCATCTATCCCCATCGTAATTGGTGTTAATGGACACTTTTTAAAAGATGAAAAAATTCATTTTTCTGCGCTGAGTTTAAAGCAACTTTCTGAACCTATCTTGGCAAATGGTTCATCCACGATCCAAAAGAATGAAGGTGATGCTGCCCACCTACTGCAAATTAGAGAAGAAACTAACGAAGAATACCGATTACATAACTCATCTGGCTTTTGGGATGGTTCTTTTGTTTGTATAGGGCTTACATTATGGCTAACAGCTCTAATGATGCCTCAGGTTTTCCTTCCTTGGATCTTAGCGATAGGAAGCTCATTTCTTGCCATTGGTATTTTTCTTATTCACAATCCTTTGATTAAACCTCGTAAGCAAGAGGTCCATTGTTTTAAAGGACGTTTAAAACGCTGGGGGCTTTTCGGTAATTTTGATCATGGGCAGGTGAAAAATGTTTCTTTAGGGGGGATTGATCTTATTTATCCACCTCATTGGGAGCCTTATATCCAAGGTTATATTGATAAAGTAACCTATTTAGAAATGTACCCTAGTCATCATGTTATAAAGCAAGGAAGTTATCTTTCATTACATGATGAAGAAAAAAATTATCCTTATAAACGGTATATTAAAAATATTATTTTCGTTTTTTGGAGCTTATTTATTATTGGCATGTTGTATCTTTATCAGCCACTTTCTCTTTCAATGAAACTCAGTTTTTCATGGCTTAAAGATACAGAACCTCATTTAGTAACCAATTTTACCGAATTAGAAACAACCGATTTGCATGTTGGGGATATTATTCAGGCGAAAGGGGTGGGTATGTGTTATATGCCACCTAATCTATCAAGTAAGAATAATAAAACTATTTTTGCACCTTTTGATTGTTCGGGGATTTACTGGAACAACAGCAATCCAATGCCGATGCCTGAGTCAAGCACAATCGAAAAAGCAGCTGCTTTATTACATATGGTTGAAGAGCAACTTCATCCCGTTTCTAATAACCGAGTTAACCCAAGTTTAGGTCAAGCAATTACTAAATCAGGGATGAATCTTTTAGATAATTTCGATGGTATTGTGTTGAAAACACAGGATTTATGCCCAAGAGAGAATGAATGCATCCGCTTGAAAATGGCGTTAGTTAACTTGAGTAACGTCAATGACTGGGCTGCATTAGTTCAACGTGCGGAGAGTGGTAAACTAACAGGTACCAATGTTTTATTACGTGCAGTAAGTGCTGAGGCCTTGGAAAAGCTTATCGACACCACCACATCTTCTTTTATCTACCGAGAAATAGATAAAGCCGCAATTCTGTTAAATAGCCCGCCACCAGGTGGTGTGCTATTAATCAGTGATGAAAGAAAACAGCTCGTTGATTACGCGTCAAATTCAAACTCAGTGTTTGAACCCACGCCGTTAGAACAGTGGCGAGAGTTACAGCGTTTATCCGATATTTTATTACATACACCTTTTGATACGGGTGGAGTAATAACAGGCATGGTTGTTGATGCTAATGGTACGTTACAGATATTTTTACATAGCCTACCTGATTCAATGACAATGTTATATTACATCGGTAATACGTTATTATTGTTTCTCGCTATCGGGTTCTTAGTATTGAACCTATTTCTTATCATCCGGCGTCGGCGACAAAACAACCAACGCATGAATAAAATCAGTCTCTATTATGAGCACTGTTTTTATCGCCCTCCTCAGTAAGTCCCTTGTTGTGGAAGGCTATGTGTTTTCACTATCGCCTTCATAAAAGAAGTTGAAGTTAAGGAGAAAGGGATGAGTCAACCATCACAAGAAAGTGGTGTCCGTTTAGATAAATGGCTTTGGGCTGCTCGTTTTTATAAAACGCGCGCCATTGCTCGCACGATGATTGAAGGTGGCAAAGTCCATTACAATGGTGTGAGAGGCAAGCCAAGTAAAATCGTTGAAGAAGGCGCAGAAATACGTCTACGGCAAGGTAATGATGAACGGACAGTAACCATTCTAATGGTGAGTTCACAGCGACAAGGTGCTACACAAGCGCAAGCACTCTATTGTGAAACACCAGAGAGTATTGCGAAAAGAGAAAAAATTGCTCTAGCGAGAAAAATGAATGCGTTAACAATGCCTCATCCTGAACGTCGCCCTGATAAAAAGGAAAGACGCACCTTACTTCGCTTCAAACAGACAAATTTACAAGAATCGGATTAACCGATTCCCTGAAATGAGAGAACGTTATGTCTAAAAAAGACTCTTTATCACGTTTTTTATTTGAAAAAAACGCGGTACGTGGTGAATTGGTCAATGTGACTGAAACCTATCAATCAATGCTTGAAAATCACCATTATCCTGAGCCAGTTCAATGTCTTCTGGGTGATTTGCTGGTGGCAACCAGTTTGTTAACAGCAACGCTTAAATTTGAAGGAGATATTACTGTTCAAATACAAGGCGATGGTCCAGTACGATTGGCTGTTATCAATGGCAATAACAATCAACAAATGCGCGGTGTGGCGCGTGTGGATGATGATGTAAAGGCTGGAAGTACATTAAAAGAGATGATCGGGAATGGTTTTATGGTCATCACAGTAACACCAGAGAAAGGTGAACGTTATCAAGGTATTGTTGCCCTGGATGGTGAAACTATTGAAGCTTGTATTGATAACTACTTTAAACAATCAGAACAGTTACCAACTCGCGTATTTATTCGTAGTGGTATGCAAGCAGGTAAGCCTGCGGCTGCGGGAATGTTATTACAAGTATTACCAGCATCAGAAGAGTTCACTGCGGAACATACGGCGGAACATTTTGAATTACTTACACAATTAACTCACACTATTAAGGCTGAGGAGTTATTTACGCTGGATACTAAAGAGATCTTACATCGTTTATATCACGAAGAAGATGTCACTCTTTATGAGCCTCAAGCAGTTGAATTTCATTGTACTTGTTCGCGTGAGCGCTGTGAAAATACATTAGTAACATTATCTAAAGAAGATGTGAACCACCTGTTGCAAGAACAGGGCAATATCGATATGGAATGCGAATATTGTGGAACCCATTACATCTTTACAGAGAGTGATATTAATAATATCAATAAGTTAAGCAGCTCTGAATTGCACTGATTCGATTTAGCAAGGTGATTTTATCAAAAGGACGCTATTTTGCGTCCTTTTTTATTCAACAATTTTTCTGTAGTTTTGTGCATTAGCTCTCGTTCTTAACATAAAAAAATTATAAATTTTCAAAATATTGATAACAATCGCTGTTAATTACTCGTAACACCCTAATATTGCTCGTAGAAAGGTCTATTTATCAGGAGCGAAACTATGAGCGTTAAAGGTCTTACCCCTAAGGATCTCCAGCAGTACGGTATTAAGGACACAAGTGAAATCATTTATAACCCAAGCTATGAGCTGTTATTTAATGAAGAAACCCAGCCTGGATTAACAGGTTATGAACGAGGCACATTAACCTCGTTAGGCGCTATTGCCGTTGATACAGGTATATTTACTGGACGTTCTCCGAAAGATAAATACATTGTTCGTGATGATGTTACTCGTGACACTGTGTGGTGGGCTGATCAGGGAAAAGGTAAAAATGATAATAAGCCACTCTCACAAGAAGTGTGGTCTGACTTAAAATCATTGGTAACCAATCAGCTATCAGGCAAACGTTTGTTTGTTGTTGATGCATTTTGTGGTGCGAATGCGGATACACGTTTAAAAGTACGTTTTATCACGGAAGTTGCTTGGCAAGCTCATTTTGTTAAAAATATGTTTATTCGCCCTGAACAAGAAGAGCTGGAAAATTTCACACCAGACTTCATTGTGATGAACGGAGCGAAATGTACAAATCCAAATTGGAAGGAACAAGGACTTAATTCTGAGAACTTCGTTGCTTTCAATTTAACTGAACGCATTCAGTTAATCGGCGGTACTTGGTACGGTGGCGAGATGAAGAAAGGTATGTTCTCTATGATGAACTACTTCCTTCCTCTTAAAGGTATGGCTTCTATGCACTGCTCCGCAAACGTTGGCGAAAGTGGTGATGTGGCTATTTTCTTTGGTTTATCCGGTACAGGTAAAACAACCCTTTCAACGGATCCTAAGCGTAAGCTAATTGGTGATGATGAGCATGGTTGGGACGATGACGGTGTGTTTAACTTTGAAGGGGGTTGTTATGCGAAAACGATCCACTTATCAAAAGAAGCTGAACCTGATATCTATGGTGCAATTAAACGTGATGCACTATTAGAAAACGTGGTTGTGTTGTCGGATGGTTCTGTTGATTTCGACGATGGCTCAAAAACAGAAAATACTCGTGTTTCTTACCCGATTTATCATATCGATAATATCGTTAAACCAGTTTCTAAAGCGGGTCATGCTAAGAAAGTGATTTTCTTAACTGCAGATGCTTTTGGTGTGTTACCTCCTGTTTCACGTTTAACGCCAGAACAAACGCAATATCACTTTTTATCGGGTTTTACCGCTAAGCTTGCGGGAACAGAACGTGGTGTAACAGAGCCAACACCTACATTCTCAGCTTGTTTTGGCGCGGCATTCTTATCTCTACATCCAACACAATACGCTGAAGTATTAGTAAAACGTATGCAAGCATCTGGCGCAAAAGCCTATCTAGTTAATACAGGTTGGAACGGCACAGGTAAGCGTATCTCAATTAAAGATACTCGCGCTATTATTGATGCCATCTTAAATGGTGATATTGATAAAGCACCAATGACAACATTACCCGTGTTTGATTTAGAAATCCCAACAGCATTACCCGGTGTTAATAGTGAAATTTTAGATCCTCGTGATACTTATGCTGATAAAGCACAATGGGATGTGAAAGCAGACGATCTTGCTGATCGTTTTGTGAAAAACTTCGATAAATATACAGATACTCCAGCTGGCCAAGCACTGACAAAAGTTGGACCTAAGCGTTAATTGTTATTTGTATTAATAAAAAACACCAAATATCATAAAGTGTGATTTTGGTGTTTTTTTATTTTAAATAAAAAAAACCCTGAAATGCGAGAACATCTCAGGGGATAAAAAAAGAAAACAAAGTGAAATAGATTATTAGAGAAAAAGTGACTTTAGAGGGTGGTAACCCAACTATGCTGTTACTGGAGGTAAATCAAACAATAAAACTTCGCTGTCTTCATCACCTACGAAACGAATAATATCTTCGTTTGCGATTGCTACACCATCACTGGTGGTCGCAATAGTGTCATTAATGGTTATTTTACCTTTTACCACTTGTAGCCAAACATTTCGCCCAGCTTCAATGTCGTATTGAACTTCTTCACCTTTTTTCAAATTCCAACGCCATAACGTCATATCTTGGAAGACTTTTAAAGAGCCATCACGGGCATCTGGCGACAAAATAAGTTGTTTACTTACTGTTGTATCAAAACGACGTTGATCGTAGCGTGGTGTGATACCGACAGTATTTGGCATAATCCAAATTTGGTAGAAATGTAGCCCTTGATCACTATTCGGATTATATTCTGAATGGGTGATCCCTGTACCTGCACTCATTATTTGAAACTCACCAGCAGGAACATTTTCTTTATTACCCATACTGTCTTTGTGCTCGATATTACCTTCAAGCACATAGGTTAATATTTCCATGTCTTTATGAGGGTGAGTACCAAAGCCTTCACCAGGTATTACGCGATCTTCATTAATCACGCGTAATGCAGAAAATCCCATAAAATCACGATCGTAATAGTTTGCGAAAGAGAAGGTATGCCAGCTATCTAGCCAACCATGATTAGCGTGTCCTCTTTCATTTGCTTTGCGTAGATAAATCATTATGTGTTTCCTTCTCATCAGTTGTTGAACACAGTTTACGCAATAGCACAAAGTAGAAAAGCGGAGGAATTTAACCTGAAGATCCAAATAATTTGAATAAAGAGAAACAAGAACATCGAATAAGTTTTAGAAAAGAAAAAAGCCAGCACCCGGCTGGCTAAATAAAACACTGGAAGCAATGTGAGCAATGTCGTTCTTTCATATCACCCTGAAGGTGGTGCGTCTGAAAGTGTTATTGATGATAATGGTTCTCAGTATCATTTGTAAAGCCTTTTTTTTAAGCAATATAGAAAAAAGCAATGAAAAGCTTTTAACTTACTGATTAACGAGTCGTTTTATTTTAATAATTTTTTAAAATAGTAATATAACCAAATAGTTAACAATATTTTTTATAAGGTTATTCATAGGGAGAAGGACAATAATTGCGCTATAAAACCAGAATAAAAGAAGGGATATGAGCCATTTTGAGCCGCTATTAAGGGATAAAACAAAATCCAGCTATCACTGATTGATGATAACTGGGTTTTGTTATGTATA
The DNA here is from genome assembly GCF_011045815.1 of Proteus vulgaris. GTDB lineage: Bacteria > Pseudomonadota > Gammaproteobacteria > Enterobacterales > Enterobacteriaceae > Proteus > Proteus vulgaris_B. Next base: position 4,190,509 of record NZ_CP047344.1, on the reverse strand, counting down.
ACTTATAAGTTTATAGAATTATAAAACCAATATTTATAACTTTAATATTGGTACATATTACTCAGAAAACGTTGATTTTGGTGTTGAAATAAGGCTCTGAGCACAGGCATACGCCGAACTCCATGCCCATTGGAAGTTATATCCACCTAACCAACCTGTTACATCCACTACTTCACCAATGAAATAGAGTCCTTTTACTTTAGTGGCTTCCATTGTTTTAGAGGAGAGGGCTCGAGTATCTACGCCACCTAGAGTGACTTCCGCAGTACGATATCCTTCAGTGCCATTAGGCTGAACTTGCCATTCTTGTAGCAACACTGCAATTTGAGTAATACGTTCATTGCTAAGTTGAGTGAGGGGAACATCAGGTAACTGTTTATTTTCTATCATTATTTCTATAAAACGCTTTGGTAATAAGCGAGATAATGTGTTTTTTAATGATTGATTTGGGTGCTCTTGGCGTTTTTCTTGTAGAAGGTTTTCAAGATCAATATTCGGAAGTAAGTTAATACTTACATACTCTCCAGGTTGCCAATAACTAGAGATTTGCAAAATAGCTGGCCCTGAAAGGCCTCTGTGAGTAAAAAGAATGTTTTCTTTAAAACTCGTTCCACTTTTTGCTGTCACAATAGCGGGTACAGCAACGCCTGATAGTTGGCTAAATTGCTCAAGCTGAGGTTTATGCAGTGTAAAAGGCACTAAGCCTGCACGAGTGGGTAAAACAGGAAGACCAAATTGTTCTGCGACTTTATAGCCAAAAGGAGTAGCGCCTAAACCGGGCATAGAAAGCCCACCACTGGCAATGACAACAGAAGAGGTCACAATTGCTTTTCCATCAACAAAAACAGTGAAGTTTTCATTTTTTTTCTCGATTAACGTTACCTCGCTACGTAAGCGAACACTCACTTTTCCTTTTTGACACTCAGCAAGTAATAAATCCACAATTTGCTGTGCTGAATCATCACAAAAGAGTTGGCCTAATGTTTTCTCATGATAGGCAATGTTATGTTTTTGCACTAACTCAATAAAATCCCATTGCGTATAGCGAGCAAGTGCTGACTTACAAAAATGAGGATTCTCTGATAAATAGGCTGAAGGCTCAATATACATATTGGTAAAATTGCAACGACCGCCTCCTGACATAAGAATTTTTCGACCTACTTTTTTACCGTTATCTAGCACTAAAACAGATAATCCTGCTTGTCCTGCTAAAGACGCACAAAAAAGCCCCGCGGCACCTGCACCTATAATTACTGTATCGTATGATCCCACAATGATGTCTCGTTCTTGGTTTTCTCTGACTACTTAATCAATGATTTTCGCGTAAGATCAGAGTATTTTTGTAAAATTATATGGAGAAATCTGCATTTTTCACCTAAATTCGTATTAGCAAGGAAAAAATTGTCAGAAATTTACTTTTTTTTTATTTTTATTAATTAAATGATATATAAGGAATTATCTTAAAAAGGCTCTGATTTTCTTGGTTATCAAATCAAAAAAAGGTTAAATTTCGCTTCCACCGTTCGCATTTGTCGCTGATAATGCGCCGCGTTCATGTCCAACTAACTGGCTTAACGTCTATGCTACATTTGTTTACTGACCTAGAATTTCATACAGGTTTAATGTTGGTTTTAGCACTGCTTTTTGTGCTATTTTATGAAGCTATTAACGGCTTCCATGATACCGCAAATGCGGTAGCAACTGTTATCTATACTCGTGCTATGCGTGCGCAATTTGCGGTCGTGATGGCGGGTGTATTTAACTTCCTTGGAGTTTTGCTCGGTGGTTTGAGCGTAGCTTATGCTATCGTTCACTTGTTACCGACAGATCTTCTGCTGAATGTGAGCTCAGGTCATGGCCTTGCTATGGTCTTCTCGTTGCTGTTAGCTGCCATTATCTGGAACTTAGGTACATGGTATTTCGGTATTCCAGCATCAAGTTCACATACGCTGATAGGTGCTATCATTGGTATTGGTTTAACAAATGCTATCGTGACAGATTCGTCTATCGTTGATGCGTTAAACATTCCAAAAATGATCAGTATCTTCCTATCTCTCATTCTTTCTCCAATTATCGGCTTGGTTATTGCGGGCGCGATGATTTTCTTACTGCGCCGTTACTGGAGTGGTACGAAAAAACGTCGTCGTATTCACCTGACACCAGCTGAACGTGAAAAACAAGATGGTAAGCGTAAGCCACCATTTTGGACTCGTACTGCACTGATTTTATCTGCGGTTGGGGTCAGTTTTTCTCATGGTGCAAATGATGGGCAGAAAGGTATCGGTCTTATCATGTTGGTATTAATTGGCGTGGCGCCTGCGGGCTTTGTCGTCAATATGAGTGCTAGCGGGTACGATATCACCAAAACACATGATGCCGTTGTGCACTTACAGCAGTATTATGAGAAGCATCAGCCAGCATTACAGCATGCTATCGAAAATACACCAGGAGTGTCAGCACAAACTGATCCTAGTGATACCGATTTCCATTGTAACAGCGCGAGAACGCCAATTGTTCTGAATCAAACAGAACAAATGCTGGCAAATATTAGTTCTTATGATGAACTAACAGCAGACCAGCGTGCTCAAATGCGTCGATTACTAATGTGTATCGCTGATACCGCAACAGAAGTGGCTAAATTACCTGAAACTAGCGCCCAAGATGCACGGTTCTTAAAAACATTGAGTCGTGACCTGCTAAACACTGTGGAATATGCACCGATTTGGATCATTGTTGCAGTGGCATTAGCGCTCTCTATTGGGACAATGGTAGGTTGGAAACGTGTTGCAGTAACGATTGGTGAAAAAATTGGTAAAAAAGGTATGACTTATGCTCAAGGGGTTTCTGCTCAAGTAACAGCAGCAGTGTCCATTGGTGTCGCAAGTTATACGGGTATGCCTGTATCAACAACACAAGTTTTGTCATCTGCCGTTGCAGGTACAATGATTGTAGATGGTGGTGGAGTTCAATCGAAGACGATAAAAAATATCGGACTTGCTTGGATCTTAACATTACCAGTTAGCATTGGTTTATCAGGTTTACTTTATTGGATATCACTGACATTCATTGTGAATGGCTGATAAACAATAAACTACCCAAGTTTGTTTATAAACGGTGACTTTTAGTCACCGTTTTTTTGTTTTTGTCGCCTACCAAATAAGCATCGCAATTAAACTTGCTACAGCCAAAATACAAAAACGGCTAACAAGATAAAATTGTCGATAAATTCGCTCGCAACGCATAATCACTTCAGGATTATGATGGTTGGTATATTGGCGTTGGTTGATGTAGCGGATAAGTCGCAATTGTTTTGAAAATTGCCCATGCATAGTAAAAAACCCATTACCATCTACTGATTGATAGAGTAACGGATCAGATTGGCGCAGTATTGTGAGTAACACCCGAATAGATGAAAAATAACGCATCATATTAATCAGGCAAAGAATACAGAGCGCCCAAAAGATAACAATGACATTAAACATAATCCCCTCCCTAGAATAATAGATTCAGAGATGAGAAAACCTTTACCCATAGAGGTTATTTTTTCTCTTATTTAAGTTTAGGTGAAATTAAGCAATAAACAAAAGTGACGTGTTCAAGTTGTTTCCTTTTTCAAAAAAATGGATAAAAAATAACTCTAAAAGGGTGTTTTTGTTGTTTTTTATACTCAATTCTCATTATTATGATGATATTGTCGGTGAATGACATCGTGATAATCTAAAATGGTGTATATTGTTATTTATCGATAGATGCTTTCTTGATGAATTTGACATAAGTTGTGATCAAGACGACATCTAATTTTCATCTTAAAACGTTATATTTAATATATAGGATTTAGGCTTAACCGCCTTTCCAACCGATTAATCAGCTTATGGAAGGAGTTTACGATGGCTTATAAGCATATTCTAGTGGCAGTTGATTTATCCCCTGAGAGTAACGTCTTAGTACAGAAAGCTGTATCTATGGCAAAACCCTATAATGCCAAAGTTTCCTTAATTCACGTTGATGTTAACTATTCTGATCTTTATACCGGTCTAATTGATGTCAACCTCGGTGATATGCAACAACGTATTACTGATGAAACCCGTAACGCGTTAAAAGACCTCTCAGATAAATCAGGTTATGAAATTCAGGAAACCTTGAGTGGTAGCGGTGATTTAGGCCAAGTTCTGGTTGATGCGATTAAAAAATACGATATGGATTTAGTTGTTTGCGGTCATCACCAAGACTTCTGGAGCAAATTGATGTCATCAGCACGTCAATTAATTAATACTGTGCATGTTGATATGTTAATTGTTCCTCTGAAAGATGATGAAGAATAATCGCTTGCTTGTTTAAGCAAAAAAAATGCCTGCTTATGCAGGTATTTTTTTGTCTAAAATTCCTATTTTTCCTGCTGTTAAGTGGAGTCAACCTTTTTTTTTTGTCTAATTATGAAAAAAATGTCTTGAAGTGTGAATGTATTTTAATGATATATTCAAGAAGCAAAACAACATCAACCTCACAAAACCCAAAAATATTCCGAATAAATGAGGTTATGCCAACATCACATTACACAAAAAAGGAATAGCGGAATGAATATATCTGGCTCATTGTCTTCGTTTTTAGAAGGGGTAGAAAAATATAACGCTCATCAACCTGAGTATCATCAGGCTGTTCGTGAAGTTTTTACCACTTTGTGGCCTTTTTTAGAAAAAAACCCACAATATCGTGAACAATCATTACTTGAGCGCTTAGTTGAGCCTGAACGTATTATTCAGTTTCGCGTTTGTTGGTTAGATGATAAAGGGCAAGTGCAAGTTAACCGTGCATGGCGTATCCAATTTAACTCAGCTATCGGGCCTTACAAAGGTGGTATGCGTTTTCATCCTTCTGTGAATCTCTCTATCCTAAAATTCTTAGGGTTTGAGCAAACATTTAAAAACGCCTTAACGACATTACCAATGGGTGGCGCGAAAGGTGGCTCTGACTTTAATCCTAAAGGCAAAAGCCATGGGGAAGTCATGCGTTTTTGTCAGGCTTTAATGACTGAACTTTATCGTCATTTAGGGGCTAACACAGATGTTCCAGCAGGAGATATTGGTGTGGGCGCGCGTGAAGTTGGCTTTATGGCAGGCATGATGAAAAAACTGTCTAATAGTAATGAATGTGTATTTACAGGCAAAGGCCTTTCATTCGGAGGCAGTTTAATCCGCCCAGAAGCCACTGGATATGGTTTAGTTTACTTTACTAACGCGATGCTTAAACGTCATGGTATGTCTCTTGAGGGGATGCGTGTGGCAGTTTCTGGTGCAGGTAATGTAGCGCAATTCACTATCGAAAAATGCTTAGAGCTAGGCGCTAAGGTTATCACAGCATCCGATTCAGGTGGTACGGTTGTTGATGAAGCCGGATTTACTACTGAAAAACTCGCACGTTTAACTGAAATTAAAAATAATTATGGTCGTGTTGAAGAGTATGCGAAAGAATTTGGTTTAACCTATCTTGAAGGGCAACAACCTTGGGCTGTTCCTGTTGATATTGCTCTACCTTGTGCAACACAAAATGAATTAGATATAGAGGCGGCAAAAGTCTTGATAAAAAATGGCGTTAAAGCCGTTGCTGAAGGTGCGAATATGCCAACAACGATTGCAGCAACAGATGCCTTTATCGAAGCAGGTGTCCTTTTTGCACCAGGAAAAGCTGCCAATGCGGGAGGGGTTGCAACCTCTGGTTTAGAGATGGCGCAGAATGCGGCACGTTTAAGCTGGAAAGCCGAAAAAGTGGATGCTCGCTTACATCACATTATGTTAGATATTCACCATGCTTGTGTGAATTACGGTGGTGAAGGTAAGCAGACTAATTATATTCAAGGTGCGAATATTGCAGGCTTTGTCAAAGTTGCGGATGCAATGCTGGCCCAAGGTGTGCTGTAAATCTCATTGATTCTGAACGGGTGTTTAACACCCGTCAGATCTCAAACTAATTTCTTTATCCTTGTATGTCAGTGTTTACACACAAGGGTAAATATCAAAACGGTGATTTTTTGTTGTTATATTGGCATGTGCAGGCTGATTATTTAATGGCTCAGCATAATCAGGACGTTTTACGACAACACGTTTTTTTGCCAAAGTCATTGCGGGTTCTAGCAGGGCATCTGCATCTTCATCAGCACCGACTAAAGATTGGAACACTCGCATCTCTTTTTTTACTAATGCGCTTTTTGCTTTATGTGGGTACATCGGATCAAGATAGACAACATCAGGAGGAGGCGTGATCTCAGTGAGTGCTTGGGCAGAAGAAGCATGAATTAACGTCATTCTCTCTTGCATCCATTCGCCAATGTTAGCATCGAGATAAGCACGTTTTAAGCCATCCTCAAGTAATGCAGCAACCACGGGGTGACGCTCTACCATTCTGACTTTGCAACCAATAGACGCTAAGACAAACGCATCACGACCAAGTCCAGCGGTTGCATCAATTACATCAGGCAGGTAGTCTTTTTTGATCCCAACTGCTTTTGCCACCGCTTCACCTCGACCACCGCCAAATTTACGACGATGCGCCATGGTACCCTCTACGAAATCAACATAGATGCCACCTAGTTTAGGTTCATCTTGTTTGCGTAATTCAAGGTGAGTTGGTGTTAACACTAAAGCCATTGTTTGCGTTTCGTCGTGAATTAATCCCCAACGTTGCGCTAAATCAGATAAGGCGCTGTTATCAGCGCCTTCTTCACAAAGTAAACAGATATTCACATATCATCCTTTAATGCCGTAGCCTTTAAGCATAGCATCAAGTTTTGGCTCACGACCACGGAAGCGTTTGAACAGTTCCATTGGCTCTTCAGAACCGCCACGAGTTAAAATATTATCTAGGAATGATTGGCCTGTTTCGCGGTTAAAAATCCCTTCTTCAGAGAAACGAGAGAAGGCATCCGCTGCAAGCACATCAGCCCATAAATAGCTGTAATAACCTGCGGCATAACCACCTGCAAATATATGGCTAAAGGCATGAGGAAAACGAGCCCAAGGTGTTGACGGAACGACAGATACTTGATCTTTCACACTGGTTAAGGTTTCCATTACACGCGCCCCTTTTGCTGGGTCATATTCTGCATGTAAACGGAAATCAAATAGACCAAATTCTAGTTGACGTAACACAAACATTGCAGACTGATAATTTTTTGCTTTAAGCATATTATCAAGCATTGCCTGTGGTAATGGCTCACCAGTTTCATAATGACCCGAAATAAAGGCTAATGCTTCTGGCTCCCAGCACCAGTTTTCCATAAACTGGCTTGGTAATTCAACCGCATCCCATGGCACACCGTTAATACCAGCAACATCAGCAGTATCAATTTGCGTTAACATATGATGTAAGCCATGACCAAACTCATGGAACAGAGTGGTGACTTCGTTATGAGTAAACAGTGCAGGTTTATCACCTACAGGTTTATTGAAGTTACAGGTGAGATAAGCAACAGGGTTTTGTAGCTTGCCATCGGCATGACGCATTCTTCCCATGCAGTCATCCATCCAAGCACCACCACGTTTGTGTTCACGTGCATACAAATCAAGATAGAAGCTACCGCGCAAGGTGTTACTTTCATCGTAAAGCTCAAAGAAACGAACATCATCATGCCAAGTGTCGATGTCGTTACGCTCTTTAGCTGTTAAACCATAGATACGATGAACAACTTCAAATAAGCCACTTAAAGCACGTTGTTCAGGGAAGTAAGGACGCAGTTGCTCATCATCGATTGAGAACAGGTGTTGTTTCTGTTTTTCGCTGTAGTAAGCCAAATCCCATGATTCTAATTTATCAACACCATAGTGCTCTTTTGCAAATTGGGTGAGTTCAGCTAACTCTTCTTTACCTTGTGGGTGAGCGCGTTGTGCTAAGTCAGTTAAAAAACTAAGGACTTGTTCTGGAGACTCTGCCATTTTAGTGGCGAGTGACTTTTCAGCGTAATTTTTGAAACCAAGGAGTTGAGCGAGTTCGTGGCGTAATGCAAGGATCTCAGCGATAATTTCGCTGTTATCCCACTGACCTGCATTTGGGCCTTGATCAGAGGCTCGCGTACTATAAGCGATACTCATCTCTTTTCTTAGTTCACGATTATCAGCATATGTCATGACAGGCAGATAGCTTGGCATATCAAGCGTTAATAGGTAGCCGTCTTGCTCTTTGGCTTGTGCGATAGCTTTTGCAGCATCAATAGCACTTTGAGGCATACCGGATAAATCTTCTACATCAGTGATTAGTTTAGACCAACCCATCGTTGCATCTAATACGTTATTTCCATATTTAGCGCCTAGCTCAGACATACGCGCGCTGATTTCACCAAAACGCTGTTGTTTCTCTTTGGGTAAGCCGATACCTGATAATTCAAAGTCACGTAATGCGTTTTCAATCGCTTTTTTTTGAGGTTGAGTTAATGCATTAAAATTAGCACTTTCTTTAATTGATTTATAAGCTTGATATAAGCCTTCATGTTGTCCCATCCATGTACTGAATTCAGACAGCAATGGTAAACTTTGCTCATAGGCTTCACGTAGTTCAGCACTATTTTTGACAGAGTTTAAATGGCTGACTGGAGACCAAACACGAGAAAGTTTATCGCCCGCTTCTGCTAATGGTTGGCAAAGGTTATCCCAGTTAAATTGAGTATTTTCAGCCAGTAATTTTTCAACTGTTTCACGGTAAGTTGTTAACACTTCTTTTAATGCAGGAACAACATGTTCTGGTTTGATCTGGGAAAATGCAGGTAATCCCGTTGTGCTAAGTAATGGATTTGACATAAAAAACATCCTGTATTTTGGTTTGCAGTGACGTAAAAAACACCACTGAGTTTATTCGTTATAGATAGTAAGATGAGGATGAAACTGTATAAGTTCAATAGTATCGCGGTAATTATCCGAAGTTTTACTCAAAAACGGGATTATTTTATTTGAAAGGGGTTTTATTGATTTGATGCACTTGGGATTAAAAATAATTCAGCGTATAATCATCCCGTTATTTCCTTTTGACCCATTCAAAAATGGAAGATCATCGTCCCCGGTGGGGCGGCTGGACTTCAAATCCAGATGGGGCCGCCAGCGGTCCTTGGCAGGTTCGACTCCTGTGATCTTCCGCCACTCAAGTTCAATACAACTCCACAAGACTCAACTAATCCCTTATAATATCAGCTATTAATACACTTTTCAGTCTCCTGATGTCAACCAAGGTCAACCTACATCAATAGGTTTTTGGGGGCATATCAGGGGGCATTAAAAATTCACCCAAAAATGAGGTGCCCCCAATGACATTAACCGCCCGTCAGGTCGAGACTGCAAAGCCTAAAGAGAAGTCATATAAACTCTTTGATGGTGGTGGTTTATATCTTGAAGTTACCGCTAAAGGCTCACGCTACTGGAGAATGAAGTATCGCTTTGGTGGTAAAGAAAAAAGATTAGCTTTCGGTGTATTTCCTATCGTGACACTTGCTGAAGCACGTGAAATGAGAAACCAAGCAAAAAAGACTCTAGCTGCTGGTGGTGATCCCGGAGAAATCAAAAAAGAAGAGAAGGCGATTCAAAAACTGAATACGGGTAATACCTTTGAAGCCATTGCCCGTGAATGGCATAAGTCTAAAGCAGATCGCTGGTCACTGCGTTATCGTGATGAAATTATTGATACCTTTGAAAAAGATATCTTTCCTTATATTGGTAAGCGTCCTATTGCTGAAATCAAGCCACTAGAGCTGCTGGAAACCTTGCGTAAAATGGAAAAGCGCGGAGCCTTAGAAAAGATGCGCAAAGTCCGCCAGCGTTGCGGTGAGGTCTATAGATACGCAATCATTACGGGGCGAGCTGAATATAACCCTGCACCCGATCTTGCATCTGCATTAACTCCTCCGAAGAAACAACATTTCCCATTCTTAACCGCTGAAGAACTGCCTTATTTTCTGAAGGATTTAGCAGGGTATACAGGGAGCATGATCACCAAAACAGCGACAAAAATTATTTTACTTACTGCTGTTAGGACGCAAGAACTCCGATTTGCTCGTTGGCAGGATATTGATTTAGAAAAAGGGGTTTGGGAGATACCTGCTGAAGTGATGAAAATGAAGCGCCCGCATGTTGTGCCATTATCTAAACAGGTGATCGAGCTATTTAATTCACTCAAACCACTGTCAGGGCATTATGAGCTTGTTTTTATAGGCCGTAACGACCACAGAAAGCCGATCAGTAAGGAAAGCGTGAATCAGGTTATTGAGTTATTGGGATATAAAGGCAGGCTAACAGGACATGGCTTCCGCCACACCATGAGTACAATTTTGCATGAGAAAGGGTTTAATTCCGCTTGGATAGAAACACAACTTGCTCATATCGATAAGAATGCAATCCGTGGCACGTATAACCATGCTCAGTATATGGATGGGCGTAGAGAAATGATGCAGTGGTATGCAGATTATATGGATGAGTTGGAGGGAATAAAGAAGATAAGTCAGTACTTATAGTACTCATCTTTAAAAGAAAAAATTGACACAATGTTACTGCAGTTATTTCATTAATAGTTAATATTTTATTTCTTTTATATCACTTTGTTATGTTTAATAGATATAGATAAACTCATGGTCTTATGATATATTTCTATAAAAATAACTGCAGTTTTAACTTATGAATCAGCTACGCTTACGTAATACGAATGTTCTTAAATATTTAGAATTAGATGAAGATGCTATAGACCTTTCTGTATTAAAAGACATGGTTGATCTGGATTCTATAGATTCGGAACTGAGAGAGTACTTATCAATTAAAGAAATGAGGGAATCTGGTATTTTTTTTACAGGTTCAAAGCTAGCTATTTCTACAGTTAGCTCTTTTAGGGAGCCTATTACTTTTGATTCTGTTGTTTTAGATCCTACTTGTGGCGCGGGCAATCTATTAATAGCCTGCTCTCGTCAATTGGGTGTAGAATCGACTTTATCTCAAACATTAGTTAAGTGGAGAAAAGTTCTTAGGGGATATGATATCCATCAATCACTCGTTGATATGACTAAGTTAAGAATAATAGTTGAAATACTATGCAGAGGTGTATATAAGGATTGTAGCATTCACGATGCGTTATTATTTTTAGATAATGTTATATGCAGGAATGCTTTAACTCTATCTGAAAATGAATTATCAGAAGTAACACATGTAATTTTTAATCCGCCTTTTTTTAATAGCCCTTCTCCCCGTAAAAATTATTGGAAAACAGGTAATGTGAATATAGCAGGGGTTATTTTTGATTTTTATTTGCGATTACTTCCATTAAAATGTCAAGTTAGCGCAATTTTGCCTGATGTTTTAAGATCAGGTACTCGTTATACTGATTTCAGAGAATTTGTTAGTCGTTCACTTCAAGCTAAGTGTAAAATTTGGGGGCGATTTAATTTAAAAACTGATGTTGATGTATTTGTTCTCTCTGGGACTATAGTTAACAATTCAGAACAGGATATTAAATGGTATAAAGAAATAGAGAAGTCTTCTAAATTATCGGATAGATATGATGTAAGGGTAGGACCATTAGTTCCATATCGAGATCCTGATGAAGGTTATGAATATCCTTATTTTTATCCTAAAAATTGCCCAACTTGGGGAGTCGTTAAGATGAATACTGAGGTGAGACGTTTCAAAGGTACTGTTTTAAAAGCACCTTTTGTTTTAGTAAAAAGAACCTCAAGTCCTTCAGATAAATTCCGAGCAGCAGCAACTTTAGTTAATATTAAGGGGTTTGTTGCAGTAGAGAACCATATGATTGTGATTACGCCTAAGAGTGGAAAGCTTGAAGAGTGCAAAAAACTCATGAAAATATTGAAATCACAGTCTACTAATAATTTTTTAAATGATCGAGCTCGAATGAGGCATTTAACGGTAAGTATAATTAAGGATATTCCTATATCAGAATTTTAAATCACCCGCATAGCAGGTGATGCATTTTATACTGAATGAGGATAAATTTCCTTTATGGCTTTTTCTAATTTCAGGTTTATATCATTTGATCTGGATATTATCTTATTTGAATTTGAATGAAGGAAAAGTTTTTCCTCTGAAAAGTAAATTAACTCATCTCTCAAATATTCCATTATAAGTATAATGAAGTCTCTTAATTTTTTAATTTCCAGTATATCAATAAGAAAATTATTTGAACTGGGATGAATTTTACTTCCATGAGAAATAATGTTTCTATTGTTTAGAAGTTTTTCATCAATATATGCTATTCTTGTCTTGAGAGGTTCAAATTCATATAGCCCAATAATTTTTAAAAATGATTGAAAAACTTGAATGTTTAAATTGTCTTTAGTATTAATTATAGACTTATCTTTTTCATTTTTAAACTGGGATGAAATTTTAAATATTTTTCGATTATTATCATAGATTTTTTTTAAAAAATTAATTTCATTGATAAGATTTAGAGAATCACTGGATTTAAAACACTCTCTGATGTCTCCTTTAATATCAATCGCTTCAAAGTTAAATCCTAATTTATTTAGCTCTAAATTGAGATCAGAGATAAGTATAATATATTGTTTTGAAATATTTTTTACATACCCCTCCCAATGAGAATACATTAATAAAATAGCAGCCTTTAAGATTAGCAAACTATTTTCATTATTATGTAAAAACAAAAGGTCGGAAATTTCTTTTTTTCTCCATAATAAATCCTCATTTATTAAATCAACAAAAGATTCTACTGTAAGCTTAGCCACAAAGCCCCCCCTTAAAGTATTCTCTTGCTATTCTTGTTGTGTCTCTAAAACGGCTGATAGCTTTAACTCCACGGGCTAAAGCCTGTTGAATTCCTTCATTGTTATATAATTCTTTAATCAAGCTCTCTAACTGAGTTTTTCCTAAGTTTTCTACGTTGTCAATATTGGAACTAATACCAACAGTTAACATCTCAAAAACAGATACATTGAATGCTCCAGAGAATTCATTTTTTTCTGGATAATATTTTTGAAATGACTTATCACCTAAAGAGTTTTTTAATAAATCAAATGTTTTCTTGAATTTATCAGAAAAGTCTTCAATGTTCGCATTACGTATTAAATTTATAGTTTCTTTATCTATAAATTCATTTAATTTTAGATAACTTAATGGACCGAAACTTTCGTAATCAACTTTATCAAAATAACCAATAAACATACGAAGTATTAACTCCATATGGTATTCTTTCTCAAATTGATGTTTTTCAATTTTTAGGCAATCTTTAAAATTAGGATAATCCTTTAAATCATTTATAGATTTAAAGAAATCAGGGTTAAGCATAAGAATCAAACAATTTCTAACTTCTTGATCAGATAAAGATGTCCCTCCTGTATTTAATCTTTGGAACAGCTCATATTGGGCTTCATCACTATTCTGAGTAAGTATTATATTTATTTTTAACTTTGTTCTTTTAAATTCTCTTTGAGTTTCAATAGGAAGGTCATTCCACGTTTTTCCATTTAAGGAAGGGATATATTTGCATAATGTCATGGTTAACATGTCTTTACTTGGTAAATTTCCTGTTAACTGTAAAATTGTAGAGAGCCGTTGTACTCCATCAACAACATGCCATGTACCATCATTTTTTTGTGCAACAAATACTTCAGGTATTGGAATACCAATCAAAATAGACTCTATTAGCTTTGTTTTTTGCTCATCGTCCCAACGAAATAAACGTTGAAAAGCAGGGTCTAATTTTAAGTCATTATCTCTATATAAATTGATTAATTCACCAATAGACATTGAATACCCGTCTGTCTTGATATTTTGTCTAGCAATCTCTAGCTCATCTTTGATTTTTTTTTGATTTTCTGTAAGTTGTTCTGACATAGTACACCTTTTGATATGTTAATAATAAGTTGCTGATTTTTTGCTTGGCTCGAAAGCCATTGCAAGAGCATGTGTGAGACTGCTGTATAGATGCAACATTTTGACACTCAGAGCAATGATATTTTTTGGTGTGTAAGCGCGATTACCCTGTTTTTCTTTATCAAATGCAAGTTGGTCGAGGAAATAGTTGGTTTCATCAGCCCACTGTTTTATAACCGATCCGCAGAATAATTTTCTATATGTTTCAGCGTGTCACTTTAGATACATAGAGTATAATCTTTTCAGCGTAATGATTTTCGGCAATTAGCTTTCCTTGAATGATTTAGGTTAAATCATAGTATTACGTAAAATTGTACAACTTTCTGGTTTCAGAAAATAGCTTAGTCAGTTCTTTCTGGCTGACTTTGAGAGTATCGAAAAATCAAACCAAGAACCACATACTTATAGTTATCTGGATTGATATCAGCGTGAAACTTGTGAGTGGTTTTCCAAAATTTATTACCAAGGCCATTTATGAAAAGCTGTTCAATATTGGTCATTCAAGCCCTTAAAAACGTCATCAATGACAGCATGAAATCTATACTATAAAAAGAGAAAACCAAGTAATACCGTCAACCAATATAATTATAAATCATAATCAATTACATTGGGTTTATGTATTAAATAGATGGAAAAGTGATAGATGAGCAACTCCATCTAGTAACCAAACGACACATATTCATCCATTAATCTCTCAAGTCTCTCGGTTCTTCATCAACCTGCTAATGATCCATTCCCCCAGTTGCTCTTCAGTTTTCATCTTCAAAGTATTCAGCCAATCGTTTAACTCAACCCTCATCAACCTCCAGATTAGTATACATCTGAGTATATACTTCGATTTGATAATATTTGCATATTCATCATGCTGACAGAGTGGAACAGGATGAAGTAGGTATATGCTGAAAGACTCTCTACTGCTCTTGTAGGGTATCACGTAAAGCAAAACCCTTTCTTAAGAGGTTTATCGGCATAATTATTGTTGGATTCATTACATATGAGATATGATGATATTTAACCTTTGGTTATCATCAATAGTCTAATAAATAAACTATAGGAAATAAGTTAACATCTTCAATGTGATAGCTATTTATCTTTATTCATTTTATATTTCCATGTTCATAATGTACTTGATGCCTGTTTGGTAAGGAAATGGCTATGTTCACGGGAAATAATTCAAAGCAAGATCAGTTTGTACCTCAACAAATGAACTATAACAAAACTCAGCATACAGTCAGTTCCATATTTGATCTGAATATATTTCCCCCCTTACTGCGTGATGTCATCCTCTCATTACATATTGATACTCAAGTTTCAATCGATTTAATAACGTCGGCAGTGTTAGCAGCAACTTCGCTTGCTTATCAGCCATTAATTAAGGTTGTTCCTCCTCATAGCACTATACCTGAACCTTGTTCATTATATTTTTTAACACTAGCTGAATCTGGGGGCGGAAAAACAACAATTAATGAATTAGTGATGAAGCCATTTTATGATTTTTTAACTGAATCAAAAGAAGAGTATGGTGTTCAGTTAATAAAGTACAAAGAAAAGTACGATATCTGGAAAATAAAAAAGCAGGCATTAGATAGTAATCTAAGAAGATCTGTTCGGAATAATATCAATCCAGAAAATGATGAGTATGCGCTAGAAAAACACATGCTTATGAAACCAATTAAACCTATTGAACCATATTTCATCCATGAAGATACTACACCTAAATCTTTATTAGAAGGTTTATGTAAATGCCCAGATGCTGGAATTGTTTCTGATGAATCCATTGTCTTTTTTAAAGGTTATATTAAGAATAATTATGGTATTTTAAATAAAGCATGGGATGGAAGTTCATATTCATACAACAGGGCAAATAAAGAGTCTAAAAATATTAAACCAACTCTCACTATTTCTCTTATGGTTCAGCCAACAATCTTTCAAAAATACGTAGATAAATATGGTGAGGAAGCTAAAGGAAGTGGTTTTTTATCTAGATTTCTTTTTTCATCAATACACTCTAATGCAGTGAAAAATACGCAATCGTTCATAAGTAACAATACACAAGGGTTTACAAATAAAAACACATCTTCAAACTATCTGAAAAATTTTCATGATTTCCTCTGGTCTTTATTACAAAAACGTAAAAAAATATTAATAGATCAAGCTCATCAGGTGAAAATATTGAAACTTCAAGAGGCTTCAATTATGGAATACTCTAACATTAGATCTTTATTTTTAATTAACTCAATGATTAATGAATCATATAAAAATATTTCAGATATTATTTCAAAAGCCAGTGCAAATACTTTGAGGCTTGCGGCTATATTTCATGAGGTAAATAGAATTGAAGGAAATGAGTTATCGATTGAGACCTTAAATAATGCAAGGTCAGTTATAACTAGTTATATGAATCAAGCACATGAAATATTTTATTCAATGTCCGAGTTCAATCAAATAGAAAAAGATGCAAAGAAACTCTACGCGTGGATAATGGATAGGTTTCATAATGGTAATTATGCTCCTTTTTTAAAAAGTGATATAGAAAAATCGGGTCCAAATAGTTTACGAAAAATTGATAAGCTCGAACCTATTCTAAATATTGTTATTTCCTACTCAGCAGTTAGGGTTATTCAAAAAAACACAGGGGGCCCTAAATATATCTCATTTATAAACAAATATAATTATTGTAATGTCCCTCAGGGGGAAGATATATACTCATTTCATATTATTCCCGTAAATCCGAGTAATAATCCCAATGGAGTTATTCCTTATGTCGATTTGAAAATCCTATAATGACCCAAAGAATATGTAATTTTTACTTAACTATTGCTATTCATAATTATATCTTTTGTCATGATGTCCACACTATCGAAAGGTTAAAAAATAATCTAAAAACAAAAAACGTTGATTCCATATAGATAAAAACTGCTAATAACCGCAAAATTAGCAGTTTTATATTAATGATAATTTCTAGTTTGGTCGAAAAGTGCACATATCATGCAATTGCATTTTTAGCATACTATCCATAAATATGGCTGTATTATTTATGTGTTTAATGTTTCCTGCTATTGTGCATAGTCATGAGAACAAGAGAGAAAATAAATCATCTAGATTGATTTATTTTTTCCTGTAACCAGTATTCTACTTCACTTTTTAACCATCTAGAACTGCGTCCTAATTTAATCGGTTTAGGGAACTCACCTTCTTGAATGAGTTTATAAAACCATTTATCCGTTAATCCCGTAAATGTACATATAAACTTCATATCTACAAATTGGTCATTGAGTAATGAATAAGATTGTGATGTCATAATAATTAGCTCCTGTCTTGAATTAAAAGGCAGAAGCAATATCGATATTAAAATAGGGATATTACTTCTCAAAGTATATCCCGACTTTGTTAATAAAAACTTATTGGCTACACCCAATAGAACGAAAACCACTGTGGTAGGCTTTCGTATAGTCTTTTGCTAAATAATTAAAAGCTTGCCGTAGCTTATATAATTCAAATTGAAGAGTAGTATTCAAGGTTAGGTCTTGATATTGAACAAGATGATAACTACCGGCAAAATGGACTAATCCTGATACTTTTTCGGATTTTATATTTAATGCGCTATTCCATGCTTGAATAATCAATGCAGCTAAATTACCGTCATTCTTATTGTAATCGCCAAGAGAGTAATAAATATCTTTGTTTAAAAAGAGTATTACATGATAATGTGCGTGATGACTTTCACTTCCCACTTCTCTGACCCAGATGTAATCCAGCTTCTCAGTTAATATTCTCCTCCATAAGTTACTCTTTTTTTTTACATCCCATTTTATTTTTTCTTTCAATGATTCAATAAATCGTGTAATGACTTTGGCATCATTGTGATAATCACTATTTCCGCTAGGGAAACGTAAGTCTATTCTAAAAGCAGAGACTCGTTTCTTTTCGCTTAATACACGTGATAGTACCTGATTCATTCTTTTTAGATAATCCTGATTAACTGTATACATAATCCACTCCTGTTATTTGTTGTTATATTAAAAGTGATTAATGTAATGATTTACGTTTTAAGATTAACTATGATTATTCATAAATAAATTTCCTTTTAATTTTTATTAGTAATAGAGTTTTAACGTGATTTATTGATGTTAATAAATGTCATTTATAGAAGAGATGTACATATTAACTATTCTAATTATGATATTTATCATGCCTAAACTATCTATGTTTAATTCCTTGTATATATCTCTACTTTTTATTTATTTAGTTATGGTTATTTAAATGCTGGTTTATATTCTGTTTCTTATTTATATATACTACTATACCAACGCATGTTAAAAGCACTTACTCTTGTAGAGTAAAGAATATAACTGGTATATTTTATTGAATTCACTCTGAAGTTATTTATCTATAAATAATAGAGGCCATGTTTTTATATTAAAATGAAATGCGTTGTAATAGAAACTATTCCCAAATAATTTGAGTCCTACATTACATTCATGAATACACCTAACTTAAACACTTAAAGAGAAGAGACAGCCACAAGGTTTACAATGACATTCCTTGGTACAATTATTTAACTATTTCGATGAAAATAATTTTTGACGTGACATCCCCTGTCTAGTGACTTTGTTATGCTCTATGCCTTTATAAGGAGCCAACGTTATGCATAAGCACAAGATTGATCCCGATTTAGCATTTATCATCCATTTACATGATGACGATTTAGTCTTATTGGCTTCTTTTTTGTTTAAAGAAAATAAGCAAAATCGAGTAATGGAAGAGTTTAAAACCTCCTCTATTCCATTTTCGCTTGCAACGCGTTCACTCTATTTAGATTATATTTTTTCAGCATTTCACATGGTGAGTGATGAATGTTCATTAGTATCTACTTTTAACTTTTCTTGTAGTTTATATCGTCACCGATTACAAGATTTGTGTGCCCGATTAAATATCAAAGATGGGATTAAAAATGATATTGAAATTCTAGAACTCAATTTACTTATGAAACTGATTGAGAAAAGTATGAATGGGCTTAACCAAAACGACTTGTTAATTATTTCCCGAGATTTACAGCTTAATCTCTCAGAACCCACTCCTATACAAATTAAGGTTGCACTCACTGCCGCAGTGAAAACATCAAATAGCGTTGCACTTGAAATCGCCACAATGATACTCAGAAGTTATCTTGAAATGTGTGGAAATATTTCAGTCCATCAAACTGTTGAATTAACACACCATTCACTCATGTCATTGAAAAAGGCCGTCAATACCACACTACAGTCTACTTGGCTGATGGAGGCGATATCCTCTCCCAGTCAAAGTCAATTTCCACTACCCATTTATTTTATTGTGGCTTATCTACGCCAAAAATCCTTTATTCTTGCTTAGCGTTTAGCAAGGCTTTATCTGTGTTGTCACTGGTAGGAATCCTTATGGCACAACCTTCAGCCCGTCATGAACGATTGGTACATCGTCTGGCGTATATTTTAACGCAATTATTCAAAGGGGAAACGTTATACCTCAATAGGCTAGCCTCGGAGTTTAATGTCTCGTACCGTACATTATTACGCGATTTTAATGAACGATTAGTCCACCTCGATTTGGAACATTTTCAAGGCGGTTATCGATTAGCGGGGGGATCTGCTGTATTACGTACAGATAGCGATATTCTCCAATTTGCCAATATCACCCATGTCGCTCAGCTTTTTCCTGTCTTGGATAGAAAGTTGCTGTCATTACTTCTTAATCGCCAATCTCATGAGTCTCCTTATAGGGTGTATCACTCGCCGCCTAAGGCTTTACCTTCACCTTTTGGTGGTTTTGCTATTGTGACTCAAGCGATTTTAGAACATCACTTTATTCATTACCGACACGAAGAAAAAATGTATCGCTGGGTATCACCCTATAAGTTGACTTATTTTGACGGTGTTTGGTACGTCTGTGGGGTCTATAAGGGATCTATTCATGCCATGCCATTACTGCTGTTGCAGGATATTGAACAAACCTCTCGTTGTTTTCATCCAGATAACGCGATTACCCAACAAATAGAGGAGCCCACATTTATCCAAGCATTACCCTACTTTCAATATATCAAAGGGATATTACATCCCACACACGCTTAGGAGCATTTTATGACATTTTATTTACCAGATTTAAAACCGCAGTTATGCACGCTTATCAGTGGGATATTGATCCTTTTTTCAACCTCAGCACACAGCACGATTGCTGATGATCAATGGGGCGATTGGTATGGCAGCACAGGAATGGCGTGGGATTTGAGTAGCAACAATGCCCAAGAGGAAACACTAATGTTCGCTTGCCATGGCGGTGCATTCCATATTCGTATGACGACGCCTGAGTATCGTAATGGCCTTACTCCTGACAACGCAATTTCGCCTGTCACTATCCGCATTAGTCAGTCTTCATATGGAACTGGTCGTTCAGATACCTCGCAAGATGATAATTATCAACAATTATTTGAACAGCTCAAAAAGACAACCCCAAACGACACGTTACAATGGGTGTCCTCACCGTTGACTTCTGCATTATTTTCTGCAAATGGGCTTGCGGAAGCTATGGCCGATACAGATTACCAAGACTGTATTGAGCATCCTTAGTAATGATTTTCTATAATATCTAAAACAGGAATATTAATTATGTATTCACGTTTCGTATTTTCAATAATGACTTTATTAATGACTTTATTAATGACATTGATATCAACTTCATCAGCACAAGCCATTACGTTGCGTGGTGAAATTCAACCGGATCGTTATACCTATTATTTAACAGATCAATATGCACAAAAATTATGGGCAATGAATCGAGATAGAAATAGAACGATCCGATTTAATCTTCCACCAGGTGAGCTTGTCGCGCAAACCGATGTCAGCTTTGCTTATCAACATCCAGCCCCCACCGCAATAACGTGCATTAGCAGCATCTATTATAATCAAGGGGCTCGGGCAAATTGGCTAAAAGTGGCTTGTATTGATAATAATGGACTGGAATATAGCACCCATCAGAAATGGCCTGACACATCGATTGCTAAGCGTGTTTGTAAAGTTGGTGAAGCCAGTTGTGATGCTTTTTTAACCATGAGTAGCGATAATTGGTCGGGTCCGCAATAAACTGGATCTGCATTTTTATTCATATTTTCTAGCCAGCTTTTGCTGGCTTTTTCTTTTAGGGTAATCCAATGTCAGTATTAAAACTTATCGCCACAACAACAAGTGTTGTGGCCTTGTCCTATGTGACCCACTACGCACAAAAGAAAGTAGCGGAAAAAATGCTCATTGAAGGGCAATTTTCAGAAGCTGAAATCCAAGCAGCACGATTAGGGGCCGTATTTACGTGTACCACTCTGATTGGCGGTCCTCTTGATCAATTACTGAATACACTATTTTCAAAACATTAAACCACCATTTTTCCCATACATATTTAAATAACCTTATTACGGTAGGCCTTTTGGTCTACCGTTTTTATGCCGATTAAAAACAACATAGAGGATTTGTTCAATGCAGCAAAAGCGACATGCCGTAAACTCAATGAAGGGCAGTGAGGATTTTAATGCCAATTTGATGACGGGTAATCGAGTTTCTGACCACCAGCGTACGAAGTTCTGGCAAACCTACTTCGGCACAGTAAAAGGCTTTGCCACGTTTGAAGTGGTGATATTTACTATCATGGGCCAGTTCTGTGATGAATACACTGGCGGCTATTGGGAGTACTGCACATTACCCAATGGCGGTGCGTTTATTTATCCAGATTTGGATCATGAAACATTAACGCTGTTCAATATGCATAATGGCAATGAAGCAGGACTCAGCCCTGAAGCGGCAGGCGTTGCCATTTGTTTGATGCTGTACAGCCAGTGGTCATTTAGAGCGGAGAGTGAATTACTGGTTGAACGGTTCTATCAGCTTCGTGATTACGTTATTCAACATCCAGAAAGTTCAGCCATTTTCCATCTTATCGATTAACGCCTTTCTTAATTCAATCTTTCAGTTTTACCTATCTTATTTATTTTTAAGGAAATTCATTATGACTCGCTCAGCTTCCCGCTTTGGTGCGGCGAATAGTATTCGCCGTGATCGTCCGTTAACCACAGAAGAATTATTTCGTACCGTACCGAGTGTTTTCTCAGAAGAAAAACACGATTCACGTAGTGAACGGTACACTTACATTCCGACCATTACCTTATTGGATAGCCTTCAAAAAGAAGGCTTTTATCCGTTCTTTGCTTGCCAGACTCGAGTGCGTGATGTTAGCCGTCGAGAGCACACCAAGCATATGTTACGGTTCAGGCGACATGACCAAATTACGGGTATACAAGTACCTGAAATCATCTTACTTAATAGCCATGATGGTTCGAGTAGTTATCAAATGCTGCCGGGCCTATTTAGAGTTGTATGTTCGAACGGTTTAGTTTGCGGAGATACCTTTGGTGAAGTGCGTGTGCCACATAAAGGTGATGTTGTTGGCAAGGTGATTGAAGGGGCTTATGAGGTATTAGAAACGTTTGATGCTGTTGCTGAAAAGCGAGAACAGATGCAGTCACTATTGTTACCTCCACCAGCACAACAAGCTTTGGCACAAGCGGCGTTGACTTATCGTTATGGCGAGGAGCATCAACCAATTACTGAGGAGCAAGTATTACAACCTCGTCGTTGGGAAGATAAGAAAGATGATCTTTGGACGGTATATCAACGTTTACAGGAAAACTTAATCAAGGGAGGATTATCTGGTCGGAGCGCTAAAGGTAAGCGGGCTCGCACTCGTTCAGTGAATGGCATTGATGGAGATATTAAATTAAATAAGGCGCTGTGGGTCATGACAGAAAAGATGCACGAACATTTCTCTGGAAGAGAAAGAATATAGATAATAGTAGCACATTGTTTTTTCATAAAATAATGTGCTTCCCATCTATTTGCTGGTGGCCTTATTTTTTTTGTTAAACATGATCTACTGTTGTTCTAAGTTTATTTATGTGGAATATAAATAGTTTCCAATGTGTTTATTTTGATATGAGTCTCAGTATCGGAGCAATCGTCTGTAATGAGGGGTGAAAAATAATCAAGTCCCCTTGCTAAATATTCATTCGGTTCGAAAAATTGCAGCGCAAAGCATATATAAAGCATTTTAACCGAATAGTTTGTTATCACTGGTTGAGTCAAATTATTTTCAGTCATATTTGTGAAGTGTAAAGAGTCGCAATGAAATAGTTGTGTTATTATAACCATTCGCCTACGAGGTTATATTACATCGACACAAAAACTGGTTAATATTGAGTTGCGTTAATTAATGTATTATAAATCATATGGTTAGTTGTAGTTTGTCGATAGCATTGTATGTGTACGAGGTTGGTAGAACATTAGTTGTAACTGCTTGCATTCGTTGATAAAAAATAGTGTTTCAAGTAGTTGCAGTCATACTCAATATTTTCTCTTTCCTCAACAAACAAAACGCCACAATAGTATTCTAACAGCTTGTACCTAATTAGAAAAATTTAGTTCTTTACTTTACAGACATGCGTCTCTATTTATCTAAGAATGTATATGTATATGAATATTGATATAAATCAATTAATTAAACTAGGAATTATTCCTGCTCCTGATGAAGAAGTTATAATTGAAAAAGGCACGCTTGTAAGTAGCCGTCAGGTTGAGGAGTCATATTTAATTTCATTCGGTTGGAGCCTTCCCAATGCTATAACTTGCGATCAAGAATGGTCAGAATATCGTTTAAAAATGTTTGAACATCTTAAAAATGAATGTAACGACGAAACGCGAGAAGAGTTTTTATCAAAGATTCAAATTGAAGACAGTCATTGGAATTGGTTTAACAAGTCTAGATGCTATAGTACTGAAGAATATAAATGGTTTTTTTTAAAAACGAGTCATGATGTTGAGGCAGCTTGTCTTATCTACTTCCCTAAAGAAAGTGCATTAAACCAAGACGATATTTTTTACATTGAATTTATTGCTGTAGCACCTTGGAATCGGTTAACTCCATTAGAAGAAAAACGTTATAATAAAGTCGGTAAAAAGTTATTGCAGGCAGTGATAAAATATTCTACTGCTACATTGGGTTACAGGTATGGATTTTGTTTGCATTCTTTACCTCAAGCTAAAGGGTTCTATGAACATATTGGAATGATCCATATTGATAAGCTTGATAAGGCTCAATTACAATATTATGAAATTGATGATAATAACTCTATGAGGTTCTTGGAGGTTTTGTGAGGAATAACATTGACGATATCGATTTTTCCTTTGGAAAATATTCATCAACATCTCTTCACGAAGAGTATGATAATTACTTGCGTTTTAGTGATTATGTTGATGCCTTACCTGCAGAAGTCAAAAGAGCAAAAAATATCTCTGGGCGAAATAAAAACTATAACAATATTTCTAGTCTTTTTTCGTCATTTTGTAAATCTAATAAGAAGAACTCAACATTATTTAGGAAAGGTATATCATCGAATGATAGCCTCATAAATACATGGTTATCTTTTGTTTATGAAAAAGAGAACTTTATTTGTTCTATGGCAAATATACCACCATATTCCCCAATTACAGTTGAAAAATTAAACGATTTTACAAAAAATAGCATAAATGAAGATTTTCCTTTAAACGCTCCTAAAGCCCTCCTTGAATTAGGTATAGTACTGGTATACGAACAATTTATTCCATCTGCAAAAGTTGATGGTGTTGTTTATGTTAATGATAACGGGAATCCGGTTATTGGTATGAGTCTCCGATTCGGTAGGATTGACAACTTTTGGTTTACTTTAATGCACGAATTATCTCATGTATTATTACATTATAATAAATTAGATTCCCCGATTGTGGATGATACTGAAAGAACGATTGATCCTGAGGATTTAATAGAAGCTCAAGCGGATAGAATGGCTCTTGATCTACTTATACCAAGAAATATGTGGCGAGGTTGCGCGGCAAAACGTTCTCTTAAGGAAGATGAACTCTTTTCTTTTGCCAAGGAAGTAGGAATTCATCCTGCAATTGTTGCAGGGAGAATTAGAAGTGAAACTAAAAGTTATAAATATTTCTCTAAGATTGTTAATAAAGTTAACGTTAGGGAGATAATATTTAATGTATAATTACACGCCTTTTTTGAAATTAAAAGTTAGTGAAATAAGTGCACTAAAGGAACTTGATACAGTTAAAAAGAATAAATTGGTTCCTTTTTTTGATTTCCCGAGAAAGAAGCCTAAAAAAAGTCGTTACTCTACGTCTCAAGAAAGTGATAAAAGCCAACTATTTTTTATGGATTTAAATAGGTTAGAATCAAAATTCAATAATACATTAAAATGGTTTGAAGAGTTCTATCTGGATAATTATGATGTTGAAGATGAAATAGCTATCGACAATAAATATCATTATTATGATATAATTGACAGATTTTCAAAATTCGGGATGATCCCTGTTATTGCATTAGATAGAGACCCACGGCACATTTTATCTGTTATTCATGGTTTTGAAAATAATCTCTTTAAACATAAGAGAGTTGCTCTCAGATTAACAAGAGACTATTTTCTTAACTACGACTTATTTAAAGATGAGATAGAAAAAATTTTAGAGAGTCTGAGTCCTCATATTAAATCGTTTGATTTAATATTTGATTGTAGGGTTTGTAAAGTAGGTGATGCTGATAAAGTCTCTAAACAAATAACAAACTTCATTTCTAATATAAAAACGCAACCAACAAATGTTAAAATTAATAAAATTATTACTAGTGGCTCCATGATTCCGGCATCTATTAGTGAGCTATTGAAAACGCAATCAGAATTGGATATAGCTCGCGAAGAGATAAAAATTTACACCTCGATATTCAATAGCTATAACGAGCACTATACATTAGTTTTTGGTGATTATGGATGTGTTAGCCCAGAATATTCTGATGTTGAATTGTTTGATGAAGATATGCAAAATATAACTACCGCAAAAATAATTTATCCCTACGAAGACCGTCTTTTCATTAAGAGAGGAGGGCGGGTCAAAAGCGATAAATATCAATATAATGAATTCGCTGAATATATTGTTAATTATTGTAATTTTTATAGGGGAAAAGAATATTCTGCAGGTGATTTATATTTATTTCAAAAAGCTAATTATGAAGGTAAATCTGTTACAGCCGCATCTATTGTTAAACCGCTTATCAATCTTCATTTATCGTATATGACTCTTGAGCGTTGAAGTAATTTATCACTAATTTCATTACTAATACTTAGCTTATTAAGCTGGCTAGAAATTCTTTGTGAGATAGTGTCCCTATTTTTATCTTTGCTTAATATGGGGATATTTTCTTTTGTTAGAATCTCGAGCATTTCACTTTTCCATAGTGTACTTAAGGCAACCATTGGACTAAATCCTACATTTGCCTTCGTTTTTCTTGCATATGATAATTTTATTTGCCCTTTGTTTATGTGAGCGATGAGAATCCCCCAATGACTAGGTGCTAGAGAAAGCGCTTTTAATTTATGTTTTTCAGTGGTTAAAAGCGTTATTTTTCTAAAAGAAAGGTCATATGATAGCCCTTGCTTAAGGATTCTTTCTATTCTATCATTATCTCCTTTAATTTCGTAACAGTGCAGATCTTTATAGATAGCCACTACATCAGCAATCGCAAGGCCATTGTTAACAGAGAGTTCTTCTATTATTTTTTGAGGTTTCATTGATTTACGATGCAACCAATCAATTAATGCAAATCGTAACTCTTTGTCATTTAAAGAAATATTATTCATTTTATTACCTTTAATCTTTCTAAGTGTATTATAAATTATTATTTGTTTTTTTCAACGTTACTTACTTTAAGATTTAATATCAATCATCTCATTGTTGTAGCTGCACGTATATAGCTCGTTATCGATATTTAATTTTCAAAACCTTAATATTGCACGATACTGTAAGTGCCAAGATTGTTGCCACCCCCTAGTTAATTTAATAAGTCTTTTTATTGTTCTGAGTTCAGAGCAATTGCTCTTTTTTGGTTACCAAATTTTGTGTCCTATTTGGCCAGCGCTTCGGATACTTTTCTTTGTTACTATCTGTATGGGGATGTTATTCTTATTTCGATGGTGCCCTCCCTCCTTCCCCACATAAAAACCAATCTGGGGGCATTAATGGGGGCACTGTCATTTATCCAATTCAGTAAACATATTTAATATCAACGCTATTACCCATCTAATGCGACTCCTGTGATCTCCGCCACTTCTTATTTCATCACTTCTTTCTAATAAAGCATCTAATTCTTTCTTTATCATATTGTTTTTCATAGTCTTGCATAACGTATAGAGAGTGGAGGCAATTCGATGAGCGAAAATCTTCCTAAAGCACCACAGGGCAAATATTGCAGTACTGAAAGATTTGCTGAAAAGAGGTAAGCAGAAGAAGTAGCTTTCTAGTTTACGTGATGCTTTGCTTCCTAATCTTCTCTCCAGATAACTAACGGCTCATAATAACAGATATATATTAAGAACCAGTTAGTATTAGCTGATTTTTACAGGTTTTAGTTGAATTGATTTTCTAGCTAGAAATCAGTCTTAGAAAAACCGGTCATACCATCTAGCTCCATTTCGCGCCCTAATGCGGTCATTGGATGGACAATTATCAGGCCCCGTACAGTTTTCTTCAGCTTGCCAATATCCGCTTGTTCTTTCTTAGTAATGAGGCGTTTGAATGGCATATCCTCTAGTTTTTGTGCTTCTTTACTGAGTTTATTGTTACGTACTGCTTTCAGACGAGCGATTTCAGTTTCTAGTTCTACTTTTTCTTTTTCAAACTCTGCGTATTTTTCCACTTTTTCCGTTTCATCTGGCAGCGAGATATTTGCCATTTTATGACGAATAAGATCTAAACGGTCGCTAAGGAGTTTGATTTTTGCTTTTTCGATTTCTTTCATTATTAATTAACCATGAACAAGTTTCTTGTTGGTAAGTATACACCATTCTATATAGGGGCGTGAGAAAGGGGATAGATAGTCTGCTTTGCACCAAAGCAGACATTGCATCACTATTTTTTCTTATTAAGCATCGACTTTAAATCAGCAAAAGGATTATAGGTTGCCGCACCTACATCATCTTGTGCATCTTCACCTGCGACAACTGTTGTGCCATATTGGTCTGCTTCTGTGTATTTAGAGTGTTCGTGATCATGGCAAAACAGACACAATAATTCCCAGTTACTGCCGTCTTCTGGGTTATTGGTATGGTCGTGATCAATATGATGAACGGTTAGTTCACGCAGGTTTGAGTAAACAAACTCACGAGCACAACGTCCACATACCCACGGGTAGATTTTCAGTGCTTTTTCACGGTAGCCACTTTCTAACCGTGCATAGTTTTTTGGGATCAGAGCCATTGTTAGTATTACCTGTAATAGAAAGCGTTTTACGATAGTGTTTCCAATATACTCTGAATGCCATGATAGGTTCAAATGTTGCTATCTTCATTTCTTACAACCTGATGCACTCTTAGAAATTACAGGTATAATTTCATAAATTCTTGAGCAAATTTAGGCATAAAAATGGCAAAACTTACCTTACAAGAGCAGATGTTAAAAGCAGGGCTTGTGACCAGTAAAAAAATGGCAAAAGTCCAAAGAACGGCAAAAAAATCACGTGTTCAAGCGCGAGAAGCAAGAGAAGCCGTAGAAGAAAATAAAAAGGCTCAACTTGAGCGCGATAAACTGCTTAGTGAGCAACAAAAACAAGCGACTTTATCTAAAGAATATAAAGCGCAAGTTAAGCAACTTATTGAGATGAATAGAATTACGTCAGAAAAAGGCGATATTGATTTTAATTTCACTGACAATAATGTGATTAAAAAAATTGTGGTGGATAAACTGACACAATCTCAATTAATTAGTGGACGTCTTGCTATTGCTCGTCTGGATAATGCAAATAAAACGGAGTACGCGATTATTCCAGCCAGTGTTGCAGATAAAATTACACAAAGAGACGTGGACTGTATCTTGTTAAATAACGCACTGAGCGAGACAGAACAAGATGAAGACGATCCTTATGCTGATTTTAAAATCCCAGATGATTTAATGTGGTAATAAGTAACGTAGCTTATTAACTCAAAGGCATAGTCTGTATAAGCATTGTGCTTTATACTGCATCTGGAAATTTTTGTAGATAAACGATTAAGTAGGCGATAATGGCAATGAACGGAATAATCACAAAGTGGTTTGAAGATAAAGGTTTTGGATTTATTAAAGATGAAAACGGGGATAACCGTTATTTTCATGTGATTAAAGTTGCCAACCCTGCTTTGATAAAGACAGATGCAAATGTCACGTTTGAGCCGACCACCAATACCAAAGGCCTGTCTGCGTATGCGGTTAAAGTGATCCCAGACAGCAAATACGTTTATATTGCAGGTGAGCGCGTTAAACTGACCTCAATTAAATCATTTCGAATTTATAGCGAAGATGTGCCTGCAGATACACATATCAATAAAGAAAATACCGTACTTTCTGTTGGTACTTTAATGAATAGCATCAGACCAAAGTCAGCGGATGGAGCTAATAATGTGCGCACGTTGAGAAAGCTGGCAATCACCACAATGCACGGAACAGAAATCATTTTTACTGAAGATGAACTTGATATCGATGAAACAGTAAAAGCGCTTAAACTGTAAATATCGATATTTAAAACGGGCTCTCGCAACGCGCTTTTATTGGTGCTTGGCTAATAGGGTGAACAAAATGAAGTTCACTCGCATGAAGCATAAGTCGCGGAGTCCGTTTAGTTCCTTCCATTCCTTCAATTAAACTTCCGTCACACCCACCATATAAGTCACAACCTAAAATAGGATGGCCTATAAACTGGCTGTGAATACGAAGTTGATGCGTCCTTCCTGTTTCAGGCTCAAATTGTACTCGCGTTAAGGACAATAACGTTCCATCTTCTAATGTATGATAAAAACGCTCAATAACGTGATAACCAGAGCGTGCTGGTTTTCCATTAATAGGACAAATTGACATGCGTGGGAACAAAGCGGGATCTTTTGCAATTGGAGCATTAATCACTCCTTCATTTTCTTTCAAATGACCACACAGTAGTGCGTTGTATACCTTGGTTACACTGCGTTGGCTAAATTGCTGACACAAAAGCGCATTGATTGCTTTATTGAGTGCCACAAGCATCAATCCAGATGTACCAAAATCAAGTCGATGAACAAGCGTACATCCCGGAAATAGCTTCACTAATCGATAATGTACCGAGTCGATATTTTGTGGGTTTTTTCCTGATAAACTCAACAGTCCTGTCGGTTTATTGATAAGGACTAAGTGCTCGTCTTGATAAAGGATCTCGATTTCATCATAGCAAGGTGGGGCAATAAAAGTATCGATAATCGTAGACATCAGCCTATCCGCAGAAAAAGAAGAAAGTGGATAATAGCGAATTTTAGGTTAACAGGCGAATGTAGAGATATACTCTTAGTAATTTGATAGTAATTGAATATGACGAGTATTAATGTTAATCCTTGGGGAGAATTTATGAACAATGAAATCCATTTTAAATATTATGACATGGTAGAAGAATATTCACTGGAATCAACCGATCCTGTTGCTGAGGCAGAAGAAGATGGGCTTGCTCTCTATTTTCAATTATTACTCACTCGATTAATGAATAACGAAGAAATTAGTGAATCGGCACAACAAGAGATGGCAAAAGAAGCGGGTATTAATAAAAAACGCATTGACGATATTGCGATGTTCCTTAATCGCTGGGGTAATGAATAGCACGTATTGGGCTCATTGATCGTGGGCTCAATAATCTCTTAATTCACAAAAAATAACTCTGTTCCTACATAACTGTATGATTTAACGTATACTCGTTATCTATTTTATTGCACATAAGCGCACGAAAAGAGCTGGCATATTTTTGGGATGTTCGCTCCTTTATTGGGTGTTTTATATTCAATTGGTTGGGTGAGATATGCTGGATTTCCTAAAAAATTATGACAATTTAACGATCAGCGAAAAAAAAGTATTAAAATATCTCACTGATAATATTGCGGATATACCCTATTTAAATATTAATGATTTAGTTGCAAAAACTTTTGTATCAAAAACGGTGATTATTAATTTATCGCAAAAGTTAGGATTTAGTGGATTTAAAGAGCTTAAATTCCAAATTAATAATTATATCTTGGCTCAAAATAAAGTTGAGAAAACGAGCACCGCCTCTTATAAAAAGCAATTAGAAAAGAATATTAATAAAACATTTACCTTAATTAATGAAGAGCAAATTCGGGAATGTGCGAAAACCTTACGTCACTCTAGGAATATTTTTATTGTTGCAAGGGGAACGAGTAAAGCAGTCGGTTATTACCTTGAACACCTTCTGTTTGCTTTGGGACTACATTGCTTTTTTATTAATGATTACAACTTATCTGACTCGTTTACTCGCCTTGTTAATGAAGATGACACAGTTATTTTTATTTCCCTTTCTGGTGGCACAAAAAAAATTATAGAAACAGCAAAAATCGTACAGTTAAAAGATGCTAATATTATTAGTATGACAGCATTTAATACCAATGAATTAACCAGTTACGCAAGCCATGCTCTGTTTTGTTTTGCTGATAATCACGATACAAAAAAAGATGATACTAAATCACGTATTGGCTTTTTTATGCTGGTGGATTTACTGATAAATGAGCTAGAAACACTACTTTAAATTCTAATAAACT
Source organism: Proteus vulgaris (assembly GCF_011045815.1). GTDB lineage: Bacteria > Pseudomonadota > Gammaproteobacteria > Enterobacterales > Enterobacteriaceae > Proteus > Proteus vulgaris_B. The sequence continues at coordinate 4,158,937 of NZ_CP047344.1, read as the reverse complement.
GATCATTCTATTAGTTAAATATTCTTTTTATTCTTAATGTGTAAAAAGCATTAATCTATCTGATTAAAATACTCATAAGTTATTTTAAAATAACCTTCTTTTTCAATATAGATATTAATATCTAGGATCAATTTTTATTGTTGAAATAAAAAATTGTTTATTATTATTAATTAAATCGTTTGTTAAAAAGACCTAAGTCATAAAAAATGACCTGAGATAATATTTAAAACCGCTACGTCATTCATTTCCTATAATCCCTAAGTTAGAGTACCTCGGTAATTCTTTTTATATTCGAGAAGTCATAAGGAAAAAAATATGGCCAGGAAAAAGTTCAGCGAGTCTATTCAGCGCTTTGGTAGAACCCTACTTCTACCAATCGGTGTATTAGCGCCTATCGGTATGATCTTGGGGATCAGTGGTGCTTTAGTTCAGTCTTATATGATTGCACGCTTTCCTTTCTTAGGAAATGAAACAGTCAATGCTTTATTAGTCAGTATTCGTTCTATTGCAGGTGTGGTGTTTGACAATATTCCACTTCTATTTGCAATGGGGGTGGCGTATGGAATGAGTCATAAAGATAAGGGAATTGCGGTCTTTGCCTCTGTGGTGGGCTATTTAACCTTGATAAGTACAATCAATATCTGGTTGGTATTGACTGGAAAGCTGGCTGATCCTGCCATTATGACGCAGGTTGGGCAAATTAAGGTTCTGGGTATACAAACCATGAATATTAGTGCCGCCGGAGGGATTATCACAGGATTAATCGCTGCATGGGCTACCGATAAGTTCTATAACCTTGAGTTGCCAACAGCATTTGCCTTCTTCTCAGGGAAAAAATCTGTCGCCATTATTATGGTCGGATTAATGATTGGCGTGGGTGCATTGTTGCCATTTATTTGGGAAGTATTAGTCATGGGCTTAACTAAGCTCTCGGCTGTCTTCTTAAGTCCTGTTGGGCCTTTCTTTACTGCGGGTGGTGAGCGTCTATTTATCCCATTTGGCTTACACCACGTCTGGAACGTTCTGTTTAGATTTACCGAAGCCGGTGGCTCTTATGTGATTGATGGGCAAACCTATGTAGGTGTTGTTCCAGCAATGACAGAAGTATTATTTAACCAAGGCCCAAGTAGTGAATATTGGGCAATGATGCCAAGCCTGACGCGTTTTATGGCTCAGCAACAAATGTTGGTGACGCTGTTCTTATTCCCTGCGATTGCATTAGCAATTTATAAAACCTCGAAAAAAGAGAACCGTGCTGAAGTTAAATCGATGCTAGTGACGATGGTCTTAACTGCAATGTTAGGTAACGTGACTGAACCTCTTGAATTTACCTTCGTCTTTATCGCACCGTTACTTTATTTAATTTACGCGATTATTGTGGGTATTGGCGCAGTTCTACTCTCTTTTGCTGGTGTTGCAATTGGTTATATCCGAGGCACAGTCTTTGACTTCACTATCTTCGGTTTATTGTACGAACAAACTAACTGGATCTTCTTAGTGCTGATTGGTAGCACACTGGCTGTTGTGACCTACTTTATTTTCTACTGGGCTATCGTCAAATTTGATATCAAAACCCCAGGTAGAGAAGAATCAAGCAATATGAAAAACACACTAATCAAAGAAAAACGTTATGGCGAAATTGCAGAAATCTTAATTCAAGCGTTAGGTGGCAAACAAAATATCCGTAATGTTGATAACTGTATTACGCGATTACGTATTGATATTAATGAAGTAAATCAAATAGACAAAGAATTAATGTTGGAGTCTGGCTGTACAGCATTCTTCTTTCCGGCAGCAAACCATGTCCATGTCGTTTATGGCCCTAAAGTCGAATTTGTTCGCAATGCTGTTGATGACGCAATGAAGAAATAAAAAGGATACATGATGAGAGCGTTATACGATTCTAAAAGTAAAACAATCGACGATCGCGGTATAAAAAATCTGCTGTCCAATGAAGCTAAATATTCAACTTGGTTGATGTTTGAAGCCATGTTAGCGCAAGCACAAGCTGAATACGGTTTTATTCCACAGTCTGCTGCAGATGAAATTAAAGAAAAGGCGATTATTGATAATATCGATTTTGAAGAGATGAACCGTATTTATCAAAAAATCGGTCATGGCTTTGTGCCTTTTTTAAAAGTACTGGTGAATGCATGCTCTGAAGAGAGTGGTAAATATGTGCACTATGGCATTACCACACAAAATATACAGCAAAGTTCACAGCTGTATATGATGAAAACAGTACACAATAAGTTCATGTTATTACTAAGCGAAATTATTGAAAACTTATCTAATCTTGCTGAAAAAACAAAACATATGGTGATGGCAGGTAGAACACACGGTCGTCATGCTATCCCTATTACTTATGGGTACAAAGTTTCAGTGTGGATCAGCGATTTTATTGATTGCTACCAGCGTATGAAAGAGAGTGAGAAACGTGTATTCACCATTATGATGGGGGGTGCAGTCGGTGCTTTTAACTCAATGCCAGAAGTGGGGATGAAAGTACAAAAACGCGTTGCTGAATTAGTGGGTATGCAAGCAATGGAAGTCCCATCACGTAATCTAAGTACGCATAAATTAGAATATATGATGAACTTGGCACTGATGGCTAACATCTGCCATAAAATTGGTGAAGAAGTATATAGCACCACGTTAGAAGAAATTGCTGAGGTTTCTGAAGGATTTACAAAAGGTACTGTGGGTAGTAGTACAATGCCTCATAAAATTAATCCCAAATTAGCCAAAGGAATTATCGCTAACTCACAGAAACTGTACTCATTACCGAATGTGGGAATGTACTCTGCGGTAAGACCTTATGAAGGTGACAGTAGCTCTTATATGTTATTTGATGGCTTAATTGAAGAGGCGTTAGAATTAACAACAGAAATTCTATTAAGAACGGAAGAGCTTTCAAGAACCATCGTTCCTCATGAAGAGAGAATGCTACATAACGTGATGAGAAATAAGGGATTAGATAATACCGAATACGTTATGATGAAGATGGCAGAAAAGCTGGGTAAAGATAAAGCACATTCGCTGTTATATGAAGAAGCGATTAAAACGGCAGCTGATGGTGAAGATTTTTATACTAACTTGATGAAGAACGAAACTATTACTGCAGCTTTCAATGCAGATGAAATCAAGGCCATGCTCGATCCTCGTTCTTATATTGGTTTATCCGTTGAACTTGCTGAAAAAGAAGCAAAACGTGGATTAGCGATTTCTCAAGAAATTAAACAAAGTTATAAATAAGTAGTAAAAACCATCAAGTATCCATAAATAAATCATTATCAGTTATATCGGGGGCCACTCATTTGAGTGGCTCTTTTTTTATTTGAGAAGTAACAAAAATGACTCTTTCCTATAAAAAGAACGACATCTTCAAAAAAATAAAACAATGTTTTATATTTTTATTGATGGTTGTGTTTTTTATTGATATCGTGTCCCTATAAAAGTGATGCATTTTCACACATTATCATTAATGCCTATCAAGGCTAGGAATTGAGGTTCATTATGCAAACTCGTCAAAGCATTCATAGCGACCATGCCAAACAATTAGATACAGAAGGCCTGCGCCGCGAGTTTCTGATAGAAGAAGTTTTTAGCCCAAATAAACTGACTATGACTTATAGCCATATCGACCGAATTGTATTTGGCGGAATTATGCCAGTGGACTCTCCGCTCACTTTTTCTAATGAGTTAGGGAAGTCTTTTGGTGTCACCTATTTCCTAGAACGCCGTGAATTAGGCCTTATTAATATTGGTGGCGCTGGTGTGATTACGGTTGATGGTACAAACTATGAAGTGGGTAAAGCAGAAGCTCTTTATGTAGGAAAAGGTGCTCGTGATGTCAGCTTTAAGAGTGTTGACTCTGCTCATCCAGCTAAATTCTATTATAATAGCGCACCCGCACATACCACTTATCCAACACGTAAAATCACACAAGATCAGGCTTCTCCTGAAACATTAGGGGACGCAAGCACCAGTAATCGCCGTACTATTTATAAATATTTAGTCCCTAACGTATTACCGACTTGCCAATTAGTGATGGGGATGACTCAGTTAGAGGAAGGAAGTCTTTGGAATACCATGCCTTGTCATACACATGAACGCCGTATGGAAGTCTATTTCTATTTCAATATGAAAGAAGATGCTGCGGTATTCCATATGATGGGTAAACCGGATGAAACTCGCCATTTATTAGTTCATAACGAGCAAGCCATTATTTCACCAAGTTGGTCTATTCACGCAGGTGTTGGAACACAAGCCTATACCTTTATTTGGGGTATGGTGGGTGAAAATCAGGTCTTTAGCGATATGGATCATGTTGCAGTTCGCGATCTGCGCTAATCAGATAAATGTATTACTCATAATAAAGTAGCTACCAACTATATGAAGTGGTGGTACATATTTCTTATATTCGAGGTAATAGTATGATCCTGAATGCATTTGATCTGAAAGGTAAAGTCGCCATTGTAACTGGCTGTAATACAGGTTTAGGCCAAGGTATGGCATTAGGGCTTGCTCAAGCTGGCTGCGATATCGTGGGGATCAACCTTGTTGAACCGACAGAGACTATCGCCGAAGTAAAAGCTCTCGGTCGTCGTTTTTTAAGTTTACAAGCTGATGTGAGTAAAACGAACGAATTGCCAGGGCTGGTGGATAAAGCCGTTACTCATTTCGGCCATGTTGATATTTTAGTCAATAATGCCGGTATCATTCGTCGAGAAGATGCGATTAATTTTACAGAGAAAGATTGGGATGATGTTATGGATCTCAATATTAAAAGTCTCTTTTTTATGTCTCAAGCAGTGGCTAGAAAATTTATTGCTCAAGGTACTGGCGGTAAAATTATTAATATTGCATCAATGCTCTCATTCCAAGGTGGCATACGTGTGCCGTCTTATACTGCATCTAAAAGTGGTGTTATGGGCGTAACCCGTTTGTTAGCAAATGAATGGGCAAATAAAGGCATTAATGTGAATGCTATCGCTCCGGGCTATATGGCAACAAATAACACTGCGGCTCTACGTGCTGATGAAGAACGTAATGCGGCTATTTTAGAGCGTATTCCTGCTGAGCGTTGGGGTGTTCCAAGTGACATGATGGGGCCTGTTGTTTTCTTAGCATCTTCAGCTTCTGATTATATTAATGGTTATACCATTGCAGTTGATGGTGGTTGGTTAGCGCGTTAATTCGCTATTGTCGAAGAAGGCGCCCAAAGGCGCCTTTTTTCGTTGAGCGGGGAATAAGGAGGTTGCATGTTTTTTGAAAATTATTGGATTGCCCAAGGTATTGGTGTTCTCGGGTGCCTTATTGGTGCAACTGCCTTTATGCAACGACAAGATAGTAAACTTAGATTTCAGCTCACGCTCAATGGCCTTTTGATGTCTATTCATTTCTTTTTGATAGGCTCAACGGTAGGAGCCATTAACTGTTTGCTTTGTGCAATACGAAATTGGGTGTCGGGCTATTCGCGTAATATTGGGATCATGTTGGTCTTTATTGTTTTAGCGTGGTTTTTAGTGATCCCAAAAATCATACATCCAATACAGTTCTTAACGTTATTTGCGACGACGTTAACAACCTATGCATTATTTCGCTTTAACGGCATTGCGCTTAGATTGTGTATGTTAACTAGTACGCTATGTTGGTTAACGCATAATATTTGGGCAGGTTCAATTGGTGGAATAGTACAAGAAAGCCTTTTCTTGATTGTGAATGGTCGAACAATTTTTAAGCTATATAAAGCGAAATTACAGAGTTCGTTATGATAAAGAGAAATAAAAAAATCCATCAATTTTATTAATGGATTTTTATTATAAACAAAGAATTAGGTTTGATTTTTAAATATTTTCAGCCAAGACATTGGTATCAGTGTAGCTAAAAGGGTAGTCGTGGAAACCTAATCCAGCAGAAATATTGGCTGCCGCTTCATGTAATTGCGCAATTAACGCAGCTTTATTTTCTTCTTGGAAACGGATCAAAGGTAGAGATAAAGAGAGTCCGGCAATAATTCTGCCCATGCGACTATAAATAGGCACAGCAAAACAGCGCAAGCCGTGTTCCATTTCTTCTTTATCTTCTGCGTAACCTTGTTTGCGAACTTGTTCTAATTCAACAAGTAAAGCATCGATATCTTTCAGAGTGTATTTTGTAAAAGGTTCAAAAGTTACATTAGCTAAAATAGCGCGAATTTCCGTTTCTGGTAGCCAAGCCAGCATGATTTTACCTAGCCCAGTGCTATAAAGTGGACGGCGACGACCAATGCGAGAATACATCTGTAAATTGTATTCAGAGTCTATTTTATGCAGATAAACAATGCTGTCTTCGTCTAATGTACCAAGGTGAAGCGTTTCTTTGGTCAGTTTTCCAAGGCGATACATTTGCTCATCAGCAAGTTTAATCAAGTCTTGGTTTTCAAGTGCTTTTGCGCCTAACTCAAATAATTTTAAGTTAAGAGAATACTTATCTGTTTCCCCTTCTTGGGAAACATAGCCTAATGTTTTCATCGTTTGTAAAAAACGATAGACGGTGCTTTTAGACATCATGATCCGCAAGGATAACTCTGTCACACCAATCACTTTTTCCTCGCCAAGTGCTTGTAATATAGCGAATACTTTGAGTACAGAGGAAACTGAATCAGGAGTGTTTTCTATTTCAGACATTGTGAGTCCTAAAAAATGATTTATTGTTTCATTATATTTGAAATACCATAAAAATTATAGCGCTTAACGATGATGATTCAATAAGGCTAACAATTTTTCATCATATAACGTGTTGCTAATCACAGTGTTTTTAAATGAAAAACATCTAAATTTGATATTTTTTATGTGTGTATCACTTTGAATTTAAAGTAGATAGAGATAAATAGCCGTCATGGTTTTGTGTATGTTATTGGGTATTTGAACACGAGATAACATGATGAGTACTTTATGGCTTTTTATGGTTCTTCTTTAAACTTACTTTTTATGCATTTTGAAAACAATGACAATATCACAAAATTAATGAAATGTTGTTTTAAATCTTTTTAATTGAATCGATTTAAAATAAAATGACATCACTGCTAATGTGAAAATGGAAAGCGCTATGGCTATCAATGTGGCTGTTATTGGCGAATGTATGATTGAACTATCCGAAAATCAGGCGAATATTGTACGTCATTTTGGAGGAGATACTCTTAATACTGCTGTTTATTTGACTCGCGCAAATCCTAATTTATCTGTTCATTATGTCAGTGCGTTAGGTACAGATCCAATGAGTAGTGCCATGTTAGAGCAATGGCAAAAAGAAGGTGTACAGACTGAATTAGTCCAGAGATTAGACAATAAATTACCCGGACTTTATCTCATAAACACGGATAACCAAGGAGAGCGTACCTTCCATTATTGGCGTAACGATGCTGCCGCACGATATTGGTTACGATCACCAAAAGCCCCAATGATTTTCCAGCAACTGCTTGATTTTGATTATGTTTATTTAAGCGGTATCAGCTTGGCGATTTTATCTCCCGAAGACAGAGAACTGCTTTTACAACAATTAGCTCATTGTCGAGAAAACGGTGTGAAAATTGCCTTTGATAATAACTATCGACCAAGATTATGGGAAAGTCCCGATGCTGCACAAAAAGCTTATCAAGCTATTTTGTCACTCACTGACTTGGCTTTTCTCACATTAGACGATGAATTTCTTCTTTGGGGAGATAGAGAAGCAGCACAATGTGTGTCTAGAACGGTTGAATTTGGTGTTGGGGAAATCGTTATTAAAAAAGGCGCAGAACCTTGCCTCATTATACAGCAAGGACATTGTGATGAAGTTCCCGCTATAAAACTCGATAAGCAAAGTGTGATTGATACAACCGCCGCAGGTGATTCATTCAGTGCAGGTTATCTTGCTACGCGATTAGCAGGTGAGTCAGTTGTGATGTCTGCGCGTTATGCACACTTACTTGCCAGTACGGTTATTCAACATCGTGGCGCGATTATTCCAATAGTCGCGATGCCACATTCCTCAATAAAAGCACCATTTATTCATTCAACGGGGCACACTATGTCAACATTACTTGAACAACTTTCGGCACTAAAAATCATTCCTGTTATCGCAATTAAAAATGCAGATGATGTTGTTGCATTGGGTAAAGCATTAGTTGAAAACGGTATGCCTAGTGCTGAGATAACCTTTCGTACACCCGCGGCTGCAGAGGCTATTCGCCAGTTAAGAAAGGAATTTCCGAAAATGATCATTTGTGCAGGTACAGTATTAACGAAAGCACAGGTTGATCAGGCAATTGAAGCCGGTGCGGATTTTATTGTGAGTCCAGGATTTAACCCTCGCATTGTGCAATATTGCCAGCATCGAGGCATTCCTATTATTCCGGGTATTAACACGCCAAGCTTAGTTGAAGAGGCCATGGAACTAGGCATCAAGCTATTGAAGTTTTTCCCAGCGGAACTTTCTGGTGGTATTGGTATGCTCAAAGCTCTTAGTGCCGTTTATCCTGTCTCTTTTATGCCGACAGGCGGAGTTAATGCCAATAATGTGAAAGATTATCTCGCATTACCTCGAGTTGTTGCTTGTGGTGGTACATGGATGGTGCCTTCAGATCTCGTTGATAATCAAGAATGGGAAAAAATAGGCGTTCTTGCTAAAGAAGCAATGGCAGCTTTGTAATTGAATTTAAACACGGATTTAAGAGGGTAACCTGATGATCATTGGAAATTTAAAGCAACTTGATGCAACTATGCTACCGCCTGCACTGTTAAAATTACTCACTAAAAAAGAGTTATCGTTAAACGTTTTGCAAGAGAAGAGTGAAGGTACATATAACATTATTGATAATGATGTTTTTTATATTATTTCCACACCGACTACAGATCGTGAAGAAAACTTAAAAAGTGAGTTCCATGACCATTATCTTGATATTCAAGTTGTACTGAAGGGTCAAGAGATGATCTCTACCAGTACAACGATTACTTATCCTCATCAATATCAAGAGACAAAACCAGATTTGATTTTCTTAGATAACCCACCTATTACAACCCGTTTATTGCTTGATACTGGCGATTTTGCGATTTTTTATCCCGGAGAAGTTCATCGACCTACTTGTCAGGTAAATGTTTCACAAAAAATTAAAAAGGCGGTTTTTAAAATCAGTAAAACATGGCTGGCAACTCAGTAATAATAGCTAGGATCTTCATCCTATCATTCCCCATTCTAAATATGATTATCGACTACTTCTTTGCTTAATAAGTAGCCGATAATTCAGATTTAAAGCGAGTTAGTAGCTTATTCTAGAATAAATAGTTTCTCTTTTTTTACATATAATTTCTCTTTTTTTGATGATTTAATTCTTTTTTATCAATACGTTACTTGGTTGTTATGTTTAAAATATAAAAATGGTCACCTATTTTCAAAAAATAGGAACGCCATTTCATTTTCTTGAATTCGATCACTGAAATATTGTCAAATTCAAGTAGCATTAACACTATCAAAATACGCAAACCCATAAGGGGTTCACATGCATACAATGAATGTTTTGCCTAAGTTATCTCTTATCAGCACCGTTGTAGTCGCTAGCCTTTTTTTAGCGGGATGTGGTGAAGATGACAAAACAGATAGTCCAGTTATTTTGAAAACGGCTTTTAACCAATCTGAAAAAAATCCTCAATACAAAGCATTGGAAGATTTTAGTCAAAAATTAGAAGCTGCTACGGGGGGGAAATATAAACTCGAAATTCATCCTAATGAATTATTGGGTGACCAACGTGCTGCTCTTGAATTAGTTCAATCAGGTGCCATTCAATTGGCCGTGGTTGCCAATCCTCTTGTTGAAAACTACAACAAAAACTTCTCTGTTCTGGCGATGCCTTATATCTATAACGATTCAGAACATCAAAGAAAAGTTTTTACAGGTGATACCTTAGATGGCCTCTTTAGCTCAACTAAAGGAAATGGTTTTGAGGTACTTACTGCCTATACTGCGGGTGCTCGTAGTATGTATGTGAAAGGAACACCGGTTAAAACACCTGAAGATATGAACGGAAGAAAGATCCGAGTCATGCAATCTGACACCATGGTAAAAATGTTGTCTTGTATGGGAGGAACAGGTGTTCCTATGGGGCAGGGTGAAGTTTATTCCGCTATCCAACAAGGTGTTCTTGATGGCGCAGAGAATAATGAAATCACTTATGCTGACTTAAAACAGTATGAAGTAGCACCTAATTTCTCTTATACCCGCCATGTTATGGTTGCCGACTTACTTATCGCGAATGAAGCATTCATAAATAAGATGAGCCCTGAAGATCAGGCGATTTTCCGTAAGTTAGCGAAAGAAAGTACAGTTACTGAGTTTGATCTATTTAACCAAGCGTTAGACACGGCTCGACAATCTGCTATTAGCCAAGGTGCAACATTTACTGAGGTTGATATCAAACCATTCCAAGAGCGTTGTAAACCGCTACAAGAATCGATGCTAACCACACCAGAACAAAAAGATATCTACAATAAGATCCGCGCATTAGCCAACTAATGCCGTTTGTTGCAAGGGGCTAAATTTTTAGCCCCTATTATAAGGATCAACCATGGAACCTTCAGAGAAATTACCCTCTTCAAACGACGCTAATACGCCTGTTGCAAAAAAGGATTTTTATACTTTTTTAACAAGTATTAAGCTGAAAATAGATACCATCGTCGCTTATTTTTGTATTTTTCTTGTGGGTTTAATGACGATATTGGTGACTTACCAAGTTGTGACTCGTTATCTATTTAACGATCCTAGTGCAGTTAGTGAAGTACTTTCTCGCTACCTATTTATCTGGTTAATTTTAATTGGTAGTGCTTATGTATTTGGATTACGTGAACATATCGCAATTACGTTTATGCGTGATCGAATGCCCTATAAAGTCCGAATTTACCTTGAAATTTTAGGTGAGTTTGCCACAACTGCTTTTGTGTTATTGGTGCTCACTATTGGTGGTTACATCGGTATGAGCCGTCAAATGGGACAACTTGATTCGGCACTGCAAATCCCGATTGGGGTTATCTATGCAGCTATACCTATAAGCGGTGTTCTCTCTGTTTTTTATTGCTTATATAACCAATATGGATTGGTTAGACAACTTTCTTCAAAGCAAAAGGTGTAACCATGGATATTGCAATTGTTGTTGCCCTAGTCATGTTTATTGGCGCATTTTTTCTCTTATTTATTGGTACACCAATCAGCGTCAGTATTGGGCTCTCTTCTTTCTTCGCCATGGCAATGATATTGCCTTTTGACGGTGCTATTTTAACCTCAGCTCAACGAATATTTGTGGGGTTAGACTCTTTTGCCCTGTTAGCAATCCCGTTCTTTATTTTGGCTGGTAATTTAATGAATAATGGCGGTATCGCTATTCGTTTAATTAACTGCGCTAAGTTAGTCAGTAACTTTTTACCGGGGCCTTTAGCGCAAACTAACGTTGTTGCAAATATGCTATTTGGCTCAATCAGTGGCTCTGGTGTGGCTTCAGCAGCTGCGATTGGTGGCATCATGTCCCCAATCCAAAAGAAAGAAAATTACGACCCAGCTTTTAGTGCCGCGGTTAATATTGCATCAGCACCAACAGGTATGTTAATTCCACCAAGTAACACACTGATTGTTTATGCCACTGTTGCAGGGAGTGTTTCGATTACAGCACTGTTTATGGGGGGCTATATTCCCGGTATTTTATGGGGATTGGGTGTGATGTTAGTGGCAGGTTTTATTGCTAAACGTCGTGGTTATGTTGCTGAAAAAAATACCATGAAAGGGCAAGCATTTAAGCTCGTGCTTGACGCAGTTCCTAGCTTAATGATGATTGTGGTTGTTATTGGCGGGATCTTAGGTGGGATTTTTACTGCAACAGAAGCTTCGGCCATTGCAGTTGTGTACTCTTTAATCTTAGGTATGTGTTATAAAAATATCAAAATAAACCATTTGCCTGCTATTTTCTTAGCAACAGCAAAAATGACAGCAATTGTTATTTTGATGCTTGCAACATCATCCATTATGTCTTGGGTAATGGCATTTACTAAAATACCTGCCATTATCGCATCAGGTTTACTCTCTTTTACCGATAGTTTCTTAGTTATCTTACTGATTATGAACTTGGTTTTACTGTTGGTTGGTACCTTTATGGACCCAACGCCCGCAGTGTTAATTTTTACCCCCATTTTCCTACCAATTTGTGCTCAATTTGGTATGGATCCCGTTCAATTCGGTATCATGATGGTGTTTAACCTTTCATTAGGTACGATAACACCGCCAGTAGGCCCTATTTTATTTACTGGTTGTAAAATAGGTGAAATCAAGATTGAAGGTGTAATCAGACCGCTATTACCTTTCTTTGCTGTTATCATTCTTGTACTGTTGCTAGTGACATATATTCCTGCAATTTCGATGTTCTTACCTCAAGCAATGGGATTGGTTGGGTAAAATTTATAAAACTGTTAGGGAAAAAGTAACATAAAGTATCCAAAATAAAATAGGGCTGATTATAAAAAAGCTGTTATAAAACAAGAATAAAGAGAGGGTCATTTGACCCTCTCTTTATGTTTAATAAGCTGTTTTTATAGGGAACCTGTTTAGCCAATCAATCCATGGACTAAAATAATACCGATACAGATTGGACCAATATAACGCCATACTAACAATAAGCATTGACGTTTTAATCCAGTGATATTTTCAGGAATAAAAGCATTCGCTCTACGTGACCAACCAAAGATTAAACACATTGCAATACCAAACAGTGGCATCAAAATATTAGAAGTCAGATAATCCAACAAATCAAAGACCGTTTTACCTGCGAATGTTACATCACTCATTGGCCCAAAAGATAATGAAACAGGAATACCCATCAACATAATTGAGGCTGTAACTACTAATCCGGCACGACGACGAGTCCACTGAAAACGCATCTGCACATAAGCGACGATATGCTCAAGTAATGAAATTGCAGAGGTTAACGCCGCCATTAATAACAGGACAAAGAACGTCACGGCTAAAATGTTGCCACCGGGTAAGTGAGCAAAATAAACTGGCATGGTCATAAAGGTTAAGCCAGGGCCTGCATTAGGCTCTAAGCCTGCGGCAGATAGAGCAGGGAAAATCATTAATCCGGCAAGTACACACACCATACACGACAAAATAACCACCCACATGCTGGAGTTAGCGATACCTTTGTTATCCGCTAAATAAGCACTGTAAGTGATGTGAATACCTAAACCGATAGACAGTGAGAAGAAGGCTAATCCTAACGCATCCAATACGCCTTGAGGGGTTAATTTACTAAAATCAGGGTATAAAAATAATTTTAAACCTTCAGATGAACCGGGTAAGCTCATACCAACGACTATCAATAAAATCATAATGATAAATAACATCGGCATCATGATTTTGACGGCTTTTTCCAAACCACGTTGTACACCGGCTAAAACCACAAAACAGGTTAATCCCGCAAAGGCAAGGTGAGCCAAAATAGGCCATAAGGGATCACTAATAAAGCGGGTAAAAATACCCGTTAATTCAGCGCTATCTGTAATATTCAACTGGCCTGTTGCCGCCATAACGGTATAACCAATTGTCCAACCACCAACAACGCTATAGAAGCTGTAAATACACCATGAACTGAATACACCAATAACGCCAATGATAACCCAATTACGCCCCATCATTTTCTTAAAGGCATTGACCGCTTCAGCATGTGTGCTACTACCTAAGATATTCTCAGCCAGTAATACCGCAAGCCCGATAATAAAACTGAATAATAAGAAGACGATTAAGAATGCGCCTCCTCCATTATTGGCGGCAACATAAGAAAACTTCCAGATTGCGCCAATACCGATTGCAGAGCCTGCGGCTGCTAAGATATGGCCGACTCGTGATGTCCATTGTTGGCTCATTTTGCCCCCTGATTTATTTGATTAGTTATGGAGGATATAACCATACAATTACTTATTGAGAAGACGTTGTGACTCATCATCCTTATGGTAAAACTCAACATCATAGAAACTCCCCTAAAAATAATTTCACCAGTAAGGGGCACAACAAAAAAGCCACCTGACTGGTGGCTTTTGCAAAAAAATGAACGTGCTCGGCCACCTAAAGAAGGAGTAGTAGGTTTAGGCCTAAGAGTCGGTTATTGGTGTTCATATTCATTTTTTTGCTCTTTATTGAAATGGATATTATTGCAATGCAATATGAAATATTGTTTTTCAAAATGCGTGTTTATTATTTATATCATAAATTCAAACTAAAGAAATAAATTTTATTAGAATTCAGTGTTAATTTTTATTTCTAAATGTTTTTCTGATGCTAATGATTGAAGGTTGTAAGAAAGTTATAGAATTAGCCTTGTTTGTATAAGGTGAGCATCAGCAAAAATGTCAAAACGATCCTTAAGCATCATTTTTATATCTTATTGATTAATAGTTAATTATTAATCTCATTTGAAATACTGAATCGAATTTTAGTGACTCAATTGGGTAGTAAGCTTTATATTCAGCGCGTAACATAACGATTTTACTGGAATATAAAAGGTACTTTATGGCTTACGCATTTCTGACACAATCAACCCTTGAAAAACTCGCAACGGGCGAAGAGTGGCTAAAGCAACATAATGATGAGAGTGTCATTGATATTAGTTTAAATGCGGGGCAATTAATGATTTGTCAGCCTGAAATTGAAGAAAGCTTTATTCCCTTTAGCCAGAAACTAAGCGCTTATTGTGAACAGCTTGCTGTTAAGTTTCCGTTTATTGAATTTGCTCAGCCACAAGAATTTCATTCCACATTGTTGACGATTTTTAATCAACAAAATGAGCAGTTTAAACTGCAACGACCCGTATTATTATCGTGGTGTCATGAGGTCACTAAAATCTTTAATCAAATAAAAAGTCTCAAAATTATATTTAATAACGTTACCCTAACATCCAATGGCAGCTTGATATTAACGGGTATCTCCGAAGAATTAACACGCTTTAGGCAGCAGGTTTATCAGCAGATCCCCATTGAGAGTGAACTTTATAAAGATATTATTCATATTACTCTTGGGAGATTAAATGAGAATACATCATCAGCAGAAATGAAGAAGCTTTATGATGAGTTAGAGCCAAACCGATCATCATTAATAGATTATGCGATTAATACCCCTATTATGATTCGACATCCCAAATTTGTGGTGAGTAAAGGTTCACTTTCAACTGAAGTACAGATGGGTTTAACGATGGAGTTTAATCAATTATGGCCATTTCGCTGTTATTAATATTAAATATTAAAGAGTCATTCATCTTTTTGTGACTAAAGCGATATGGCGAATTAGTATATAATCCAGCGATTCTTTTTATTTGAATTATGTGTTTGAATTATGAATGTAAAATATCGAGCTGACATTGATGGTTTAAGAGCCGTAGCCGTTATTCTGGTTATCTTTTTTCATTTTGATAATCGCTTAATACCATCAGGATTTATTGGTGTCGATATCTTTTTTGTGATCTCTGGTTTTTTGATTTCATCAATTATTAAAAATGCATTATCACAAGGCAATTTTTCATTCCGTGATTTTTATATTCGCCGGTTATGGCGATTACAACCTCTCTATCTTTTTGTATTACTTTCAGTTTTAGTTATTTCAGGTTTTTTCTATCTTCCTAGTGATTATCTCGATATCACGAATAGTGAAAAATATGCCTCTGCGTTGGTTTCTAATAAATATTTTGCAAGAGCAACAACCAGTTATGCGGCGCAAGATGCGTTATTTTTGCCGTTATTGCATACATGGTCTTTAGCGATAGAGTGGCAATGGTATCTGTTTTTGCCTTTTGCACTTTATTTTCTGCATAAAATCAATTATAAAGAAAAAATAAATAATTTTTATCCTGTTGTATTTATTACAATAATTTCTTTTTCTTTAGTGTTTTTTTATCAAAAAGATCAGCCTAAAAATTATTACTTTTTTAGTACACGTATTTTTGAGTTTATGCTGGGTGTTTGTGTCGCTTATTTACCGACAAAAGTGAAGCTTCATCAAAGCGTCAGTGATGCTATTAGTCTTATTGCTTTAGGCGTGATCTTTTGGATCACATTTCAAAAAGAGGTAATTGCGGGCTATCCTAATTTTAATACATTATATGTTTGTCTTGGCGCTGCATTAATTATTTATACCGGACAGCATGGAAATATTATTAAAAAAATACTTTCATTAAAGCCGATCGTGATCGTTGGATTATTATCTTACTCATTGTATTTATGGCATTGGCCTTTGCTCGCTATTGCGCGTTATATTGGCGTATTTAATACCGAGATACAAAAAGGGTTACTTTTAGCTTTAACATTATTACTCTCTATTTTTTCTTATCTCCTTATTGAAAAACCGTTTAGAAGAAAGCGTCTTGAGTTTAAATATTCTTTCGCGTTTTTACTGATTGTACCTATTTTATTGGCGTTAGGATTAAATGCGTTGAATGAAAAATATCAAGGCTTTGGTGTTAGACTTGGGCAAAATTACGTTAATTTAGAGGCAAAACTCAATCAGTTTGATTATCAAAATCGGGATAAATGTATGAATTTTGAAGCCTCAGATCCCGATAAAATGTGCCATATTGGTGATATAGGGAGTCAGAAAAAAGCCTTTTTGTTGGGTGATTCTCATGCAAATCACTACTGGGGCTTTATGGATATATTAGGTAAAGATGCCAAGATAGATGTATATGCACAAGCAACTTCATCGTGTATTACACTTCCTAATATTTATCTTTATGACTGGTCTAATCATAAAAATACAGTTTATCAACGTTGTTACGATCAGACGGCGAAATATTATCAACTTATAAAGAATAACCACTTTGATTATGTAATATTTGGGCAGGTTTGGAATAATTACGCGTCAAATCATGTCATTAATAAGATAGGTGATGTAAGAACTGTTGAAGAGTCTCGCAAACGCGTTGAGAAAGCGATGCGTGAAGCACTTGATATTATTATTACCACAGGTGCTAAACCTGTTTTTATTAAAACAGTCAATTCTATGCCAAGTGGTTTTATGACCTGTTTTTATGAAAATGCAAAATTAAGGAAAGACTTTGCAGATAATAACTGTAACCCTAAAAACTATAAAGGCGAGGGAAATACATGGATGGATCAGTTATTTGTTAAATTAAAAAAAGACTATCCAGCCTTAATTATCATCGATCCCAAAGATGTGCAGTGCGATAAAAATGTCTGCCTAACCGATATAGAAGGTGTGCCAGTTTATCGTGATGTAGGGCATATTACAGATTATGCTTCAACACTATTTGGCATGATGTATTTAGAACGCTTTGGTAATCCGCTAGAGGTAAAAAATACTCAGTAAGATAATTAATCGGTCATCAAAATAATGAAGAAATGCGCTATTATCTTAGATAAAGTGCATTTCTTGTTTTGAATAGGTTAATGATCCAAAGAAACAGAATGAACATATTCAAGCTGTTTTAAAGAACAATAAAATTCCGGTAAGGTAATTTTTTGTCTAACTAATAATTTTAAATTTACTTCAACGCGCTCTTTTTTAATATCGCGGATTGTTAAATTTTCAATTACATCTTTATGGCTTTTTAAGTACTCGATTAAAAGAGGTACGCCATTTTCATGAGTAAATAACATACGCACCTTTATTTTACCTAAACGTTGGTTTTTCATCTGTAATAGCACCACTTGTGGGCTAAGTTGAATAGCCATAAAAAATAGAACCGTCACAATCATGGCATGCCAATAAAAACCTGAGCCACAAGCAATACCAACACCCGCAGATGCCCATACGATGGCGGCGGTTGTCAGGCCTGAAATTGCATCATCACGTCGATGCAATATAACACCAGCACCAAGAAAACCCACACCACTGATAATTTGTGCTGCCAATCTCATAGGATCACTACGAATGTTGTCGGAGATATTGGCGTAATATTCTGCGGATTGAATAGAAACAATAGTTAATAAACAACTCGCAACGGCAATAATGACACAAGTTTTAAAACCGACAGGCTTTCCCTTTGATTCACGCTCTAAGCCAATAAAGCCGCCCAAAATAAAGGCGGCCAGTAATTTAGCGATACTTGATAGTGATAAAGGGCCAATGCCGTCAACAAACTGAATTAATGCGTCCAAGGTTTGCTCCTAACGTTGGCTTATTCCTTTATTTTAAGACTATGGTGTTGCAATGCCTTCCTGGACTTTTTTATCTTCATTATTTTTCTTTTTTGTTACGTCATCTTTAAAGAAGAAGATAAAGAATATGGTTACAACAGCAGCGACTATTGCTGGATATATCCAGAATGTTGACCACTGTGGCAATGCAGCATCACCCGTTTCGGTTACGGTTGAATTAAAGATTTGACCACAAATAGTGGAAGCAAATAATAAGCCGAAACCATTAGAGACAATAAAGCGCAGGCCTTGTGCTTGAGCACGAATTTCTGGTTTGGCTTTGCGGTCAACATAGATATCACCAGCAGTAAAGAAGAAGTCCCAACATAATCCCTGCAACATTAATCCGATAACGATAAAATAAAACTCTGTATTTACCGCAGCATAAGAGAAGAATATTGAGCGAATGATCCAGCTAACAGCACCTAGAAGTAATGTAATTTTGAAGCCAAATTTCATTAAGAAGAATGACAATACAAACATAAACAGAACTTCACAGGCTATACCTATTTGCATAATAGATGCCGCATTATTAAAACCTAATGCTTTAATAAAAACAGGAATATAAGCGGAGTAAGCTGTTTTTGGGATCATTAAAATAAAGATACTAAACATTAAGATAGCGAAATAGCGGTCTTTAAATAATGAAAGCGCATCTAAACATAAAATATCACGAGCAGAGAATGGCTTACCTTTTGCTTTAGGGGGCGTATTAGGTAAGGTAAAGCAGTAGAAACCAAGTAAAACACCCACAGCAGAAGCGATATACCAAGTCATCGTACTACCTGAGAAGCCCATTTCTCCTAATATAAATCCGATAGCCATAAAACCAAATGTACCGAATACACGAATAATAGGGAAATATTTCACCCCATTAATATGAGAGAAACTAATACTATTTGAAAGTGCAGTTGTTGGATAAAACAATAATCCAATAATGAAAATTAAGAAGAGTGTCATGCCACTGTTTTGTGCCTCAATAAATTGAGGAACACAAATAATGACAGCCGCATTAATTAAATGAAGGATGCCCATGACTTTTTGTGAAGCAAAGAAACGGTCTGCCACCATACCTATAAATAATGGGGAAATAATTGTTGCGACACCTAATAAAGCATAGGCATTACCAATAATGCTTGCCATACCATAGCTGCTTAATACCAGTCCCATAGTCATATTCCACGCACCTTGCATGAAATATTGCACAAACATCATAATCAGTAAGCGAGAGGTTATTTTCATATCCATCATCGTTCTCCTCTTAATTTGTTTCTAACGTTAATCCGTCGTAGGCAACACGGATATTGTGAGGAGCACAAACAGCTTCTAATTCGAGGTGAAGCAATTTGCCACTATGTGAAATATGCGAAACGGCAATTTGTGTTTCTTGATGTAAACAACCTTGTTGTTGCAGTTTTTCTTTCGCAGCAAATACGGTTTCTAGGCTCATATGATTATCGGTACGAGCTTTACCGTTGAGTCCATAAGTACATTCAAAAACAACGATATCAAGTGGTTTATTCTCTAACCATTTCCATGTTAATTCAGGGAACCAACCAGAATCATGGCCATAAAAAATCACTTTGCCATCTTTTTCAATATGATAAACATAGCAAAGCTCCCATTTTGCATGATTAGCGAGTAATGGCGTAATTTTATAACCGTTTCTTTCTACGGTAACAAAAGGAATTAAGCAGTGAAAAGCAAAGCGCTCTTTGCTGTAACCGGGTAAAACTTCGATACAGCCATTAATTGCACGATCGTTACCAAAAATATGAAGGGGATGGTTAATTTCAAAACCATAACCTTCCATTCGGCTAAATAGATCGCCGACATTGAAATGATCAGGATGAGTGTGAGTGAATAGAAGGCTTTCAAAATTGGTAGCATCCATTCCATCACGCATTAACTGGTAACTAAATGTAGGTGATACGTCGATTAGCATAATGTCATCGACAATGGCAGAAGAGTGAGTTCTGATATCTTTCCCACCAAGTTCTCTTGCTTTCAGGCAGTGTTCACAGCGGCAGAAGGGATTGGGTATACCTTCGGAGGCCGCCGTCCCTAAAAAATGAAGTTTCATAAGAAATCCCCTTATCCTATTGTTTTATTATGATTTTATTAACTATCTGGTGTTGATTATCTATAAGCTGTAGATTAATTTGAACGTTCCAATGATAAAATGAGGATGACCATTTGCCAATAAAGGAAGATCAGATCAGTGATCTTATTCAAATTAAATTTTCTATATATTTGATTAATATGAATATAATTTGCAATTGATATTGATAATCATTTATTTGTGATAAATAGTATTAGATTGTTTTATAAGCTATTTTAAAATGGAACGTTCAAATCAATTATCGGTAGTCGCGATAAATAATTCAGGTATGCTAGTGAAAGCAGAAATTGAGATGGAAAAAGGTCAATGGCAACGATTAAAGATATTGCAAAATTAGCAGGTGTTTCTCATGGAACGGTTTCTAACGTATTGAATAAACGTGGAAATGTAAGTGTTGAGAAGATTGAAGCTGTGTATCAAGCTGCCAAACAAATGGGTTATCAGTTAAATACACAGGCTCAACTGTTAAGAACCAATAAAAGCCATAAAATAGCCATACTTTTACCTCAATTAGTTTCTGAAAAATATGCTGTTTTCTTTAATTCCTTAAGACAATCTATTGCTCATTTTCCTGAGGTTACTTACGATCTTTTCTTAACGGATGATCTGGAAACTACAGAATTGGAGGCATTACAGAAAATTGCCGCGGGTGGTTATAAACAAGTGATCACTGTAAGTTGTCTCAAAGATGCAAATATCTATTTTGATACGTTAAAATTACCTCCATCTCAAGTTGCATTTGTTTATCGCCAGCCACTTAATACTCAACGATTTTTTACGCTAGATTTTGCTCAAGCAGTTGAAGCTATTTGCCAACAGATTGCAAAAACTACAGGTAAATTAGTGGGTATTTTTATGGGGAGTAGCGACTATTTAAATAATCAAAACTTTGCCAATGAATTACAAAATCGACTTTTAGAGTATGCACCCAATAAGAAAAATGTGGTGCTTTGTGCATCAGATGAAGAGAGCTATAAAATTGCGTTCGACTTCTTTTCTATGGAGCAAATTCCGGACCTATTTATTGCACAAGATATTGAAAAAGCTTGTTATTTAACGCAGGCGAGTTATTTTGGTAGCCACAATGATTGCCCACCTATTTTTGCATTGAGTGATAATATTCCACCTGTATTAAAAGGGTTATATTGCTTTCCAATGAACTACGCTCAACTTGGGTTAGAAGTGATTGATGCACTTATCCAAGATGAAGAGGATGCGGAAATTATCGAGAATAATGTAACTTGTGTGCGTAATCAAAGTGATCATCTTTATACTTTAACGCCAGCGGTTATCAGTGAGGATAAAGCAGATATAAGTCTTAACTTATTAATTTTACCTAGCCCTTCAACCAGTGCATTAAAAAAGCTACTACCTCATTTTTATCGTCAAACAGGGATTAAAGTTAATTTAGCAATTCATCCTTACGATGAAGTGTATCAAATTTTAAGTCAGTTACATTTACATCCCTATTATGATTTATTGCGTATTGATATGGCCTGTTTTCCTTGGTTTGCGGAAAGAATATTACAGCCATTAGATAAGATTGGTAATGGATTAACGGATTTATTAAATAATTTTTCACTACCTACTCAGCAAAAATTTAGCTTAGTGAATAATGTTGCTTATGCCATGCCTTTTGATGCCAGTGCACAACTCTTATTTTATCGAAAAGACTTGTTTGAAGATCCTATTCTAAAAAGAATGTACTACGAAAAAACAGGTAATGAATTAACTGTACCGACAACATTTGAAGAATACGATAATGTGACGCAATTTTTTACTGAGCAACATGAAGAGGGGCAATTAAGTTGCCCAATGGGGGCATCAACAACATTGGGTAGCGCGGGGTTAATTGCAACAGAGTATCTATTACGTTATTACGCCAAAGGTGGATGTTTAATAGGAAGTCATAATATTCCTAGATTAGAAATGCCTTTAGCAGGTGAAATATTAGAAGAATATTTAAAACAGTTGTCGATCACTGAGAATATTCATAATAAATGGTGGAGTGAATCGGTTAGACAATTTGAGCAAGGACATCTTGCTATGCTTATTGCTTATATGAATTTATTTAACGATGTTGCGCATAGCAATATTTTACCTAAAACAGGTTTTGCACCTGTACCTGGCAGTATTCCACAATTAGGCGGTGGCGTATTAGGGGTTTCACGTTATAGCCAAAAATCACAATATGCAGAGCAATTTTATCGTTGGCTTTATTCCCCAATGGTTATGGATCACCTTATTTTATTAGGTGGAAACAGTAATCATAAAAATTTCAGCCATAATCAAGAGATTAGCCATCGTTATCCATGGATGACATTGGCTTATCAAGAAATTAATAAGGGAATACGAGAATCTTCGGTGCCTAATGGTAAGTTATTTAATTTACGCCAAGCCGAAATTATTATCGGGCAAGGCATTACTAATGTCGTTAATAATATTATGACGATAGACGAGACTATCGAATATATAAACCAGCGTTTGTTGATAGATACTCAAGGCGAGCGGTAGATTTTATTAACTTCAATAAGAATAAAATAACAGGGGATAACAAAATCCCCTGCCTATCAAGATTAAGCAATTACTCGCCCGATAATGCTCTTGGAAATAATAAATTATTTTCTAAGCTAATATGATTCATTAAATCGTCGATAAACTCATTAATGCCATTATAAAGTACTCGCCATGTGGTACAGGCTTCAGGTGGTGGTGTGACATTTTTGGTAATAAATTTAATCACTTCAACAATTTCACCCGCATCATCATGTTCGTGTTCCATAACACTAATGGGAGCTCCAGCTTGGCTTCCTAAACCATTTTTTATCATAGGAAAAAGAATACGCTCTTCTTTCATCATATGGCTTGTTAGCTCATCTAATAATAGTGTTAATTGGCGAGCTAACCCTTTAGGGACAGTCGGTTTTGCTTCATGAACGCGTTCTACTTTTTCTGCTTGTAGAATAAGCTCCGGTAATTGTGTTCTGTGTTTGTCGTGGTAGCGAACAATAATAAAATCAATAATTTCACTTAATGGCGTTTGTCGCCAATCTTTTTCTAATGGTTGTTGTGAAAGTGCGAGTAATTTATTTTCAATTTCATCAATGTTTAATCCGGCTTTCTCTGCAGATTTACTTAATGTACGTTTACCTCCACAGCAAAAGTCGAGGTTATATTGACGAAAAATAGCACTGGCACCTGAAATAGACAGGGCTAGTTGACCGAGAGTTTTATCACGTAAATTCATATCGGTATCTCGTATGTTATTTAAATTAAGCGGACAGTGCTCGTAATAAAGCAAAAGCTTCTTTTACCTGTTCTTCTGTAACCACAAAGGCACGTAATACGTCATTCTCATCAAAACCTTTAGCGATAACACCAGATTGTGTTGTATTAATATTCCACGTTAAGTCATTACGTGCGGTTTCACCGGCAAGATGTAGAGGCATTAGCGGCGTTTTCACCCGAATAATCATTGGTGGTAAATTCAGCGGTGCATTATTTTCACCTACAAGTGATTTGGCTAAATGCATCGCACTTAATTGTATTGGCTGTAAAAATGGTAATAAATTACCGTTAATTTGTGCACAATCACCTAAGGCATAAATATCACTATTACTGCTTTGCAGATATTCATTTACCATGATCCCACGGTCGGTATGTAAACCCGCAAGGTGAGCTAATTCCATATTGGGTGCGAGTCCTGTAGCAGCAATAACGCAATCAACTGTTAATTGATGATGTTGATTAAATGTCGCTAAAATACCGTTATCGGTTTGTGTTAATGACTGTAATGGTGATTTCAGCATTAAGCGTACACCAATTTCAGTAAGGCTTGATTGTAAGCGACCACTGAGATCGGAAGGGATCAGAGAAGATAATAATTGCCCTGAAATATCAGCAAGGATCACTTCTTTGTTTGCTCGACTAAAATCCATGGCTAATTCAGTACCAATTAATCCTGCCCCTAAAATTAATATACGTTTAGCTTGGCGAATTTGTGCTTCATAAGCTCGGTACTCTTGTTGACTATTAAGCGTAAACATTAACTCATGGCCTGAAATAGCAGGACAATAAGTTTTCGCTCCAGTGGCTAATACCAATTTATCGTAATGCCATTGTTCACCTTTGGCACTCTGGATCCGTTTTTCATCCGTATTAATATCGACAATTTGCGTATATGGATGGATCGCGAGTTGATACTGTTGTGCAAACTCTTGGGCTGTTTGTTTGGTTAAATCATTTGCACATTGAGCTTGGCTAATAACATGGCTTAAATCTGGCTTGTTATATTCATCAATACTGTCTGATGCAATTAAGGTAATGGGAAGATCTGCATTAAATTTGCGAATATTTTTGACTAATTGGCGCGCAGCAAAGCCCGCGCCAATAATGACAATCCCACTATTGAGCAGGTCTGTACTCATTTTGCCTCCTTTGCAAGTGCATCAAAGACATCTTTTCCTAATGAGCATTCAGGGCATAAGAAGTTATCAGGGACTTCGCTCCATGGTGTATTAGGTTGAACGTTTTGAATTGGTTCACCTACTGCCGGATCGTAAATCCATTGGCATACACTGCATTGCATACGTGGGCCTAAGTCGATTGCTTCAACATCTGTGATAGCTTCAGGTTGTGATGAGGTTGTACAACAAGGTTGAGTTGCAGGAAGTGGCGCTAAAGCCCATTGGCGTGCAAGTTCACGTCCATATTCACGACAAATTTCTTGTGCTTGCATATCTGGGCGCCATTTAGTTTTTAGTGCTAGTGCGGTGTCAAATCCAGCGTCCATTAAACGAGTTTGAATGCGGTCAACCGCGCCACCATTCCAGCCATAACTTCCGAAAGCAGCTGCTTTTTTATTACGAAAACGTAAGCCTGTCATTTCTTCAAGCATGGCGGCAATTTTTGGCATCATGACATTATTCATTGTTGATGAACCAACAAGCACGCCCTTAGAACGAAACGCACTAGTGATAATGTCATTTTTGTCACTTTTGGCGACGTTATAGCTTTTTACAAACACATTAGGGTCAATTTCATTGATACCTTGTGCAATGGCATCTGCCATCATGCGGGTATTGTTAGACATGGTGTCATAGAAAATAGTAATACGATCTTCTTGATAATCGGCAGCCCATTTTAGATATAATTCAACAATTTGTGTTGGATTATCACGCCATACCACACCGTGAGACGTAGCAATCATATCGACAGGTAAATTAAAGCCTAAAATTTCATTAATTTTCGGTGTTACAAGGCGGCTAAATGGCGTCAAAATATTGGCGTAATAACGTTGGCATTGTTCAAATAATTCTGTTTGATCAACTTCATCGTTAAACAACCGTTCATCACAATAGTGCTGGCCAAAGGCATCATTACTAAATAAAATCGCATCACCAGTTAAATAGGTCATCATGCTGTCAGGCCAATGTAGCATTGGCGTTTCAACAAAAATGAGTTGCTTGCCATTACCAATATCTAGGCTATCGCCTGTTTTGACGATATTAAAATTCCATTCAGGGTGATGATGATGTCCATTGATTGAATCAATGGCGTTTGCTGTGCAATAAATCGGGGTATTAGGAATAAAGGACATCAGCTCAGTTAATGCACCTGCGTGATCTTCTTCTGCATGATTAATAATAATGTAATCAATCTCTTCTAGATTAATTTGTGTTCGTAAATTTTGTACAAATTCACGACTGAATTTATGGTCAACGGTATCAATAAGCACATTTTTCTCTTCACGTATTAGGTAGCTGTTATAGCTACTACCTAATAATGTTTTGTATTCAGTGCCATGAAAATCACGAACTTCCCAGTCACGTTGCCCAACCCAATTAACATTATTTTTAACATGAATAGCCATTTTGTATTGTTCCTTCTCATTAATCTTTTCATAGGGATATGTATTGATATAATCAAGAAGCGTGCCAATTTTTATCTTATTGTTTTAAAACGATTTTTATTTTTGTGACTATTTATATATTGTCAATATGACTATCTTTATCATGTCAAAATGACCATAATAACGGTCATAATGACTATGAGGTGTTTTTATGGGCTTTTCTGTTGATGTGTTGGCTAAAATTGCCATTGAATTACAAAAAGATGTTGGTCACCAAGATAGATTTCAGCGACTGGTGACCACACTTCGGCAGGTGCTAAATTGCGATGCCGCAGCATTGCTTCGCTATGAGCCTTACCAGTTTATTCCATTAGCCATAGATGGCCTTGTGCCTGATGTCTTAGGGCGTCGTTTTTTACTAGAAGGGCATCCTCGTCTCGAAACTATAGCGCGAGCAGGGGATGTGGTGCGTTTTCCAGCGGACAGTGATTTACCCGATCCTTATGATGGCCTTATTCCAGATAGAGAGCATTTAAAAGTTCATGCTTGTGTGGGGTTACCGTTATTTGCAGGACAAGATTTAATTGGTACTTTAACACTTGATGGAATGGACCCTCATCAGTTTGATACTTTCAGTGATGAAGAGCTTCGTTTAATTGCGGCATTAACTTCTGGTGCATTAAATAATGCGTTATTGATTGAACAACTCGAAAATCAAAATATGTTATTTACACCAACCAATACGTTTAAGCCCACAGTAAAAACAGAAATTATTGGTTTATCGCCTTCGATGATGCAACTAAAAAAAGAGATAGAAATTGTTGCACCCGCAGATATGAATATTTTAGTGAGTGGCGAAACGGGAACGGGTAAAGAGCTGGTGGTTAAAGCTATTCATGAAATGTCTAATCGTGCAGATAATCCGTTAGTCTATTTAAATTGTGCTGCGCTTCCTGAGAGTGTGGCAGAGAGTGAATTATTTGGGCATGTGAAAGGGGCTTTTACCGGCGCAATTAGCCATCGTAGTGGTAAATTTGAAATGGCGGATAATGGAACGTTATTCCTTGATGAAATAGGAGAATTATCATTATCACTCCAAGCCAAATTATTGCGTGTCTTACAATATGGTGATATTCAACGAATTGGTGACGATCGTAATTTACGCGTTAATGTACGTGTATTAGCAGCAACGAATCGTGATTTATGGGAGGAAGTATTAGCGGGAAATTTCCGTGCCGATCTTTTCCATCGTTTAAGTATCTTTCCTCTGCATGTTCCGCCATTACGAGAGCGAGACGAAGATATTTTGCTATTAGTGGGGTATTTCTGCGAGCAATATCGTCAGCGCTTTAATCTTACTCAAGTGATTATTAGCCCTGAATTACGCCTTTATTTATTGCATTATTCTTGGCCGGGTAATGTACGTGAATTAGAACATACCATTCATCGAGCAATCGTATTAGCGAGGGCAGGGAATAAGACAGACAGCCTTATTTTACAAGTCAGTCATTTTGCTTTAGGTACAGAAAATCTAACTCATCCAATATCACAATCGTTACCTTCTGAGGAAAAAAATTTAAAAGACGCAACGGATGAGTTTCAACGAGATTTAATTAAACAAGCATTACTGCGGAATAACCAAAATTGGGCGGCAACTGCACGAGAATTATCCCTTGATCCGGCTAACTTACGTCGTTTAACAAAACGCTTAGGGTTAAAATCATAATAATTTTAAAAAAGAATGTCCTAAACGAAAAAAGGTAATCTGGGTGCGTGGTCCAAATTACCTTAAATAATTATGTTAGGATGATTAGTTGTTAATAAATTTCTATTTTCTGAATGCGTTCACCGTGATGGTTACCAGTTCTGTTAATGTGCTATAAAATTGGCTATATCCACTCATTTTTAATTTATTTAAATAGTGAGGTAGCCATGTAGTCAAATGAAGGGAAAGTAATTCATTAACCGCGTCTTCTCTTTTTTCTGATGCTAATACCGCAGCTTGAAATAGCATCAAACCGATATGATCAACAGGCTCTGGAAAAGGCGTATTTACTTTTAAACGTTCCCGTTTTAAAAACTCACTTAGTGCAAGGGTAGAATCCCCTTGTAATAAACCTTCAGGATCTAAATAGGTTGACCCCCAAGGAGGAGCCGGTAAAGCATTAGGGCCAACAAAAAGATTTTGCCATTGGATTTTTAATTGCTCTGTATCGATAGAAACGGAATTAATTAAACGTTCACACAGACCGCTTTCAATTTTACAAGGCCACTGCGCTGCAAAATCCCCAGTTTTAAAAAAGTTGAGTGCAGTTTTATTGGTGTCATCATCAGGTGGGAATAAATAACAAATTCCCAATAAATTAAATGCAGCCGCATAATAAGAGAGCCTGCTCATAATTTTTGATACTTCCTTAAACAAACCCCAATTAATGAGGTTTGTTTTTTTATTATTTAAATGCCTTGCTCAATGACTACTAGTGAATTGAGTAGAAAACATAGCGCAACATAAAGTCAGCGATAATTGCGATCACACAGCCAAACGCAAAGATAGACTCAGTTGATTTACCTTGATTTTTAGGGGCTAGGAATTTCACTAAACTATAGCCACAAGCCAATACTGCAAAGATTGCTAAGATCCAACAGGTAGTACGTAACGAACCAATGGAGTAATACACTTGAATAGGCGATAACGGGAATGTCACCGATTTTTGGCTATAGAGTGTGCTAGTTAAATATTGCTCATAAAAAGGTTGATACAATAATCGACCGATTAAGCTAAATGCCATTATTCCCCATAATTGCCATTTCCAGCACATTGGGAAAGAGTCTTGAGGTATTTCTATACTTAATTTACTTCCTATACGTTGTAATATTTTGATCAACAAGAAGAAGATAGTAGCACCTAGCGTGAACATGGCGCCAAAAAACATCACATAGGTATTGAGATCCATCCATGTCAAAATAGAGGTATGTCGATAAATCGATGCCATACAATAAATATCAAATAGCCCAATCAGAATACTGGTACTTAATAACAGCATTGAGAGTTTGCGAGTGCGCCAGAGCCATAAAAAGGTTAATCCTAGGCAGCCGACAAAAATAGCAGTGACGGCGACTTCACGACTTAACCAAGCAGAAAAAATATTTCTAATGGCATTAGGAGCATTTAATGGCACACCTAAGTGAGTGATTGAAGCGATAGAGCCTAAACCCGCCAATCCACAAATAACAAATAAGGCTAATAGCATAAAGCGATAGTAGCTTTCTGCATTGAGATAATGAGAAAGGCGACGAGCAAAAAGCCCTGTTGTTAGTGCAAGACCAATGGTCGCATTCATCATAAATGTGAAGATTAATAATGACCATTCATTCATTTTCTTTCTCCCTTATTATTAATTTCGTCATTGTTTGCACCCTGATGTGGGTTAATAACAAGGTTGGGATGCGTTATTTCAGGGGAAGGTAAACCCGTGACATAATCTAAATCGCCATAGTGTTCACGTAGTTCATCAATAGGGCCAAATTGGATCGCACCTAGCGGACAAGTAGCGACACAAACTGGCTGTTCACCTTTTTGCTGTAAATCGATACAAAAATCGCATTTTGACATCTGTTTGGTTTCTGGGTTCATCTGTGGCGCACCATAAGGGCAAGACCACGCACAAGCACCACAACCGACACATTTGTCCGTATCTACCATGACAATGCCGTCGCCTTCACGCTTATGCATTGCCGTTGTTGGGCAGTTTTTAACGCAAATTGGATCGTCACAATGGTTACAAGAGATAGATAAGGTGTAAGCAAAGACATTATTGACCAGCGCGCCTTTCGGATTACGAGTATAACCACCGCCTGTGATTTCATAGACACGGCGAAATTTACGTCCGACATCAAGGTTGTTTTTATCTTTACACGCAACCTGACACGCCTTACAACCTGAACAGCGAGCGCTGTCGATATAAAATCCTAACTGTTTGCTGCTCACCGCGGGATAAACGATAAATTTACTCATGCTTTTGTTACCTCGACCAATAATGTTTGGTGAGCATTGCCGTGTGCCATTGCGGTGCTACGAGATGATGTTAATACGTTGGCACATCCACCTTGATCTATGCCTTTCGCATCAGGTTGCCACCAAGCTCCTGCTTGCAAGGCCACGACTCCAGGCATAATTCGTTGTGTTAATTTGACGGGAACCATCGTTACCCCACGATCGTTATACACTTTGACTTTTTCGCCCTCTTTAATGTTTCTGTCCTGGGCATCTAATGGGTTAATCCAGAGTTCTTGGCGCTGAACTTCTTGTAACCAAGGATTGGCAAATTGTGTTGAGTTAGCGCGGTTACGTCCTTTCCATGTGATAAGTTGTAGCGGGAATTTATCCGTCAACGTATCTTCAGGGCCTTCAATGGCAGGCACATAATGAGAAAGCGCAGGGATATCGACATTATTCATGTCATATAAGCGTTTAGAGAAAATCTCAATTTTGCCGGATGGTGTTGGAAATGGGTTATTCTTAATATCTTGAATATTTTTCTCAAACGCCACATTTTGAGTGTGTGGACGATGTTTTAATAAATGACGACGTTTAACCAATAGTTCTTTAAAGGTTGGAATGCCATCTTCAGGACGCTTAACACTTGCGTCATTGACTAAATATTCAATCCAATCGCGGTCAGTTTTTTTCCCTTCGCTAAATTGTTCACCCACACCTAATTTATCTGCAACTTCACGTAACCAATCGTAGTCAGTACGACGTTCAAATTCAGGCTCAATCACTTTTTCAGAAAGAATAATGTAGTCGCCATAACTCCATGTACCACCGATATTCCAGCGTTCTAAGAAACTGGTTTCTGGTAGTAAAATATCGGCATATTTTGCACTTGGTGTCAGATACAGATCACTACAGACGATAAACTCTACTTTTGATTCATCTTCAAGCACTTTAGCAGCATGAAGAATGTCAGTATTTTGGTTCGTCATGTAGTTACCCGCCATTGAGAAAATCATCTTGATTTCAGTATCAAGTTTCTCTGCATTCAGTAACCCATTTTGTGGTGTGACTAAATTTTTATCTTCACAGGCTTGTACCCAGTTGGTGATATTAATTTTTGCTTTTACGGGGTTAGTTAATAGGCTTGGCCCTGCGATGGTTTTGCGCAACTCAGAGTTTAAAGCCATACCATAGCCAGCAGCCCAACCACCACGAACACCCACATTTCCAGTGATAGTTGCAAGTAATGTTGCACCGCGTGCCGTCCGTTCACCACAAATATGGCGCTGAGGCCCCCAACCTTGCATCAATGCGGCTGGTTTTGTGGATGCATATTCGCGAGCCAATTGTTTAATAGTATCTGCTGGTACTTTAGTGATGGTTTCGGCCCATTCAGGGGTTTTCTTAATGCCATCTTTTTTACCCATTAAATAGGCAACTAAAGATTCATTTTCACCCACCCCTTCAGGCATTTGATGCTCATCAAAGCCAACTGTGTATTTATCAATAAAAGCTTGGTCATGCAGATTTTCGCTTACGATGACATACATCATTGCATCCATCATGGCGTTATCTGTTGTTGGTAGTAATGGGATCCATTGATCCGCCAAAGAAGAGGCGGTATCAGAGTAACGAGGGTCAACAACAATAAATTTAGTACCGTTTTTCTTCATTTTTTGAAAGAAATGGTTTGAATGACCAAAAATGGTTTCATTGGGATTATGACCCCATAAAATCACCAGTGGTGTATTTTCTAAGGTGTCTAGCGTACTGCCACTGGCAGCTGTTCCATAAGTGTAAGGGGTGACAGCTAGCGTATTGCCATTACTAACGGAGTGATAGTTTTCCAGAAAACCGCCTGTGATATTAAACAGGCGACGTAACATATTCGCACCAGAGAAAATACCACCCGTGACACCCGTACTTAAGCTGACAAAACGAGATGCAGGGCCATATTGCTGATTAATACGCTGCATATTTTGTGCAATAAGAGTGGTCGCTTCTTCCCAAGTGATACGTTCAAATTTGCCTTCGCCACGTTTACCAACGCGTTTCATTGGGTATTTTAAACGGTCTGGATGATAGACAAATTTTCGATAACCGCGACCTCGAACACAGGCACGCATAATAGGCATCTCTTCATCTAGATCAGCATCGGGACGTGTGCTAATACGGGTGACTTTGCCATCTTTCACGTGGGCACGAATATCGCATTTACCGCCACAGTCAAAGCTACTGCAAGTTGAAACAACGCGTTCACCATCTTCAGTTGTTATTGGTTTTACGGGAATAGCGTTATCTGTTGTCGCAGCAAAAGAGTTTGATGCGAGAAAAGGAAGGGTAACTAATGCTGAACTCGCTTGAATAAAGTGACGGCGGCTAACATCGTTGAGAATGCTCTTTGTATCACTATCGTGATCGGACTGATTGCTCATAATGAACTCTACCTTAAACATAATAGGCGGATCCTGATATACCCGATACTTGATATAAAGAATATGCGTGATTTTTCTAGGCTATGAATAAAGGGAATGTCTGGTATCCGCTGCATTATTATTGAATGCATAGATAAGTGCAGCAT
This sequence comes from Proteus vulgaris, assembly GCF_011045815.1. GTDB lineage: Bacteria > Pseudomonadota > Gammaproteobacteria > Enterobacterales > Enterobacteriaceae > Proteus > Proteus vulgaris_B. Next base: position 4,126,188 of record NZ_CP047344.1, on the reverse strand, counting down.
GCTCGAAATAACATCTGCGAGAGGGATAGTAGTTGATTAATCTTTTGCCAACATTCTAAAACCAGACAATGACATTTGAATTTCAGCCTATTTACTAAGGGTGTTAAGGGCTCGTTTTTTGATTGTTAATAGGGTTTGTAAAATAGATATCAAGAAGGTTGAAATTTCACATAATACACTTTCATTATTTATTTAAATATATAGCGATTTTAATTATATAGCTCATTATTTGCCAGTGTGTAGAGTGCGTGAGAACTGCTATATTAAAAAGGACGAAAATAAAAAGAGAGTGGCCAAAAGAGTGAGAAATGTACCGCTAAAAAGCGTTGATTCACTTGACCGAGATGTTATTGCGCTGGGTACAGACTATTTGCCCAATACGTTGCTAGAAACACACCAACATCGTCGAGCGCAATTTTTATACCCTGCTACGGGATTAATTGAAGTGAGTACAGATGATGGTGAGTGGGTTATTCCACCATCTTGTGGTGTGTGGATCCCACCAGAAACTGGGCATGAAACTCGTATGTTAGATGTGAGTACTAGAAGCTTGTATATCGAGCCTTCCGCCGCACCTCGCCATAGCAAACAATGTGAAGTAGTTAGTGTTTCTCCTCTTTTTCGTCAACTATTGCTTGAAGCTGTAGATGTGCCTGCAGAATATGATAAAAAAGGGCGAGATGGCCTTTTAATGCAGTTAATCTTATGCGAATTAGCGAAAGCAAAACCGTTACCATTTTTTGCGCCTATTCCACAAGATAGTAAATTAGCTAAATTATGTCGTGATTTTATTCGTAACCCGAAAATAGATTCTTTACCGCAACAGTGGGCAGATAGATTACATAAAAGTGAGCGCTCTTTTAGCCGTTTTTTCCGCCAACAAACAGGAATGTCGTTTTCACAATGGCGACAACAAGTCTGCTTATTGAATTCATTAACACAAATCTTATCTGGACGCGGTATTACTGAAATTGCCTTTGACTTGGGTTATAACAGTGCTGGTTCATTCTCGACAATGTTCAAAAAACAGATGGGGCAATCGCCTTCTCATTTTAGTATGGATGCGCTGGATATCGATAGGTTTTAGTTAATGTATGTATCAGATAATTATGATAAAAACGCACTTATTAATAAGTGCGTTTTTGCATAATATGTCCACTCTATTAAACGATGGTTTTCCTAACAGAATGGCGTAAGCAATAAGGTAAAAAAATCAAACTAAGTGTTGTAATAATTGCGGTAGTAACTAATACCACAAAAAAGGCATTTTCAAAGGCTAAATTTGCTTGAGATATCACAAGAGAAGCCATATCAATGGGTAATTTTTCTGCCACAATCAGGGCTTCGTCTAAACTGTCATAAGCTGCATCGTTGATAGCTAATGAGTCAGGTAATATCAGTTTTAAGGTATACACCGTACTCATCAAACTGCCCATAAATGTCACACCAATCACACTGCCCAGCTCATAAGCTACATCTTCAATTGAGGCCGCCATTCCCGCTTGCCTATCTGCGACACTTAACATAATTGATGTAGATGCCGTGGTAAAAATAATACCTAAACCAAAGCCGATTAAGAATAAGCTACCAATTAATACTATTGGAGATGTTGTTTGATAAATAGCAATTAACCATAGATTTCCCACTAAAGTGAGTAGAAATCCACTGATGATCAGGCGAACTTCACCTAGCCGTGTTAAAAAATAGCCCGCTAAAGGGGATGCCAACACAGAGCCAATTGGAATAGGTAATATGGCTAATGCCGCATTTAAAGGAGTAAAACCAGCAACAAGCTGTAAGCGCTGACTGAGTAGTAGTTCAATCCCAACAATAATTACCATTGAAAGTATGGCCATTAAAATACCGATACTAAAAAAGCGGTTTTTAAATAACCTAAAGTCAATCATCGGATGAGCCTGTTTACGTTGGCGTAGAGTAAATAGGGTGAGGAAAACGATGGCAATAATGGTGGCAATAGTAGCTTCATCCCACTGTGTATAAGGTTTTCCTATCTCTTTTAAGGCATAAATGGCACTGATCAAACCAATTAAGATAAGTACTGAGCTTAAATAATCGATTTTATGGCGACCATGTCCTGCAAATGTAGGAATAAGCCAAATAGAGAACGGCAAGACAATCAGCACAATAGGGACGTTAATTAAAAAGACAGAGCCCCACCAAAAATGTTCAAGCAACATGCCACCAATTAAAGGGCCTAAAGCCGCTCCGCCAGAAGCAACCGCAGACCAAATGCCAATCGCAATAGCTCGCTCTTGTGGGTCGCTAAAAACTTGGCGAACTATTGATAGTGTTGCAGGCATACTCATTGCAGCACCCACGGCTAAAAAACCTCGGGAAGCAATTAAAGTGGTTGCTGTCGGTGAGAAAGCAGCACATAGAGAGGCAATTGCAAAAAGAGGAAGACCACAGATAAACAGCGTTTTATGACCAATTCTATCGGTCAGCATACCTGCTGCGGGTAATAATCCAGCAACAATTAATGGATAAGCATTCATTATCCAAAGTTTTTCTGAAGCACTTGCGTTTAAATCATGAGTTAAACGTGGCAATGCGGTATAAAGCACGGTTACATCAACAACAATGAGAAACAGCATGCTAGATACCAAAAGTAATACTATCCAACGTTTATAATCTTTTATCATAGAAATCTCAGTTATTTTTATGTGTATTATTTTTACTAGCGGCTATAATATAAATCCATACGACCGTATTTAAAAGAGGTTTTTTTATGGGGCGTCAAAGAACTATTGATAGAGAAAAACTGTTAGAAGTTATCTTCGACATTGTAATGGAGCAAGGTGCTGCGGCATTAACCATTGATACGGTGGCGAAAAAAATGGGAATATCAAAAGGGGGAGTTCAATACTGTTTTAGTAGTAAAGAGGCAATGATTGATGCAATGTTTGAGCGCTGGGAAGAGTGCTATGAAACGAAATTTAAAGAGGTGATTGAAAATGACAATTCACCTGAAAATCGTGTTACTGCACATATTCATGCAACGCTGGAACATGATCAAATCTCTTTTGCTAAAGGGGCGAGTTTAATGGCAGCATTGCTACAAACACCAGAATATCTGCAAAGTACAAAAGAGTGGTATCAACAGCGATTAGCTGGGTTAGATACAACAACAGAGGCTGGAAAACGAGCAAGGCTGGCTTTTTTGGCGACAGAAGGCACTTTTTTACTGCGTTATTTTGGGCTAATGGATATTGATGACGATGAGTGGCAATCTATTTTTGAAGATATTGATTCTGAGTTACTTCAGCAAGGGAGGAGGCAATAAAAAAGCATATTGTTAAGGGAACAACATGCTTTTTATTGATGATAATTGGGCTAAATAGAATTAGTAATACATAGCAATTAGCTTATTATCGATCTCTTTAACGTCAACGGGTGTGTCGAAAATATCTTCGATAATATCTGCTTTCATGATCTCTTTAGGTGAGCCGTGATAATACAGTTGTCCATTACGCATGGCTAAAATATAGTCAGAGTAAACAGAGGCAAAATTGATATCATGAATAACGATAATAATAGTTTTCCCTAATTCATCTGCAGCTTTTCGCAGAAGTTTCATCATTATTACCGCATGTTTCATATCAAGATTATTCAGTGGCTCATCAAGCATGACATATTCTGTATCTTGGCATAGTACCATCGCAACATAGGTACGTTGACGTTGCCCACCCGATAATTCATCTAGATAGCGGTGACGAAATTCAGTTAGATTTAAAAAAGCTAATGACTCATCAATCACTTTTTTATCCTCGAGCGTTAAACGGCCTTTGCTGTAAGGATAACGCCCAAATCCAACTAATTCTTCTACGGTTAAACGGCTGACGAATTGGTTTTCTTGGCGCAGTATTGAGAGGTTTTTTGCCAGCACATCACTATCTGTTGCCGCAACATCCATGCCGTTAACACTGACCATGCCACTTTCAGGAATTAATAAACGGCCAATAACAGAAAGCAGTGTGGATTTACCTGCACCATTAGGACCAATAATCGAAGTAATTCCGCCACGTTGAATTGTTGTTGTAATATTATCGAGAACGGTTATATCTTGATAATGCTTTGATATCTTGCTGATTTCAATCATATTAAAGTCTTCTTAACACCAAATAGATAAAGAACATCCCACCGACAAACTCAATCACAACAGAAAGTGTTCCTGTCATTTTTAAACCATATTCTAAAACGAGTTGCCCACCAATTAAGGCGATAGTACCCAGTAAAAAGGCAACAGGCATTAAGAAACGGTGCTGACTACTACCACTGATATGGTAAGCAAGGTTAGCGACAATTAAACCTAAGAAGGTTAATGGGCCGACTAAAGCGGTCGAAACAGCGACTAAAACAGAAATCAGTAATAAGATATAAGTGGTTTGCTTGCGGTAATTAATGCCAAGGTTAATCGCATTCGCTTGGCCTAATGCCATTACATCGAAGCTATAGCGCATCCGCCAAAGTAAGATACCGACGACAACGATAATGGCTAAAGCGCAAAAGATAAGGTCAGGCGTTGCTCGGGTAAAGGTGGCAAACATGCGACCCTGTAAAATGGAGAACTCATTAGGATCCATTAAACGTTGCAATAGTGTGGCTGAACTACGAAATAACGTACCTAAGATAATCCCAATCATCAGGACTAAATTGATGTTAAAACGTACGGAGCTAAACAACCAACGATAAAGTACAACCGAAAATAGCACCAATAATGTTGATTCTAAAAAGAATTTTGATAAGTTCAACATCCATGATGCAGGCATATCGCCTTCAAAAAAGACAAACACGGTTTGTAGTAACACAAACAGCGCTTCTAAACCCATTAATGAAGGAGTCAAAATACGGTTGTTGGCAATGGTTTGAAACAGGATAGTCGAAACACCAGCTGCAAATGCCACCACAATCATGGTGAGAATAATGTAGGCACGATGAGTCAGAATATAAGAAATATTGCCGTTTAGGTTTATCGTCATAAATAACACAATAGATAATAACGATGCCCCTAATAATAACCAGATACGAGACATGGGTGAAAGGCGCATTTTCTTATGTTCGGCAGCGCCAGTACATTTGCTAATTATGGATGAATTAACTTTTTGCATAACGTTGCTGCTTTAGTAGTAAAAAAAGGAAAATGACGGCACCCACAGCGCCTAAAATAACACTGGCAGGAATTTCAAACGGGTAGCGAATAAGTCGGCCTAATACATCACACAATAAAACAATCGCACCACCACTCAAGCAAACCCATGGAATGGTTTTACGAATATTATCACCCATCACTAAGCTCACTAGATTAGGTACAATTAAGCCAAGGAAAGGTAAGGCACCAACAACAGACACAACCACACCACTAATCAGTGCGATAATGGATAATCCAATGATCATCACCTTGCGGTAATTAAGTCCCACATTAATGGAGAATTCACGTCCCATACCAGCCACAGTAAAGCTATCAGCAACCCAACATGCCATTAACGCAAGCACACCAACAAGCCATAAGAGTTCATAGCGGCCTTGTAATACACTTGAAAAATCGCCACTTGTCCATGCATCTAAAGATTGCAATAAATCGAAATAAACAGCTAAGAAGATAGTCAACGCACCGATAACAGCGCTAAGCATAATCCCCACTAAAGGCACTATTAGTGTCGTTTTTAATGTGATCCTTTGCAGAAGCAGCATAAATAACAAAGTACCAAGAAGGGCGAAAACGGTCGCTACCAACATTTTGGTAAAGATGCCAGCTGCTGGAAAGAGCAACATAACGACTAATAATCCAAGACTTGCCGATTGAGTGGTTCCCGCAAGAGAGGGTTCGACAAAACGATTTTGGGTTAGTAGTTGCATAATTAAGCCTGCAACACTAATGGCACCACCGGCGAGCAATAATGATAGGGTTCTTGGAACACGGCTGATAAAAAAGATATCGCGCATATCGGGATCAGAAAAAAGCGAAGCAGGAGTAATATCTCCTGCGCCGACAAATAGACTGATCATTGAGAGGATAGCAACAAGTCCTATCCCCAATGATAAATGGAACGTTTTCATTCAGTTACTTTATTTTTTTTGATCCAGTGCTTGATTGATAGTATCCATTAAGCGAGAGTAAGTTTGGATCCCACCGGAAATATAAATAGAGCTTGCATCAAGATAGATAACTTGGTCTTTATTCCAAGCATTTACTTTTCTTACCAGCGCATTATCAAGGACTTGTTGCGCAGGTTGTGAATCTTCACGACCAATCGCAGCGTCACGGTCAATAACAAACATCCAATCTGGGTTAAGTTTTAACAGTAATTCAGAGTTGACGATGTTGCCGTGTGAACCTGGGCTATCAAAAACATAAGCAGGTTCAAAACCTAATACGTCATAGATAAAGCCAAAGCGAGAGCCTGGGCCATATGCTGAAATTTTACCACCACTAACTAGCACAACCATCGCTTTGCCAGCATCCGGTGTTTTGGCTTTTACAGTATCAATTTTACTATTGAAATCAGCCAATAATTTTTTGGCTTGTTCTTCTTTGCCAAAAATTTGACCTAATGTTGTTGTACGTTCAGCAAGGCTTTCGACAAAACGTTTAGGGTCGATATCCATTGAAATTGCAGGCGCAATTTCACTTAATTTCGCATACGCATCGCGAGCACGGCTACCACTTAAAATTAAATCAGGCGCTGTTGTGCTGAGCTTTTCATAGTTTGGCTCGAATAACGCACCTTCATTGATGTAGTCGTTTGGGTTGGTGTATTTTTCTAAGAATTTAGGTAAATGAACATTGGTTTGTGGCAGACCAACAATAGGAGCACCTAATGCATCAATAATATCAAGGGTTTCCATATTCATCACAACCACTTTCTGTGGGTGAGCTGGAATTTCAGTTGTCCCTTGAAAATGTTCAATCGTGAGAGTTTGTTTCTCTTCTGATTGTGCTGTTGATGTGTCTTGAGCGTTATCACAACCAGCGATAACAAGTGAAGAAAGCAGTAAAAACAGTGGGCTTAATGACTTTTTAAACATTCTCTTTCCCATATTGTTGCAACACGAAATAAGACGGATCTTTACAGCAGTGGCTTAAATGTCGATCCACAAAGAAGATGATAATACCATCAAAAGTATAAAGAGTAATGATACTAATTCACATTCTCATAATAATAAAGGGTTAACTTGACTAAAATGGCGAAATTTTGCGAGAGATCATTAAAGGAAAATAAAGAACAAATTTTGTGACGTGAAAGAACTCTTAAGATTATTTGCTCAATTTGTGAAGAGTGTCAAAAGAGCAGGTCAAGGAGAGACAATTCTTAACCTATAAGAAATATCGTTAGTTAGTATCATTGCGTATACTTCATTCAAGCAGAAACAATCCTTATTTTAATCTTACTTTGGTTTCTGTACTGACACAGTAATGAATGCACAAGAGAAAACCTTGTTATCTCTAGGGTAAATCGTTGCCAATTCAAGAGGGTTTTATGCAAAAAAAATATATTTACTTATTTTGTTCTGCTGGCATGTCAACATCCCTTCTCGTGACCAAAATGCGAGCACAAGCAGAAAAATATGATGTGCCTGTGGTCATTGAAGCTTTTCCTGAAACTTTAGCTGCACAAAAAGGGCAGGATGCGGATCTGATTTTGCTGGGTCCACAAATTAGCTGGATGTTACCTGATATCCAAAAATTACTCCCGAATAAACCGGTCGAAGTGATCGATTCTCTGTTATATGGAAAAGTAGATGGCTTAGGCGTGTTAAAAGCCGCTGTCGCCTCTATTAAAAAAGCATCTGCAACAACAAATTAATTTTATTTTTTTATTATTTAAATTTTTTATTCCAGTCAAAGAGCGAATTTTTCAGCAAGCCGAGTAATTAGCGGCATTTAAAGGGTATTTTTCTATGAGTAAGTTCATTGGTTCACTTGAAAAGGTACTCCTTCCTTTTGCGGTTAAAATTGGAAAGCAACCTCACGTTAATGCGATTAAAAATGGCTTTATTCGTTTAATGCCGTTAACCCTTGCAGGGGCAATGTTTGTACTTATCAATAACGTTTTTCTTAGTTTTGGTGATGGCTCCTTTTTTTATTCTCTAGGTATCCGCCTTGATGCGTCAACAATAGAAACACTCAATGGGTTTAAAGCTATTGGGGGGAATGTCTATAACGGTACATTAGGTATAATGTCGTTGATGGCGCCGTTCTTTATCGGAATGGCATTGGCAGAAGAGCGAAAAGTTGATCCAATTGCAGCAGGCTTACTCTCTATTGCTGCCTTTATGACGGTAACACCTTACAATGCAGCTGGGGCTTATGCTGTTGGCGCTAATTGGCTAGGTGGGGCAAATATTATTTCAGGGATCATTATTGGTCTTGTTGTGGCTGAAATGTTTACCTTTATTGTGCGTCGTAATTGGGTTATTCGATTACCTGATAGTGTCCCCGCTTCTGTTTCGCGTTCTTTTTCTGCGTTAATTCCTGGTTTTATTATTTTATCAATTATGGGGATTATTTCGTGGGGGTTAGCGACGTACGAAACAAATTTCCATCAAATTATTTTAGATTCTATCTCAACACCATTAGCATCAATGGGTTCTGTTGTAGGTTGGGCATACGTTATTTTTACCTCTCTACTGTGGTTCTTTGGTATTCATGGTTCACTGGCACTTGCTGCACTTGATAGTGGCATTATGACACCGTGGGCATTAGAAAACGTATCACTTTATACTGAATACGGTTCAGTAGAAGCTGCTTTGGCAGCCGGTAAAACGTTCCATCTCTGGGCGAAACCGATGTTAGACTCCTTTATCTTCTTAGGCGGTACAGGGGCAACACTGGGGCTTATTATTGCAATCTTTATTGCATCCCGTCGTGCGGATCATCGCCAAGTTGCTAAACTGGCATTACCAGCAGGTTTATTCCAAATTAATGAGCCGATTATTTTTGGTTTACCTGTGATTATGAATCCAGTGATGTTTATTCCTTTTATTCTTATTCAACCTATTCTTGCTGCAATTACTGTGACTGCTTATTACTTAGGGATAATCCCACCAGTAACAAATATAGCGCCATGGACGATGCCAACAGGGTTAGGTGCATTCTTTAATACTAACGGCAGTATTGCAGCACTGTTATTAGCGCTGTTTAACTTGGGTGTAGCAACACTGATTTATCTTCCTTTCGTCATCATCTCAAACAAAGCACAAACTGAAATTGAGAAAGAGGAGAGTGAAGAAGATATTGCCAATGCATTGAAATTTTAAGTCATAGAAAAAGAAGTGCAGAGGTTTATCTGCACTTCTTAGAGTCAAAGAGGATATACCATGTTAGATATTGAAAATGCAGTTGATAGCAGTGCTACAGAAGATGAATTTGAAGAGATAATCATGGGCCTTATCATTAATTCAGGCCAAGCACGCAGTGTCGCTTATGGTGCATTAAAAAAAGCCAAAGAAGGTGATTTTGAGGGTGCTAGAAAGTTAATGGAGCAATCACGTGAAGCCTTAAATGAAGCTCATAAAATACAGACACGTTTAATTGGTGATGACCAAGGTATCGGAAAAACGAAAGTCAGTTTAGTTTTAGTCCATGCACAAGATCATTTAATGACATCAATGTTAGCCAGAGAGTTAGTGACAGAATTAATTGAGTTGCATGAAAAGATAAAATAAGGTGAATACTGTGGTGGAGTCATTGAGAGCACAAAGCGAAATACGCATGGTCTATGAAGATCAGCTATTTAATGGCAAAAATTTTCATGTCTTTATTTATAATAAAACAGAAAGTGTCAGTGGACTGCATCAACATGATTATTATGAATTCACCATTGTTTTAACAGGACGTTATTATCAAGAGATAAATGGCAAAAAGGTTTTATTAGAGCGTGGTGATTTTGTTTTTATTCCCATTGGCTCTCACCATCAGAGTTTTTATGATTTTGGTGCGACACGTATTTTAAATGTAGGGATCAGTAAAGCTTTTTTTGATAAACATTATCTCTCGTTATTACCTTCTTATTTTATTGCCTCACAGGTTTATGAATTAAAAAATGAGTTTCTCTCTTATATTGAATCTGTTATTAGTTCATTAAATTTCCGCCATACAGAATTTAATGAATTTATTGAAATTGTCACCTTTAATGTGGTGAACAGATTACGACACCATCGAGAAAATAGAACACAAGATGATATTCCTTTATGGCTAAGAGACACCGTAAGCGAGATGCATGACAAACAAAAATTTGGTGAAAATGCGATTGTTAATATGGTGATGCTATCAGGAAAATCACAAGAGTATTTAACACGGGCAACACGGCGTTATTACGATAAAACGCCTATGCAAATTATTCATGATATTAGAATTAATTTTGCAAAAAAACAGTTAGAAATAACAAATTATTCGATAACCGATATTGCTTTTGATTCTGGCTATAGTAGCCCAAGTCTATTTATTAAGACATTTAAGAAAATAACATCATTGACGCCAAATAGTTATCGAAAAAATTTGTGCAGTATTAAAGAAACAAACTAATTCATTATTAAGCGTAAAAAATTAATCAATAATAAAGATTGATTTTATTTGAAATAGAGAGAAAGAAGAAAATAAGCTTATTTTCTTCATGGCTCTTTACGTCTTAATTTCGCCATTAATACACAAATAACAGCATTATTGTGCTGTATGGGAGTATTTTATGAGTCATAAATTAAAAATCGTTACCATTGGTGGTGGAAGTAGTTATACGCCTGAATTGTTAGAAGGTTTTATTAAGCGTTATCATGAATTACCAATCACTGAATTATGGCTAGTGGATGTAGAAGAAGGAAAAGAGAAGCTTGATATTATTTTTGAGCTTTGCCAACGCATGGTAAAAAAAGCGGGTATTCCTTTAACCGTTTATAAAACCCTTAATCGCCGTGAAGCGTTAAAAGATGCTGATTTTGTCACAACACAATTGCGGGTGGGTCAATTGAAAGCAAGAGAGCTTGATGAGTCGATCCCGTTAAGTCACGGCTATTTAGGACAAGAAACCAATGGCGCGGGTGGGTTATTTAAAGGGCTACGCACGATCCCTGTTATTTTCGATATTATTAAGGATGTTGAAGAAATTTGCCCTAATGCATGGATCATTAACTTTACCAATCCAGCGGGCATGGTAACTGAAGCCGTTTATCGTCATACTAACTTTAAGAAATTTATTGGGGTTTGCAATATCCCAATTGGTATGAAGATGTTTATTACAGATGTGCTTAAGTTAACAGATAAAGATGAACTCTCCATTGATTTATTTGGGTTAAATCATATGGTGTTTATTAAAGATGTCATTGTAAATGGTCAATCCCGTTTTCCTGAATTATTGGATGGTGTCGCTTCAGGAACATTAACCGCAGGTTCGGTGAAAAATATTTTTGATTTACCTTTTAGTGAAGGGCTAATTCGTTCTCTTAATATGTTGCCGTGTTCTTATTTGCTTTATTACTTTAAGCAAAAAGAGATGTTGGCTATAGAAATGGGTGAATATTACAAAGGCGGAGCTCGTGCTAAAGTAGTACAAAAGGTCGAGAAACAACTGTTTGAGTTATATAAAGATCCTGATTTAAATATCAAACCGAAAGAGTTGGAATTACGTGGTGGTGCCTATTATTCTGATGCGGCCTGTGAAGTGATTAATGCTATTTATAATGATAAACAAGCTGAGCATTATGTGAATATTCCACATCATGGTCATATTGATAATATTCCCGCAGATTGGTCAATTGAAGTGACTGCAATTTTAGGTCGAAATGGTGCTAAACCTCATCCTCGTTTAACGCATTTTGATGAAAAAGTAATGGGATTAATTCACACCATTAAAGCCTTTGAAATCGCAGCCAGTAAAGCGGCTATTAGCGGTGAATTAAATGACGCTTTATTAGCGATGAATTTAACGCCATTGGTGCTTTCCGACAAAGATGCAGAAGTGCTTACTCGTGAAATGTTATTAGCGCATAAAGCACATCTACCTCATTTTGCTAAAGCAATTGCAGAGTTAGAAAAAGCCTCTCATTAATTGTCGGCAGATAAATATAAGTAATAAGGAGACAGAATGGCTGGTTTATTGATTGTGAATGCGGATGATTTTGGGCTTAGTAAAGGCCAAAACTACGGTATTGTAGAGTGTTTTCGTCATGGTGTTGTTAGCTCAACAACGGCACTTGTCAATGCTGAGGGAATTGAACATGCAGCACAATTGCGTCATGAGTTGCCTGGCTTAGGTGTTGGGCTTCACTTTACTTTGACGATGGGTAAACCACTGTCTCCTTTACCTTCTTTAACGCGTGAAGGTGTATTAGGGAAATGGGTATGGCAAATGGCAGAAGAGGGCAATTTACCGCTTGATGAAATTCGTGTTGAGCTTAACGCACAATATCAGCGTTTCATTGAGATCTTTGGTTGTGTGCCAGACCATATTGATAGTCATCACCATGTGCATATGTTTAAGCAAATCTTTCCTATTGTGGCGGAGTTTGCCAAAGAAAAGTCATTACCAATGCGGGTTGACAGACCGTTAGCACAAAAAGAAGGGATTGATACCCAAGGTGTGATAAGTAGTGATGGTTTTGATAGTCAATTTTATGGTGATGAAATTACACAAGCCCTCTTTTTAAGGGTGCTTGATGAGTCTAAAGCACGTCATGAGCAATCGTTAGAAGTGATGACGCATCCTGCTTTTGTCGATAATCCATTACGCGCAAGTGGTTATTGTTTTCAGCGTCTAACCGAACTTGAAGTATTAACAGATAGCGCATTACAGCATGCCATTTTGGAAAGAGATTATCAGCTAGGCACGTATCAAGATTTAATGTAGTGGTTTTTTAGACAATCGGAGTCTGTGTTATTCCCCTGGTGTGGGTCTTTTGAATTATTTTGCCTCTGTTTTTATAAAGCAGAGGCATTTTTGTTTTTACGTGTTTTCATTAAGTAATAATGTAAGTGCATCTGAAACATAACAATAAGATTGTGGTGCAGTGAAACCAGTTTTTTTAGTTTTGCAAGAGGGATCGGTTTTTCATATTCAATTATCTCTTTTAACCAAATTAGGATCCCTTTTTTATCACCAACAAGGTTGTTTTCTAATTCATCGGCTGAGATGGCAATTTTATCTAAATAGGATCGTTTTATTTCACGCTTAGTCGCTTTTTCTATTTTTTCGATATAAGCATGACCTATAATGGATTTTTTAGGCGATGAGCTATAAATATATATTTTATTGTTTTGTATAAAATTTAATCACACTAATTTTCGAAGCTCTATAACTTTATTACCTTCATAAATTTTTTTAACGTATTTAGGCTTAATGCTAATAATAAATTTTTTTAATAATGATAAGGTATTGTCATAGATGATACAAAGTTTAGCTTTTGGGATTAAAAACTTAAGTGAAAATGTATTTTTCTTTGAATATAATTATAAGATAAGCACATATCATAAAATAATATGTGCTTAAGTTTATTTAAAAACGATAACCGATATTAGCAATAAAACCGTCTAAAATAATTTTATTGTCGGTATCTTTGAATTTAAAACGACTATTCTCATACCCAACAGAAATCGAAACCATTTCTGCTGGATTAATGATTAAGCCAGCACCCCAACTAAATGCATTTTTCTTTAATTTTTTTAATTCTGAACTTTCAGATTTAAATTGAATTTGGCTCATACCTGCGGTGCCATAAACACTTATAAAATCATTTAAGCGTAATGTAGGGCCTGCCATTACAGAATAATAACGTGCATTTACATCTTTAAAAAAAGTATTAACAGGCTTATTCAAATCATATTCATTTTGAGCATAAGTGGCTGTTGCTAAAATACCAAATTGTGAATTGATTTCTTGACGAATAGAGAATACACCACCATGCATTGGATTTTGACCTGCCATTTTAACTTGTGCATAACCCGCTGAAAGTGTGGTTTTATCTAATTTAAAATCATCTTGAGCATAAACAGAAGAGGTCGCCAATAAGCCACTAATAAATAAAGTTGATAATAATTTTGTTTTCATTAGTTATATCCCATAAATAAAAAACGGAGAACGTATTATGAAGCGGGGAGATTATAATAATGAGTTTGTTTTTAATGGAATAAAAAATAGTACATATACTTAAATAAGGTTATTTTATTAAAGTGTCTATTTAATTATTAATAAATTTATTAATAATTAATATAATAAGTAATAGAAATAAATAATGAAACGAAAAAGTAGATACAAAAGGAAGGCTCTCTATTTTCTAGAGAGCCTTTGGGGATTTATTTAAGTCCTAGATCACTTTGTAGACTAATGATTTGATTTTGTAAATTCTCTAACTCAAGTTGTTTTTCCATCACTGATTTTGATGGATTGTTTTGTGCCACTTTCATTTGCTTATCAATTTCATTGATCTGCTTTTGAATATCATTTTGCCCTTTAGTTTTTTGGCGAATTTGATTTAACAGATTATTCATTGATTGGCTTAATGCACGTTGGCTAGCTTGTTTACTTTTTAGATCTGCATTGGTCTGTTGTTTTTCTTTCTCAATGGCAGCAAGAACAGCTTTAAACTCGGTGTTTAATGCTTGTTCATTACCTAAAATCGCTTTTTTTTGTTCAATGCGATTATCATAAGTCCCTGAATAATTACAGTTAAATTTAGTAATTATACTGACATCACCCGTTGTTGGATCACAATCAGCGGGATTGGTGACACAACCGCTTAAAAGTAAGGTCATGCCAACAAGGGAAAGAGGTAAAAGTTTCATTATCATCCTTTTTAACGTTAACTAAGTTTTATTGCTGTACGTTGGGTATAAAGGCTATCAAGTTCTTCTTGTAAAGAGGTTACTTGTTGCTTCATCCCATTGATTTGTTTATCAAGCTGTGCCGTTTTTAGGCCATCTTGGCGACTTTGTGCAGCAATATCACGCCATTCACCTTCACGTTTTTTCATATCCGCTAAACGAGAACGAAGTGCTGCAATATTGGCATCAATACCTTTTAATTGTTTTTCAGCAGCGGCTTTATTAAGGCGTTGTTGTTTCATATCTTGCTCAATTTTTGCAAGGGCTTTTTTATCATCAGCAATAACCGCTTTCGCCGTATTAGAGGCGCTTTGTAAGCGCTGATTTTCATTTTGAATATCAGCAATCATAGAATTGAGCATCTCTTCTTTTGTCGCGTAATTTTGGCGTTTGTTGTCTAAATAGGCATTTGCACCAATACCGACACCACAACCAGCTACAGCTGCAATGAGCATACAAGCGCCTTTATTGCTGGAGTTTGAGACTAAACAGCCTAATGCGCCAATTGCTGCACCGCCTGCACAAGCAGTAATACCTGATTTGCTGAAAAACTCCATATCACTATTATTTTTCAAACGAGGATCAGTACCGTTATTACTTTGGCATCCTGATAAGGCAAGTAATGCACTAATGCCAAGTACCGCCATAAGTTGTTTGTTCATACCACACCTATTATCCCAAGTCTCTGTTATTGTTTTTTACATGCTTCGAGCCATTCATTCCGTGATACTTTACCGTTAGCCCAATATCCTTGGAGCCCCTGCATATACGTTGAAAGGTACGTATTTAAATTTGATTTACCTCTGGCTTCCATTAATTGGCGTACAACGTCAATTTGCGGTTTAACTAAAGAGGCGTCATATGTGGTTGCCATATCCACTAATGTGTCAGCGTAATAGCTCACAACAAAGTCGAGCGTTTTTTTATGTTCGTTAACTTGTTCTTGACGTCGTTCACATGTGGCATCTTTAGTGCCTGAAGGACAGTTTTTTTCATGTAATGCGATTAATCTGTCATAGAACTCGCCATCATCTTTTAATTTGGTACATAAAAAAGCACCTAATTGTAGTGAGGTACGGATAGCTTGATCACGCTGTTCATCTCGTAGTTGTGCATTTGCCCGTAAGGTGTTTTTTAATTCAGCTAATTGTTTTTTCAATGCTTCATCTTGCACTTGGGTTGAGAGTGTATTCAGGCTATTGATGGAGTTATCGCTATTAGTTTTTGAGTTGTTGCTGGCTGGTTTCTCATTGCCTAATTGCTGCCACTCTTTTTCTATTTCTTTGATCTTATCGCGTGATGTTAATGCTGGAGCAACAACAGCTAAACGAAAGCCTGTGTATTTATTTTTATTCGCACCCGTATTGGTGTAATAAGGCTCTTCTTGGCGCCATGAACTGCGCATATCACTCTCTGGTGTTAGATAACTACCACCACGTACAATAAATCCACCCGCTTGTCCGTGTAAACGGTCGAGTTTGTTTAATCGAAAAGGCTCAAACATCATTTCAGCGACATTACCTAACATGTCATGTAATCCGAGAGGATTTGGCGATAACAGACCCGTTAGCTGTAAAGAGCCGTTAGCAGATTGGCTGCCTGCCGACCAAATATAGTTTTTGGTGCCTTCCGGCATAGGAAAACGAATATCTCGGAATTCTGACGCTGAGACTTTTAGGCCACCACGCGCTGCGAACTCCCATTCTGTTTCTGTCGGTAACCGTGCGAAGCCTTTTGCGCCATCTTCAATGGGTAATGCTTCTGGATGATGGCTTCTTAACCATTGATTATATTGATCAGCGAACTGCATGGCTTCATACCAGCTAATATTCACTTTCGGTAAACGTAATTTATTTGAGGCAACAGGGCACTCTTTACCATTAATGGTGCTTTGCATAGCGTTATATTGCAGATCAGTAACGGGATATTTCGCCATAAGGTAATAGCGGCCTTTTTCTTTGCCTTTTAGTGGGAAGCTACCAGCAATATGTTCAGCTCGTGATTGCTCTAAATAACCCCACTCATCGCCTTCTTGCCCTAACGTAACGCTGTAGTCTTGTAAAGGCTGACTGAGAGGGATAGTTACTTGGCGAAAGACCATCGAACCTTCACAAGGAAATGGCAATATCACATCATCAGGTAAGGCTTTTGGGTTAACAAATTTATCATCCCATTTGGCTGATGCCATAAAACTGCTAGATAACAGCGCAAATGATAAAGTTAAAAGCGATAAATTAAATTTCACGTAAGCTCTCCGCAGGTTCAATTGAAACGGCACGTAATGCCCCAATACTGGCAACGACTAAGGCCACAAGTAAGGCGCTGCACATAGCAATCAAGAGATCCCAAAACGTTAACTGGCAAACAAAGGCTTGTTCAGGTAAATGGGTGCCTAATAATGTGGTAAATAAGCGACTACCAATCCCATAAAGCCCAAGGGCTAAAATAAAGGCAACGCTCGTTAATAGCAGCGCTTGTAATACAATATATAAAGAAACAGCAAATTGACGGAAACCCAGCAGGCGTAGGATCGCCATATCTTTGCGTTTGCGGTCAATATTGGCAAGAAAGGCCCCAATTAATGAGGCGATACAACCTAATAGTGAGACCCAAGCAATGACAGAGAAAATAACATTAAGAACATAACTGATTGCTTTTACAGAATCTATTTGGCTTTTTTGTGTTATCACATCAATGTGTTGTTGCCGAAACCAATCATCTAATGGTGCGATGCTATCTAAATTTTTGGCATAAAGACGAGCTTTAGCAAACTGAGTTCTTGGTTTTGCCTCAACACCTTGTGTAATACCAAAAAGAGGAGCTTGATAACCATCTCGGTAATCTTCCATTGCGACTAAAACATCAAGAGAAACAAAGGCTGCTGCTCTTGAAAATTTGCTATCACTGATAATGGCACCCACAGTAAAGGTACGCTTTGCGCGTTCATTAACACCATTAAGTTTGCGGCTGATAAATAATCGGATGTTATCACCGACATTAGCCTGTAATTTTTGCGCAGCATTGGCGGAGAGTACTAACGTGTCTGCATTGTTAGGTATAGCCACACCCTCTAATAAAGGATCGTTTTCTGCTGTTGGTATGATTTCTGCATTATCAATAAAATGTTGTCCATCAATCACAATATCAGCTTGTGTATTTAAACTTCGTGTTAATGGGATAACAAAGCGGACTTCTTCTTTTTTCGCAATTTCATTAAACCAACTTTGCGGGTAATTACCATTGCCTAACATACGTATTTCAAGATTACGGGGATCGTTGAGTAGCTGATTATGAAGCTGTGTCACAATGCCATTTTTTAAGCCAAACAGCAGTAACAATGGGGCAATCACAGAAACGAGAGAAAACACAATACAGAGTGCAACTTTGCGATCGTAAATTAAGTCACGCCAAGCAAGTGAGCTGAGTAAGCCAAGACGATTAGGATTGGCGCTATTGTTTGATAAAGACACTACCGCCTCCTTCGAGTTGCGCATGATAGTGGCTAAATCCAAAACGCTCGACTAAAGACCAATCGTGACTAACAACCAGTGCAGAGATCTCCAGTTGTTTTACCATCTCTACAATGAGTGCATACAGCGCTTGTGCATTATGGGGATCAAGGGCTGCTGTGGGTTCATCAGCAAGTAATAATGCTGGCTCGTGTGCGATAGCGCGAATAAACGCTGCGCGTTGGCGCTCACCAATGGAGAGTTGGCGTGGAAGACGAGTTAACAGTGGGCGTAATTGCAGATGGTCAATTGCATGATCGAGCCAAGCGGAGTGCGGTGTTAACCCCAGCATTTTGCGAGGTAATTGAATATTTTGCATGACGGTTAAAAAAGGCAGTAACCCGCCACTTTGAAGCATAAAACCCAATTTCTCTGCTCGTAATGATGCGAGTTGTGCTTGCTCATTACTTAGTACGAATTGTGTGAGAGTTAAATCATCATCGAGTTGAAAATGGGTTAATTCATCAGGGCGTAAAATAAGCCCAATCATTTCCAACAAGGTACTTTTTCCACAGCCACTTAATCCGGTTAGTGCGCCAATTTCTCCTTTTTCAAGGATCAATGAAGGAAGCGCAACACGAAAACCATGTTGCGCATCACCACGCGTAATTGCCATGCCTTCAATCTGGATCATTAAGGCAGGTTTTCCAGTGGAACAGGGTAAACGTGATCGCGTGGATCACTTTGTGGCGCAAGGGATATCCAACGATCAACATCTTCATTATAACGTTGATAATATTGTAACTTTGTATTTAATCGGCGGATAAATTTCTCTTGCTCAAGACCATCCCAACTTTTCCAAGTCTCTTCATCTAAACCAAGCACTTCACTTAAGTAGGGCAGGTTTTCAATATATTCACCCAACAAGCCCATTTCACCCAATTTTGTCGCAGAGCCTTGTTTGATTTGATTTGGATCGTTACCCATTGTTGCGGCAATCGAACGTAAATCAGCAAACATATTGTCAGGTGAGATCAACCCTTCATTAGCAGCATTCACGATTTTTTTCATCACATCACTTAAATCGCTAAGCTCACTTTTGGTCAGTAATACTTGTACTTCTGTTGTTGGTATATTTTGTTGTAATAAGTCTCGATCACTAATCCATGCTTTAAAGACTGGAGGTGCTTTTGTGCCCTGTTTCTCACCTAAATACGCTAAACGCATGGCATAACCTAAATCATGCGCATCGTTAAGTAAGGCATCAGTTTCTTTATTTTTGCTATAAGTAGGATCGGCATTTAGTGCACTGCCTACGGTGGCTTCACCGCGATAAGCGGTTTGAATTTGCGTGGTTACTGCAGTTGCAAGGCTATCGACCATCCGACCAAAACTATTTACATCCCCTGAGTTAATAGGGTAGTAAAGGGATTTGTGTAAGAACGGATTCAGCGTCAATGTCTCATATTGCGCTTGTGCAGAAGCATGATTTTTTGCCCCCGATGGGGTTTTTAAGTGCAGTGTATAAAGTGCAACACCACGATAAGCGGCTTCTTGGCGAATTTGTTCAGCATCGAGCTTAGTTGATGAAAGAGGATCATCCCCCGTTAATGCCCCCGCGTCAGTGATTAAAATAACGTAACGCGCACCAAAACGTGTCCAATCAACGTCGTCAAGGGCTTGCATAACACCAGCATATGCATCTTCATCAAAACGACTACTTGAGACTTTTGCTTGGCGTAACTCTTTTACTTTATTTAGGAAATCAGGGCCATCTTTTACGTCATTGGGGTTGACAAACATTTTGCTGTCGTATTCCAATGCGGGGACAGCTTTGATATTAGAGCGAAATGCCACTAAACCAAATTTTACCTTATCCAACATATTGTCTTTTTCGACTTGAGCATAAACCTTCTGAATCGCTTCTTTGGTTCTATCAATATAAGGGTCCATTGATATTGTTGAGTCGATAACAAACACGACAGCCGCAGAAAAACCTTGCATCATATTGTCAGCATCTTTGCTGTCTGGCGTGGCCGGTTTTGTATTGTTTGCGGTTGCATTTGTATTCTGTGCCTCTTTGCTGTCTTTGGTTTGAGAAGAGACAGAGGCCACATTGAGGACTCGCACTTTATAGCCCGCATCAGTAAAGACTTCATCTGAACCTAGTACAGGTAACAGATAAAAATTACTTTTCTGATCAATCATATAATCAGGCTCTTTAGCTAAAACAGCCGGATTGATTTTTTGATTTTTGATATCAGCTAAAAAAGGTTGATACTGTTTTTCGGGAGTCGGGCTTTCAAGTAAGCCTTCAACCGTTTGTTTATCTTTGAAAAATAGCATGGGGTTACGACCCGCTGGGTTAGTAAAAGCCAGCGTTAATTGCATTTTCCATTCAGATGTACAGCTTGCATTCATCCATCCACTGATATGACCCAAGCTATCAGGGCCGACTTGTAACCACTCATTAGCGCCTTGTTTTTGACGCTGATATACATAAAAACGGCTAAATGCGGGTTGTTCTTTACCTGCTGCGCCAATTGTGTCTGCCACTTGGCAACCTGGGTAGGTTAATACACGCTGATAGAGAGTCTTTTTACCCTCTTGTAATAGCGGTTTTTTCTCTTCAGCACTTGCCGGTGCTGTCAGAATTAAACCACTGAGAATAAGAGTAAGCCAATGCGCCTTTTTCATACGACTTTCCTATTTTTTCAGTGCTTCAAGACGCGCTTTTGCGTCACTGTTTTGTGAGTCATGATTAAGAACAGCTTCGTACCAATAGATAGCTGTTTCTTTGTCTGCACCAAAGCAACCTTGTGCTGATGCTGTTTCTGGATCGTATTCACGAGCATAATTTAGTGCGATTTCAACATCACCTGATTGCGCTTTATATGCATATAAACGTTGAGCAACGTCACATTGATTGTTCTGTTTAGCTTGTTCAATTGTTGTAAGAATGGTTTTGCTATCTGGTTGGCTCTGTATACAACTTTGTACAAAAGCGAGCGCCGTACCTGATTTCATATTTTCAACACTACACACACTTGGTGTTGATGGCTCTGGTGTCGGTTGTGGTGCTGGTTCACCTGCTGGGTTGCCTCTTAGCAAGAAGAACCACGTTAAGATACCCGCTAAAATTAAGATCAGGATAATCGCTAAAATTAAACCAATTTTAGATTTTTTCGGAGCAGGTGGTGTGGGGCGTTGTGGCGGTTCATCTACCTTAATTTCAGGAATAATTGGCTCAGGCTCAGGCTCTTTGATTGATTCGGGCTCCGGCTCCGGTGATGTTTCGACAATGGGAGCAGGTGGAACAGCTTGAGTATCTAATGTCGCCGTTGATTTTAATGCTTCGCTTTGACCTTGTGCTTGAGAGGCTAATACACCATCACGAATACGTAGTCGGCCAATATCTTGTGTTTCATTATCGTCTTTTAACGTAAATTGATAGGCCATTTGTAAGTTACTAACAAGTGGATCAACTAACGTTTTATCAAGGACGATTTGATAGCCGTCCTCGGCATCTTCAAGAGAAAGCTGATGGAAAAAGGCATTACCTACCCACTCCCCTTTATCATTTAAGAAATAGCGATCTTGGTTACGCTGAATACTTAAATAAACAGGGGAAGCATCACCTTCCCAATTACGAATACTTAATACCGCAAAGCCAGGACGAGCAGGTTGTACGGGTTTTAATTCTGGATTAAACACGAATTATGACTCCACGACGGATGATTTCATGGTTTGAATGATTTGGCCTAACTGTGCGTTTTGTTCAGCACTGATTTCTCTTCCTGCTGAATGTCCTGCATTCTCAGTAATAATCGTCGATAAAGCGATAAGCCAATCAATTACAAATAAAAGGGTATAGTTAACAGGGTTGGTGGGTAAGCGGACCAAACGCTCATCATCACCCCATTGCACGCTAGTGTTATCGGGTCTTTCAAAGATCTTATGACCCACATTAATTTTGCTATCTGGCTTCTCAACACCGTTATCTTTGAAATTAAACCAAGTAATAAAATCACCCAGTACATTATAAACGCGAGATGATTGTTGTTCGGCTAAGTCATCACGACGGGCAATGGCTTCTGTTCCGGCCAGAGTTTTCAACATACGTTGTTCAACACCAAGACGATTGATAGCTGTAATAAGTTCATCGACTAACAGCACCATAATTTCTTGGTCGATGCCTAAATAGGTTAACAATGTACTGTTATCTGGCAGACTACGCAGATGGTTTATCCATAATGCCATCACTTTTTTAGGGTAGGTAACCTCATTGCCATGGCCTTTGGGGGCTTCATCTTCTTCAGGTACCAAAGAGATTGGTGCATCGCTAAAGAGATCAAATGTCGGTTGTTCCATAGCAGCAAAGGCAGAAACTGGGGCTTGTGTTGCTTTTTTGTTGTCTGAAAGGGTATCGATAACCTCTTTTTCTTGCATATATAGGTCGTAGAGAGATTTGCGAGAAGGCAACAGATAGTCGAGTAATGCACCTTGTAAATAAGGACGACTTTGCATAAAACGCAAAATAGTCGCGGCATTACGGCGTTTTACCTGTAATTCTTCTTCACCACCTGATTGATACCATTTTTCAAGATGATGACCGATTAAATCACGTTGAATTTCTTGTAGTTGCTCATTGATACGTTCAAGCTTTAGTGATTTTAAGGCAACGGTTTCAATATAATCAGCAAGGCGTTGCATACCGCCATCGTTAAGCGACAACATGGCATCCCATGCTTGGTCTGGATCACGAATATAACGTTGGACAGTTTCATCTTCAGCAAATGTTGTTTTCATCAGATGTAATTGTGAAATACTGTCTTCATTTAGAACCGTTTCTTTGCCATTACTGATTTGAATAAACGGTGTGGGGACGCCCGGTTTACGTACTAAAAAGGTATTATTAAACGCTTCACCATTGATCCAATCCGATGACATCCATTCGTATTGACCAAAGCGCTCTAACATCGCCATTTTTATCATGCCACCTTTACCCCATGATTGGCGTAATAACGCTTCATTCATGGTTAAGGAGTTGGTAATACGCATATCAAACATAGTCATCGCCCAAATCAAGCCAGAAGGGCGTTTAGCACGAGTTTGTGCATCTTTACCTTGTGTATTGTTGATCCATTCTGTGAGTACTGCACCGACTTCTTTTACATCGGATTGTTTGTTTGATGCAGTACAAACCACCAGCACATTCATTTCTTGGTTATCGGTATAACGCTCAAACAGATAGGCGACTTTGCCCCGAAGAATAAGCTGAGCGAGTGGGTTTGCGCTATCATCATTGACTTGACGACGCACGTCCGCCATGGTTTCAACACCTAAACGTCCGCGATAACCCGGAAAATCCAGTAGCTCAACCTGTTCAAATAGCGTTTTGCTTGGTGCATCTAATAACGGCACGACTAATTCAACGGTGAGTGCAGTCAGTTCCGCTAAAGAAAGGGTTACAGGGGCATCAATACGATCACCATGAATAGGACAGATACTGATCTGGTTATCATTGGCAGTATTGAGACGTTCTAACATATCTACGTTCATAATACTGTCGTTTTGTATTAACACACCGTCTTGTTCTTTGACTAAAGAAGAAAGCGGAGCCAAAACCAAGGATGCATTGCCTAAAGAGGCAAGTGTGGTGCTAAAACGCTGATAAGCAGATGTCAGTTCTGCAATGTCGCCCCATAACACTGAAAATAACTTAGCACGTTGAGCTATGCTCAGATAAGGCGCTAATTCAATCGCTTTAGGCCAATAGGTTGTTGCTAATTTCTTCTGGCTTTTTTCGGCGTGACGTTGCAGGTAATCCCATAATGAAACGACATCATCGTGTGTAATACCTGCGACAGCGGTGGCGCTACATTGTGAACTTAATGAATTGATTAAACGAGAGATTTTTTCTTCATCTAATTCAAAATCAATTTTTTCCTGATTAAAGTCATACAGATAAGCATTAGCAAGGATCTTAACAATTTCAATTTCGCTAAAAAGGTGTAGCTCTACTGGAAACTCTTGCGTACCTTTTGTTGCTTTGCGACTAAAGCGAGTGACTAATCCCGTAGCCTCTTTGCCACCCCCTGGTGGGTTGATATGGTCGATAAAATCAAGAGTTTTACCTGACATGCTGGTTCTTAATCGTCCTTCTTGCCCAGCAGCAAGGGCTGAGATCAGGTACGATTTTCCTGCCTGAGACAGGCCAAAAAAGCCGACTGACATTGGGCGTTGGGTCGCTAAGCTGAGATTCTTCGCCATATTACGGCTACGACGCAGGCGATAGATAAGGCTATCAGCTTCTGTATTTAAACGAGGTGCATTGCCTCTTACTGCGCTAACCCAATCAATAGCTTTGCCTGCGCCTTGATAAATGGCATCCCATTTAGCTGTTAACTGTTTTTCATCCATCATATTCATTTACCTAATACACTCCCGCTATCCAGCCAATAGGATGTTTCGCCAATACCACTGTCTGCTAACGTATTGAGTTTGAAGCTTAAACCACTCTTATTAACGCCACCTTTACCATTAATAAGCTCCATTTCTTCAATACGTAATTTTTCAGATTTGTTGTCATTATTATGGCTAGAGGCTCCGCGCTCTTCTCCTAGCTTGATATGTAATACGCTGTCCTCTTGGCTTAATTGTTGTGCCAATTTTGGATTTTTAATGCGTAATGTATAGAGTGGTGAGGCTGGCCAACGGGCATTATCTAATTGACGGAAACCTAAACGTATCCCGCCTCTGACTTCAAAATAGGTATCTGGATCAGGCTCAAACTTATCCTGAATATCTCGGTAATAAACGTCATTATCAGAAATGGTGTTGTTATTATCTAACATTCCTAAATAACGCACTGTTGAGTAAGTTTTAAAGTTACCTGTTGAGAAATAGAAGTTGAGCAAACGTGCATTTTCAGCCATTAAACACAACATCGCACCAACTGCTGCGGTTGATTTGGGATCGTCAATGCGGCCTTTTTTGTTGAACGGATACCAACCCCCCGTTTTGTAACCATGTAATGGCAATATACGAGAAGGTGGTACAGGCTGTAATACTTTTAATAGTGCTTGAATACCCGGTAAGCGAGAAGGGCGGCCTGTGAGCAGTAAAACATCACATGAGTAGTAATAAAGCACCTCACACAGCGCTTTTAAGCTACGGGTGATATTAATACGTTCACCTGAAATAAATTCAGCGTGTAGTTGTGTAAAATTAATTTGCACTGGTACGTTTAAGATAGAAAAACTCTCTCCGCCACCTAACTCTTTATTGGCAGCGTCGTCAATATAACGACGCACATGCTCTGTTGGTTGGACATCTAGCAATTCTCCAAAGGTGCTGTTAATACCTTCATGAGGCACTAATGGATCGAAATTTTCGTACTGGCTTAAAATACGTAATCCAATTGGATTGAAGATTTGTAAGGTAAGCTGTTGACGCAATACTTGCTGACCTGCATCTAAACCTTCACTACCAAAAAGAGAAGACATTAGGGCATCGGCATCAGAAATGCCAATATCCGTTAATGCTGTGCGTAATGCAGGCAAAACACAAATCTGGATGATATCTAATAAAATATCATCACCCGCAATTTTGAATCCTTCGCGGAATAATTGTGTTGGAATAATTTTGACGTTGCTTCCTGTTCCCGTATCCAGTTTATAGCGAGTGATAACGAGATCGGTTGTGCCACCACCAATATCAATTGATGCAATTTTTAACGTGCTATCACCTGTTAATGCGCGGTTATCTTCTCGCACTTGGCTAGCAAAAAAAGCTTCAGTACGTTCACCAAATTTAATTTGTGTTTCGTTGTAGAGGTAAACTAACTGACCACAAGTGGCTTCATCCCATTTAACGTGGATATTGGGCATCGGTATACGACATTGGGTATCTTTACCATCAAAATTCAGTTTTTCATCAGTTGGATCCCAATTCATTGCTTTCCAAATTAGCCCTAATGCGTTTTCCATGCATGTTTCAAAAATAGCACGCTCTGGTTTTGGCATAGCGGGTGGAATAGTCAAAATGATATTGCGTAATTGACGAGGCGCACTAGCATGGCTCATTTTAAGACGCTGAGCCGGGCTGTTCATTTGTGTTAATGCCTGAGCTAACACTTCGGTTAACATCATGGTCATTAATGAACTACGCGTGTAGTTTGGCGTAAAGACAGGCATACGAAAGTCAGGATCTAAACGGAATAACGGTTCACCGTGATCGTTAAGCAGATAGGTCATAGGTACAGCAGTTGCCAGAGGCTCTCTGTCTGTTTGACCAAAAGAGCGACTAAAGCGCCAACCTGGAGAATACGGTGAATCATCCCATAAATAACGTTTAGGGCTTGAAATACCCGTTGAGCCTTCAGTTCCTAAGCGTTGTGCTGCCATGCGGTTAGCTTCAGGGCCAACACGACCAATAGTTGGCCACATAAAGGCATTATTTCGACCACTACTGACTGAAAAGTCTTGTTTACCAAATTCCGCTTGTGCAAATTCAACACGGCTTTCAAAAGGTTCGTTGTAGATTTGATAAGGGTGGCTTAAATCACGCAATGTCATTTCATAAAGTTGAGTTAACCCTTTATTATCATTGATATGATCTTCAATTAAGATCCCACATGTACGTGAGTTACCCACATCAAGGATAAGGTCGACTTCAATGGCCGGCTCTTGTGGTTTGGTTTCATTAATTTTGATTTCAGGTAAGTGGAGTTTCTCACCTAATATATTGAGCAAATTGAGATAATGTGCTTGATGTTGAAACTCTTTAAGCGCTTCCTCAAGTTCATCGTGATATATCTTAGTGACCGCCAGTGCTCTTTCACTAAAGACTTCCTTTAACCAACCATCAATCCACGGTGTTTCAAGGAAATTTTCTACCTCATAACCTAGATAGGCTAGTGCAAAAGCAACACCAGAGCGAACATCTTCTTCGTTTGGTGCTAGATAAGCCGTATTGGTGCGATTGGGTTCAATACGAGTATCAAAAGCCACTACAATGCGATGCGTATGCCCGTCTTCATCTGGTTCTGGCAGTTGGTGAAACATCATTCTCACCCAGTTATCAGGGCCTTGAGAGAATGAACGAGGCGGATTAAAGCGGAAAAATGGCACTGGCAACCAAGTGTCATTGAATAAATTTAATGACTCATCAAGAGAGAAGCTAAATTCTGCTTCTCTCGGTGTTTGTGGTTGATTTTTCGGTGCTGGGTAAAGATAGTTATCGTCTCGCTCATTGTAGATGAGTCGCATTAACGGACCGTTTTCACCTTTTTTAACAAACTCACCGTACTCTTTACGCTGTGGTAGCGTAAAACCAAAATCCAGGAACTGAATATTACTGTCACGGATAAGGGTTATTTTATCTTTATAATCGGTCAGTGGCGCTAACATGAATTAATTATTCTCCCGCTTCATTGATAATGGGAATGGCTGACTGTTTTCATATTTCCCTTGGCAAGCAGCAATATTTTGGTTTCCTGGTTGGCAAATAATATTTGGCATCAAATAGTTTGAACCATCACTACACAGAGCCTGACCTTGGTTATTTATATTCAGCCCACCTTGATTGACGGCTGCGTTAACAGGGGCTTTACAGGTCACCCCATCACTGCGTGTCATTACGACTTGTCCTTTGCCATTATCTAATTGATAGTTCAGGCTCAGTGGTTTACCTGTTTTTTGATCTTGAATACCTGCACCTGCTTTCCATTGGCCATTAAGGAATTGGGTTGAGCCGTTAGCTAGCGCATTTGCAGGAATAGTTAGTGGTGTTGTGTTATCAGCAGTGGCTGGTGGTGTGACATCTGGTGGTGCATTAGGATCAACCGGAGGGGTAGCTGTATTGTTCTCATTTCCTGCATTTTGAGGAGTATCTGTTTTCGGTTGCTCATTTTGTGTTGCGGGATCAACGGGAGGCACATTCGGTTGTTGCGCATCGTCGGGCGCTACCCCTTCAGGTAAAGCACCTTGGTTATTGTCTATTTGAGGATCAATCACCGGTAAACCTGTATTAGGATCAATTACTGCGCCGTTCCCATCAGTGGCATTAATCACATTTCCATTTGCATCGACAGTGCCTAATGTTCCTGTGTGAACGGTGCCTGTTGGTACGCCAACTGTATGACCATTAGTAACCACAGTGGGGACTCTTGGCTTTTCAAGCGTAGGATCAGGTAATTTAGGCGCTTCAATATCTGGTATTTTAATATCGACTGTCGGTAATGTAGGTGTTGAGAAACAGCCTCTTAAGAAGAAAATAGCGAGTAGAAGTAATAATAAAGGTAACAGCCACCATAAAAAACGCCACCAAGGGCGCTTTGCATCAGTAATGATGACTTTTTCTTGTACGGGTGGAATGGCTGTTGATGTTGGTGCGATTGGCGCAACAATAGGTTTTAAGCAAGCAACAGGGTCAACTCTTAGTTGTTGATTGGCGCTGACAAATCCCCAAAAGGTAATAATCGGTTGGCCATCAACAATAAAAATATGGTTTTCGTCAGGAAATTGGATTGTCTTACTGAGGAGTGCGCCAAAAAGCTGACTTTCTTTATTTCCAGCTCTTTGCTGTTCTTGTTCGCTAAAGGCGATTAAATCATCTTGATTTTTTTTCAGCACAGCATAAGCGGCAGTACGCTCTTCTTCTGAAGCCGCAGACCAAGGGATAACAGAGCCGTCGATCGGTGAATACCAATCAATGCGTTCGCCTGTTTCATTCGGCTGAGGAATGGCAAGGCATTGAGAAATATGTACCTTTCCTCTTAAACGCAAAGTTTCACGTAGCTGCAGTGCAGAGATATAAACAGCCTGTCCATTTTCTCCCATAGGGAGGTAACTTTCTAATTTACCACTTCGTAAGAATGCTTTATTCACGACGATCATTCCGCTAGGCAAGATTATCTATGGGTAAGTTGGCTTATCCGTAAATAGGCTTTAAGGCTAAAAATAAAGATATAAAATTTATATACATTTTATATTATCAGAAATTGAGTGTCTATCTAGCGGATTATTTAGGGTTAATTAACTGATTATTATTAAAGACTTTTTTATTTTTCTTGAGTAAAAGAGGAATATTGAGATAACGATTATGTTAATTAAATAATGACGTTACAGGTTGCGCTATATTTTCTTAAATATATGGATAAAATCACCGATATATTGGTTTTTACATTAAAAAATAATGAAATGGGAGAAAAAAAAGACAAAATATAAAAAGGTAAACCATCAGGTAACATCTGGTCGTTGTGATAGTAATCACAAAATAGGTTTATTCTTAATAATGAGTGAATAAGAAAAGAAACAAAAATAATCAATTAAAGAAGAGTCTTAAATAGATAAGATATAGCACCTACTAGCTTCAATATAATAATAAATTACGCGAAATACGTGAAAAACTTCACCCTCAATGTTGAAACAAAGAGGGTGAAATAAATATTAAAAATAGTAATCAATCATTATTTACAGTTCTTCGGAATATAATCTTCAATTGCTTTTCGAGTCATTAAACTGACTTCATTGGCATTACGCGCAGTGAAGACTTTCCCTCCCGTTGCATTCGCCACACAGTTGCCTGCGCCTGTACCTAAAATATCAACAACGTTAATTACGGCGCGAGGATGAGCTCGTTTTAATGTTCTGGCAGCTGCGCATGGATCTTGATCGCAAGACTCTAAACCGTCAGATAATAAGACAATAATAGTGTCACGATTATTACCTTTGATTAGAGAGCCGGCTCGTTGAATAGATTCGGCTAATGGTGTACCGCTATCAGGTTCAATACGTTTAATGTAGTTAAGCAATTTTGAGCGTTCATTGCCGCCGTAAGCAGGACTTGATTTCACTACACCGCAGTCTGATGCCACAACGGTAGTAATTTTCATATCTGAAGGAATACTATTAATAATCTTTGTCGCTGCATTTCTTGCTACAGTGATTCGACGAGGTTCGGCATCATAGCCCGCGAAAAGCTTTCCTGTGCTTGAAATAAAGTCTAAATCGTCTTCTGTTAAACTCATACTCAGCGCCATTGAGCCTGAAGCATCAAAGATAATAATTACTTGTGGTGCTAGTTCTGGTGGACGATCAGCTGGACACATTTGTTTTATCTTACTGGCTAAGCGATTTTCACAGGTTGCATTAGCTGTCTTTTCTGTTACACCCGCTTTTTTTAATTCATCTTGTACACAAGCTTCTAGTGGCGTAAGTTTTTTCACTGGCACAGGTTTTGGCACAGGTTTTGGTTCAGGAATAGGTTCAGGTACTGGAACGGGTTCAGGGATCGGCTCTGGAATAGGTTCTGGTACTGGTTCTGGCTCAGGAATGGGTTCTGGCTCAGGTACGGGTTCTGGTGGTATTACAACGGCAGGTTTTTCTTCCACAACAGGAGGAACGGCCGTGGGATCAAAACACCCTTTTAGCCAAGATGCCAATAAAATTAAAAACAGCAAGAATAAGAAGAGTAATAGCCAACGTAACCAGCGATTGCGTGTTTTGGCTGGCACATCCGCGAGTGCGGCACCCGCAGCTGCGGCACTTGCACCAGCGGTAACTTGTGCAATTGGTGGTGGTAATGGGGTTGTGCGTGGCCACCATGTAATAACAGGTTGCCCATTAATCACATAGACACTTTCGCTATCAGGTAGCGTTGATGCCGTATCTAAAAGATGGCGCTCTTCATCTGTAATTCTGTTTTGCGAAGCTAATAATGCTGTTTGTGTTTTAATATCGTTAAGGCGTTCATCTAAAATACGTCTTATTTCTTGTTGTTCTTGGCCTTGTAACGAGGTCAAAGCAACAGGATTACCAGAAACCGCAGAATACCATTCAATAACGTCATCTGATTTCTTTTCTGGCGTGGCAAATAGTGCTCGATACTTAGTCGGAAAATGTTGTATCAGCAATTGAAGTAACTGCTGTTGATGAGTTAAGGCAAAATCGGCGCGGGAAATATCAGCCGTTAATCGTGAAATTCGATTCATATTTTAGAGAGCCTTTGTGACGGCTATATTCGTTTAAAGAGAGAAATTTAAGATATCAATATTACTGACTATAACGGTTTTATTGAAAAGGTGAAATTAAAGCGTTCATTTTTTTAATCTAAGGCAAAATAAATTTTTATAGCACTTAAGCTTTAGTTTATTACTAAATTCGCTCAATTTGTTTCTCTATTTTAACAGGCAAAATAATCTATTTGCTTATTTATCTTTTTACCCTTTAGGATGACGCCTTTATGTTAAAGGCGAAGATTACACATCAACCAACTCTCACCATTGAGTGCTGATGAATATTGATATAGCACATAGAGTATCGACGGGTTACAAGGTATGTTACCCACACTATAAAATAGCCAAATCATTCGCTTTTGAGGGAATTTATTTCCCCTCTTTACGTAGATACAACCGTAGGTTTCTGATGACAAATAAAATAAATAATAGCCCATTACTTAATGATGTAACTCGTTACTGGAATATCAGAGCAGAAAGTTATAGTGAGTCTAATCAACAAGAATTGCTGAGTGAAAAACAACAAAAATGGCGTCATTTGTTATTGGGGCATGTTAAAGAGGGCGAAACTTTAAAAGTACTAGATATTGGAACTGGCCCAGGCTTTTTTGCCATTTTATTAGCGTTATCTGGACATGATGTAACAGCAATTGATGCAACTGAAGGCATGTTGCAGGAAGCCAAACAGAATGCACAAACACATCAGGTAAATATTCAATTTATTCGTGGAGATGTACATCAACTGCCTTTTGCCAATGAGCAGTTTGATCTTGTTGTTAGCCGTAATGTCACTTGGAATTTAAAAGCACCACAAGTGGCGTATTCAGAATGGTTTCGTGTATTAAAGCCGGGCGGTAGTTTAATTAATTTTGATGCTAACTGGTATTTACACCTTTTTGATGAGGCATATTGGCAAGGTTTTGTGGTAGATAGAGCTCGTTCAATAGAAGAACAAGTTGAAGATCACTATGTAAATACTGATACAAAAGAGATGGAGCGAATTGCACGCCAACTTCCATTGAGTCAAATAAAACGTCCTCAATGGGACATTAATACCTTGCTAGAGATTGGTTTTAATCGATACATGATAGACACCCGCATTGGTGATTTTGTGTGGAATGAAGAAGAAAAAATTAATTATGGATCAACACCGATGTTTATGATCCACGCACAAAAAACAACGTATAAATAATGAAAGGAGAATAACGTGAAGCCTTTATTTTCGGTGATCCCAACCCTGTTATTAACACTTGCATGTGTATTTCCAGCACTTGCAGATAAAAGCAATAACATACTGGATTATGCTAGTACAAAAGATATTCGTGATATTAACCCTCATCTCTACTCTGGTGAGATGGCCGCTCAAAACATGGTATTTGAATCTCTTGTATTAAATACCGAAAAAGGTGTTACACCTTATTTAGCCCAGCGTTGGGATATTTCTCCTGACGGCAAAAGTTATACCTTTTATTTACGCCATGATGTGACCTTTAGTGATGGCGAACCGTTTAATGCCAAAGCCGTAAAATTAAATATTGAAGCCGTATTAGATAACTATGAACGACATGCGTGGTTAGAGTTAGTTCGCCAAATTGATAGCGTTGAAGTTGTTGATGAATTTACCGTTAAATTAAATTTAAAAAATCCTTACTACCCAACATTAACTGAATTAGGTTTAACTCGCCCATTCCGCTTTATTTCGCCAAATTCATTTATTAATGGCAAAACAAAAACAGGCGTTGCGAACTATATTGGTACGGGGCCTTGGGTATTAACTGAACATAAAAAAGACCAATACGCAGAGTTTAAAGTTAACCCAAATTATTGGGGAGAAAAACCTGTATTAAATGGGGTAATGTGGCGAGTGATCCCAGACCGACAAACGATGCTACTTTCTCTACAAAAGGGAGATATTCAGCTTATATTTGGTGCTGATGGTGACATGTTAGATATGGATTCATTTGAAGCCCTTATGGCATCAGATAAATTTAAAACTGAAATGAGCGCTCCAATTGCGTCTCGTGCTATTGTGCTAAACAGTAGTCGTCCAATGACATCAAATCAACATGTTCGCCAAGCATTGCAATATGCAGTCGATAAAGAGGGAATTGCACAAGGTATTTTAGCGGGCAGTGAAAGAGTCGCAGATACTTTAATGGCGCGCAGTGTGCCTTATTGTGATTTTAGCTCGCCAACCTATGCTTATCAGCCTACAAAAGCGGTTGAATTATTAGAGGCCGCGGGCTGGGTATTACCAAAAGGTGAGACTATCCGTCAAAAAGATGGTCAGAAACTACAATTATTGCTCTCTTATAATGTGAATAACGCAGTAGAAAAAGAAATTGCCGAACTCATTCAAGATGATTTTAAAAAGATTGGTGTTGGTCTGATGATTTTAGGTGAAGAAAAACAAGCTTATTTAGATAGACAAAAAAATGGTGATTTTGATTTGCAATATTCGCTTTCATGGGGAACACCTTATGATCCGGCTTCTTTTGTTTCATCTTTTAGAATACCCGCTCATGCGGATTACCAAGGACAAAAAGGATTGGCAAATAAAGCCCAATTGGATGCAATGATTGGCGAGTTATTAATTACCCCTAATGAAGCGCGCCGTCAGGAACTCTATAAAACTTTGTTTACCTCATTAGCAGAGCAAGCTGTCTATATCCCATTAACCTATTCTCGTACTAAGGCTATCCACCGAAGTGAATTAGAAAATGTTGGATTTAATCCGTCTCAATATGAAATACCGTTTGAAAAAATGCATTTTAAGCCGTAGTTAAAACGCTCACTTAGATAAGTGTGGCACCTTACATGAAAGTGTCACACTAATTAAACCTTATGCTACGTTATATATTTTGGAGAGTGTTGGCGATATTTCCGCTGGCACTGATGATTTCATTTATTGCTTTTATTCTGTTGGAATTAGCGCCGTCTGATCCTGCGGAAGTCGCATTACGTATTAATGAAATAGTACCAACACCTGAAGCCATTGAAGGTATGCGTCATGAGTTAGGTTTAGATAAACCTTTCTTTACCCGTTATTTTTTATGGTTAATAGCAGGGTTCCAGCTTGATTTTGGTACTTCTTTTCTTACCAGAACCCCAGTTATTCAAGAGATGCTAAGAGCATTACCTCCAACGCTTTGGTTGGCTTCAACAGCCTTATTTTTTACGATTGTTTTGGCACTGCCTTTAGCATTGTGGTGTGTGGTTAAACCCCAAAGTTTTACAGATAAAAGCATTCGTTTTATTGTCTTTATTCTAACGGCTATACCGAATTATTGGCTGGGATTGCTATTGATTTGGGGAGTCGCTGTTTATTTAGATTGGCTCCCTGTCAGTGGAATGTTATCACCACAATCTGTTATTTTGCCTGCATTGGCGCTTTCTTTAGGATATATCGGTACTTATTTACGGCTGTTAAGAGGTGCGATGTTAAATCAATGGCATCAACCTTATGTCTTTTATGCCAAAGCTCGCGGATTACCGGATAACCTTATTTTACGTCGCCATATTTTACGTAATTCGTTGTATTCCAGTTTAACGGCATTGGGTATGAGTATTCCAAAGCTTATTGCCGGTACAGTCGTGATTGAAAATATTTTTGCATGGCCGGGAATTGGGCGACTATGTATCAGTGCTATATTTGGTCGTGATTATCCGATGATACAGGCCTATATTTTATTGATGTCATTGCTATTTCTCTTTTTTAACTTTTTGATGGACGTCATTCAAATGATGGCTGATCCGCGGTTAAGGAGATAATCATGCGGCAACTATTTTGGCAACGACTTGCAAAAGACAAAAGTGCACAATTGTGTTTATTGGTGATCTCTATTGTGGTTATTGCAGGAATATTGGCTCCTTGGTTAGCACCGCATGATCCCACTTTAACTTCAATACGTTTGAAATTTAAGCCTATGAGTTTTGATTATCCATTAGGTACGGATAATTTAGGGCGCTGTATCTTTTCAAGATTATTGTTTGGTGTAAGAACGACGGTATTTTATGCCTTATTAGCCATGAGCGTGACATTAATTATTGGCTGGTTAATGGGCATGTTAGCTGGTTTTTTCCATGGAAAAACAGACACCTTGATTATGCGATTATGTGATGTGGTTTTGTCATTTCCTGCAGAAATTATGATCTTAGCATTAGTGGGAATAATGGGGCCGGGTATTGGTAATATCTTAATTGCCGTTATTTTAGTGAAATGGGCGTGGTATGCCAGAATGATCAGAGGGGTTGTTCGCCAATATTCCCATCGTAATTACATTGCATATGCACAGGTGATTGGTGCACCTTCTCACCATATTTTACGACGTCATTTATTACCCGTTACCTTTGCTGAAACTATTGTCTTAGCATCAACCGATATCGGTAGTGTTATTTTAATGATCTCGGCGCTCTCTTTTCTAGGATTAGGTGTACAACCACCGACGCCAGAATGGGGAAATATGCTTAGTGAAGCAAAAAATGTCATGGTATTACACCCAGAGCAAATGTTACCCGCAGGCATTGCAATTACCCTTGTTGTTACCGCATTTAATTTTTGGGGTGATTTTTTACGTGATGTGTTTGATCCGGATAATCGCCAGTCAGTAGGAGAAAAGCATGAACAACTTACTGACACTTGAGCATGTTTCTATTACTCATCAAGAAAGCGGAAAAAAGCTGATTGATAATGTCTCTTTCTCGATAAAGCAAGGACGTACATTAGCGATTGTCGGAGAAAGTGGTAGTGGAAAAAGTGTCATTAGTAAAGCCATTATGGGATTACTGCCTGAACAATTAGTCATGTCAGGGGAGATTTTCTTTGATGGAAAGAAAATTAGTGGTGAGGAATTTTCTCAACGTCGAGCTTTATTGGGAACATCTTTAGGCTTGATTGTTCAAAATGGCATGAGTGCGTTTGATCCTTTGATGAAAATAGGCAAGCAAATTAGCCAAACTTTAATCTACCATTTTTCCTATTCTAAAAAGCAAGCTGTAGAAGAAACTGAGTTAGCATTATCTCATGTATTTCCTCATAAATTTCACTCTATTATGCAAGCATTTCCTTATCAATTAAGTGGTGGGCAATTACAACGTGTGATGATTGCGATTGCACTTGCCTTATCACCGAAACTATTAATTGCAGATGAGCCGACAACGGCACTTGATGCACCTCTTCGTCGAGAGATTTTAAAATTGCTCCAGCATGTCGTAACGACTCACCACTCAACACTGATTTTTATTTCCCATGACTTAGGGCTCGTTAATGAAATTGCTGATGATATTGTCGTGATGCTAGGGGGGGAAATGGTTGAGTTTGGTGATAAAACAACCGTTTTAACATCTCCAACGCAGGAATATACGCGTTATTTAATAAATGCACGGCGACAGCTTTCATTACGTTTCGAGCAATTGATTAATAAAAAAACATATTAATATCATCATAATAAAAGAGACGCTATGTTATTAAACGTTGAGAATATCAGTAAGTTTTATACTCAAAGAAATAACACTTTATTCGGTGAAAAAGCGAAGGTCATTGACGCTCTTTCTTTTAATATAAATACCCAAGAAACTTTTGGTTTAGTGGGGGAAAGTGGCAGTGGTAAAAGCACCTTAGCACGTTTAATTTGTGGATTAGAATTACCCGATAGTGGCGCTATCTATTTGAATAATAAATCAGTGACAAAACGACTTCATCGCCAAGGTATTATTAGTATTGTTTTCCAAGATTATACAACATCCGTTAATCCCACATTAACGGTTGGCGAAATTATTGCTGAGCCAGTAAAAATAGTGGCTCCAAGTATTCATCATCAGGCATTAGAAAAGCTTATTTTTGCTTTTTTAGATAAAGTAGGATTACCTAAAAATTGTTATAAACGTTATATCTATGAACTGTCAGGTGGGCAGGCACAACGCGTATGTTTATGTCGTGCATTAGCCTCTTACCCTAAATTAATTGTATTAGATGAAGCGCTTAGTTCGTTAGATATTCCTACTCAAGTACAGATATTAGATTTATTAAAACAGTTAAAAGATGAATTCCAATTATCTTATTTTTTTATTAGTCATGATATTCAAACAGTTGCTTACTTTTGCGATAAAGTCATGTTCTTTTTACAAGGTAAGAAGATTGAATTATGTGAGATAAATAACTTAGGTAATGTTACGCATGATTATTCTAAAAAACTTATTCAATCTGTTATCTAATTAATAAACAGCAATACTTTTAAGTATTGCTGTTTGCTGAATTTAATCTATTTAGAGATTATTCATTAAGTGTTCTTGAACGGCTTTTGCATCATTTGAGGCATTGAAATCAATACCGAAATTTAGCATACCTTCTTTGAGTTCAATACTACGAGGCGTTGTTTTAGTGCAGGTAATATTCTGTATTTTTTCTTTTATTGTTTCTTGTGCAATTTTAGAGCTTTCACAGGTATTTATTACACCTTTTAGTCCCTCACTACAATAACTATCAACTCCTATTGTTTTTAAATCATCAGCAGTAAATGCAGACCAATCAAAAGCAACTTTTATATTGGCATCGCAGCTTTTATTTAAATCAACAACACGAGATTGAATATTATCTTCAAATTTTTGGTGTAATTCTTTTTCTGCTAATGTCGCTGAAAAAGCAGAAGAGGAAATAAGTAGTAGAGAGAGACTGACAGCAATATTTTTCAACATGATCAAATGCTCCAAAAATGAATGTATAAATTTAAATTAACTTATTAAAAATAAAACAATGGGAAGTTATAACAATAGGAAGATGATTATTTTTAGTGTATTACTCTTTTTTGAATAATATTTTAATAATTAGTGAGATACCCTTTAATAAAATCATTTTATGATAAACCAATTAATATTTTTATAAGTATTTTTACTCAGACATTAATTAAATGTTCGTAATATTTATAACGAACATAATCGATTCAGTATTTCATTTTAATTGTTAATAAAGTGAAATAAATAAATTATCATTAAAATCAATCAATTAAATTATTGATGTAGATCTACATCACAAACCAATCTTATTGTGATTGTTTTTTCATCATGCTCGAATTAACTTGCTAACTCGAAGTAGCAAAAATTAGCATAGCGTTAGCAAATGATGAGGGTTCGCATGGAACAACAATATTTTATTGGCGTTGATGTTGGCTCAGCCAGTGTCCGTGCAGCGGTATTTGATAGCAATGGAAAGCGTTTAGGCTTTTCTGTTCGCCCTATTGCTCAATTCCGTCCTAAAACGGATTTCGTTGAGCAATCGTCCACCGATATTTGGCAGCAGGTTTGCACTACCGTAAAAGAGTCGGTGGCGTTATCTGCTAT
Source organism: Proteus vulgaris (assembly GCF_011045815.1). Lineage (GTDB taxonomy): Bacteria > Pseudomonadota > Gammaproteobacteria > Enterobacterales > Enterobacteriaceae > Proteus > Proteus vulgaris_B. Next base: position 4,087,553 of record NZ_CP047344.1, on the reverse strand, counting down.
TGATCCTATCCATGTGAAATCTATTGGTTTTGATGCCACTTGTTCTTTAGTTGCTGTGGATAAAGAAGGTAAAGGACTTTCGGTTTCGCCAAGTGGTAACGCTGAACAAGATATCATCATGTGGATGGATCATCGGGCTGTACAAGAAACAGTCACAATTAATCTGACCAATGATCCTTCACTGCGATATGTCGGTGGTGAAGTGAGTATTGAAATGGAATTGCCAAAAATTCTGTGGTTAAAAAATCATTACCCAGAGCGTTATCAAGATGTATGGCGATTCTTTGATTTAGCTGATTTTTTAGTTTGGAAAGCGACATCAGGAGATGTGGCAAGTACCTGTACATTAACCTGTAAATGGAACTATTTAGCACATCAGGGACAATTTAGTGAGAGTTTGTTAGCCGATGTTGGTTTGGATGAATTATTAGAAAAAGTACCACAAACCATTCTGGCATTAGGTGAACAAGCGGGTTGTTTAGATGAATCGGTTGCCAATGCGTTTGGCTTGCACACGGGTGTCATTGTTGCTTCAGGCATTATTGACGCACATGCGGGTGGCTTGGCATTAACGGCATCACAACCTGAAGGGAGTTTGGCAATTATCAGTGGTACGTCTAACTGTCACATGATTGTGAGCCAATATCCCATTATGGTACCCGGCGTTTGGGGACCTTACTTTGGCGCGATGTTACCCGAGTTATGGCTAAACGAAGGTGGTCAAAGTGCTGCTGGTGCGTTAGTTGAATGGTCTATCCGCCGTCATGAATCATGGGCTGAATTAGAGCAAGAAGCGAATGAAAAAGGCGTTAACTACTATGCCTTATTAAACGAAGCTGTCGCTGAATTGGAAGAGAATGAACAATATCCAACCACACAGTTTCATGTTTTAGCTGATCATCATGGCAATCGTTCTCCGCGCGCCAATCCTGCTGCAAAAGGCATGGTAAGCGGGTTAACGCTGGAAAGTGGTCGTGTTGCATTGGCGCGTTATTATCTTGCGACACTGCAATCTATTGCTTATGGCACACGCCATATTATCGACACACTTGAAGATGCTGGGCATCAAATCAATCGCATCGTGATGTGCGGTGGCGCGACGAAAAATCCATTGTGGTTACGCGAATATGCCAATGCGACAGGCCGTGAAATTCATTTAGCACAAGAAGAAGATGCCGTGAATTTAGGGGCTGCATTACTAGGTGCTGTAGCTTGTAAAGCCTTTGATGATTTCTCAAAAGCTGCCAGTGCAATGGTGAGAGAAGGTGGCATTATCACACCAGATAGCGACACGTTCGCCTTCCATCAAGCTAAATATCAAGTTTATTTGCAGATGTATCAAGATCAGCAGCGTTATAACGAAATGATGTCAGATTGTTGACCTCTAATTTTTCCGATTATGAACCAAGTTTACCTTACCAGGGATATCTTATGTTGAACTTAAATCTACCAAAATTACCGACAACCATCACAGCAGGTCAGAAAGAGATCTTGATGGTCACTAACGCAGACTTACGTGAGCCTGCAAACGTAACGTGCTGGCCTGTACAGAAAAAATTTGAAGATAAACTGGCCGCGGCATTAGAAGCCCAAGGTTACAAAATGAAGCGTGCTCATGAAATTAATGAAGCTCGCGGTCATGGTTTTATCAGTAGTCAACGTGAAGGTTGTGACATGTTTGCCGCTATCGATCCTGATGCACCGGTTATCGTGTTATTAACAGCATGGCAATATTCGCACCATATTGCCTCTTCATTAGCACACCATCGTGGTCCTATTTTACTGCTGGCTAACTTTGATGGTACATGGCCAGGTCTGGTAGGAATGTTGTGTTTAGCAGGAACGATGACCAGTTTAGGTAAAAATTATTCACGTTTATGGTCAGAAGAGTTTGGTGATGAATTCTTTGTAGATGGCTTAGCGACTTGGTTAAAATATGGTTATGTAAATCATAAGCTTAGCTATCTTACAGATATTGCGCCAACACACAGGGTAATGGCGACAGAAGCTGGCGAAGTGGGTCGTAAAGTCGGCGAATATATAATTAAAAATAAAGAAATAATAGGTTTGTTCGATACATTCTGTATGGGAATGATTAACGGGGTCTTCCCACAACAGGCCATGATCAATATTGGTATGCCAATTGAATCCCTTTCTCAATCTGCGTTACTGGTCGAAATGGCCAAAGTACCAACAGAATTAAGAGAGGCATGTTTACAGTGGTACGAAGATAACGGAATGACGTTTATGTTTGGTCAAGATGACAAAACTGAACTCACTCGTGAGCAGGTGATGGAGCAGTGCGCCATGATGATTGCAATGGCGCGTTTCGTAAAACGTTTTGGTTTAACTGCGGTGGGTGTGCAATATCAGCAGGGCTTAAAAGATTGTTGTCCAGCGTCTGACTTTGCCGAAGGTGCTATTGGTTCAACAGCACGTTTCCCACTACCAGATGAAAACGGCGAGATTATCTGCCCTAACACGCCAATTCCTTGTATCAATGAAGTGGATATGGGGACGGCTATTCCTCAAACGATGTTATGGCGTTTATTAACATCATTAGGATTACCAGCAGAAACCACATTGCATGATATTCGTTGGGGTAGTGAGTACGAAGGAACATTCTACTGGGATATGGAGATTTCAGGATCGGTTCCTTTTGAACACCTCAAAGGTGGCTTAAAAGGTGCAACAGGTTATCGTCAGCCAGCGATGTTCTTCCCTAAAGGAGGTTCAACTATCGCAGGTCAAGGTAAAGCAGGGCGCTTGTTATGGGGTCGTGCACATTATGAAGGTACTGATGTGATTATGCATATCGGTACAGGTGTGGCGGTAGAATTACCTGAAGCAGAATTTGAACGTCGCCGTAGAGCAACCAACTACGAATGGCCATTATTAAACTGTACGTTAGATGGCGTAACGCGTGATGACCTTATGGCAGGACATCAAAGTAATCACATTACGGTGGCTTACATTGATGAAGATAAATTGGCGTTTGTGCTTAAAGCCTTTGTTGCTCAAGCATTGACTCAAGGTATTCAAGTAAAAGTGGCAGGTGATGCCATTAACCTACTGTAAGGAATTGATGATGAGTCAGCAAAAATACGTCGGTGTTTGGCCTGTTATGTTAACTCCCTTTGATGCCAAAGGGGAGATTGATTGGGCGTCGTTAGAGCGTCTTGTAGACTGGTATATTGATTCTGGTGTACATGGACTCTTTGCTGCCTGCCAATCAAGCGAAATGTTTTATTTAAGTGATGACGAAACTCAAGCACTTACTCGCTTTATCGTTGAAAAAGCAGATGGAAGAGTACCTGTAGTGGCTTCTGGTCATACTGCAACCGCATTAAGTCAGCAAAAAGAACAATTGCAGGCAATGGCAGGTACAGGTGTCGATGGCGTCATTATGATCAGTAATCGCTTAGCGCTTGTTGGTGAGTCAGATGATAAAGCGCTGGAAACACTGCAAGTCTTAACCAATGTGGTACCGAAAGAGATTGATTTAGGTATTTATGAATGTCCTCATCCTTACAAACGCTTGTTATCTGAAGAGATTGTAGAGTGGTGTGCGCAAAGTAATCGCTTTACTTTTATTAAAGATACCTGCTGTTCTCTACCAATGATAGAGCGCCGTTTGGCATTATCAAAAGGAACTCGCTTGCACTTAGCCAATGCGAACAGTCAAACGTTATTAGCATCATTCCAAGCGGGATGTCAGGCATATAGCGGTGTTATGGCTAACTTCCATCCAGAGCTTTATGTTTGGCTTTATGAAAATTGGAAGGATAAACCTGAGCAGGCTGCAGTATTAGCTGATTATTTATCAACAGCAGCGATGACCGAAACACTGGATTATCCAGCATGCGCTAAATATCATCAGCGCCTAATTGGTAACTTCAGCACTCTGGTCTGCCGTTCCCGTAATAGCAGTCAGTTTGAAAACTCATTTTTCCCTTCTGCCGTCAATAGCATGACTGCATTGGGTGAAAACATGAAAAAATGGCTTTCGTTAGATTAATTTAGGACACAGGAGTAGGAATATGCCTTTCGTGATGAAGGAAACCCAGTTTGTGCTTGATAACGCACATTCACTTTTTAATCACTGCCATGCTTCAACGATTGCGCGTGTGCCTAACTCTGAGCGTTTGTTAACCGCTTTTTTTGCTGGCGATAAAGAAGGTAGTGGTAATACTGCTATCTGGCTGGCGATAAAAGAGGGTGAACATTGGCAGCACGCTCAACCTGTTGTTAAAAATCCGGGTGTTGCGCACTGGAATCCAGTTTTACATGTTGACCCATCAACAGGTAATATCTGGCTGTTTTATAAAACGGGTCCCGATGTACATAGTTGGGTGACCCAATACGTTATCTCGAAGGATGGCGGAAATAGCTGGGGTTTACCGAGTGAATTGGTTTCTGGTGATGTAGCACCTAGAGGTCCTGTGAAGAACAAAGTATTAGTAATGTCGAATGGCGAGTGGCTGGCACCAGGATCGGTTGAGGATGACCAATTCTGGGATGCGTTTGTCGATATATCGAGTGACAACGGTCAACACTGGTTGCGAGTGGATATTCCAATTGAACACCATAAAGGTGAGCAGGCGGAACATGAAATTTGGCAAGGTTTAAAGGACGATGCCTTATGGGAGACTGATCTACAACGCGTTTTTCAATGGGATGGCGTGATACAGCCAACACTATGGGAATCCCAGCCAGGGCATGTGCATGCCATGATGCGGAGTACGCGCGGTACTATTTATCGTAGCGATTCAACGGATTATGGGCGCAGTTGGTGTCCGGCTTATGCAACAATATTACCAAATAATAATAGCGGCATTGATGTCGTCTCCTTCGCAGATGGTCAACTGGCATTGGTGTATAACCCGAATTCAGGTAACTGGAGTCGTCGTTATCCCATCTCTGTCAGTCTTTCATCCGATAATGGCAGTACTTGGTCTGAACCATTCGATTTACTCGATGGGGAAGGCGAATTTTCATATCCGGCTATTATTGCTGAAAACAATACCCTACACGTGACCTTTACTTGGAATCGAAAAAACATTGTTTATCAGCAATTAATGGCTACTCAATAAAAATGTGGAGAAAGGGTTTTATGAAAAAGAGTCTACTCGCAGCGTTGGCGATTACGATGACACTGGGCATGGGGAATGCAGTTGCCCAACAGTTAACGTATCCTACAAAAAATATTGATGTTGTCATCCCGAAAAATCCGGGCGGTGGTACTGATACTTCTGCTCGTACTATCATTGAATTTGCAAAAGATGTGATGCCAGCTGGACGTATCTTCGTTCCTGTGAATAAGCCTGCTGGTAATGGTTTAACTGGCCTGATTGAAGTTGCTAATGCGCGCCCAGATGGCACAAAATTAGTGATGACAACCGTTGAATTGGCGATGTTCCCACACCAAGGGAAATCACCAGTTACTTATAAAGACTTTACCCCAATCGCAACAACCATTGCCGATCCCGTGGTATTAGTTGTTAATGCCGAATCACCTTACACCACGTTACAAGAGTTTATCGATGGCGCGAAAGCGAATCCGGGTAAACTGAAAGTAGGTAACTCTGGTATGGGTGCTATTTATCACTTAGCTGGTGTTAATATCGAGCGTACTACTGGTACTAAATTTAACCACATCCCTTATAACGAAGGCACCGGTCCTTCAATCGCAGCATTAGTAGGTAATCATATTGATGGCGTATTAACCACACCAGGTGCGGTTAAATCTCAAGTTGATGCGGGTATTTTACGTGTTCTTGGTGTAATGGATGAACGTCGTTTCCCATTATTCCCAGCTGTACCAACTTTCAAAGAAGCACTGAAATTAGACACTAACGTAAAAATGCGTGCTTGGGCTGTATTAGCAACAACCGCTAATGTCCCTGATAATGTGAAGAAAGAGTTAGTGGATGCATTCTCTGAAGTAGTTCAAAAACCTGCATATCAAGAAGCACTGAAAAAACAAGGTATTATGCCTGTATTTATCACTGGTGACGATGCTTACCAAATGATGAAAGAAGACCACGAGATGTATGCTGAGTTAATTTCAACAACCCTGAAAAAATAACTTTTCTATTACTATAAACCACCCTACCTGTTACGGCAGGTAGGGTCGGGGAGATCCCGACATGACAAAAATCAATACAATCATCGGTGCGATTTCAGTGGCTTTCGGGGCACTTATTATCTATCTCTCCCGTGATATGAGCATGTTTGATGATTATGGTGTACCAGGAGAACGTTTTTGGCCTTACGGTTTAGCCATCTTATTTATTTTACTGGGGATTTTTCAATGGATTAGTATTGTGGTTGATAAAATCAAACACGTGCACAAGTCTGTTGACCTAAGTTCTACCGCAGTTAAACGCGCTTATGGTTTAGGCATCTTTATGTTGGTCTATGCCGCGGGCTTACATTTTTTTGGTTTTATTATTCCGTCATTGCTTCTTATCCCGGTCATTATGTGGCTGATGAATGAAAGAAAACCTATCGCGTTGGTCGTTATTCCCGTCGTGATGGTCGCCGCCGTTTATGTCTTCTTTGACATTATCTTTAATTCACCTCTGCCAACCTCCGTCTTTTTTGAGTAAGCGGTAAAGGAGCTTTGAGATGGAAATATTAGACGCTTTAATGGTCGTTTTCAGTCTGGAAACGATAACGATGATCCTGTTAGGGGTATTCGCGGGTATTATTATCGGCGCATTACCTGGCTTAACAGTGAATATGGGAATTGCATTGCTACTCCCATTAACATACTCCTTCCAAGGAATGACAGGGATATTACTCCTGCTAGGAATGTATTGTGGTGCCGTTTATGGTGGCTCAATTACCGCGATATTGATTAGTACACCAGGTACTCCGGCCTCTGCTGCAACAGTCTTGGATGGTTATCCAATGGCGAAAAAGGGTGAAGCAGGGCGAGCTCTGGGGTTATCCACAATGGGCTCCATGTTTGGAGGGATCTTTAGTACGATTGCCTTGATTGTAATTGCACCTCAATTGGCAAAAGTAGCAACAGGTTTCTCTGCAGCTGAGTATTTCGCGCTCGCAGTATTTGGCATAAGTATTATTACCAGTGTATCATCGCAATCGATTGTGAAAGGATTAATGGGTGGAGCAATTGGTTTAGCGATTGCGACCATAGGGCTTGATCCGATGACGTCAGGACCTCGTTTTACCTTTGATACCGTTTATTTAATGGGTGGTGTTTCGTTTATTCCTATCTTGGTTGGTTTGTTTGCTTTCTCTCAAGGACTTATTAGCTTTGAAGAAGAGTACCGTGAACGTAAGCAGAAGAAGAACGAAAAAATTAACGCACGTATTCACCGAGTCTTACCAACATGGGCTGATTTTAAACGTGTATTACCAACTTATTTTCGTTCATCTGCCATTGGTACAACGATTGGTGCAATTCCGGGAACGGGCGGAGATATTTCATCATTTATCTCTTATAACGAAGCAAAGCGTTGGTCTAAACACCCTGAAGAGTTTGGTCACGGTTCACCAGAAGGTGTTTCTGCGCCAGAAGCGGGTGCAAACTCCGTCACAGGCGGAACTATGGTGCCGTTAATGACCTTAGGTATTCCAGGTGATGGTGCAACCGCCATTATTATGGGTGCGTTTATGGTTCAAGGATTGGCATTGGGGCCTCAGCTCTTTACAGACAATCCCGTTGAAGTAAACAGTATCTTTATTGGCTTGATGATGGCGAATATTTTCCTCGGTATCTTAGGTTTCTTATGTATGAAACTCTTTGTTCGAGTAATGGATGTGCCACGCCGTGTATTAGTGCCTATTATCTTTGTATTGTGTAGTGTAGGTGCTTATTCTGTAAACCATAGCATCATTGATGTGTTTGTAATGATGGGGGCGGGATTGTTAGCTTATATTATGATAAAGCTCGACTTTTCCATGTCTCCTGTAGTTATCGGGATTATTTTAGGACCGATGGCTGAATCAAACTTACGTCGTGCTTTAATGATGTCTCAGGGCGACTTATCAATTCTGTATACTCGCCCAATTACAGCGACATTCTTAGGTATTGCGATACTGACGTTGATCCTACCAATTATAGGGCCTTCGTTAAAAGCAATGTGGAAGAAATGCCGAGCTAAGCCTGCTCAGTAAAGGTTAACTGGTCCTCATCATTACGATGAGGACCATATCAATGATGGAATATTAATGGCAAAAACAGTTGAACAGATTGCAAATGACCTGAATTTGTCTATTACCACAGTCAGATTGGTATTAAATGGCAAAGGTGATCAATACCGGATCAGTGCAAAAACACAAAAAAAGATAGCAGACTATGTTGAGGTGTTTGGTTATACCGTCAATCATGCGGCAAGAAGCTTAAAGCTGAATAAAACAGATACCTACGGATTGGTTATTCCTCGTCTTTCTAACCCGTTTTTTGCTGCTTTGGCTGAAAAATTAGAGATGCATTGTCACCAAATTGGTTGTCAGCTAACAATTAGCTGTACCTATGGTGATATCAAAAATGAAAATAAACTTGTTAAATCAATGGATGAACGCAATGTTGATGGCATTTTTATTGTTTCATCCAGTCGAAAAAATCAGTTACACCATGTGAAACACCGTCAAAAACCCCTCGTTTTCTTAGATAGAGATTTTTCTGTGAGTGATGCTATTTGTGTAGCATCAGATAACTGCGACAGTGGGGCTCAACTGACAAGAGCAATGATAAAGCTAGATGCGCCAATCCATTTTTTTGCGGGAGATGCGTTATTGCCTACGATTGCAGCGCGCTTACGAGGTTATGTACAAGCGATAAAAGGGCATTATGGCGATGATAGCCGTGTAACGGTCTCTTATGCAGAACATAATACGACCAAAGATGGCGAACAAATGATGAAACAGTATTTAGAGCAACATCAGAAAATACCGACTCATTTTATTGCCTCATCACTGCCTATTCTTGAAGGTCTATTGAGTGTTATTCGTCAACACGAAGGTGTTATTCCTGCTCACCTCCATATTGGCACATTCGATGATCATGTGATGTTGAGCTTTTTACCTAATAACGTGTGGTCAATGAAGCAAGATGAGGCTTTATTGGTCGAAAAAGCCTTTGAAATCATGTCTGCAAAGATAGCAGGCACCGTAATTAAATCCCCTGCATTAATAAAAACACAGCTTATCGAGCGCCTAATTTCTACCCAGTGAGTCAATTAAATCGCTTATTCGCCTCACTTTGTGAGTAGATTAGCAAGATAAATTGACTCATCACTGTATAAATAAAACACAATAGGAACATTAGTCTGCTCGTTTTATTGTTATTCTTTTTTTTACTTTTATAAATGCGCGCTACTCTATTGATAGAGCTTTAACAAAAATAAGGGCTCTTGATTATCTGCGATCAGAGGCTCATAATTTAAGCGGATAGTTCCATTTTATTAATATAAAAGGATATTAAAGAAAGATGAACGATGATGTTGACCGATGTCCTGAGTGTGAAGTAAGGGCATATTATACGAATGATTTTGTTCGTGTTTATCAAGCCTATTCTAATACTATTGCTCAGAGCGCAGTCGCAAACGGAACATTTGTTTCGCCCCCTTTTAGTATGACCCGTATGACTTGGGTAAAACCTTCCTTTCTTTGGATGATGTACCGTTCTGGTTGGGGACGTAAAGACGCTAATCAAGCTTCTATTCTTGCGGTTGATATTACACATGAAGGTTTTCAAGAGATGCTGACTCAAGGTGTTGTGAGTCATTTTGACCCAGACCGCTATACTAGTGCTGAAGCTTGGAAAGAAGCGTCAGAAACCAGTAATATCCGCATTCAGTGGGATCCTGAACGTGATATTTATCTTAATCGGCTCAGTTATCGCACCATCCAAATTGGTTTGCGAAATCAAGCAGTTGAAAAATATTGTAAAGAGTGGATTGTGAATATTTCGGATATTACGGATAAGGTACATAAAATAGATGCTTGTATTGCTAATGGTGATCTCGATACCGCATACAGCCTATTGCCAGTAGAAAAACCATATCACTTTGGTGAATAATTCATCAGAATGTCACCCCGCTTTATTGGCGGGGTAATTGTGTCAATTCATGCTCTAACAAGTTCAGGTCGAACACCCAGCGTGTGGCAAATAGCATAAGTTAATTCTGAACGATTAAGCGTATAAAAGTGAAAATCTTTTACCCCTTCACGACTTAAAATTTTCACCATATCAATTGCAATTGAGGCACCTACCAGACTACGGGTTTCAGGATCATTCTCTAATCCATCAAACATTTTATTCATCCATCCCGGAATTTTTACATTGGTTAAACCCGCAAAGCGTTTTAGCTGTTTAAAATTAGTCACAGGCAGAATACCCGGTACAATTTCTACATCAATCCCTGTTGAAACACAGCGATCACGAAAACGTAAATAACTTTCTACATCAAAGAAAAACTGAGTGATGGCACGATTTGCTCCTGCATCTACTTTTCTTTTTAAGTTAATTAAATCCGCTTGCGCACTTTTTGCTTCAGGGTGCACTTCTGGATAAGCGGCAACAGAAATATCGAAATTACCTACACCTTTGAGTAAATGGACTAAGTCAGTGGCGTACATTTCTGGCTTTTGTGTGTTATCGGGCAAGTCTCCGCGTAAAGCGACAATATGACGAATACCACTTTGCCAATAATCTTGTGCGATATGTTGGAGTTCTTCACGGCTTGCATCAACACAAGTTAAGTGCGGTGCTGCTTCTAATCCTGTGCGTTCTTTTATTCCTTTAATAATAGAGTGTGTTCTATCACGCTCTCCTGAGTTTGCACCATAAGTCACAGAAACAAAGCTCGGTTTTAAGGTATTTAAACGCGCAAGAGATTGCCAGAGGATATTTTCCATCTCTTCGGTACGAGGAGGAAAAAATTCAAATGAAACTTGGATCTGGCCATCTAATTCAGCAAGATTTTGGTTAAGTGCTTCATGTTGGCTTGCGTGATAAAAGCTCATACCTGTACCTCATCAATCTTTCACTGTGTTGTTATTTTTATTTAAGTATCACTACTTATTTACCCATCTAACCATTTAGACGTCTAGATGTAGATTCTCTTAATTAGGTTATTTAGTCAACAACTATTCACCCTATTTTTGATGAGGATAATTCAATCAAAAGGAGAGGAAATTTCATGTTGAAAGCGACTCTATGATGAAAGTGAGTGTATTGAGAGGTTAATTTTCTCATTTTTCTTCTACAATAAAACCAACTAACGTATTGATGGGAGGCGAAATGATCACCTGTAAACGTGTTTATGATGATAAAGATGGTGAGCATGAAGGTTATCGTGTGTTAGTCGATAGGCTCTGGCCAAGAGGGGTGAAAAAGACAGATTTTCATTATGATGAATGGAATAAAAGTGTCGCACCCTCGACTGAATTACGAAAATGGTTTCATGGTGGTGGAGGGGATTTTACTGAATTTACGCAACGTTATACGCAAGAATTAATAGCTGCGCCTGAACATTGGCAATCGCTTGTCGCAATAGCCAAAGAGCAACCGTTGGTATTACTTTATTCAGGTAAAGATAAGCAACAAAATAATGCGACAGTATTAAAAGCCTTTTTAGAAAAACAGCTTAAATAGGCATCAACAGGTTATATATTGATTTTCTTACTGTGAAAAAAAGAAAAAAGTGGCGCGGTATTAGGCGCCACAAAAATTGCTAATAAAAACATCGAACAGAGTCAGAGAATATTTTTACTACTCTTATGCAGTGTGTGTATTTGCCAATAGCCATTGACTAATACGTTGTTTTTGCTCGTCATTTAGCCACATGCCGAGTTTAGTACGACGCCAAATAGCATCATCCACTTCGATAACCCACTCATGTTTCACTAAATAACGTAATTCTGCTTCATACAGATTATGGCCGAAGTTTTCACCCATGCCTGCTAAATCAGCAATACCTTCAAGCAGTAATTCGGTGTTGCTACCATAAGTGCGGGCAAAACGCAGTGCCAGTGCTTCTGGTAACCAAGGATGACGTTGACGAATTAAACGTGAATAACCATCACGATCACAACCTTCTAAATTACCACCTGGTAATTGACCATTTTTAGTCCACGGTTTACCCATGTTAGGGAAGTAAGCAACAAGTTTATCAACAGCGTGCTCACCTAATTTACGATAAGTCGTTAATTTACCACCAAATACAGATAACAGTGGTGTTTGACCATTATCATCATGAACATCTAAGGTGTAGTCACGGGTAATTGCTTGTGGTGAATCTGATTCGTCGTCACATAATGGACGTACGCCAGAGTAATCCCATACCACATCTTCTTTAGTTAACTGCTTTTTAAAGTGATCGTTGTAGACTTTCAGTAAATACTGAATTTCGTTGTCATCGATAGCAACATCTTTAGGATCACCTTTATATTCAACATCCGTAGTACCAATGATAGAGAACTCATCCATCCAAGGAATAACGAAAACAATACGGTTATCTTCGTTTTGTAAAATATAAGCTTGTGGTTCGTTATGAGCACGGGGAATAACGATATGGCTACCTTTAATTAAACGGATACCATAAGGTGATTTCAGTTTTAAGCCTTCATCAAATAAGGTTTTAACCCAAGGACCTGCTGCGTTTACTAAGGCTTTGGCTTGGTAGAGAGAGGTTTCACCTGTGCGTAAATCTTTTGCTTCTACCATCCATAAATTATTTTCACGCCAAGCGCGGGTTACTTTTGTGCGTGTGCGCACTTCACCACCACGACGGACAATTTCTTGTGCGTTGAGTACCACTAAACGTGCATCATCAACCCAGCAGTCTGAATATTCAAAACCGCGTGTTAATTCTGGTTTTAAAACAGAGTTTGCACCAAATTTAATACCTTTACTGCTTGGGAGGCTTACTCGTTTTCCTAAATGATCATAAAGGAACAGACCAATACGGATCATCCAAGCTGGGCGTAAGTGTGGTTGGTGTGGTAGGCGAAAGCGCATTGGAAATGCGATATGTGGTGCTAAGCGTAATAACACTTCACGCTCTGCCAATGCTTCGCTTACTAAGCGGAATTCGTAGTGTTCTAGATAACGTAAGCCACCATGAATAAGTTTAGAGCTCGCGGAAGATGTCGCACTTGCTAAGTCTTGAGCTTCCAGCATAAGTACTGAAAGGCCTCGGCCAGCTGCATCCGCCGCAATTCCAGCGCCGTTTATTCCGCCGCCGATGACAATCAAGTCTTGAGTTTTCATAACATCCTCCTACGAATGCGCGAAACAATTCTTTAATGTTCGTTTTCGCTCATAATTGTAATGAAGTTTGATGAAAATGCCAACTATATAACTGATAAAAAACATAACCGCGTGATATGGATAACAATTTATTATCATATCCACATAATTTGTGGGCTTATTGAAAATAAGCAACATTGTTAATCTATTAATAAAAAAGAGAAGGAATAGAAGGAGTTAATTGAGTTTGATGGTGAATTGATAAAAAAAAGTACCTAAATAGGTACTTTTCGAGGGAGTTTATTCAATTAACATAATTCGAGTTGAACGTTGTGTTGTTCAACAATTTTTTGTATCCCTGCTGGTGGCTCTTGATCGGTAAATAAGTAATCGATCAGATTCATATTGCCTAAATTTACCATCGCATTACGACCAAATTTAGAATGGTCAGTCACTAACATAACACAGCGCGAATTTTCGATAATTGCGCGTTTAGTGCGAACTTCGTGGTAATCAAACTCAAGCAATGAGCCATCCATATCAATACCACTTATCCCTAAAATACCGTAATCAAGACGGAATTGAGAGATAAAATCAAGTGTAGCTTCACCGACAATCCCTCCATCTCGTGTACGCACTTCACCACCTGCAAGGATCAAACGAAAGTCTTCTTTACCCATCAGTAATGTTGCTACATTAAGGTTGTTAGTCACTATACGGAGGTTTTTATGGTTAATAAGTGCATGTGCTACGGCTTCAGGCGTTGTACCAATATCAATAAATAGTGTTGCACCATCAGGAATTAAACTCGCCACGCGTTGCGCAATCCGTGATTTTTCATCAGACCACATAATTTTACGATCATGATAAGCGGTATTCACAGAACTTGAAGGTAATGCAGCACCTCCGTGATGACGTTGGATTTTGTTCTTTTCCGCTAATTCATTTAAATCACGTCGGATGGTCTGTGGGCTGACTTCAAAATGCTCCACCAACTCTTCAGTGCTGACATAGCCTTGTAGGCGTACCAGTTCAATGATGGCATCATGTCGTTGCGTTTGCTTCACAGGTGTCCCCTAATGTTAAAAATATCATGTTAATTTTATTATGATCTACGAGATAATTGATGTCGATTATCCCACAAAGCCATCAATAAGCCGATAAGGAAGCCTGCAAAATGTGCAGCATTTCCGATAGAGTCACCTAAAACGCCCATATAACCTGCAACAATCCATAAAATTGAAAAGACGATTAAACCTGTTGGGGCGCCAATACCTTTTTCGGGATTACGTATTCCAGTTAAACCGACATAGCCAATTAATGCGTAAACAACACCAGAAAGCCCACCAAAGTTGGAATCTGTAAACAAGGATTGTGCCCAATTACTAAAGAGCGCAGAAACGAGCATGATCACAAATAATTTACTGGTACCTAATCGCTGCTCTGTTTGACTTGCGAGATACCACCACATAGCAAGGTTAAAGGCGATATGCATCAGTGAAAAATGAATAAATGCTGGAGTAATATAGCGCCAAACTTCAAGGTTTAAGCTCTCTTCATAAGGCCATGCTAAATGGAGCATGACATCATAGTCACCAACCACTTGTTGCCAGATAAAAACGAGGATACATAAAATAATCACCAGTACCGTTAACGGGCCTGAACGTTGCACCATATTTTTTATCGAAAACGCTGGGCGATATTTTATACCCGTATTTTGCGGATTGCCGGTTTGCCAACTTGCGGCTTGATAGCGCGGATGAAAGGGCTCACGTAGGAACGTGTTAAGTTCTTTTTCAACCATTTCTAACTGATGTTGGTCTTCTAACCAAAGTGAGATTTGCTGATTTTCATTTTTTGCGTGAATTCGCACACCTTTTGTTGCCATGTAATTGACAAATAAATCAGCAGCTTGAGGGTTAGAAAGCGTAATAATGTGGATCATTGACAAAACTCATCCGTCGTTATTGCAGAGACGTTATCGCTTGTGGAAACTCTCTTTGCCATGCTTCAAAACCACCATTAATACTATAAACGGTTTCAAAGCCCATATTAACCAGATATTGAGCTGCCCCTTGACTGCTGTGGCCGTGATAGCACATCACCATAACAGGAACATCAAAGTCAGCATTTTGTAAAAATTGATTTAGCGTTTCATTGGTGAGATGAAATGCATTTGTCGCATGACCAAAGCGATAACTCTGAGGATCTCTCACATCGACTAAAATAGCCGATTGAGATACCCAGAATTGATAAGCTTGTTCAATGCTAAGAAATTGAAACTTATCCATAATTGTCTTATTTATTATATTGTTAATTAATTTATTTGTTCTGAGCGAGAGAACGATACATTTATCATAACGTCAAATGGGTAAAGATAACGTAACTCTTTGTAAATGATTATTTTAATATAAAAATCCCCCATGATATCAGTGCAGGTGAATATCATAGGGGATTTGATACTGAAGGATCAGTAGTAGGAGTGTTCGCCACGTTGGTGTTCAGTTAAGTCTTTCACACCTTTTAATTCATTAGGGAACAGGTTTAATAGTTCTTTCTCGATGCCATCTTTTAAAGTGACATCAATCATTGAACAACCGTTACAACCACCACCAAATTGTAAGATAGCATAGCCATCTTCAGTGATTTCCATCAGACTCACGCGACCACCATGACCCGCTAATTGAGGGTTAATTTGTGATTGCAACACGTATTCAACACGCTCAATTAATGGTGCATCAGCATCAACTTTACGCATTTTCGCGTTAGGTGCTTTTAGGGTTAATTGTGAGCCTAGTTGGTCAGTGACAAAATCAATTTCTGCATCTTCTAAGAAAGGTGCGCTAATGTCATCAACATACGCAGAAAGTTTTTCGAACTTAATTTCAGTATCGTTTGGCTCTACGGCATCAGGTGGGCAGTATGAAACGCCACATTCAGCATTAGGTGTGCCTGGATTGATAACGAATACACGAATTTGGGTGTTGGGTTCTTGGTTAGCCAGTAGTTTGGCAAAATGCGCCTGTGCGGCATCAGTAATAATAATCATATCGTCTTGCTCAATAGTTGACTGTTCTGGTTGGTTATCATACGCCCAATTGGCGGTTAACTACAAGGTTCGACAAATCGCCCATACCTCAACAGAGCGTGCTCCCGCACGAAATAACAAGGGTACGATGGAATTTAATGTCGCACCTGTAGTGATAACATCATCAATTAGTGCCAGATTTTTCCCTGATACCGACACTGTGTTATTTAATACAAATGCATGTTTTAAATTTTGTTGCCTTTGCTTGGCATTAAGATGTGTTTGCATCAGTGTAGCACGAGTTCTTATCAGGGTATCCGGTTGATAAGCACAATTTAACCATCTTGCCAAAGGCTTAGCGATAGCTTCTACTTGCTCAAAGCCTCTAGACCAACAGCGATGACGATGTAAAGGAACGCTAATAATTCTGTCAGGTTTCTGCACCAAATTTTCTCGCCGATGTGAAAGCCATCGCAATAGAAAAAGTCGTGCAAGACATAAAGCTATTTGAGGGCGAGGTTGGTATTTATAAAGGTGTAATAATTTATTTAATGGCGGTTGATAGTCGGTGACTGTCAACATCTGTTTCCATAGTGGGGGTGATTGTAAGCAACGGCCACACAACATCATAGAATGATGAGAAGGATATAAGCAGCAAGGGCATCGATTTTGTTGTTTTGGTAGATGTCGAATACAACTCGAACAAATACCTTTAGTATCATAATCTAAGGGTTGACGACATAGCCAACAATATCCTGCTATTGTTATCCACATAATGAACATCCTTGTAAAAGAGAAGAGAGCATAACAATGAATAAACTGTATTGGCAGACAATCGGTGAAGGAAAAACAGATCTTGTGCTACTACACGGATGGGGGCTGAATGCTCAGGTGTGGCAATCATTAATACCGAGATTAACCTCGCATTTTACACTTCATCTTGTTGATTTACCGGGTTATGGGCGTAGCCAAGGATTTTCAGCACTCACATTAAAAGAAATGGCAGAGATTGTTTTTGCAAAAGCGCCTGCTAATGCCATTTGGCTAGGGTGGTCTTTAGGTGGATTAGTCGCTAGCCGTGTTGTTTTAGATAATCCCAATAAGGTACAAGCGTTGATTACCGTAGCTTCTTCTCCTTGCTTTGGTGCACATGATACTTGGCCGGGCATCAAACCTGAGGTTTTGAAAGGATTTGAACAGCAGTTAAATGAAAATTTTCATCGCACAGTTGAGCGCTTTTTAGCACTGCAAACATTGGGTACTCAAAGTGCCCGTGAAGATATGAAAGCATTAAAATCCGTGGTATTAGAGCAACCACTCCCTTCTGTTGAGGTGCTTAATGGTGGATTAGAAATTCTGCGTACTGAGGATTTACGAGAAGAATTGAAAACGTTGAGTTGTCCTTTTGTTCGTTTTTACGGTTATTTAGACGGTTTGGTTCCTCGAAAAGTGGCCGAATTATTAGATACTTTTTATCCACATTCACCGTCTGTTATTTTCCGTAATGCGGCTCATGCACCGTTTATTTCACATCCTGATGAATTCGCTCAAGCATTAATGAATGTCTGCGATATCACGTGATAGGGTGCTAAAAACTGCCCATATTTGGGCAGTGATAAATCTTTTTATACGAGCACGTTCTCAAGATGAAAAGATGTCTCAAAAATAGGGGCATTCTTTATGGTGTCAGCAACAGGGCAAGTGCGTTCAATAAAAGCGATAAATGCAGCAATTTCTTCTTCGCTATTATCAGCTTGAATAAAAAAGTGTGTCGTAATTTTACTAAAGCCTAATTTGGCGTCTTTATTTTTTCCCGTAAAACCATCGGTATCTAATTCGCCTTTAACTTCAATGCGAATGTCGTTGAGATTAATTTTATGCATACGCGCAAAGCTTTTGGCAACAATCCCCTTACAAGCACCTAATGTACCCAATAATGCTTCAACAGGATTCATTGCACTGTCTTTTCCACCTAATGACATAGGTTCATCAAGTAAAAATTGAAACTGGCGTGATGCACATTGCATCTGTAATCCACCTTGTTTGCTGGTTGTAATGGTCGATGAAAATTCAGTTATTGGCATAATTTTATATTCTTATAAAGTGAAATAACAATAGACGTCTTTACGTCTATATTTAAAGGATTATGCCGTGATAGTTAGGAAAGTAAATCATTAAATAGGAAGATGAAAATGATTCATCTTAAGCATTAGATAAAAACCCCTACATAAAGTAAGGGTTTTTGTGATGGCATTTATCAATTTGTTAGGTTAATTGATAAAGCTTTGTCTGGCAGGCAGTGGCTTCAGGGCAACTTTTACAACTGCCTGTAAGACACTCCTCTACATCTACTTCTTGAAGCTTACCCATCAATGTGAGCCGTTCTAACATTGCTTGTACCAACGGTTCAGGCATATTGAGTTGATGGCTAATAAGATGGGCATCGGCTCGACCATTAAGGGCGATACAATCACGAACTTCTATCAAACTGGCCATCTTACCTTTCCTTTGTCACCTAGTGACAACTACCTTTTGAACAACATTGTTTAGCCAATGAAGGCTTATTGCTTAAGTTTATTGTTAGACGACTACGGGCATTACGCAACAAGATAAAGAGAATTAAGTTAAAGATCACCACGGCAGCAATGGTTATGCCACTACTTTGCGGATGCTCACTAAAGGTTGCTACTTGATAGAACAGCGCTGACAATGAGTAAGCAATATTTAATCCCCAAAGAATGGAGAAGGTCATCCAGCCACGACTTGTTTCACGGGCAATAGCACCCATTACTGAAACACAAGGTACATACAGTAAAACAAAGATTAAGTAGCTGTATGCGGCAATACCAGAGCCAAATTTAGCCCCCATGGTACCCATAGTACCGGTATCCATTTCACCATCACCTTTACTTGCTTCAATTGGATTAGAAAGTGCGGCTAGGGTAAAGGTTTCTTTTAAGCTATCCCATGTTTCACCAAAAGCGTCACCAATTTCCCCCCAAAGATCGAATTCTTCAGGATCAAAAGGCTCGTTCACAATGCTTTCCGCGGTATAAAGGGTATTTAATGTTCCTACAACCACTTCTTTTGCCATCGCCCCTGTGACTAAACCTACCGTTGCTTGCCAGTTATCGTTATGAACACCAATAGGTTGCAATAATGGTGTGATCACTTTACTGACCGATGCTAATGCAGAGTCATTGATGTTATCGGCAGGTTTACCTGAGAAGGTAAAGCTATTTAATGCACCGATAAACATACTGGCAATAATAATGACTTTACCAGCACGTATCACGAAGCCTTTTAAACGTTGCCAAGTTTGCATCAATAAGGTTTTTAGATGAGGCACATGGTAAACAGGCAGTTCCATCACGAAAGGTGAAGCTTCACCACGCATAATGGTATGTTTTAGCAGTAACCCCGTCAAAATAGCGACAACAATACCCAGAAGATAAAGCGAGAAAACCACACTCGCGCCATTTTTACCAAAGAAAGCAGCGGCAAAAACAGCAAAGATAGCTAAACGTGCACCACAAGACATAAACGGTGCCATTAATACTGTGATTAATCGTTCTCTTGGAGCATCGAGGGTACGTGCACCCATAATGGATGGTACGTTACAACCAAAGCCGACAATCAGCGGTACGAATGATTTACCCGGCAGACCCAAAGCCTGCATCAATCTGTCCATTACAAAAGCAGCTCGAGCCATATAGCCAGAATCTTCAAGGATAGATAAGAACAAGTACATCATCCCGATTTGTGGCACGAGAGGAAGAACAGTATTGATACCACCACCGACACCTTGTGCAAGGAAAATGGTTAACCATTCTGGAAAGTTAAAGGTTGCACCAATCCATTGAATACCATGAATAAAGATGGCTTCAGATCCACCTTCAAAAGCGGGTTGTAATGCTCCACCGATGTTAATCGCCAAAACGAACATTAAATACATTACAAACAGGAAGATAGGTACACCTAACCAACGGTTTAATATCACTTTATCGATATTTTGTGTCAGGATATTTGGCTTAATAGACTCCATATTAATCACAGTATGACAGATGCGTTCAATATTTTGATAACGGGCATCTGCAATGACTAATTCGGGTTCATTATTGTGTTCATCTTGAATTCGCTGACGAATGGCTTTGATATCTTCGGTGGTAACTTGAGCACGCTGATGGGTATAAATATCCCCTTCTAAACACTGTAATGCCATCCAACGGCGTTGCTGTAAATTAAACTCATCATGGTTAATTTTTTCAGCGAGCGCTTCGACTTCATTAAGTAACCATATTGGGTAGGATGTGAGTAATTCTTGTGGTTTTTTCTTTTCAGCAGGAAAAGTGTCAATCGCGTCTTTGAGCTTATCCATTCCCGATGCTTTTGTTGAAACCATAGGAATAACAGGGCAACCCAGTTGCTCAGACAACGCTTTGATATCAATTTGCATATCTTGATGTTCTGCAATATCGAGCATGTTTAATGCCACAATGCAGGGAATGCCTAACTCAAGAAGCTGCAATGTCAAATAAAGGTTTCGTTCAAGATTAGAGGCATCAACAACGTTAATCAGCATGTCCGCTTCATTACTTAAAATGAAATGACAGGCAATTTGCTCATCAAGCGATGTCTGTTCTGAGATTGTCGTTAAAGAGTAAGTGCCGGGTAAATCGACGAGCTCAATTTTATGATTTGTCGTTGTGAAACGACCAACTTTGCGTTCGACCGTCACACCCGCCCAGTTACCTACGCGCTGGCGAGAGCCTGTTAACTGATTAAAAAGTGTCGTTTTACCAGCATTGGGGTTGCCGATAAGGCCTATAGTGAGAGGAGTCATAATAGTGATGCCAATAGTTGTCTTGCCTGGTTGAATGAGAAATAACGATTATTTTTCGTTATGAACCACTTCGCTAAGGTTAATAAGTGCGAGATCTTTTTTTCTCAAAATGAGGGATACTCGGTGCGTTTCTATTTGAATAGGGTCACCCAGTGGTGCGATACGAATAACGTTAAACACAGCGCCAGGCAACATACCTAAAGATAGCAACTTCTGCCTGTATGCAGGGCTAATCTGAGGTGAGTAGCTCAAGATTTTATAACTGTGATTTGGGATCAGTGACATAAATCGTTCTTCCACGAATATTGATACAAAAAATAATGATACTGATAATTATTAACGTATATAAAAATTCACATAATAAGAGTCAGGATAATTATAATAAATATTTTTAATGCTAATGAGAATTATAATTATCTTTATTGGGTATAATTTAGCCTACTCTACGCTTATCCACACTTGATTTAAATCAACCAGAGAAAAGATATTGGGAGGAAAACGGACTGTTTTCTCTATCTGTTACTAGACAAAAACAAAATGTAAAGAGTTGAGATATCAATGTAGCAACAAAATAACAATCAATTAATAATGTTAACTGGTCACAAGATGAAAGTAGATTTCACTGAAATTAAAAGCGGGTTTCTCATTATTATTAAATAAGAAACCCGCATTAGATTATGAGATCGTTAGCTAATTAGTGAGTCTGCTGGTGGCTAAAAAGTTGGTAAATATTGTTAGGGGTATAACTATTATCTTCGAATGAAACGACCCAATCTGTTATTAAATCTATATTGATAGGATAGATTTCACCTTCTTGCATCTCTTCAACATAAAATGGCACGTTGAGTAATTTGGCATAAACGATGTCGCCATCACGAGACTGTGGCACAAACCACATATGTTCAAGCTCTTTTTCTTCCTCTTCACCATAAGGAATACCGAATTTGATCATAAACTGCCACGGGTTTTCAGCCTCTTCGGGTTTGTCTTTACCTAATAATTTGGAGAGAAAACCACTTTTTTTCTCAATAGATGGTTGATTGTAGTTATCAAACATAGAAACGAAGTATTCCCAGCGTCGCTTGGCTTTTTCAGACATCTCATAGGTTTCTTCATTGCTACGCAGTAGCATCATTGCTTGTTGCTCTTCATAACCTTTAAAGAAGGTCTCTAAAACAGGATTTTCTTCATTGGTTCTAAATAGCATAGAGGAAGGATGTTGATGATATTCGTCACGATCGGCTAAATCACCCAAGAAAACACCATTGGGTGCGCCTTCAGTGTCATAACGCATCTCTTCTAAAGGTCTAAGGTTTTCGAGAGGTGTTGATTGATTGATATGGCGGATACCTTCTTCAAAAGGTAAGGCAACAAGATACTCTAAACCTGTTGATGTTTGTCCACAAAGCATTGGTTCTCCAAATTCGATTTGGCGATGATTAATACTGTTGTTAACAAAGCAGCGGAAGAGATCAGGAATACCATAGTAAGATTCAAGCATACTTGGAATAACTAAATCGACTTCTGTTAAGCCACAGCGTGCGAGCCCATGAGTATGGAACCAAAACATTGTTGGTGGATCGTTTTCTGTATCATAGACTGCATGAATAACATATAAGCTTTCTACTTCAGGATAGAGATCGGGGGTCTTTAATTGAAAGCGGATCCACTCTGGTGTTAAGGCTTTACCTGCCGCTGATTCATCTAATGCCAAAACCATTTCAGGGG
Source organism: Proteus vulgaris (assembly GCF_011045815.1). Classification (GTDB taxonomy): domain Bacteria; phylum Pseudomonadota; class Gammaproteobacteria; order Enterobacterales; family Enterobacteriaceae; genus Proteus; species Proteus vulgaris_B. Next base: position 4,064,726 of record NZ_CP047344.1, on the reverse strand, counting down.
CAATAATATTTAGAAAATTCAGTTGATGACGGTAACTTGCTAAGGGATGTAACGCCTCGGTAAAGAGCGTTTCTAATAATAAATCTTGAGTAGTGGCATTTGCGTGCGCTAATAACTGCGGGGTAAGTTCATCTGTCGAATACATTGGGCGTATTTCATAATCTTCATCTCGAGGATAAAGACAGACAAAAAAATGCAATTCATTATCGCCATGTTGGCAACGATAGAAAAAACCATCATCAATATTTTCACTCAGATAATTGATTTCACCATCCGTATAGTCCGTCTGCTCTTCTAGGCGTTGCTCAATAAGTGCATAGTTTAGTGGCTGTGCAGGAAAAGCCACTATACGAGAGGGCACTTTTTCTCCTTGCCCAGCTGCGATATCTAAGTACTGCTGTCTGTTATCCATATTTCTTATCACTCGTATATTAAAGATAGAAAAATAGAATATCAGGGATGATAAGAGAGGAATAGGTGGAGTTATCTGAGCTTGATAGGTTTGTTTATGTCATCACAAGAAAAGGGTGTTTTCAAACATAAATCAAATGTAAAAAAAACGGAAAATATATAAAATTAATGGATATCAATAGCTTACTGATATCCATTAGATGTAAGGTAATCAAAGCAAATTTTTAGCCTTTTGATTATTTACCTTTTAGTAATTGCATGATGTCTTCAGTTTTTTCTTCATCGTCATCATCTTCAAACTCAATACCGAGTTCAACCATTAATTCGTCAATACGATCAAGGGTTTTTTCAGTATAAGCCTGCTCTTCAGCGTTAAGTTTTTCACCATTTTCAAGGCGAGACAGTAATTCGTCTAAACGAGTATCGTTTTCTAACAAGTCTAATTCTTGTTCAGGTGTTAAACGAACCGGTTCTGCTTTGACGGGCGCAGGTTTTTTCTTCGCCACTTTAGGTGTATCACCCACAATCAGAGGGATTGGTTTTTTACTACCAATACGTGGATCTTTCGGTACTGTATTTTTAGTTTGGTTTTTATTTTCCATTTCCTGCTGACGGTTACCAGCAGGATTGCCACGGTGTTTCTTTTGACGTTTGCGTTCACGTCCTTCCGCGTTCAGCTCTTCACGTGTTTTTTTACGTGTTTTTGCTGCGGGCTTTCTTTTAATCATATTCATAATGGTAACTCGGTAGTGATCTTCTTGGTTGCGCAATCTATCAGAAACAAATTTTCAATAAAAGCGCAAATTTAAGACAATTTAATTTTTGCTCACGTACAATGTGCGGTTCATTTCACTATACTTTACTGTGTTGTGACATCTTTTAATGACCAAATTAAATTTATCAACTTAACTTTCTATTTATTATGACATTATCATCTGCGCAATTGCGTAAACCGGTATATTGGTGGGTTATTGGCTATGCGACACTGTGGATCTTAGTCAGCTATCTTTTTGACCCTACGGTGCCTTATGATGCCGTAGAAGCAGTCAATTGGGGTACCAATGGTGGTTGGGGTTCCCCTAAAAATCCTTGGTTTGTTGGCTTTATAATGTCACCTGCTATTTATGGCGGTGTCGATTTTAGCTTTTATTGGTATTTTATCCACTTTATTGTGATTGCTATTGGATTATTAGGTGTCTGGAATTTAGCTTATAAATTGACTCGTAACGCTAATCTTGCATGGTTTGCCATGTTAGGGCTTAATTTATCTGGCATTATTAACTTCGATATTATCCCTTATAACGATAACTATATTCTAGTCGGTTGCTGGGCTTGGGCTTTTTATTTTTTCCTCTGCGCAATCAATGACAATCAAAAATATTGGATTGGCTTTGCTATTGTTATGGGTATTGCCACAATGGGGAAATACTCATCACTAGCCTTTATGGGTTCTGTCTTTTTATTAAGCCTATTTGTACCTAAAGTGCGGGTGAGCTATCGATCGCCTTATTTTTATGTGGCGATTGCGATTTGGCTTGCTTTTGTTATCCCTAATTTTATTTGGTTATGGCAAACCGATTTTGCCGCGTTTAAATGGGTTGATTCTCAAATAGAGAGCCGTTTTAATTTGCGTACGACGCGTGCTGCGCTGACGGTTTTTTATCCTGTTATCTTGATGTGGGTTATATTACGTCTTTATGGTGGCCGTGTAAGTTGGTCTGCATCTCCAGATAGCCAATTACTGAATTTTATTTTGTTATTTCCATTAGTGATTATTTTTACTTGGTTTAGTTTTCATGAAGGGGGGCGTATCAGCGAGTGGTTACAACCCTTTATGTCGATTGCGACTGCACTTTTTGTGGGCTCAATTAGTGTAATGCCTAAACGTTCATTACGTGGTGCACTGTATGGTTTAGGTGTTTTTGGTATGTTGGTTGTTTCTGGTTATACCGTCGTACAAGCCGCTAATGTGCGTAATGCGGGTCAAAAATTTATTGGTGTAAAAACCTTTGTGCAAGATGTTGAACAAGCTTGGTATCAGCATTATCACACGCCACTTGCGTATGTGGGCGGCGAGTATATGCATGAATGGGTGACTTTTTATGGCAAAGATAGACCATTATCTTCACAGCCGTGGATATTAGAAAAAAATGTACAACCGCCTAATATCTATAATCGCCATATTACGCTTCAACAATTAGAAGAGAAAGGCGTCGTGTTGATCAGCGAAGTGGGCTATTACTGTGAAAAAGCACATTTTGATGAAGGATTAAAGCACTGGCCGAGTTTAAAAATAGCCGATACTCAAGAGATAATGTTCCGTTCTGAGCCAAATGCTATTGCAGAGCCGGTTTGTATTGCATTCGTGGCTCCAAACACTCATAAGGAAAAGTAGAAATGCGTTACGCTGATATTCAGGTTGAAACATCAAGGTTGATTTTGCGTCCCTTTGAAATGGGAGACGCTGAAAATTGGTTTAATATTATGAGTTCACCTGAAGTCACTCGCTACTGGAGCCATCTTCCTTGGCAATTACTGCAAGAAGCGCAAGAAGATATCATCCAAGATATTACCCATATGGAAAGAAAAGAGTATCTGCGCTTAGCGGTAATAGACAAAGAGACAAATGCATTAATGGGAATGTGTGTTTTCTTTAATCATTACCCTAAGTCACAACGAGGCGAAATAGGATATTGCCTTGATACGCCATATCAAGGGAAAGGGATCATGAAGGAAGCTATGGTCGCATTTATCACGTACCTCCAAACACATTTATCTGTTCGTCGTTTAGAAGCGGATATTCATCCGAATAATAAAGCATCAGCTGCTTTATTAGCTAAATTAGGTTTTGAACAGGAAGGCTATCTTAAACAGCGTTGGATAGTGGGTGATGAGATTTCTGATTCCATTATCTTTGGTTTGTTGTTGCCTACGAAAGTAGAGTAATTGCAGAAAATAGAAAAGCACAAGTGGTATATAACACTTGTGCTTTTCGCTACTTAGCCAAAAAAGAGGCTTGATTTTTTAAACTTAAAGCTTGGTTTATTGAAAAAATATCACCACGTACTTCTGGAATACCAAAAGATTTTAATCGGGCGCTGTGTTTCTCTAGATAAGCTTGAGCATTTTCTTTTGAATCAAAGAGATAAATCCCACCTGCTTTTTGTGTGTCTTTATTTTCAGTCCAAATTTTCCAAATAAAGCCAGGCTCTTGGTTGATTGATGCAGATAATGCATCCATAGCTTGTGTCATTTCATTATCGAAAGGACCATGATAAGGGAAATCTACTTGTAAAAGTACGTGCATAATCACCTCTTTTCTTATAAAAAACGGCACGTTATTGGTGCCGTTTGTCTGTATCATGATGTTCTTAATTTATTGAATATTAGAATAAAGAATTCAAATCAATAACATGAGTATCAATCAGTAATATTTTTAAAATAAACATTAATGAAACAATCACAACACACAGATTAATTTCTTTCCAGCGGAAAGTCCCTATCTTCATAACACAATAAGCAATAAAGCCTAGTGCGATACCTTCTGTAATTGAGAAGCTAAATGGCATCATGACTGCGGTGATAAAAGCTGGAACGGATTCAGTTAAATCATCCCATTTCACCCGCGTAAGGCTGGATGTCATTAATACACCCACATAAATTAGTGCGCCTGCTGTTGCATAGCTTGGCACCATGCCTGCCAGTGGAGATAAGAAGATAGCAAGTAAGAAAAGAATACCCACAACAACCGCAGTTAAGCCTGTACGACCACCGACAGAAACACCAGAAGTACTTTCGATGAAGGCGGTTACAGACGATGTACCCATTGCAGAGCCTGCAACAGAACTTAAGCTATCGACGTATAACGCTTGTTTCATACGTGGGAATTTACCTTTGTCATCGGTTAAACCTGCTTTATCTGTCACACCAATTAATGTGCCTGAAGAGTCAAATAGGTTTACTAACATAAAGGCAAAAATCACACCAGAAAGGCCGATATCTAAGGCACCCATAATATCTACTTTACCAACAACAGTGGTGATAGAAGGAGGAAGAGAGAAAATACCTTGGTAGGTGACATCGCCTAATAATAGGCCAATTACTGTGGTGATAACGATAGAGATAAGAATAGCTGCGTGAATATTACGTGCGGCAAGAATGGCGATAATAAAAAAGCCTAATGCACCTAATAACACGTTATGAGAGGCAAAGTTACCAATAGTGACGATGGTATCGTTGTTAGGAATAATAATACCAGAGTTTTTTAATCCCATCATGGCGATAAAAAGGCCGATACCGCTCGTAATACCCACACGTAAACTTAGCGGAATATGCGCTATTATCCAGTAACGAATACGAAAAAGAGTCAGTAAAAATAGACCTACAGCACCCCAGAAAATCGCACCCATAGCGACTTCCCATGAATATCCCATTGCGCCAACAACCACAAAGGCAAAGAAGGCGTTTAGGCCCATAGCTGGTGCAACAGCAATAGGTAAATTTGCCACTAATCCCATTAAAATACTGCCGAAAGCCGCAATTAAGCAGGTCGTCACGAAGACGGCTTTGATATCCATATTGGCAGCAGCGAGAATTTGAGGGTTAACGAAGATAATATAAACCATCGTTAAAAACGTCGTGATACCCGCAATTAGTTCGGTGCGAGCGGTTGTGCCGTGTTCTTGTAGCTTAAACACACGTTGGAGCAAACCCTGTGAACCAGAATTTGGTGATGACATGCTCATAGACAAAAGATCCCAAAAAAAATGTTTTTCGCTTTATCCTACACAAATAAAACAATAACTGCACCTAAAAAAGTAATCGATTGCGTAGAAGGAAAATCTAAAGCTTAAAAATACTTTGAGATCCTTTAAGAGTGAAAAAGGATAAATGTAAGGAGGCTAATAGTGGTATCGACATGATGCAATTTCTATAGCGGGATCAGTAATACGGTAGATAAGGCGATGTTCATCAGTGATCCGTCTTGACCAAAAACCTGCTAAATTATGTTTCAAGGGCTCTGGTTTACCTATTCCGCTAAACGGTGTTCTTTTAATATCTTTTATGAGTTCGTTAATGCGTTTAATTATTCTCTTGTCCATTTGTTGCCAATAAAGATAATCACTCCATGATTGTTCAGAAAAAATTAATTTCATTCCGTTATATCCTTTTCTATACCTTTACCTTGGTTCAGTTCATCAATTGAATCGAGCAAATGGCGCGCATTCGCTGGAGATCGTAACAGATAAGCTGTCTCTTCTAGTGCTTGGTATTCATCAAGAGATAAAAGAACACATGGAATACCCTTTTGTCTTGTGATCATGATGGGTACTCTATCATCAATTGTTTCATTCATAATTGAAGTTAAGTTTTGTCTTGCTTCTGTATAATTTATCGTTTTCATCTTATTATCCAGTGAGTTGTATCTATTTTGATTGAATTATACACAATTTAGTGATTTAAGTACAGAAGTAAGTACTTAATGAGATGTGCGGAGATTTTTTTAGGAATAGAATAAGGAAATAGGGAATGTCTGATAATAATATAATAAAGATAATCTATGTAGTTTCAGTTTTTTTGTTCGTTGTTTTCTCAATGGAGTTATTTATTTCAATAGAAAGTTATATTCATTATTTTTCTCTCGCTGAAAAAATTAGTACCTCATTCAGAACATCTGTTTTTTTATTTACGGTACCTGCTGTTTTCTATCTTCTCTATTTATTGGTTTTTCCACCATCCAAAAAGAGGACAATAAAAGGAAGTAAAAAAATAATGTTCTCTTTTCTCTTATTTTTTATTTTTGGTGTGTTTTTTAGCTTTTTCTTTTCTTACTATGTTGAAAGAGATCTACTTTCTAAAGGTTATTTTATTTGTGAAAAAAACACTTTTGCAGAATCTAATCTCTATGTTAAATCATTAAATAGGTGTCATTAATTATGGATATTGAAACTAAAGATAAAATATATTTAATTTCATTTATTATGATCCCTCTCTTTCTCATTTGTATTTTTTTATCATTAGAGGATTATGTTGATTATTTCTTTTTAGCAGAGAAAATAAATTTTTCTTTTGTCACAGCAAGTATGCCTTTTTTATCGCCTTTTACTTATTATCTATTTTACATATTACTGATGTCCGCTATAAAAGACCAAGTAATCAAAATTAATAGCAAACTTGCGATAGTCACAGTGTTGATCTTCATTTTTGGTATTTTATTTGGCATATTTTTTAATCTCTATGTAAGATATGATCTTGTCTCCCAAGGATATTTTGTTTGTAAAAAAGGGCCCTCTTCTAAATCAAATGTTTACGTGGTGTCACCAAAACTTTGTCGTTATTAGCCTAAACTTTCTTAGTGAAACCTTTTTATCTATTTCTCCGAATAACTTCTATTTCATCAGATCTATTGAATTATTGTAAAAATAATTAAATTGAGCTATGCCATATTTAACGGAATAAGTTACAGTAAAACGGTTTTAATAGCTTGGTTTTGTTAGCAAAATTATAACCTAAACCAAACTCATAAAAGTTTAAACCACTTCCCACCAGAGTCATATCGTAAACAGCCAGAAAGCCCTAATTTAATTAGTCTTAGTTAATAGGGAGTGGATATTTTCGTTTAAATGGCAACACTATTTGCCAAAAGGGGCGTTTCTCTTTTTGTGTTGAGAATAATTTAGCCACTCTATTTGCAATAATTTCCAATGAAAAACAGAGAACAAAATAGATAAACGCAACGAACAGAAAGACTTCCATTGGATAAACCATGCTACGGTTATTAACTTGTGTCGCTAAGAATGAAAGTTCACCTACACCCACCACATAAGCTAATGAAGTATCTTTAATTAAGGCTATCCACTGATTAATAAATGAAGGCACCATCATTCGTAATGCTTGAGGCAATACGATATGCCATAGTACTTGCCAGCGATTAAAACCTAACGATAATCCTGCTTGCCATTGGCCTCTTCCTATTGCCAAAATGCCGGCTTTAACGCCATGCGCAATATAAGACGATGTAATTAAAGCTAATGCACAAACTACTGTGGTGATTTCAGGTATTTCCATCCCCAGTACAACGGGTAATAAAAAATAGACCCAAAATATCAACATAATGACGGGAATAGCGCGGAAAAAACCTAAAAAAGCCGAGAAAAGGTTAACCCAGGCACCTCTAAGCATCGCCAGAGCAATCCCACCCAAGGTACCTAAAATAATGGATGCAATACCAGCAATGATACTGATAAAGACGGTCAGCGCTGCACCTTCTAAAGGTCCGTCAGGATAAGCACCAAAGAGTAAGTACTGCCAGTTATCAGCAATAACAGTAAAGTCCATATTAATACCCTTGTGCTAATTTACGTTGCTGATGCCATTGTCCCCAAGCCTCCATTAAGGCTATTGCCGCAATATAGAGAATGGTTGCGACACCAAAGGCTTCAAAGGTCCGTAAGGATTCGGTTTCGACTTGTCTTGATGCGTAAGAAAGCTCTGCAACACCAATAGCCATAGTCAGTGATGAGTTTTTTATCACATTCATGTATTGACCCAGTAAAGGAGGCAGAGCAATACGGAAGGCTTGAGGTAAAATCACATAACGCATAGATTGCCACTGTGTTAAGCCTAGTGCTAAAGAGGCATATTTTTGCCCTTGTTTAACACCTTGAATACCAGCTCTTAGCTCTTCGGCAATAAATGGCGTTGAGTAAAATGTCAGACCCACAATGCCAGCTAAAAATTCAAAAGAAGGCCAAGAAAGTGTTACGCCTAAGAATGTAATTTCATGAGGCGAGTTTAACCACATCATGGCGCTTTGTGGCAGAATTTCTCCAGATGCAAAATACCAAAAGAATAATTGTACTAACAGTGGAGTATTACGAAATAACGATGTGTAAGCCGAGGCTAACCAGCGTAATGGTGCAAAAGTACTATCTCTTGCAGCACTAAGGGCAAAGCTCATTAATGTTGCAATGACAATAGTCCAAAAAGAGATAAGCAAAGTAATTAGGAATCCCTTCCAGAGCCAGCTTAAATAGTGTGGCTCAAGAAGGTAATGTGATAGAAATTGCTCAAACATATAATAGGCCTATTGTAGACACCAAACCCCGCAAAGGCGGGGTAGGTGTTTTAATAAAGAAATAACTTTGCTATTGATGAAAGAAAATAGTTATTACTCTTTAAAGATTAAGATTGTGGTGCTTGCTCGGATAATGGCGCAAATTTAAAGTCACCACGAGGCTGAGCTGATTTTGTTTCAGGGCCGAACCAACGGTTATAGATCTCGTCTGCTTTGCCTTCTTTTTCTAGTCTTAATAGCGTGTTATTAATTTCATTAATTAAACGCTCTTCGCCTTTAGCGGCGGCCACAGCTTGGTATTCACGTGTAATGCTAAAAGATGACACTTCAAAATCTGCTTTTATAGCATCAGGAAGGTTGGCTAATAAGCCGACTAATTTTGCATCATCTTGTGTGATAGCTTGTACATTGCCGTTACGTAACGCAGCGAAGGCTAGAGGGGTATCGTCATAAGAGATAACTTTGGTATCAGGATAACGCTCACGTAGTGTGATTTCTTGAACAGTACCTTTATCTGCACCAATTCGCAGTGAGTGAATTTGTTCAGGATTAGTTAAAACCCCTTTACGTGCAATAAATTTTTGTCCAGTTGCAAAGTAAGGAACAGAGAAGTCTACTTGCTTAGCGCGTTCATCGGTAATGGTGAAGTTTGCTGCAATTAAATCGACTTTTTTAGAGCTTAACAGTGGAATGCGGTTTGCTGGGTTTGTTGGACGTAGCTCCAGTTTTACGCCTAAATCTTTGGCGATTTCATTGGCGATATCCGCATCATAACCGGCAAGTTTTTTGGTTTGAGGATCAATAAACCCAAAAGGAGGATTGCTGTCAAAAATCGCGATACGTACAACACCCGCTTTTTTTATATCATCTAATTTATCGGCTTTTGCAATACCAGAGAAAAGGACAGAACCTGCAATTAACACCGTTGCCAAAACACGTAGTTTCATTATTCACCCCAAAGAAAAGAATTATCATCGTTATGTTGGATATCACGCTATCAAGTTGATCTAAGTTCATAAAATAATAAAAATTGATATGGATATGCTTTTAAGGAATAAGATGAGAAAAAGTGTTGAGCAAGTACGGCAATTAAATTTATGAGGGAATAAAAAACAGCGACATAATTGTCGCTGTTTGTAAGAGAAGAAAAGAAGAGAGAAATTTATTTAGTGGTATTGTCACCATCGCTTTTTGTTAGCATTTTTTCTACTTGGTCGCCACCTAAGTGACGGAAATCATGGCCTTTGACGTAATAGAAAATAAACTCACAAATATTCTGACAACGGTCGCCAATGCGTTCAATAGAACGCGCACAAAATAAGGCGGTTAACACACTAGGAATGGTGCGAGGATCTTCCATCATATAAGTCATTAATTGACGGACGATACCCTCGTATTCGTTATCAATCTTAGCGTCTTCACGATAGATGCGTACTGCTTCATCTAAATCCATGCGCGCAAACGCATCAAGAACATCATGAAGCATTTGTATTGCATGTTGACCTAAAGATTCTAAACTGACTAATAATGGCTGATGCTGGTGTGAAAACTTTTCAAGTGCTGTTTTACAGATTTTTTCAGCAACATCACCAATACGTTCTAGCTCAGCGATCGTTTTTGATATCGCCATAATTAAACGTAAGTCACTTGCTGTTGGCTGGCGTTTAGCAATAATTCGCATACACGCATCATCAATGGCGACTTCCATCATATTGACGTTATGATCACCTTGAATAACTTCATTTGCCAGTGCTTGGTCTTGATTGTGCATCGCTGTAATGGCTTTTTTCAGTTGCTCTTCAACAAGCCCACCCATAACCATCAGCTCAGTACGGATATGCTCTAACTCAGCATTAAATTGACCAGAAATATGCTTATTGTGATTTAAATTATCCATTTATTGCCTCGTTATCAGCCATAACGCCCAGTGATGTAATCTTCAGTTTGTTTTTTCGCAGGACGCGTAAATAACGTATCCGTATCGCTAAATTCAATTAACTCGCCTAAATACATAAATGCAGTGTAATCAGAACAACGAGCTGCTTGTTGCATGTTATGTGTCACGATAACCACGGTATATTCTGATTTAAGTTCGCTGATAAGTTCTTCAATACGACCTGTTGAGATTGGATCAAGTGCTGAACAAGGCTCATCAAGCAATAATACTTCAGGGCGAATAGCGATACCGCGTGCAATACATAAACGCTGTTGCTGACCGCCTGACAAACTATATCCACTCTGATGTAATTTATCTTTGGTTTCGTTCCATAATGCAGCCTTTGTCAAAGCCCACTGAACACGTTCGTCCATATCAGCGCGAGATAACTTTTCGAATAAGCGTACACCAAAAGCGATATTGTCATAAATTGACATCGGGAATGGGGTTGGCTTTTGGAACACCATACCAACCTTGGCTCGTAATAATGCGATATCTTGCTTATCCGTCAAGATGTTGTTGCCATCTAGCAGAATTTCGCCTTCTGCACGTTGTTCGCCATAAAGCTCATACATTTTATTAAAAGTACGCAGTAAGGTGGATTTACCACAACCAGAAGGTCCGATAAAGGCGGTCACCTTATTTTTGGCAATATCTAAAGAGATATTTTTCAGCGCATGAAATTTACCGTAATAGAAGTTCAAGTCACGAACTTGGATTTTATTTCCTGCGTTATCATTAGCCATAATCATTCAACGTTCTCTCTTGCTTAACTTTCTGCGTTAGCCGTGCTTGCGTTTAGCAAACAGCACGCGCGCGATAATATTGATAAATAGAACACAGAGGGTGATAAGTAATACGCCAGCCCAGGCAAGTTCTTGCCACTGTGCAAAAGGACTCATGGCGAACTTAAAGATAGTCACAGGTAAGTTAGCTATCGGTTCGTTTAAGTCTGTGCTCCAGAATTGGTTGGATAGTGAAGTAAATAACAGTGGTGCAGTTTCACCTGCAATACGTGCAATCGCTAATAACACACCTGTAATAATGCCTGATACTGAGGCTTTTAAGGTGATTTTAGAGATCATCTTCCACTTTGGTGTTCCTAATGCATAAGCAGCTTCGCGTAAGCTATCAGGGACTAACTTCAACATATTTTCAGTGGTACGAATAACGATAGGAATTTGCAGTAAAGCAAGTGCAATAATACCTGCCCATCCTGAAAAGTGCTGCATTTGTGCGACCACAATGGTGTAGACAAAGAGTCCGACAACGATGGAAGGTGCTGACAGCAAAATATCGTTAATAAAGCGAGTGGTTTCAGCAAGCCATGAGCGACGGCCATATTCCGCAAGATAAATTCCTGCAAGAATACCTAATGGTGTTCCAATTACAGTGGCCCAAAAGATGAGCAATCCACTACCGACAATGGCATTCGCCAATCCACCACCATCAGTATTTGGTGGCGGTGTCATTTCGGTGAAAAGCGCAAGGGACATACCATCAACGCCTTTTGTGATTGTTGAGAATAAAATCCACGTTAACCAGAAAAGACCAAATGCCATAGTAGAGACAGATAAAAACAGTGCGATACGGTTTTTTTGACGACGCCAAAGTTGGCGTTTATGGCGCACTCGTAGTTCGCTCTCGGTTTGAACTTGTAATGAAGAAGAGGATGTTTTAGACATATTAACGCGCTCCTTCATTCTTAGATAAACGTAATGTCATAAACTTAGAAATCGCAAGTACGATAAAGGTAATGACAAACAGAATAAGCCCTAATTCCATTAATGCTGCAGTATGTAATCCCGTCTCTGCTTCGGCAAACTCATTGGCTAATGCCGACGTGATACTGTTACCTGGCATAAACAGCGAGGCAGAATCTAATTGGTAGGTATTACCGATGATAAAGGTCACCGCCATGGTTTCACCTAAGGCACGGCCTAATCCCAACATAACGCCACCGATGACACCGTTACGGGTATAAGGCAGAACGATATTCCAAATTACTTCCCATGTCGTACAGCCAATGCCGTAGGCTGATTCCTTCATCATGACAGGTGTCTGTTCAAACACATCACGCATCACAGAGGCGATATAAGGAATGATCATGATAGCGAGGATAACCCCCGCAGCTAAGATACCAATACCAAAAGCTGGGCCTGAGAAAAGCTCACCAACAATAGGAATGGATGAAAGCACATTACCGACAGGTTCTTGGAAATAGGTTGCAAACAGTGGTGCAAAGACAAAGAGTCCCCACATACCATAAACAATACTTGGGATAGCCGCGAGTAACTCAATCGCAATACCTAATGGACGTTTTAGCCAATTAGGCGCTAACTCAGTGAGGAAAAGGGCAATACCAAAGCTGACAGGAACAGCAATAATCAGTGCGATGATTGACGTTACAATGGTACCGTAAATAGGCACTAATGCACCAAACTCTTGTGCCGGTGGATCCCACTCTTTTGTCCATAAGAATGAAAGACCAAACTGCTGAATACTTGGCCATGAGGCAAAAATCAGCGAAACAATGATACCTGTTAAAAGCAAAAGCGTAATTAACGCAGCTAGACGGACTAGTGCGCTGAAAATAACGTCCCCTCGTTTACTAGGGGCCTTTATTACCGTTGTGTGCTCGGCCATAAAGCCTCTTTTAATTTATTACCCCCTGTTAGCATAGCAGGGGGTGAACGTTAACTTATCTCTTAATGGTTGCCGGTTTTATTAGTAAATCGGTTTACCATTACTGTCTTTAATACTTGTTTTCCATGCAGCACGAATTTGTTCTACAACTTCTGCAGGCAATACTGCGTAATCTAGGTTTTTCGCTTCTTGATTACCTTTGTCGTAAGCCCAGTTGAAGAAATTCAGCACTTCTTTACCTTTTTCTGCATTTTGTTGTTTTTGATGCACTAAGATAAAGGTGGTTGAAGTAATCGGCCATGCGTTTTCACCTTTCTGGTTAGTCAGGTCTTGTGCAAAGCTTTTGCTCCAATCAATTTTTCTTGCTGCGGCACTAAAGCTGTCTGCTGTTGGTGCAATTGCTTCGCCATCAGCTGTGACTAATTTAGTATAAGCAAGATTGTTTTGTTTCGCGTAAGCATATTCAACATAACCGATTGAACCTGGTACACGTTGAACGAATGCAGCAATACCATCATTTCCTTTACCACCTAAGCCTGTTGGCCATTTAACGGTAGAGCCAGCGCCGACTTCATCTTTCCATGCATTACTTACTTTTGATAAGTAGCTAGTGAAAACGAAAGAGGTTCCTGAACCATCAGCACGGCGAATAACCGCGATATTCTGGTCTGGTAATTTTACACCTGGATTGAGTTTGGTGATGGCAGGATCGTTCCATTTTTGGATCTTGCCTAAATAGATATTACCGATAGTGTCGCCATCTAAGGTCAGCTCACCTGATTTGATACCAGGAATATTGACTGCCATAACAACACCACCAATCACAGTTGGGAATTGAAATAAACCGTCAGCTTGTAATTTGTCATCTGCTAATGGCGCATCAGAAGCACCAAAATCAACAGTATTTGCAATAATCTGTTTAACACCACCAGAGGAGCCAATGCCTTGGTAGTTAATTTTGTTACCCGTTTCTTTCTGATAGGAATCTGCCCATTTAGCATAAACTGGGGCAGGGAACGTTGCGCCAGCACCAGTCAGCGAGGTCGTTGCCTGCGCAGAAAGAGCGGTCATTGAAAACGCAGCGGCAATGACACTAGTCAGGGTGGTACGCATCAGTTTCATAATCCCTCCTGTGGGATAGGTAGAATAATTTTCGACATCTATCAACTTCGGTTACGGTACGCACAGACAATAGGTCAGTTAGATGACAATTAAATGTCTTAATTGTGACAGTTTTATGACAAAGTAAAAAAATGATGAAATATTTAGTGGGAGAAGAAAATACAAAGCAGAAGTAGCGGAATAAAAAAGGGCTTTATCAGAAAGAAAAATTAATCATCCTCATCATCACGCTCTTTTAATGGAAAATTAGCACGGATAAGTAATCCGCCTTTAATGCTATCATCAAGTTCAACATAACCGCCGTGAGCATCCATAATACGGCGAATAATGGATAACCCTAAACCAGCACCTGTTGAGCTACGTGCTTGTTCACCTTGAACAAAAGGTTGGAAAAGACGTTGTCGGTCTTCTTGTGGAATACCGGGGCCGTCATCTTCGACTTGAAACCATGCATATTCTTCATTTTTTCCACTTGAAACACTTATCCAGCCATGGCCATAGCGAGTCGCATTTACAATCATATTGGCAAGTGCTCGTTTTACAGCGATAGGATTAGCCGTAATATTAATGGATTCAGGATGAAGATGATCTTCACTTATTTTGCCTGAGTTAGATTCAGCCGAAATGACTTCTTGTAATAGATTATTCATATCGCACAGTTCTAAAGACATCTCTTTACCTGTACGCATATAGTCTAGAAACTGGCCAATAATGGCATCGCAATCTTCAATATCTTTATTGATAGAGTCAGCAAGATAGCTATCTTCCGGGCTCATCATTTCAGTAGCAAGGCGAATACGAGTAAGTGGTGTACGCAAGTCATGACTGACACCTGCCATAACGAGTGTTCTATCATTATCTAATGAACGAATGCCCGATGACATCTGATTAAATGCGCGAATGATTGATCGCATTTCAGAGGAGCCAGATTCAGGAATAGGCGGTGGAATAACCCCTTTGCCGATACGACGTGCTGCATATTCTACTTCATTGAGTGGGCGATTTTGAAAACGGTTATAGAGCCAAAAAAAAGCGACAACGATAATAATAAAAATAATTGCTTGCCGATAAACCGGCAGTACGAAATTTTGCCCTAATTCAGTGAGTGGAACGCGTATCCAAAGAGAGGGGGAAATATGTGTATTGACCCATAAAACAGGGTATTCCAGCGTGTTTTCAATCCAAATTTCAGTTTCTCCACCCAGATATTCAGACATCTGTTCACTTAAATCGTCATCGATTTTAGCCCAATAAAGTCCTTCCTCGAGAGCGGCCTCTTTATCAAAAAAAGAGATGCCTAATTCGCTATAGATTTTATTGCGCAAAGCTGGGGAGATTTTGAGTGGAGTGCCATCAACTAAAATAAGTTCTTCTGGCATTAATGTGCGTATTTCATACGCTAAAACTTTATTAAATTGCTGAAGGCTTGGCCCAACAATAAGGTGCTGCACAACGATATAACTGGCTATCAAACTAAAAAAAAGTAGCGAGATAACCAGAAATAACGAACGTGTCAGTTTATTGTGGGGGGAAAGCCTCAGCCTTCTCATTGAGCACTGGTTCCATCAGGAACAAAGACGTAACCAAGCCCCCAAACTGTTTGAATATAGCGAGGATGTGTTGGGTCCTCTTCAATCATTCGGCGTAAACGAGAAATTTGAACGTCAATTGAACGTTCCATAGCACTGTATTCGCGGCCACGAGCAAGGCTCATTAGTTTGTCACGAGAAAGTGGCTCACGAGGGTGAGATACCAGTACTTTCAATACAGCAAATTCACCACTAGTCAGAGGCATATGCTCTTCTTCGTGGAACATTTCGCGTGTACCAAGGTTTAGCTTGAATTTACCAAAAGAAATAATGGCATTATCTTGTGAAGGAGCACCCGGTAATTCGTTCGCTTGACGGCGAAGTACTGCGCGAATGCGAGCCAGTAATTCTCTTGGATTAAATGGTTTTGAGATGTAATCATCAGCACCAATTTCAAGCCCAACAATTCTATCAACCTCTTCCCCTTTTGCTGTAACCATAATAATAGGAATAGGGTTGTTTTGGCTTCTTAAGCGACGGCAAATGGATAAGCCATCTTCGCCTGGAAGCATTAAGTCGAGTACGATAAGGTGGATAGATTCGCGAGTGAGCAGACGATCCATTTGATCAGCGTTTGCAGCAGTACGGATTTGAAAACCCTGCTCTGTCAAATAGCGCTCTAGTAGTGAACGTAGACGTAAATCATCATCCACGATTAGCACTTTATAACTTTCTTGCATTTTTTAAGCTCCCGAAGTGCAAATGCTTTTTGTTAGCGAATTCTATCATCGTTAAGAATATTAAACCAAAACCAAAGAATAAATGTTAATAATTTACAGATAAAACTTGTTCTTTGGTGATAGTAAAGGTAATAAATCTATTTATTTGTCTTATTCCGAATGATATTTGATAGATAATACGCAGTAATTAACTTCACCACCTGGTGTTTGCACACTAATTTCATCATCAACTTGTTTACCAATGAGTGCTCGGGCAACAGGAGAATCTATAGAAATCCACTGTTTTGCTGGATCAAACTCATCAGGCCCCACAAGTCTGAAAGTTTTGACATTTTCGTCATCATCTTCAAGCGTGACCCAAGCACCAAAATAAACTTTTCCTTCTTGGCGAGGATCGGGATCAACAATTTTTAGCTCATCAAGACGTTTTGATAAAAAGCGAACACGTCTGTCAATTTCACGTAATCGCTTCTTTCCATAAATATATTCAGCATTTTCTGAACGGTCACCTTGTGCCGCTGCTTCTGAAACTGATTGTGTGACACGAGGGCGTTCTTCTTTCCAAAGATATTTTAGCTCTTTGTCTAAGGCATACCAGCCATCACGAGTAATATAGTTACTTTTTGCCATTACGAATTAAAACTATCATCAACATTGAATTTCATAAAGATACTATAGCGTGAATGATAAATTAATCTGTTATTTTCCTCATAATTGTCGAGTCTAATCGGAAATTTGCCAAATTTTTTTAGTGTGGCGTGTGTATAATAGCCCTCTTTAAAATTATTCCTCTCGGTAGGTAAATATATTATGAATGAATCATTAAGCCGAATTATTGCAGAAGAGCTCAAGGTTAAGCCTCAGCAAGTCCTTTCGGCCATAACGTTACTGGATGAAGGGAATACGGTGCCATTTGTTGCCCGTTACCGTAAAGAGGTCACTGGTGGGTTAGATGATACGCAACTACGTCAGTTAGAAACTCGCCTTAGTTATTTACGAGAACTCAATGATCGTCGCCAAACCATTTTAAAATCAATTGAAGAACAAGGAAAATTAACACCTGAGTTACGTTCTTCAATTAATGAAACGCAAAGTAAAACAGAGCTTGAAGATCTTTATCTTCCTTATAAGCCTAAACGCCGTACTCGTGGACAAATTGCTATTGAAAATGGGTTAGAGCCCTTAGCAGATTTGTTGTGGAATGAGCCACAAAATAACCCAGAAGATGCAGCGACCGCTTATATCAACGCAGAAAAAGGTGTGAATGATACTAAAGCAGCTTTAGATGGCGCGCGTTATATTTTAATGGAGCGTTTTTCAGAAGATGCTGGGTTATTGGCGAAAGTTCGACAATATTTATGGAAAAATGCGCACCTTGTTTCAAAAGTTGTGGAAGGAAAAGAAGTCGAAGGAGCGAAGTTTAGTGATTATTTTGACAGTCATGAACCTATTGCCAATGTTCCCTCTCATCGTGCGTTAGCCATGTTTCGTGGCCGTAACGAAGGTATTTTACAATTATCGCTTAATCCTGATCCACAATTTGAAGAAGCACCTAAAGAAAGCTATGGTGAACAACTGATCACAGAGCATTTAGGATTACGCTTAAATAATCAACCGGCAGATAGCTGGCGTAAAGCGGTTGTAAGCTGGACTTGGCGTATTAAAGTTTTAATGCATATTGAAACAGAATTGATGAGCCAATTACGAGAAAAAGCAGAAGAAGAAGCTATTAATGTTTTTGCTCGAAATCTAAATGATTTACTGATGGCAGCACCTGCGGGTATGCGAGCCACTATGGGACTTGATCCTGGTTTACGTACTGGTGTGAAAGTTGCTGTTGTAGATAGCACTGGTAAGTTAATTGCAACTGATACGATTTATCCACATACAGGCCAAGCTGATAAAGCGGCTGCGAGTGTCGCGGCGTTATGTATTAAGCATAATGTTGAGCTGGTGGCGATTGGCAATGGTACTGCTTCTCGTGAAACCGAACGTTTTTTTGCTGAAACTGTAAAACGTTACCCAGACGTCAAAGCACAAAAGGTCATTGTGAGCGAGGCAGGAGCGTCCGTATATTCTGCATCAGAGCTTGCTGCTAATGAGTTTCCTGATTTAGACGTGTCTATTCGTGGTGCGGTATCTATTGCTCGCCGTTTACAAGATCCGTTGGCTGAACTTGTAAAAATTGATCCTAAATCCATTGGTGTTGGCCAATATCAGCATGATGTTAGCCAAACATTATTAGCTAGAAAACTTGATACTGTTGTTGAAGACTGTGTGAATGGTGTTGGTGTGGATTTAAATACCGCGTCAGTACCATTATTAACGCGAGTTGCAGGGCTTAGCCAATCTATCGCTCAAAATATTATTAATTGGCGTGATGAGAACGGTCGCTTTATTGATAGAAAACAGTTACTCAAAGTCGCCCGTTTAGGGCCAAAAGCCTTTGAGCAATGCGCAGGTTTTTTGCGTATTCGTGATGGTGAAAATCCGCTGGATGCGTCAACAGTTCACCCAGAAGCGTATCCAGTTGTTGAAAATATCCTGCAATCTACGCAACAAAAGATTGGCGATTTAATGGGAAATAGCGCTTTGATCTCACAGGTTGATGCAAGAGCGTTTATCACAGAGAAATTTGGTCTACCAACAGTTAATGACATCTTAAAAGAGTTAGCTAAACCAGGGCGAGACCCTCGTCCAGAGTTTAAAACTGCGACTTTTGCTGAAGGTGTGGAAACAATGAATGACTTAGTTAGTGGCATGATCCTTGAAGGAACCGTGACTAATGTGACTAATTTTGGTGCATTTGTTGATATCGGTGTACACCAAGATGGTTTGGTTCATATCTCCTCTTTAGCTGACCGATTTATTGAAGATCCACATACTGTGGTAAAAACAGGTGATATTGTTAAAGTCAAAGTTCTTGAAGTTGACTTGGCTCGTAAACGTATTGCATTAACTATGCGTTTAGATGAGGTTGCTGGTGATAGTGAAAATAGACAATCATCACCAAGTAATAATCACCCTAGAAATAATAAAGGGCAGAAGCCAGCTCGTAATAACCGCCAATCAACAAATAGTGGTAATAATGCGGGAAATAGTGCAATGGGTGACGCGTTAGCCGCTGCATTTGGAAAAAAACGCTAATAACACATTTAGGGTTATAGTGTTAATGAGCAAGGAGCTCTAACGTTGTTGAATGTGGTGTTATGGATATTGATGACACCACATTTTTTATTTTGCCTTATTCAAGCTGTTTTGTAATAACAAAATATTGATAAAGAAGAGTGCAGATTAAATTTACTCTCATTTATTCTTCATTTTTAATCGGTTTGGTTTTAATCTGACTTAAGCGATATTAAATAAAGTATCCTCTATTTCATCTCTATATTTATTTATTATGATTTTTATCATCCATTTTCTATTTTCCCCATCGCTGATTACCTTTATATTATAAATATGAGTTGATCGCCTTATAACCTTATTACTAATAAGGTTTTCAAGTGAGCTTCTATGAGCTAAAACTGAGAAATCATTGCTTCTGTTTATATCAACTCTATTTTAATTAATAGAATGAATATCTGTAGGTTTATTTCACCTTTATTAGGTTATTAATATGAATTTAAATAAATTATCGCTTGGCTTGATTTTAATTTCTGCAACATTACTTGCAGGGTGTGCTTCAGAGTCTTCTCGCTCTTTAGATGTTGCTAAAGTCGCAACCTATAACACGACTTATACTGGGACAAAAAGCGCTATTTCAATTGGTAAGTTTGATAACCGTTCTAGTTATATGAATGGAATATTCTCTGATGGTGTTGATAGATTAGGAAATCAATCAAAAACCATTTTAATGACCCATTTACAACAGACCGGGCGTTTTAACGTGTTAGATCGCGCCAATATGTCTGAGTTAAAAGAAGAGGCGGGTATTAAAGGCCAAAGTCAGCAATTAAAAGGTGCAACCTATGTTATTACGGGTGATGTCACTGAATTTGGTCGTAAAGAAGTGGGTGATCGTCAATTATTCGGTATTTTAGGTCGCGGTAAAACCCAAGTTGCTTATGCCAAAGTGAATTTAAACGTTGTGAATGTAAACACATCAGAAGTGGTGTTTTCATCTCAAGGTGCGGGTGAATATGAGCTTTCTAACCGTGAAATCATCGGGTTTGGTGGAACAGCAAGCTATGACTCAACACTTAATGGCAAAGTGCTTGATCTCGCTATTCGTGAAGCAGTTAATAATTTAGTAGCTGGTATTGAGAGCAATGCTTGGCAACCTTCGAAATAATGCTCATTTTATAAGGATATAACAATGTTAAAATCATTAATGAGCCTTGCTTTTGGTACGCTATTATTGACAGGGTGCGCAAGTGGCCCTAAACCGCTTTATAACTGGGATAGCTATCAACAAGTGGTTTATCAACATTATCAACAAAGTGAAAGTGACCCCCAAGCACAGATTGATGCATTAAAGAAAAGTATTGAACTTTCTCGTGCTAAATCATTGGGTATTCCACCGGGATTACATGCGCACTTAGGAATGTTATATGGTGCAACAGGCGCATTAGATTTAGCGATGGCTGAATTTAACGAGGAAAAAGCACTTTACCCTGAATCAGCAGAATTCATGGATCGCCTGATGAAAAACAAAGGAATGCAAAAATGAGTCGTTTATTTGCTTTAATGTGTTTTGCGTTTGCGTTGGTATTAACGGGCTGTGCTCAACCTGTCAAAACAGATTACACCGCCTTTAAACAAAGTAAGCCAAAAAGTATTTTAGTTTTAGTACCACAAAACCACACGACAGAAGTTGGTGCGGGGCATAGTTTCTTATCTCAAGTGACGTATCCTTTGGCAGAGGCGGGCTATTATGTTTTCCCGGTTGCAGTCGTTGAAGAGACATTTAAGCAAAATGGTCTATCAATGGCTGGAGATATTCACGCAGTAAGTCCGAATAAATTGCGTGAAATCTTTGGTGCTGATGCGGTTTTATACTTAGATATCACTGAATTTGGCACGTCATACCAAGTTATTTCCAGTGATACACGAGTCACTGTTAGCGCTAAGCTTGTTGATCTCCGTAATGGCGGTGTGTTGTGGAGCAGTTCTGCAACAGCATCAAGCACAGAGACAGAAAGTTCATCAAGTAGCTTAGTGGGAATGTTGGTGTCTGCTGTTGTGAATCAAATCGTTAATACCGTTTCAGATAAGAGTTACCAAATTGCAGGAATAACCAGTGTGCGGTTACTGTCTGCAGGTAAAGCAAATGGTATTTTATACGGACCTCGCTCCCCTAATTATGGTAAAGAAGCAGAATGATTTAATGCTATAAATTAACCATAATAAAGAAAAAGGCTCTGTTTTATGTGATCACAATAAACAGAGCCTTTCTATTTTTTATTATCAAATAATAATAATTCTTATTAGCTATTAAAGGAATGCAGGTATTTTAATCAAAGAAATTAGATTAATAACAAAGAAAATAAATAGAGGGTTATTTTTATTGAAAAGAGAAACCATCCTTGGTTGCTAGTCCGTTTCCTTCCATGGTTAATAATCCATAATTCGGGTATATAAAAGAGACTGATAAAATAAGAGAATAGTCAATTAGAATAACATAAGGTCTGGGGGATGCTATCTTTCCTTGTAATATAGCGACCTTTATTCTTTAAATGACTCTCAAATTTAAATCAAAACACGACTGAGTTGGATATTAATCAATGTTTTGTTCTAGGGTATGTAATATTATAATTTAGGTAAAGATATAATTATAATTATTATTATAATCATCGAATTACGAGAGAATAAAAAAATAATAAAATTAATATAACGAGATATTTAATTAATTTAAATCGTATTTTGAGTAATATATCGTTTTAAACTCTGGGTAAAAGTTGATAAGCGTTATTTTAAAATAATAAACTTTAACTAACATCTTGAATAAACTTAATTTATTTACTCATATCTTTAATGAGTAAGACTATTTTCGTGTAATGTGATTTATATCACATCTTGTGTTCGAGCAGGATAGCCTATCATTAAGAAGATAAGGGGATTTATACGATACCTTTTTTGATCATATTCAGTTCTCGATTTATTGGTTACACTATTATTTCAGATATTCATAATGTCTGTTTGCTGGTATGAGATATCAGCGGTTCACTTTTGGAAGGTAGAGGCATGTCAGAACAAACAATTATTTGGGATCTTGACCTGATCCATAAGTATAACTATTCAGGTCCTCGCTATACATCATACCCAACAGCATTGGAATTTAATCAACAATATGGTGATGTTGATTTTATCAAAGCGACTCAACGTTATCCTGAGCGCCCTTTATCACTTTATATCCATATTCCTTTCTGCCATAAGCTGTGTTATTTCTGTGGTTGTAATAAAATTATTACGCGGCATAAACATAAAGCAGATGAGTATCTTGATGTTTTAGAAAAAGAAATTATTAATAGAGCTCGTTATTTTAAAGACAGAAAAGTGACTCAAATGCATTGGGGCGGGGGTACGCCTACTTTTCTGGATAAGCAACAAATTAGTCGATTGGTTTCGCTATTACGTCAGCATTTTCATTTTGTCGATAATGCAGAGCTTTCTATTGAAATTGACCCACGTGAGATTGAATTAGATGTTATCGATCATTTGCGTAATGAAGGCTTTAACCGCCTGAGTATGGGAGTGCAAGATTTTAATAAAGAAGTACAACAAAAAGTAAATCGAGAGCAAGATGAAGCGTTTATTTTTGCATTAGTAGAGCGTGCGCGTGAAGTGGGTTTTCACTCCACCAGTATTGATTTAATTTATGGCTTACCTAAGCAAACCAAAGAGAGTTTTTCCTTTACATTAAAACGTGTCATTGAATTATCGCCAGATAGATTAAGTGTATTTAATTATGCTCATTTACCTAATTTATTTGCGGCTCAACGTAAAATTAAAGATGAAGACCTCCCTTTAGCGGAAGAAAAATTAGAAATATTACAAGAAACCATTTCTACACTGACGACAAACGGCTATCAATTTATTGGAATGGATCATTTTGCTAAGCCTGATGATGAATTAGCCGTAGCTCAGCGCAAAGGTATTTTACATCGTAATTTCCAAGGATATACCACTCATGAAGAGTGTGATTTATTAGGTATGGGTGTTTCTGCAATTAGTATGTTAGGAGATAACTATGCGCAAAATGAGAAGGTATTGAAAGAGTATTATACGCGTGTAAATAGTGAAGGTAATGCACTATGGCGAGGCTTATCACTGACTAATGATGATTGTATTCGCCGTGATGTAATTAAAACCTTAATTTGTAATTTTAATCTGCATTTTTCTGATATTGAAAAAATGCACGATATTGCCTTCCATGACTATTTTAAAGAAGATTTAGAATTACTTGTGCCAATGAAAGATGATGGCTTAATTGAAATAACAGCAGACGGCATTCAAGTAACACCAAGAGGACGTTTGCTTATTCGTAATATCTGCATGTGTTTTGATACCTATTTGCGAAATCAAATGCGCCAACGTCAATTCTCTCGTGTTATTTAAATAAAGAGGGGTAGAGGACTAATATTCGTCTATCCCTAATTCTTTTAATTTTCGGGTTAATGTATTTCTTCCCCAACCTAATAATCGTGCAGCATCTTGTTTATGGCCTTGTGTATAGGCTAAAGCGCTGAGTAAAAGTGTCCGTTCAAACTGAGGTAATGCATTCGTTAGGATATTGTCTTTTCCTTCAGCTAATGCTTCGTCTGCCCATAATGAAAGATGTTGTGACCAATGTTGAGATGAAGCAATTCGACTGATATTTTTTGCTTTCTCATCGAGTTGGCGAATTTCTTGCGGTAAGTCTTGAGGCATAATTTCTTGGCTTGCGGTCATTACCGTTAGCCAGCGACATACATTCTCTAATTGTCTTACGTTACCGGACCAGTTGTATTCCATCATTATTTGTAAACTTTGTTGATGGAGTGCTTTCGCTTCCACACCAAGTTCTTTTGCTGTTTTTTGCAAAAAGTAGCGCGCTAAGTTTGGAATATCTTCTGTTCTATCTCGTAGTGGCGGTAATTGAATGCGAATAACATTGAGACGATGATAGAGATCTTCACGAAAATCACCAGCCTGAACGCGTTTTTCTAAGTCTTGATGTGTTGCGGCAATAATGCGTACATCAACTTTAACGGGAGCATAGCCACCTACTCGATAAAATTGTCCTTCAGCAAGCACTCGTAGTAACCGTGTCTGAATGTCGAGGGGCATATCACCAATTTCATCAAGAAAAAGAGAACCGCCATTTGCTTGTTCAAATCGTCCTTGGCGTACTTGAGAAGCACCGGTAAATGCCCCTTTTTCATGACCAAAAAGTTCTGATTCAATTAAATCTTTAGGAATAGCCGCCATATTGAGAGCAATAAAGGGAGAGGAAGCTCTTGGGCTGTGGCGATGTAATGCATGCGCGACTAGCTCTTTTCCTGTGCCCGATTCCCCATTAATCAGCACACTGATTGAGGAACGAGAAAGTCGCCCAATAATACGATAAACCTCCTGCATTGCAGGCGCTTCACCAATCATATCAGAAACAGATTGCAGAGTAGTTCCAGTCGTATTGGGCTGTTTTTGCTCGCGATAATGCGTAATTGCACGATCAATTAATGCTACGGTTTCATCAATATCAAAGGGTTTCGGTAAATAATCAAAAGCCCCTTGTTGATAAGCATTTACTGCAGCATCCAGGTCAGAATGCGCAGTCATAATTATCACGGGTAAAGTAGGGTAGTTTTCTTTAATGATTTTAAGAAGAGATAAACCATCGATATCAGGCATACGAATATCGGAGAGTAAGACATCCGGTATTTCTGCATTGAGAGCGTTAAGCACATCATTTGCATGCTCGAAGGTTTTACATACAAGGTCTTCACGAGAAATTGCACGTTCAAGTACCCAGCGAATAGAGCTGTTATCATCGACAACCCACACATTTCCTTTTTGCATTAGTTATCTCCTACTTAATTGGTAAATAAATAGAAAATTCGGTATTCCCAGGCCAACTGGTAAATTCAATTTTACCTGCATGCTGATCCACTAAATTACGCGCAATTGATAATCCCAATCCATTTCCCCCTTCTCTACCGCTTACCATGGGATAAAAAAGTGTGTCTTGTAAGTGAGAAGGGATACCATCGCCAGTATCAATCACATCAATACGAGCAACAAGGCGATGACGTTCACCATGGAGTGTGACTTGAAAAGCAGTGCGGGTACGCAAAATAATCGTCCCTCCTGTTTTTTCAACAGCTTGTAAAGCATTGCGTGTAATATTTAAGAGTACTTGTTCTATTTGATCTGGGTAATGTGATAACTCAGGCAAACTAGGATCGTAATCTTTTAACAAGGTGACATTTTCAGGGCATTCGAGAGAAATAAGTTGAGCCACACGCTCAACAACATGATGAATACTCTGATATGTTTTTGTTCCCGGATGTTGGGGGCCGAGTAGTCTGTCCACCAGCACACGAAGGCGATCAGCTTGTTCAATAATGACTTGCGTATATTCTGTTAAGGCAGGATCGGGTAATGATTTTGCCAGCAATTGTGCAGCGCCTCTTAATCCACCTAACGGATTTTTAATTTCATGTGCCAGCCCCCTAACCAATTCCCTCGCAGCCATCTGCTGTGCTTGTTGTATCTGCTCTTGGCTTAACCGGCGTTGACTATCCATAGGCGCCAGTTCCAGCAAAATGTGTTGCTCGGAAATAGGTTGGGCACTGAGCGACATTGTATGTGATTGGTTATTAACAACCAATATCACTTCATTGTCGGTAAAGCTTTGTCCACTCGCTAATGTTTCACGCATTAAATCAGCATCAAAAGAGTAATAACTGAATAAGGCGGTAAAAGGCGTTTCAAATAATTTTCGGCGGCTCTGTGCTAAAACCTGTAATGCAGAATGATTCGCATAACAAATAATAAACTCTTTGTTGATAACCAATACTGAGTGTATCAATGAGTCCAAAATTAATGTGTTATCAGGTAAGTCTGCCGTTTCCATATTGAATACCTCGTTGCACCATTTTAGTGCATCTTACCTTTATTGCATTAATGAACCAATGCGTAAGTGAATAGACGGACTCCTTAAGTGGGAGAAAAGTGCCCATCCGAAGATGGGCAAAATAGCTTCACGGCAAAAAAAACAGTTTTACATCTTGGCTTAAGTTTTTATCAGTAAAATTTAACTTAAGCGCTGTAATACATTTCAAATTCAAGAGGATGTGGAGCCATACGTACACGTTGAACATCTGCACGTAATAATTCTAAATAAGCATCAATAGCATCGTCAGTAAAGACGCCACCGCGGGTTAAGAATTCACGATCGGCATTTAGTGTATTTAATGCTTCCTCTAATGAACCTGCGACAGTTGGGATCTCTTTTGCTTCTTCTGGCGGTAAATCGTAGAGGTTTTTATCCATAGCATCACCAGGGTGAATTTTATTGATAATGCCATCAAGACCAGCCATTAACTGAGCAGCAAACGCAAGATAAGGGTTTGCTAATGGATCAGGGAAGCGAACTTCAATACGGCGTGCTTTCATGCTGGCAACCACTGGAATACGAATTGATGCCGAGCGGTTACGTGCGGAGTAAGCCAACATAACAGGGGCTTCAAAACCTGGAACTAAACGTTTATAAGAGTTAGTCGTTGGGTTAGTAAATGCATTTAGCGCACGAGCGTGTTTGATAATACCGCCAATGTAATACAGCGCCATTTCAGATAATCCGCCGTATTTATCGCCTGCAAATAGGTTTACACCGTTTTTAGACAGAGACATATGGCAGTGCATGCCTGAACCATTATCACCTACTAGCGGTTTTGGCATAAAGGTCGCTGTTTTACCAAATACATGAGCTACATTTTGTACCACGTATTTATAAATTTGGGTTTCATCTGCTTTTTTGGTCATGGTATTGAAGCGAGTCGCCACTTCGTTTTGACCTGCTGTTGCCACTTCATGATGGTGGGCTTCAACCACTAAGCCCATTTCTTCCATAATGTTACACATGGTAGAACGAATATCTTGTGATGAATCAACAGGTGGCAGTGGGAAATAACCGCCTTTAACCATAGGGCGGTGCCCTTTGTTACCGTCTTCATATTTAGTATTGGTATTCCAAGCCGCTTCAATATCATTAATAGCGTAAGAAGCGCCTGAAATATCGTTTTTAAAACGAATATCATCAAACAAGAAGAATTCTGGTTCTGGCCCAAACAGTACTGTGTCTGCAATACCACTTGATTTTAAATAATCTTCAGCACGTTTTGAAATAGAGCGTGGATCGCGGTCATAACCTTTCATTGTGCCCGGTTCTAGCACATCACAACGAATAATCAGAGTTGGGTCTTGAAAAAATGGGTCGAGCATTGCGGTTGTTGCATCTGGCATCAGCACCATGTCTGATTCGTTAATGCCTTTCCAGCCACCAATAGAGGAACCATCGAACATTTTTCCTTCTTCAAAGAAATCATCGTTAACCTGATGAGCCGGAATAGTAAGATGTTGTTCTTTACCGCGGGTATCAGTGAAACGTAAGTCAATATATCTAACTTTATGTTCTTCAATCATGGATAACACATGTTCAAGGGACATAGAAACTCTCCTGGCGAATGGTTTTATTGAGTGCAGTGGCCTTACACATTTTTTGGTGAATTTTTTGCTCACCTAAATTCTATTGCGAAAAGCATGCCAACTTATCTAAAAAGGGATATATACTGTATTGATGAAGTTTAGTGTAGAATATCTCCTGTGATTTTTTAATTATTGCACAAAGTTGGTGCGAATTAAGCCTAATTAGTTGCACTATTTTGGTGCAATCGAACGGATGCTACTAAATTCTGAGGCGTGAAAAGGATCACAATTCAATTAATTGCATATTGTTAAGCAATCATTATTGTGATCTTGTTTAGTCTCTCGTCTAAAGCGTGTACAATACTGCGCTTATTTCTACAATGCCTGAGGCAAATTTTGTGATCGAAAACTTGCGTAATATCGCCATCATCGCCCACGTTGACCATGGTAAAACAACTATCGTCGATAAATTACTACAGCAATCTGGTACGTTCGGTGAGCGTGAAACCGTTGCTGAGCGCGTGATGGACTCAAATGATCTCGAAAGAGAGCGCGGAATTACTATTCTTGCGAAAAATACAGCGATTAAATGGAATGACTATCGTATCAATATCGTAGATACCCCAGGACACGCCGACTTCGGTGGTGAGGTAGAACGCGTTATGTCTATGGTAGACTGCGTTCTATTGCTGGTTGACGCGATGGATGGCCCAATGCCACAAACTCGTTTTGTGACACAAAAAGCATTTGCTAACAACTTAAAACCTATTGTTGTTATCAATAAAGTTGACCGCCCTGGTGCGCGTCCAGACTGGGTTGTTGATCAGGTATTTGACCTGTTCGTAAACTTAGGTGCAACTGACGAACAACTTGATTTCCCAATTATCTATGCATCTGCATTAAACGGTATTGCGGGAACAGATTACAATGACATGGCTGAAGATATGACTCCGTTATATGAAGCTATTGTCAAATATGTAGAGCCACCAAAAGTGGATCTGGAAGGTACATTCCAGATGCAAATTTCTCAGTTGGACTACAACAACTACATGGGTGTTATCGGTATCGGTCGTATTAAGCGTGGTAAGGTTAAACCTAACCAACAAGTGACTATCATCGATAGTGAAGGTAATACCCGTAACGGTAAAGTCGGTAAAGTTTTAGGCCATTTAGGCTTAGAGCGTATCGAAGTTGATGTTGCTGAAGCTGGCGATATCATCGCAATCACTGGTTTAGGTGAACTGAATATCTCTGATACGATTTGTGAAGTGGGTGCTGTTGAAGCGCTACCTGCATTAGCCGTTGATGAACCAACTGTTAGCATGTATTTCTGTGTTAATACTTCACCATTCTGTGGTCGTGAAGGTAAATTCGTGACTTCTCGTCAGATTTTAGATCGTCTGAAAAAAGAGTTAGTCCATAACGTTGCATTACGTGTAGAAGAAACTGAAGATCCAGATGCATTCCGTGTATCAGGTCGTGGTGAGCTTCATCTGTCAGTTCTGATTGAAAATATGCGTCGTGAAGGTTACGAATTAGGTGTATCTCGTCCTAAAGTTATCTTCCGTGATATTGACGGTCGTAAACAAGAGCCTTTCGAACAAGTTACTATCGATATTGAAGAGCAGCACCAAGGTGATGTGATGCAAGCGATGGGTGAGCGTAAAGGCGAAATGCGTGATATGCAACCAGATGGTAAAGGACGTGTACGTTTAGACTACATTATCCCTAGCCGTGGTCTGATTGGTTTCCGTACTGAATTTATGACCATGACATCAGGTACTGGTTTACTGTATGCAACATTCAGTCATTATGATGATGTTCGTCCAGGTGAAATCGGTCGCCGTAATAACGGTGTTATGATCTCTAATGGCCAAGGTAAAGCCGTTGCTTACGCACTGTATAGCTTACAAGACCGCGGTAAATTATTCGTTACTCATGGTGCAGAAGTTTATGAAGGTCAAGTAATTGGTATTCATACCCGCTCTAATGACTTAACAGTAAACTGCTTAACAGGTAAAAAGCTAACTAACATGCGTGCTTCTGGTACAGATGAGGCGACAACGCTGACTCCACACCTGAAACAAACATTAGAACAAGCATTAGAATTTATTGATGACGATGAGTTAGTTGAAGTTACTCCGCAGTCTATTCGTCTGCGTAAGCGTTATCTGTCAGAAAATGATCGTCGTCGTGCTTACCGTAGCAAAGACTAATTCGTTATTCTGATAACATAATTCTTAGGGCGCGTTTAGCGCCCTGAGTTTATACTCTTGATGAGTATATGTTGCTATAAGACGAATGCGGTGGAAACTAATCCCCACCGCATAAGTTCTCTCTTTCTCCCTGCCTTTTCTTATTTTTTTATCCCTTGTCTGCATTTACAACTTAAGCGTTGTACAAGTCACCAATACTATTTCGAAGCACAGATGAAAGTAGTCTCATTTTTCCTCTATCCCAATCCTTTTTATGTTTTACAAAAAAATTAAGTGTGATTATTGTACTTTTTTAGCGTTTAAGCCTGTTCAGTAAAGCGATTTATGATTAAAGTAAAATGAGTTTTCTATTATGGAGAGGATTTATGCTTTATATCTTTGATATGGGTAATGTGATTATTGATATCGATTTTAACCGGGTATTCGCAGTATGGAGTAAACTCAGTGGTGTTCCATTAGCGAACATAAAAAAGAACTTCACCACAGGAGAGATCTTTAAATTACACGAACGCGGCAATATTACAGACATCGAATTTGCAGAAGAAATCAGCTCAGAATTAGGCATGAGCCTAAGCTTTGAGCAATTTGCTGAAGGCTGGCAAGCTATTTTTATCGCAGTTCGCCCCGAAGTTATTGATATAATGAATAAATTAAGAGAGCAAGGACATCGGGTTGTCGTGTTATCGAATACTAATCGCTTACACCAAGATTATTGGCCTGAGCATTACCCTGAAATTGCTGCTTCTGCAGATTTCCTCTATCTATCTCAAGATATTGGAATGAGAAAGCCAGATCCTGAAATCTATAAATATGTTTTACAGTCTGAAGACATTGAAGCACAAGATGCCGTTTTCTTTGATGATATAAAAGCAAATGTTGATGCCGCAATTGCAGTAGGCATGAAAGGTGTACATGTTATTGATAAACACACAGTCATCGACTATTTCAAAGATTACGATTTTACTCTCCCAGTAGAAGAATAATGCTATCTTAAGGATAACAATAGATTGAATTTGTTATCCTTTTTTATTGATTTATTTTGGAGAGAGCATGATCGCATTAATTCAACGAGTGACACAGGCAAATGTGGATATTGCTGGTGAAACAGTCGGCGCTATTAATCAAGGATTATTGGTTTTATTAGGTGTAGAGAAAGACGACAACGAACAAAAAGCCAAAAGACTATGTGAAAAAGTATGTGGTTATCGCATCTTTAGTGATGAAAACGACAAAATGAACCTAAATGTGCAACAAGCAGGTGGCAGTTTATTAGTTGTCTCTCAATTCACACTTGCCGCGGAAACACAAAAAGGTATGCGTCCAGGATTTTCAAATGGTGCGCCCCCAGAATTAGCGAAAAATCTCTATCACTACTTTATTGAACAATGTCAGCTACAAGGCTTAGAAACGCAAACAGGCCAATTTGCCGCAGATATGCAAATCACTCTGACTAATGATGGCCCAGTCACTTTTTGGTTGCAGGTATAACGTCGAACGTACAGTCGTGTTAAAAGGAGCTCAGATATGTACCATTTACGGACACCAAAGACAGAGGCGGAATTTGATGCCTATTATGCTTTTCGTTGGGAAATGCTTCGTAAACCTCTACATCAACCTGAAGGCTCTGAAAAAGACGGTTATGACACCTTTGCTCATCACCAAATGGTTGTTGATGAAATAGGGCAACCCGTTGCAATTGGGCGACTTTATATTAATGCGGATAACGAAGGGGCTATCCGCTTTATGGCAGTACGTACTGATGCGCAAGGTAAAGGCTTAGGTACTCTTGTTGCGATGGCTTTAGAGTCATTGGCTCGCCAAGAAGGTATAAAACGGATCGTGTGTAGTGCAAGAGAAGAGTCTGTAAGCTTCTTTGAAAAATTGGGTTATGAAAATTGTGGCCTAGTTACAGGTCCGCAAACGACACCGATAAAGCATTTCTTTATGAAAAAAAGTATTGAGTCCTTAGATGATATTCTTCATCGGCCTGATTGGTGTGCTGAATTACAAAAACAATGGCATCAACATATCCCATTAAGTGAAAAAATGGGGTTGCGCATTACTCAATACACAGGCACTCGTTTTTATACCACCATTCCTGAAGCAGGAAATCAAAACCCCCATCACACCATTTTTGCTGGTAGCCAATTTTCACTTGCCACCTTAACAGGTTGGGGATTGATTTGGTTATTAATGCAAGAGCATAAATTACAAGGTGATATTGTACTGGTGGATGCCCATATTCGTTATCGAAAACCTGTTTCTGGGCGTCCTGCAGCCGTTGCTGATATGGAAAATCTAAGTGGTGATTTAGGACGATTAGCGAAAGGGAGCAAGGCACGTATCAAGTTAGATGTCGATATTTGTGGTGATGAAGGGGTTGGTGCTGTTTTTAGTGGTACTTATATTGTTTTACCTGCACAAAATAAGCAATGTTAGGTGATTGAAGTTAATTGATTGAATCTAATTGTTTTTTGTCTTTTTTGCATTAAGGCGAGTGGATAATTAATCTATACTTTAATGCTTATCTTATTAAGTTTGCCACAAAAATTCGTCCTTTAGGGCAAGGAGAATGCCAAAGTGTTTCTATCGCGATCCAATTGATGTATATTTCGCAGTTTACGGAGGGAAGCATGGACACCAATTTATCTACTCGTCTTAATAAATATATCAGTGAAAGCGGGATCTGCTCACGTCGTGAGGCTGACCGTTATATTGAGCAAGGACTTGTCCTTATTAATGGCAAACGCGCCGGTATTGGCGACCAAGTATTTGCTGGCGATGAAGTCAAAGTTAATGGTCGATTGATTGAAGCACAGGATAATTCTGAGCTGGTGCTGATTGCGCTGAATAAACCTGTGGGTATTGTCAGTACCACAGATGATGGCGAAAAAGATAATATTGTTGATTATGTTAACCACAGTACCCGTATTTTCCCAATTGGGCGTTTAGATAAAGATTCACAGGGATTGATTTTCCTGACTAACCACGGTGATTTAGTCAATAAAATCTTACGTGCAGGTAACGATCACGAAAAAGAGTACCTTGTGACAGTGAATAAACCGATCACTGATGAGTTTATTCATGGAATGGGGGCGGGCGTTCCTATCATGGGACAAAAAACCAAGAAATGTAAGGTTAAGAAAGAAGCACCAATGGTGTTTCGTATTACCTTAGTTCAAGGATTAAATCGCCAAATTCGTCGTATGTGTGAATATTTTGGTTATGAAGTCACTAAGCTTGAACGTGTTCGTATTATGAATGTGAGTTTATCGGGGTTGCCTGTTGGTGAATGGCGTGATCTGACCGATGATGAACTGATTACCTTATTTGAAGCGATTGAAAAATCAACGTCTGAAATATCACCAAAAGCAAAACAAAATAAACCTAAAAAACAAGTCAGTAGTAATGCAAAAGCCTTGGGTATTCATATTCCTCAAACAAAAACCAAAGAAACGGAAAATAACTCTCGTAAGCGCTTTGTTCAGCCGGGTCGAAAAAAGAAAAAACGCTAATATCATCTCTGTAAATACGATAAAAACAAAAAAACACCTGGAAGGGTGTTTTTTGTTTGTTCTATTTAGGTATTAATAAAATTAGTCTAAATTCAACTCATCTAATTTGTTTTGACGACGTTCAAGCACAATCGCGGCAAGTTCGGCATCCATAACCCGTTCAATTAAGGCGTCATAGTCTTCTTTAGAGAGGCAATAGAACAACGGAGTTTTGTTGTCATCACACACAAGCAGTGTGCTGTTATCTTCAAGTGCAGTTAAAGGAGATTGTTGAAACGTGTTTAAAGATATTTTTTCAGGGGAAAAATCTTCGTCAGACATGAAAACTCCACAATAAAGAAAAGGGCAATAGCGCATTGTAACGCTTTTTATTAAGGGAGCAATCCGTGCTCCTGCGAAAGATCAATATTATAGGTGATTAATTATTTCACCATTTTGTATTTCTGAATTGAGTATTTGTTGTTCACCTTTACTTCCAGTTAATGTGCCATTGAGTGTTGATATCACTGGGATTGCACGTAAATTACCTTTCAGTTTTAGTGTAAATTGGCCTATTTCATCAGAGTAGGTTGTTTTTAAACCTAATGTATAAGGCGTTGATAAAGGCACATTGAGCCCATTAGCAATGAGAGAGAACTGGCGTTGTTGGTTAGATTGCACTAAACCTGCTGAGCCTCGCACAATACCATCACCAATAAAGGCCGAATATTGCTCAATAATTGCATTATCTTGCTGAGTGACAATATTTAGATCAGGGCGACGTAATTCAATTCTATTTAATGTTCCACTATCTGCATTTAATATAGCTGAGCCTTGCCATAATCCCCATTCACCTTCTTTTGCAATAATTAAATTTTGTAGTTTTCCTGTTAATCCTGTGAATTGGAAAGGAAACTCTGGTGTGATATCAATTAAAATTGATTGGTTTATGGATAACTGTTCGATAGTAATATTTTGAATATCACTGCTGTTATCAATAGGCTTAGCTAAAAAAGCGAGCCAATTTTCAGGGAGTGTGTATAAAAGGCCTGAAAGTGTTGCTTCATGAATAGAAATGGTTTTCGAGTCTTTATTCCAATTCCCTGCAAGTTTAATTAAGCCTTTTTCATAACGTAAACTAAGATTATCAAGATTGAGTTGATTGTTTTGCTGATTCAGTTTTGCGATAAGATCAGTGAAATGTTCATCTTGGAAAACAATATCATTTGCGTTGAGTTCACCCGTTGTGAATGTTAGATTTTTATCCCAATCAAACTGAGAAAATTGACCATCAAAACCACTTATTGCCCATTGTTTTCCTTCAGCCGTAAAATCAACAATATTAAGCGCTCTTATGCTAATGCGTGGGTATTTAGAGATTGATTGTGTTAAATCACTGAAGGTTTGAGAGGATTGCCAACGTAAGCCATTCATATAAACTTCATCAAACTTCCATTGATTATTTTGATACTGACCACTTAATGAGAGTGAGCCATTAAGTAAACGTGTTCCTAGTTTTTCTATTTGAATATTATTTGGTTGATATTGACCAGAAATAATGAAATTACTGAATTCATTATTATTTATCGTGCCATTAGCTATGGAAAATTGAAAATGACCTGCACCAATAAAATCTTCCGATGTAGGTGCCCAAGGTGTAATTCCCCCCGTCACTTTTTTTGCTTCGAAAGAAAAATCTGCATTGGTGCTGTTTAAAATCATATTTTTAAATTGCAGAATATCAGCACTTAACGGTATTGATGGAGCCTTATTAGTAAATTCAATATTGCCATTTTCTAATGTAATTTTTTGCAAGTGAGAAGGGGCGGTAAAAAATTGCCAATTAAGTCGAATCTGTGCTGATTTTGCAAAGACAGTTGTTTTGTCTTGCTTAGGGTTAACAGAGAGATCATGAACAATAACTTGTTCGGGTTGCATAAGGTCATGTTCAATACCTGAGAAGCGAATATCGTAATCAGTATATTGTGTTAGCCATTCACTTGTCTTCTGCGCTCCCCACTGAGTCTGAATAAAAGCGTAAATTATGATAATAAATAAAATAACGATAAGTATCAGAGATACCATACTTTTCATCAGCCAGCGCATTGCCCTTCTCCTGTTTTATACTCCATCAAAACATTATACAGTTATGCCTGAAATCTAAGCGATGCTCAAGTATTCGTCACTATATAAAGCAAGATTATTTAACTGCTTATGCATTTATTATAGTGGATATCTTGTTTCTCAATTCGATAGTGGGTTGAGTATTTTGTTTTTGTAAATAGGTTTCAATATTACTCAATATATTTTTTATAGAATTTTTATCCCGTTGTTCTTTATCATTTAATTCTTCTTTTATTAACTTATTGCCATAGTTAATAAGTTGAGAAATGAGTTCATTAGGCTCAAGGCTACCTGAATGATAAGTATCGTAAAAATTAGGGAGAATACCCGCTTGTGTTGGTAAATATTGAAACTGATACGTTAGAAACCTCTCTTTATCTTTATATTGCTGATTATTAAGGTAAGGATTTTGTAAAAATGTCACTAAGTCTTCTTTAATATGTTCTAAGTTAAACTCAGGGATAGACTTATTTCCTAAATAAGTAAATTTATGATCACTATTAAATAACGAAAGAAGAGAATCTTTGAGATAAGTAAAAAATTGCCCAATAGTTTGTATATGAAAATCTTGAGTCGATGGATGACTTTTTAAGTACTCGAGTGCAGGGTTTTTAATTGGGCTCAATGGTGTAGTCATGTTATTTTCCTTTGATTTTCAGTATTGAGATAAAGATTTACCGTAACTCAAAGGGCAATACTTTTATAAAAATACCATTGGCCTAAAGATGATAAATAAAGCGCTATTTTCATAATCCAAAATAGCGCTTTACTCATTTGTTGCTAGTTCATAATTATTTTTCCGGAGGGAAAATTAGATTTAAAATAATGGCAGTTAATCCACCCGCTGCAATACCTGATGATAGCAATGTTTTTAGCCAATCAGGGGCAAATTGTAATATTTGAGGTTGTTGGGAAACCCCTAACCCTACCGCTAGCGAAATCGCAAGGATCATAATTGCTCGGCGATTTAACGCTTCTTTAGACACAATACGTACACCCGATGCTGCTATGGTGCCGAACATAACAAGCGTAGCACCACCTAATACAGGCTCAGGAATTCGTTGCACAAATTCTGCAACAAAAGGGAATAGGCCCAAAACAACCAACATAGCGGCCACAACATAGCCCACATAACGACTGGCAACACCCGTTAATTGAATAACACCGTTATTTTGACCAAAACAGGAGTTTGGAAAGGTATTGAAAAATGCTGATACCATGGAGTTAATCCCATTAGCCAAAACGCCCCCTTTAATACGTTTCATATAAACAGGGCCACTAACCGGTTGTTCAGAGACATCAGACGTGGCTGTGATATCACCAATGGTTTCTAGCGAAGTGATCATAAACACGAGCATTAAGGGAATAAGCAGATGCCAATCAAATGATAGCCCATAATAAAACGGTTCAGGAATAGTCATCATTGGCGTTTCTTGATGCTCTACTGGTGTTGGCAGCATATCCAGTGCCCAAGCAAGAATATAACCCACAGCCATAGCTATGACTAAAGAGGCAACACGTAAATAAGGATTTTTTTGTCGATTCAGTAAAATAATAACAATGAGAACCGAGCCGGCTAATAATAAGTTCTGTGGCGAACCAAAAGTATTATTTTCAATAGCCGCATAGCCGCCACCAATAGAGGTTAACCCGACTTGAATTAACGAAAGACCAATAATCATCACGACTACACCAGATACTAAAGGCGTTATGATGCGTCTTGCCAAGTGAAGTACGCGTGAAAGGACGATTTCTGTTAACGAGGCGACCATTAAAGTTCCAAAAAGGGCAGCCATCATTGTTGGGATATCAGCCCCTCCATTTTTAAGCGCTAATCCCCCCATAATTAAAGGAGCAACAAAGTTAAAGCTAGTTCCTTGAATCGATAATAATCCTGAACCAATTGGTCCCCATGCCCGAATTTGAATAAGAGAGGCAATACCCGATGCAAATAAAGACATGCTGATAATGCGTTGGGTATCGTGTGCAGGTAATCCTAAGGCTTGGCAAATTAAAATCGCGGGAGTAATAACCGCGACAAACATGGCTAAAAGGTGCTGACATGCAGCAAAAAGCGTTTGAGCTAATGGCGGTTTTTCTTCTAAAGCAAAAAGAAGTTCGCTATTTTTTTTAACTGAAACATCACTATCTTTAGGCAATTTTTGATTTTCTGAAGTAACCATGGTGTGAATTTCTTATTCGACAAAAACGGTATTTTAATGATCTGTGCCACAAAAGCAATCGTTTGCGTGAAAATGATGTTATCAAAATGCATAAGAGGCGCTCACATTTTTATATGTTTTAACTTGTGTTTGTCGCCATTTTTTTTTCTAATCGGGGATACCTGCTTTTGGCGTTGTTTATGGATGAACTTAGCGTCGTAGTATTTTTATATAAAATTAACAAATAAGACGGGGTACATAAATGTATCATCTTGATGTTTATGGCACGCTGGTTGCGGCCACTTTGGTTCTCTTGATCGGACGTAAGTTAGTGAAATCTGTTCCTTTTTTAGAACGGTATACGATCCCAGAACCTGTTGCAGGTGGGCTACTTGTTGCAGTTCTTTTATTAGCATTTAAATCTTTTATGGATTGGGAAGTGAGTTTTGACCTCTCGCTTAAAGATCCATTAATGCTAGCCTTCTTTGCAACGATCGGTTTAAACGCGAACCTCGCGAGCTTAAAAGCGGGAGGAAAAGCGCTTTTTATTTTCATCTTTGTTGTGGTTGGGTTGTTGCTAGTGCAAAACACAGTCGGTATTGCATTGGCGAAAATGTTAGGTCTTGATCCTTTAATGGGATTACTTGCAGGCTCGATTACATTATCGGGTGGTCATGGTACAGGGGCAGCTTGGGGTAAAACGTTCGTTGAAAGTTATGGTTTCATGAGTGCGTCTGAAGTCGCAATGGCGTGTGCAACCTTTGGTCTGGTTTTAGGTGGATTGATTGGTGGCCCAGTTGCGCGTTACTTAATCAAAAATATTCCAACACCAGGACTTGGTACTGACGATCATGAAATGCCAACGGCGTTTGAGAAACCCACCACAGGTAGAATGATTACTTCAATGGTATTGTTAGAAACTATTGCGATGATCTCTATCTGTTTAATGGCGGGTACATTCCTTTCTCAATTATTAGAAGGCACTGCATTCTCATTGCCAACCTTTGTGTGTGTCCTATTTATTGGTGTTATTTTAAGTAATAGCCTCTCAATGCTTGGTTTCTATCGTGTTTTTGATAGAGCGGTATCAGTTTTAGGTAACGTGAGTTTATCGTTATTTTTAGCGATGGCATTAATGAGCCTGAAATTATGGGAATTGGCCTCACTGGCGATCCCAATGCTGGTTATTCTAGGTGTTCAGGCGGGTGTTATGGCGTTGTACGCTATTTTTGTGACATTCCGTGTGATGGGTAAAAACTACGATGCGGCGATTTTGGCAGCGGGTCACTGTGGGTTTGGTTTAGGGGCAACGCCAACGGCGATTGCTAATATGCAAGCCGTTACTGATCGTTTTGGTCCTTCTCATCTTGCGTTCTTAGTCGTGCCAATGGTAGGGGCATTCTTTATTGATATTGTGAATGCGATAGTGATTAAACTGTATCTACTGCTACCATTCTTTACGCCTATAGCGGGATAGTTTTTACCGTTATAACTTGAGAAATATCTCTGTATTAAATCGCACCCCAACGTTGTTTTTTCAGCATTGGGGTGTTTTTTATGGCATGTTCCATTTCAATATCACGCAAAACCGCATTTAACGACATGCTAAGGCGATGCAAAGAGTGATTTTATGCTTGGCTATATTGTGTCTTAGCGGGTAACCAGCGTTCGATTAAGGCTTGCGAATGCTTAGGGTAGTGTTGATGTAAGTAACGAGCAATACGTTGTACTTCAGGAATGAGCCCTTGATCGCGTAATAAATCAGCCACTTTAAATTGCGCATTACCTGTTTGTTTGGTACCTAAAAGTTCTCCTGGGCCACGAATTTCGAGATCTTTTTGGGCAATGACAAAGCCATCATTGCTATCTCTTAATACTTGTAATCGTAAACGCGCAGTTTGCGTCAGTGGTGTTTTATAAAGTAAAACACAATGAGAGGCAATTGCACCTCGACCCACTCGGCCACGTAGTTGGTGTAACTGTGCAAGGCCTAGTCTTTCAGGGTTATCAATAATCATCAAACTGGCATTAGGCACATCAACGCCAACTTCGATAACGGTTGTTGCGACTAGAAGATGTAACTCATTTTCTTTAAATGCCGTCATAACAGCTTGCTTTTCAGCAGGTTTCATTCGACCGTGTACAAGTCCGACTTTAATTTCAGGAAGTGTGAGTGTAAGTTCATCATAAATTACTTGAGCCGCTTGTGCTTCAAGTACGTCGGAATCTTCAATTAATGTACAGACCCAATAAGCTTGGCGGTTCTCTTCTGTACAGGCGAGCCTAATACGCTCAATAATATCATTACGACGAGTATCGGGGATGGCAACCGTGGTTACTGGTGTCCGTCCGGGAGGTAATTCATCGATGATAGAAGTATCCATATCGGCATAAGCAGTCATTGCTAGTGTTCGTGGGATTGGTGTTGCTGTCATTACCAATTGATGAGGGTGAAAACCTTGCTCTTCACCTTTTTTCCATAAAGCAAGACGTTGATGCACTCCAAAACGGTGTTGCTCATCAATAATGACTAAGGCAAGGGCGTGAAATTTTACTTGTTCTTGGAAAATAGCATGAGTGCCAATAATAATAGAAACTTCACCATTCGCAATGGCGTTTTGTTGTGCTTCGCGAGCTTTCCCTTTCTGTTTTCCAGCTAACCAACCCACTTGAATACCAAAAGGCTCGAACCATTTTCTAAACGTCAATGCATGTTGTTCTGCTAATAATTCTGTTGGAGCCATTAACGCCACTTGCTTACCATTTGCAATGGCACGTAATGCACTTAATGCTGCAACTAGCGTTTTACCTGAACCTACATCTCCTTGGATAAGTCGCATCATCGGGTAGTTTTTTTCTAAATCATTTTCAATTTCATTGACGACA
Source organism: Proteus vulgaris (assembly GCF_011045815.1). GTDB lineage: Bacteria > Pseudomonadota > Gammaproteobacteria > Enterobacterales > Enterobacteriaceae > Proteus > Proteus vulgaris_B. Next base: position 4,023,752 of record NZ_CP047344.1, on the reverse strand, counting down.
CGTTGCTGAGCATTTGTGGGAGTAAAAGGTAACATTGCGAGAAATTGCTGGCGTAATGTGGAAGTGTTTGGCATAAACAGAGGTTCTGCACGATAAGATTGCGCACCAGCTCTGGCATTCAGCATGCCTAAATTATGAGCCAGTAACTCTTCAAGGATAAGTCTTTTTTGTGCGGGATGTTGCCCTTTTTCAAGCTCTGCGAAGGCGATATCGGGAGGCGGATTATGTAAAGTGCGCAATGCAACTGCTAATGGGGGTAAACCATGAATAAATTGATCAGGTAATAATTCATTAATAGCGCAGGTATCAAGTAATTCTAACGCTTGCTCTATCAGTTTGCGCAATGATGTTTGGCGTAAGCCTTCGGTTGTGGAATAAATTGGGGTGAGTGTTTCTTGCAATTTAACCTCAGCACCTGCCACTTTAATTTTGTATTCAGGGTGGATAATTTCAGGGCCTCGGCTTCCTCGCTTTACTTCACCATAGGCGGTGACTTGTTTACCTTGAGCAAGGTTGTTTTTCATTGCTGCCGTAAAGTTAAAAAAGCGAAGCGTTAGAATACCTGAGCCATCAGAAATTTGGCAGGTCATCATTTTTCGTCGCCCAAAACTGACTTCGGTTCTTAATACTTCACCTGAGACAGTGGCAGGAATACCGGGAAGAAGATCGCTAATAGCATAGAGGTGTGTTTGATCTTCATAACGCAAAGGAAGGTGGAGTAACAAATCCTCAATAGTCACAAGCCCTATTTTTGCCAGCTTGTCTGCCTGACTTGCACCTACGCCGTGAAGAGTGGTTAAGGGGATTGCATCAAGCAGTTTTCCTTTCATGAGATCAATACTCCGTCTTTTTTAATTTCCTAAGTTGCTTTTGTGTCATTTGCATTTCTGCCCACCATGAGTCAGGAGCTTCAATTTCACCACGACCATTAATGTATGGGCGAGGCAGGCCTTTTCGACGAGAAACTTCTGCTAAGACTGGATATCCACCTTCAAATAGCAGAATTTGTTGTTGTTCTTCTGTCAAGGTGCTCTCTGTTCGATTATACATACCTGCAGCCTGACGTTGTCGTTGTGCTTCATATAAAATTAAAGCACTGGCAACCGAAACATTCAATGATTGCACCATACCCATCATAGGAACAATGATATCTTGATCGGCAAGCGCTATCGCATCTTGTGAGATACCTGTTTTTTCTTGTCCCATAATAATACAAGTTGGGCGAGTGTAATCGATATCACGAAAATCGACGGCTTTATCTGAGAGATGTGTCGCAAGAACTTGCATACCTTGATTACGAAAGGTACCTATGGCATCAGCGATTGTGGGGTGTGTTTCTACATTGACCCAACTGTTACTTCCTGCTGCTGGTGATATGAGCATTCGCATTTTTTCTTCAGGCCAAATAGCATGAATTTTAGGAATACCCACAGCATCAGCTGTTCTTATAACAGCGGCCACATTATGGGATTTATGCACTTCTTCAAGGCAAACTGTCAGGTCAGGTTGCCGCATCGCCATCATTTGGCAGATGCGGGCATATCGAATTGAATTCATGGCTAGTTTTTATTACGACTAACGCGCAGAACATCAGGCATGATGCGAAGTTTGCGCATGATATTGGCTAATTGAATTCGGTCTTTCGCGGTTAAGCGAATAAAAGCACAATAAACACGACCATCTTTCTCTTCAGTATTCATGCTTTGAATACTTGAGTTTGCATCATTAATTGCAGCGGTTAAGTTTGCTAATGCACCTTGGTGGTTAATCATATCGACTTTAATTTCAGTAATGAAATCACTGTTGATCTCTTTATCCCACTCGACAGGCATGAATTTTTCAGGCTCTTTTTGATAGCCACGAATATTACGGCAAGATTCATGGTGAATAACTAAGCCTTTTCCTGGGCTAATATGTGCCACGATAGGATCACCCGGAATAGGGCGACAACATTTAGCAAAGGAGATTAATACGCCATCGGCACCTTTAATTGGCAGCTTAGGTGTTTCATCATTAGTTGCATTTGTTGGTGCATTATCATCTTGATTTTGAGTATCAATTAATAAATTACGCGCGACAACAACACTCATAGTGTTACCTAAGCCAATCTCAGCCATTAAGTCATCAATGGAATGGAGCTTCATTCGCTTCAATTCACGCTCAATATTCTCGGCTGAAATATCAGCGAGCTTATGCTCACCTAAAGCGTGATTCAATAAACGGCGACCTAAATTAATAGAGTCTTCGCGTTTTAAATTTTTCAGAAGTTGGCGAATTTTAGAACGAGCTCTTGAGCTGACGACAAAATTTAGCCAAGCTGCGTTCGGTCGTGCACCTGGAGCAGTAATAATTTCAACTGTTTGTCCTGTGCGTAGCGATTGTGAAAGAGGATAAGGTTGCCTATCAACTCTTGCGCCCACACACGCATGACCAATATCAGTATGTACAGCATAAGCAAAATCGACAGGAGTCGCGCTCGTTGGTAATTCAACAATGCGACCTTCTGGAGTGAAAACGTAAATTTCATCAGGAAAAAGATCTGATTTTACGTTTTCGATAAATTCAAATGAGCTACCCGCGCTTTGTTGCAATTCAAGTAGACTTTGCATCCAGCGTTGAGCTCTTACTTGTGCGGTTGTGCCCGGTTGTTCACCTTGCTCTTTATAAGCCCAATGCGCTGCAACCCCCATTTCAGCCATTTGATCCATATCTTCAGTACGAATTTGCACTTCAACTGGCACGCCATGAGGGCCAATAAGTGATGTATGAAGAGATTGATAGCCATTGGCTTTAGGGATGGCAATATAGTCTTTAACTCGCCCCGGACGTGGTTTATAAAGACTGTGCATTTGACCCAATACGCGATAACAGGTATCAACTTCTTTCACGATAACGCGAAAGGCATAGATATCCATAATCGAGTGAAAGCGTTGCTCTTTTAGCAACATTTTGCGATAGATAGAGTAGAGGTGTTTTTCGCGACCGTTTACTTTACATTCAATATGCGCTTCTGTTAGGCGACCTTCAATTTCAGAGAGGATTTTATTAATCATCTCTTTGCGGTTACCTCGAGCAGCCTTAACAACTTCTTTTATAACACGGTAACGATTAGGGTGTAGCGCCTCGAAACCCAGCTCTTCAAGCTCTGTTTTGATATGATGTATACCTAAACGATGTGCTAAAGGGCTATAGATTTCGAGTGTCTCGCGAGCAATACGGCGACGTTTATCTGGGCGCAATGAACCCAGTGTGCGCATATTGTGAGTTCGGTCTGCCAGTTTGATTAAAATGACGCGAATATCTTTTACCATCGCCATAATCATTTTACGGAAATTTTCAGCCTGAGCCTCTTTTTTGTCTCTAAACTTTAATTTGTCCAGTTTAGAAACACCTTCAACAAGATCGGCCACCGTACTACCAAATAGGTTTTCGATATCTTGGAAGGTTGCAGGCGTATCTTCGATAACATCATGCAACAACGCCGCCATAAGCGTTTGGTGGTCTAATCGCATATCTGCGAGAATACACGCAACCGCAACAGGGTGAGTTATATAAGGCTCACCACTTGAACGAGTTTGTCCCTCGTGGGCATTTCGGGCGACGATAAAGGCTTTTTTAAGTTGTTCAACTTGCTCCGATGGCAAGTATTTTTGAACGATTTGATTCAGGCTTTCAAACAGGTACAAGGCAGACCTACCCCTATTTTATAAAACGATTAACGACGACCTTCCGCAATCGCTGAAACAGCTTGTAATTCTGCTGCTTCTTGCTCTTGCTGCTCTTGACGTTCACGAGCATCAAGAATTTTACCGTTAATCAGGCCTTCTTCGATCTCACGTAGCGCGACAACAGTCATTTTATCATTTTCTTCTGGAACTAAAGGATCTTTAGCGCCAACTTGTAACTGACGCGCACGACGTGCTGCGACCAGAACGAGGTCAAAACGGTTACCAATTTTTTCTACAGCGTCTTGAACGGTTACGCGTGCCATATTTGTGTTACTCCACCATTAACGAAATGACTGGGCATAATACTGAAAGTTAACTCAGTCTGCCAATAATTTGCTGATTAAATCACCATGTCGTAGCGTTTGACGATCAAGGCGTAATTTTTCTGAACGAATAATTGATTGTAAATCAGCAAGCGCAGTATTGAAATCATCATTAATCAGCAAATAATCATACTCATTAAAATGCTCCATTTCTGATACAGCTTGTGACATACGTTTTGTAATCACTTCTTCGCTATCTTGGCCACGTCCACGAAGTCGGCGGTAAAGCTCTTCTTTTGACGGTGGCAGAATAAAAATACTACGAGCTTCTGGCATCGCTTTACGCACTTGCTGTGCGCCTTGCCAATCAATATCTAAAAAAACATCAACACCACTGGCTAAGATTTCTTTGATAACTTTGCCGGATGTACCGTAGTAATTACCAAAAACACAAGCATGTTCGAGGAAATCACCACTCTCTATCATGCTTTTAAATTCTTCTTCAGTGACAAAGAAGTAATGTTCACCATGGCTTTCTCCCGGTCTCATAGGGCGAGTGGTATGGGAGACAGAAACCTGCGTGTCATATAAAGGCTGTGTTTTTAACAGCGCTTGAATAAGACTTGATTTACCCGCACCGCTTGGAGCGGAAACAATATAAAGAGTTCCTTGGATCATGATGACTTTCTGAATTTGACTGGAGAATTAAGTATAAATACATGTTTAGGGAGCAAATCCCCCATATAGTATACACATACAATGAATGACATACAGTGCCCATGTTTAATACAGGGATATTTTTTTCTTATTACGTTCTCTTTTTTAATTAGAAAATAAGAGAAAAATTAAACTATGCCAATATTAACATACAATTAAAGGCTCAGTGATAGGAATTACCTTTTATCATAATAGTGAAAAGAGATTATATTTTGAGATACCCCACAGAATCAAAAATAACCGCTGTTGTTAAAACAGCGATTCGTTAATCTTGATTCTCGTAATTAAAGACAGGTAGGCCCAATTTATAACGAATAGCGAGAAGTCGAGCCGTTAACCCAGCAACAAGGGTAATGATGATAATAACGTCTCTTGGTAATGGTGTATAAAACAGTAATCCCATATAAAGCCACGCAGCACCAAAAGCGATACCGGCATAAATTTCTTTTTGGAAAACTAAAGGAATGGTATTACAGAGCATATCCCTTAATACACCACCAAAAGCCCCTGTAATCACCGCGGCAATAGCAGCAATAATTGGGCCATATTCCATATCGAGTGCGATTTGTGCGCCGATAATAGAGAAAACCATTAGGCCGATGGCGTCTAGGATAAGGAAGAGTCGCTGTAAGTGTTTCATCATGGGGGCAACCCACATGGTGATAACAGCAGCACATGCAACAGTGACGATATATTCAGGGTGTTTTACCCAACCCAGTGGGTAATGGCCGAGTAGAATGTCTCTGACAGAGCCACCACCAATGGCCGTTGCTGAGGCGATAATAATTACGCCAAAAACATCCATTTTACGACGGCCAGCAGCAAGCGCACCCGTCATGGCTTCTGCAGTAATACCAATAATATAGAGAACACTAAGTAACATGATTTTCTAATTTTCTGACTATTTAGTGAGGATAGAGTAATTACCTTGCGAAAAAGTCTCGACTGAATTTTTTTAGTGCCAGGTAAAATTAATTAGTTTTTATAATGTGGAAATTTATTTCCCGATAAGGATAAATATGTCTTTTCAGGAACACCAGATTACGTTTGATAGCCGTCATCATCAGTTAACCAATATAAATGTTTGGACACCAGATAGCCAGTGGTTAGTCTATGATGTACGTCCCAATGGAGGATCTTTTACAGGTCTAACCATAGAAAAAATTCATGCGAAAACAAAACAGCAACAGATAATTTACACTGCAACACAAGGAGCATATGTTGGTGTGGCTACAGTATGCCCAACTGAACCTGTGCGTTATGCTTTTATTCATGGGCCTGAAAATCCAGATGATGAATGGCATTATGATTTTCATCATCGTCGCGGAGTGATTGTTGATGAGTCAGCGCAAAATCGTGCTTTTAATATCGATGCATGTTCACTGACCTCCCCATATCAAGCTGGTGCATTACGTGGGGGGACTCATGTTCATGTATTTAGCCCTGATGGTTTACGTTTAAGTTTTACATATAACGATCATATTATGCATGAATTGGGTAGTGAATATGATCAACGTAATGTGGCGGTTGCTGTGCCACTAAAAGCGGTAAATGTCGCTAAAAAACATCCTCGTGAATATGATGGTGAATATTTTTGCACTGTAATAAGCCAAACTGTTGCTCACCCACAAAAGGGAAGTGACGAAATTAATAAAGCTTATGAAGAGTGTTGGGTTGGTACTCAGGGCTATACAAAGGCTGATGGTTCACAACAACGCTGGGCAATTGCGTTTATTGGCGATACTGTGAGTGAACAAGGCGATAAAGTTTCTGATATTTTTTTAGTGGATTTACCTGATGATAATCACGCTTTCAGTATTGAAGGTGATAAGCCATTGGCAGGAACTGACACAACAATGCCAGCGGTGGCTAAAGGTATTCATCAAACACGGCTAACAAATACAACTAATAGAAAATACGCAGGTGTTTTAAATCAGCCTCGCCACTGGCTAAGAAGCTCCCCAAAAGGTGATGCCATTGCTTTTTTAATGAAAGATGACAGCGGTGTTGTGCAGTTATATACAGTTTCGCCAAGTACGAAAGAGATAAAACAAGTTACCTCTCAGAATTGGGATATTCAGTCAGCCTTTACATGGAATAGTAACGGACAATATATCACCTTTATTTGTGATAACAGTGTGATGTTATGTAATGCAAAAACGGGTGAACTAACACGATTAACAGAAAAAACAGCACAAGCGCCAAGTAGTGATGCAGTCGTATTCTCTCCGAATGACCAATATATTGCATTTATGCGTGATGTTGATGGTTATCGACAGATATTTACAGTAGAGACCGGAATTCAATATTAAACAAATAAGAGTATTAATATCATTATTAATACTCTTATTTTAATAATAAATATCTTCATTGTTTAAATAAAAATTAAGTTAGATCTCTAATGAAAAATGATATTTTTCAAAGTTAATAATTAATTAAAATAGAATGGATTTTATTTTTTTCATTATTAAAGGGGATAAATATTATGTATGAAGAATATACAACGCAAGCTTTACCTTCTAAAAAGTATAGAGAATTACTCGGAACTTGTTTTTGTGTATTTAATTCAAACAATAACTTTGTTATAGAAAATATCTTAAGATTAGATAAAGATAAAAAATATTCTTGGCATATACTTATTGATAAAGAAACAGGACAATTGCTTGATGATGTAAAACAAACGATTAATCAAATATCGGGTCTCGAAATAGCTGATCGATTTTATGAAGTCATGGAAATGAGAAATAGGTTAGTGCGTTCATATCAAGTTAGTGCAGAAGAGTGTGATGTTTCTGATGATGAAGATAATCAAATATTAGCGACAAAATACAGCAATGGTAAACAAGAATATATTACAGAAGATTTTTTATTTTATTTTATAGATAAAAATAAAGAATTATCAGAACGACTCTATGAGTTAAGAGATTTATAATTAAGTGTCTATTCTCATGCTTATAAAAAACCGATACCCTATAAGAGTATCGGTTTTTATTTCAAACAATATTCTATTCTTTATTGTAAAACAGAAATATCCGCGACTTTTAAGAACAGTTCACGTAATTGGCTTAACATAGTTAAACGGTTGATACGAACCGCTTCGTCTTCATCCATTACCATAACTTTATCAAAGAAGTTATTGACCACATCACGTAATGAAGCTAGTTCAACTAATGCTTCTTGATATTTACGCTCTGCAAATAATGGTGCCAACTTATCTTGTAATACAGAAAGATTCGCCGCTAATTGAACTTCTTCTGGTGCTTTTAATACAGAAGCTAAAACAGTGTCATTCAGTTTTACGTTAGTAGATTTTGCTAAAATATTAGAAACACGTTTATTGGCTTCTGCTAACGCAGAGGCTTCTTCTAATGTACGGAAATAAGTTACCGCTTTAACGCGAGCATTGAAGTCAGCAGGTTGTGTTGGACGACGTGCTAATACAGCTTGAATAGTATCAATGCTGTAACCTAATTCTTGATACCAAGAACGGAAACGACCTAGCATAAATTCAACTACATCACTAACGACATTTTTATTCGTCAGCTTGTCACCGTAAAGGCGAACGGCTTCTTGCGTTAATTCTTCAATATCTAACGGTAAATCTTGCTCAACGATAATACGTAAAACACCCAATGATGCACGACGTAGAGCAAATGGATCTTTATCCCCTTTCGGATGTTGACCAATGCCGAAAATACCCGCAAGTGTGTCCATCTTCTCTGCGATAGCGAGGGCGCTAGCAACAGGATTAGAAGGTAATTCATCGCCTGCAAAACGAGGCTGATATTGTTCTTTTAGTGCAACAGCAACTTCTTCGGCTTCACCATCATGACGTGCATAATGCATACCCATAACACCTTGAGTATCTGTGAATTCGAACACCATATTGGTCATTAAGTCACATTTTGACAGTAAACCTGCACGGGTTGCCTTACTAACATCAGCACCCATTTTGCTCGCAATAAAGCCAGCTAATGCTTGAATACGGTCTGTTTTATCACGCAATGTGCCTAAATCTTTCTGGAATAATACGGTTTCAAGGCGTGGTAAGTTATCTTCTAAACGTTGTTTTCGGTCAGTTTTAAAGAAGAACTCTGCATCAGCTAAGCGAGGACGTACTACTTTTTCGTTACCACTAATGATCTGTTGTGGATCAGAAGATTCAATATTAGTGACGAAAATAAAGTTAGGTAACAACCCACCTTGTTTATCATAAACAGGGAAGTATTTTTGGTCACCTTTCATTGTGTAAACCAGTGCTTCAGCAGGAACGGCAAGGAATTTTTCCTCAAATTTTGCTGTTAATACAACCGGCCATTCAACCAATGAAGTGACTTCTTCCACTAAGCTATCGCTTAAATCTGCGATACCGCCAAGTTTTTCAGCAGCAAGACGAGCATCATGAAGAATAATTGATTTACGCGTTTCGTAATCAGCAATAACTTTTCCGCGCTCATAAAGAATTTCAGGATACTGATCTGCATTATCAATAGTGAACTCAGCTTCACCCATAAAGCGATGACCACGAATAATACGATCGCTTTGGATACCTAAAATTTCACCATCAATAACAGTATCACCTAATAATAAAGTGACAGTATGAACAGGACGTACAAAGTGAGTTTCTTTATCGCCCCAGCGCATTAATTTTGGAATTGGTAATTTTGATAATGCTGTGCTTACCATGCCAATCAGTAATTGGTTAACAGCTTCACCTTTTACTTCTGCACGATAAAATAACCACTCGCCTTTATCTGTTGATAAGCGTTCTGCTTGGTCAACAGTAATGCCATTACCTCTTGCCCAACCTTCAGCTGCTTTGGTTGGTTTACCTTCAGCGTCAAATGCTTGAGCAATTGCAGGACCACGTTTTTCAATGGTTCTATCTGCTTGCGATTTCGCCATATTAGCTACTTTGATGGCTAAACGGCGAGGTGCTGCAAACCAAGATACATCACCATGAGTGATATTGGCGTTGTCCAGCTCTGCAGTAAAATTAGCAGCAAAAGATTCGGCTAAAGAACGAAGCGCTTTCGGCGGTAATTCTTCCGTGCCGATTTCCACGAGGAAAGTCTCAGTTGTCATGATAGCCTCTTACTTTTTACACATAGGGAAACCAAGCGCTTCACGAGAAGCATAATACGCTTCAGCAACCGCTTTGGTTAAAGTACGGATACGTAAAATATAACGTTGACGTTCTGTCACTGAAATCGCTTTACGTGCATCCAATAAATTAAAGGTGTGTCCTGCTTTTAGGATACGTTCATAGGCAGGTAAAGGCAGAGGTTTTTCTAACTCTAACAACTCGCGAGCTTCTTTTTCATACTGTTCAAAGCAAGAGAACAAGAAGTCTACATCAGCATATTCAAAGTTATAGGTTGATTGCTCAACTTCGTTTTGATGATAGATATCACCGTAGGTGGTTTTACCTAATGGGCCATCACACCAAACTAAATCATAGACGCTATCTACGCCTTGAATATACATGGCAAGGCGCTCTAAACCGTAAGTAATTTCGCCTGTAACAGGTTTACACTCTAATCCACCCACTTGTTGGAAGTAGGTAAATTGCGTGACTTCCATGCCGTTGAGCCAAACTTCCCAGCCTAAGCCCCAAGCACCCAGTGTTGGGTTTTCCCAGTTATCTTCTACAAAACGAATATCATGGATAGTTGGGTCTAAACCTAACTCTCTTAAAGAGCCAAGATACAGTTCTTGAATGTTATCAGGTGATGGCTTAATGATAACTTGGAATTGGTAATAGTGCTGTAAACGGTTAGGGTTTTCACCGTAGCGTCCGTCAGTTGGGCGACGTGAAGGTTGTACATAAGCCGCAGCAATAGGCTCTGGCCCTAATGCTCGTAAGCAGGTCATTGGGTGTGATGTGCCGGCACCCACTTCCATATCTAATGGTTGGACAATGGTACAGCCCTGGCGAGCCCAGTAATCCTGTAGTGTCAGGATAAGACCTTGAAAGGTTTTGGTATCAAACTTTTGCATGTTATATCCGCATGGCGATACATAGAATAAAAAGAAAGGTTTCAGTATACCTTCTAGACGAAAGATATACAGCAAGGAATGCGGGCAATTTTCCCTCGATCAAAAAAATAATCCTTTAATTGACTTTATGACTATGCTCAAAGAATTAGATTGAATTTTTTCTCACCTATTTACATGTATATTTATACAGTATATAAGTGATGCTATTGAAAGTTATTGATAACAAGGAATGAGTGAATGAGTAAACAACGTTGCGATTGGGTAACCAATGATCCTGAATATTTGGCATATCACGACGATGAATGGGGAAAACCTGAACGAGATAAATACAAACTTTTTGAAATGATTTGCCTTGAAGGCCAGCAAGCCGGGCTATCTTGGTATACCGTACTCAAAAAAAGAGAGGGTTATCGTCGCTGTTTCTTTGGTTTTTTACCTGAAAAAATAGCCAAAATGACAGCGAAAGATGTTGAAGCTCTATTACAAGACCCCGCTATTATCCGTCATCAAGGAAAAATTAACGCCATTATTAATAACGCGCGTGTTTTTATGGCAATGGAAGAGCAAGGTGACGATTTTAGCCAGTTTATTTGGCAATTTGTTGATAATAAACCAATTGTTAATCAGTGGGATGATATATCCCAAGTACCTGCGTCTACTGAAATCTCAGATAAGATGGCAAAAGCGTTAAAGAAAAAAGGCTTTAAATTTGTTGGTACAACAACTTGCTACGCTTTTATGCAAGCTGTTGGTATGGTGAATGACCATATTCTTTCTTGTTTTTGTCGTAAAGAATAGAGTGAAAACACCAATAAAAAGTAAAATATGAGTTGAGTTATCTTTAACTTAATAATTAATTGGTTTTATATTTCAATATTTAAACCTGTATTAATATTCCTATTTTATCATTTCTATTATAACTATTGATGCAGATTAAAGCTCGCGGTATGGTATTTCTTAACGAGAAAGCAACATAGAAGATACCTGCAAAGATGACTCAATTATCACAATTCGGGCAAAAATTTGCTCAGCATTCGGGCATTGCTCGCTTGATGCAAGATTTAAATGAAGGAATACGGACACCAGGTGCCGTAATGTTGGGAGGCGGTAATCCTGCGCATATTCCTGAAATGGACAACTATTTTCGCCAGTTACTTAAAGAGATGACAGAAAATGGCACGTTAAGTGATGCAGTTTGTAACTATGATGGCCCGCAAGGCAAAGATGCTATGTTACAAGCATTGGCGGTATGTTTAAAAGAGAAGTTAGGCTGGAATATTTCGGCAAAAAATATTGCATTAACCAATGGTAGCCAAAGCGCTTTTTTCTATTTGTTCAATTTATTAGGTGGAACAACCCCTGAAGGCAAGAAACGTAAAATTCTTTTTCCTATAGCACCTGAATATATCGGTTATGCCGATTCTGGATTAGAAGAAGATCTGTTTGTTGCAAATAAGCCAACTATAGAAATGTTGCCAAATGGGCAATTCAAATACCATGTTGATTTTGCTCATCTTGAAATTGGTGATGATATTGCGGCTATTTGTGTTTCTAGACCAACAAACCCAACGGGTAATGTTATTACTGATGACGAAGTTGAAAAGTTAGAGGATTTAGCTAAACGGCATAATATCCCTCTGATTATAGATAATGCTTATGGTGTTCCTTTCCCAGGTATTATTTTCACTCAAGCAACACCTCGTTGGAATGACAATACAATTCTTTGCATGAGCCTGTCTAAGTTAGGTTTACCCGGCGCACGTTGTGGCATTATCATCGCCAGTGAAGAGTTGATTTCAGCCATTACAAATGTGAATGGCATTATTAGCCTTGCACCAGGTGGAATTGGGCCTGCAATGGCATTAGAAATGCTAAAACGTGATGATTTGATGCGATTATCTCAAGAGGTAATTGGGCCTTTTTATCATCAGCGTGTGCTTGAAACCATTGATATTATTCGCCGTTACTTACCTGAAGAACGTTGTCTTATTCATAAACCTGAAGGCGCTATTTTCTTGTGGCTATGGTTTAAAGACTTGCCTGTTTCTTGTGAAGAGTTATATCGTCGTTTGAAAAAACGTGGTGTATTAATGGTGCCGGGACATTACTTCTTTCCGGGATTAGAAGATTCATGGGATCATGCTCATCAATGTATGCGTATGAATTACGTACCTGAGCCTGAACTGATAGAGAAAGGAATAAAAATTCTGGCTGAAGAAATCGAGAATATCTATCAGCCAGTGAATATCTAATAAAAATGCCCCTTCAGCGAGAAGAAGGGGCAAAGACAATAACGAGGACTTTTGAGCATAAGTTTGACGGAAAGAAATTGATTACTAAGCATTTAGCAATCCGTCTCAATCTAAATTTCTTAGCACGAGAACTATTAAAACAGACAATGATAAAATCTATGGCTTAAATAAGAGTCATTCATGGCCTTAATTATTCCTCTGCTAAGCAAAATGTAGATTTTAGTAACATATTTGGTTCAACTAATTAATATATTTATTATTTTTGCTACAAACTCCAGATGATAAGTGCCATTAATTGTGGTGTTATTATGCGTAAAAACATCGCTAAAGGATAAACGGTGGCATAAGAAAGTGCAGCAGCTCCACTTGAGCTATGTATTGAGTTTGCAAAGGCCAGAGCAGGTGGATCGGTCATTGAACCGGCTAACATTCCGCAAAGAGTTAAATAATTAAGTTTAAAGAAGATCCTAGCTATGATCCCTACAATTAATAACGGTAATAGTGTAATAAGAATACCATAGCCAATCCAACTCAGTCCTTGACCATAAATTAAGGTTTCAACAAATTCACCACCAGAATTTAGTCCTACTACGGCAAGAAACATGACAATACCCAATTCACGCAATGCTAAGTTTGCACTTGGTGGCATAAACCAATAGAGCTTACCGAATGTCCCAATACGCCCTAAAATTAAGGCAACAACAAGAGGGCCGCCAGCTAATCCCAATTTAAGGGCTACGGGAATACCGGGAATGAAAATAGGAATAGAGCCAAGTAAAACCCCCAATCCAATACCAATAAAAACAGGTAGCATTTGAACTTGCTCTAATTTTTGACGAGCATTACCTAACAGGACCGTAATCGCCTCTATAGATTCAGGACGACCAACAACATTAAGAATATCCCCGAACTGCAACATGCTGTTATTGCTTGGAATTAGTTCGATACCGGCGCGGTTTAATCGAGTTACGACAACATCGTATTTTCTTTTAAGATCTAGATCTTTTAAACGCTTACTGAGTACGGAATCATTCGTTACAACGATCCGTACTGATTGTAGTAAATTGGTTGATGTTGAGAGCGATGCGTCAACTTCTTCGCCTAATACAAGGCGTACTTTATTAAGATCTTCTTTCGAACCAACAATATGCAGTAAATCTCCTAACTGAATAATCGTTGATGGCATCGGAACCATAATGTTATCACCACGTTTTAAGCGAGAGCATACAATGGCGTCTTCATTGAGTAGTGGAATATCTTGCATTAATAAACCATCTAAATTGGGATTTTTAATGGCAATATTAATGGTATGTAGTGCCTCTTTAGTACTATTTTGCTGGCTACTAAAGGTTTTTGCTTCTTCATCAATATTGATTTTAAACAATACACGAATAAGCCACATAACTAACAAGATGCCACAAATTCCCATAGGATAAGCCATAGCATAGCCCATCCCCATTTGTCCGACTAAATCGGGATCAATATGTAAATCAGTGAGTATCTGTTGCCCAGCACCCAAAGACGGAGTATTGGTGACAGCCCCAGAAAAAATACCCAAAATAATAGGCAAGGGAACATCAAATAAACGATAAATTGAGGCTGTGATGATAGAACCAAGAAGAATAATGAAAATTGCAAAGGCGTTGAGTTTTAATCCAGAAACACGTAATGAAGAGAAAAAGCCAGGGCCAACTTGAATACCGATGGTATAAACAAAAAGAATAAGACCAAATTCTTGAATAAAATGAAGAGTTTGTGCGTTGAGTAAAAGGTTATAGTGTTGAGCAAAATGCCCAATAATTATGCCACCAAAAAGAACGCCACCTATCCCTAGGCTGACTCGATAGATTTTGATATTGCCAATCCAAAGACCTAGAGCGCCTGCTAATGACAACATCACCATTGTTAATGCAATATCACTCATAAAAAAGATCCTATACTCAAAAAATAAAAATTAAAAAATTGAGCTAAAACGATAAACCTATTTTGGCAAAGAACAAAGAAAGTCGCTGTGCCTTATCGCACAGATTCGGCATATATAAAGATCAAAAAAATAAGAAAGATAAATATAGAGTTAAAATGTTCCTTTAAAATAAAGAGGGTTGAATTTTAATATCAGGGAAACATAATAATTAGTAATGTTATTATGTTTTTTTAATTAGATATAATAATATTTTTTGCGCATACGTATTTATTTAATTATTGAAAAATTAAGCTATTTTATATCATCTTTCTCTTGTTCTATAAGAGAAAACAGGTTTAACTATATGATAAAAAGCGTTGACTCCTGATCTTGTTTTATAGGTGCCCTATGATATTTAGAAAGACGAGTAAAAATTTAACATTAATCACATTTTTCATGACTCTGTTGACGGGGTGCTCTAGCGTTATGACGCATGCTGGTCCCAATAAAGAGCTTTATTCAGGGACAAAGAATAATATGGCAATGCTAAAAGATGATGAAACTGGGTGGGCAATGAAACCCTTTGTTCTTTTAGATTTTCCTTTTAGCGCAGTATTAGATACTTTATTACTGCCTTATGATTATTATACCAAGAGTGATGATAAAAGTGATAACTCACCAAAAGAGCGAATAAAAAGATTAGAAAGTACAACGGCAGATAATAATTATGAAAATAAGAATTAATATCAAAATAATGACTAAATAACGAATAAGTAATTCTATCTAGTCATTATCTGCTTATTTAACTATTTATAGGGCTATTTATTTAACACTGTTTCTTCTTTAGGGCCGAACATTTTATTAAGGCTATTAAGCTCTTGCATTTCTTTATCACATATTACTTTTTGTTCTGTTAGCGGCGCTGCCATTATCTGTTTTTTGCTTTGTTCAAAATTTCCCTTAATTTCAGGTATATTATGCTTTAGGTCTTCACGTTGAGAAATATACTGAATAAATTTGTCAGCTTCCTTAAAGTACACTCGGCAAGCATGTGCCGTGGATGCTTGGGCTGGAAGTGTGGTTAACAACAGGAGTAATGTGAGACTCCACCAACATTGTTTCATTCTCTAAACTACCCACTTTATTTGACATAAGTGAATTATATAAAAAGCATATAAAATAAACGATAGTATTAACGAATAAATTTTTTATTTTTTCTTGTTTTTTATCAGCAATGTAAAGAAAAACAGAACTTGCAGAGAATATAGAAGAAGTTGATTGTTATAGTTACGCTAAAAGTAGATGGTTTTTATGATAAAAAAGTTAAAAATCAATCATTTTGGTTGAAAACCATACGAACAGTCAGGAGATACTAAAAAAGTATTGACGCAATGGGTTTCTGGCAGTAAGATGCACCTCGTTTTCGGCGAGTAGCGCAGCCTGGTAGCGCAACTGGTTTGGGACCAGTGGGTCGGAGGTTCGAATCCTCTCTCGCCGACCATATTAAAAAACCCCGCTTTTAAAGCGGGGTTTTGTCGTTTTAGCCCTTCCAAAATAAATTGATGCACCAATATGTGTCAGTTTTCATCTTACTTTTTCGCCATAATGGTATTTTCTCTCTTGCTCATCTTATTTTTAGCCTGACACTTCATTTCCTTATTAAGCTAAAGAACAAAAACACGTGGAAATATTTTCCATAATGAAAGGAAATACTCGATAGACCCTGCTTTTGATTTAGTCAGGATGATAAAGCCGTTCAGTTATCAGACTTATTTAAAAATAGCTTTATTAACTGCTAATAAGAAACCTAAAAACCATCATCTCAATTCAATTTTAATGGGCAATGGAACGTCTGATAATTATCAAAAAAGATGAATTTTCTACTATTAAAAAATCAAAACTATTAATAACACACTGAACCTAATGCGCTTGTCTAGTTGAGTGGTTTGTTAAGTGCGTTGCTTTGGGGTTTTTCACGCTAATGACCTTATTTGTGCCAAAGTCAGGATACTCTGATCGTATGATTATTTTTCTTCTATAACAGAATAAAGCACCAAGTTCTTTGTTTCATTTCAAAATATTCGTTCAATATTTAAGCGGTTAATCACAAATCATAGCTTTTTTTAAAACAGTCATTTCACTTAAGGATTTCTTAATGTGTGGTTTTATTGACTAGATATTAGTCAGAGACTTATTTTTTTATTCTGAGTTTGTTCGATATTCGTTTCATTTATGTTTATAACTTGTTCTTTTTACGGAGTAGACCCTTATTGACGTAAGGGGATACAGTTGGTTAATTGAACAATGACAAAATAAAAAGGCATTCCGTTTTTAAACAGGAAGCCAAAACACAACAGAACAATTTCGGAGAGTAATGATGAAAAGCTCCAAAAAACAGACAGGAATTTTAACCGCGACAATCGGGCTACTTGCATTAGCTGTTTCTGCGGGCGTGCAGGCAAAAACATTAGTATATTGCTCCGAAGGTTCACCTGAAGGATTTAACCCTCAGCTATTTACCTCAGGAACAACCTATGATGCAAGTTCAGTACCTATTTATGATCGTTTAGTTGAATTTAAACTGGGTACAACGGAAATCATTCCAGGACTCGCTGAAAGTTGGGATGTGAGTGATGACGGTAAGGTGTATACCTTTCATTTGCGTAAAGGGGTAAATTGGCATAATAGCAAAACCTTTAAGCCAACCCGTGAATTTAATGCAGATGACGTAATGTACACGTTTATGCGTCAAATGGACCCACAACATCCTTACCATAAAGTGTCTGGGGGAAGTTACGAATACTTCTCAGGAATGGATATGAACAATATGATCGAGAAAATCGAAAAAATTGATGATCATACTGTTCGTTTTGTTTTAACACGTTCAGAAGCACCTTTTATTGCTGATATGGCAATGGACTTTGCATCCATATTATCTGCGGAATATGCCGATAATATGATGAAAGCAGGAACACCTGAAAAAGTAGATTTAGATCCTATTGGTACAGGGCCTTTCCAATTACAACAATATCAAAAAGATTCTCGTATTCTTTATAAAGCAAATGATCAATATTGGGGTAAAAAGCCAGACATTGATCGTTTAGTTTTCTCTATTACACCTGATGCTTCTGTGCGTTATGCTAAATTGCAAAAAGGTGAGTGTCAGGCAATGCCTTTCCCAAATCCTGCTGATATTGCGAAAATGAAACAAAATAGCGATATCAACCTATTAGAACAGCCTGGCTTAAACGTGGGTTATATCTCGTTTAACGTTGAGAAGAAACCTTTAGATAACCAAAAAGTTCGCCAAGCATTAAGCATGGCTGTGAATAAAGACGCGATTATCGAAGCGGTTTACCAAGGTGCGGGCCAAAAAGCAAAAAATCTTATTCCACCAACAATGTGGGGTTATAACGATGATATCGTTGATTATGAATATAACCCTGAAAAAGCCAAAGCACTGCTAAAAGAAGCGGGTCTTGCTGATGGTTTTACCATTGATTTATGGGCAATGCCAGTACAACGCCCTTATAACCCAAATGCACGTCGTATGGCTGAAATGGTACAAGCGGATTGGGAAAAAATTGGCGTTAAAACCAAAATTGTAAGTTACGAGTGGGGTGAATATCTTAAACGTGCTAAATCCGGTGAACACCAAGCAGTAATGATGGGTTGGACTGGGGATAATGGAGATCCAGATAACTTCTTTGCGACATTATTTAGCTGTGCTGCGAAAGAGCAAGGTTCAAACTATTCTAAGTGGTGCTATAAGCCATTTGAAGATCTGATCCAACCTGCACGAGTAGCGTCTGATCATGACAAACGTGTCGAGCTTTATAAACAAGCTCAAGTCGTTATGCACGATCAAGCTCCTGCACTGATTATTGCTCACTCTACGGTATATGAGCCAGTGAGTAAAAAAGTAGAGAACTATGTGGTTGATCCATTAGGTAAACATCACTTCGAGAATGTCTCTCTGAAATAATAGCAATACCTTACTTAAGTACGGTGTCTTTCTTCGTGAAAGGCACCGCTATTCCATAATAAAGAATACATTCAGTACACTGTGGGCGCAGGGGATTTTCTCCTGATTTATCAGCGCTATCTTTTAGCTGATGTTTGAAAAGAGAATTAGGATATGCTGCAATTTATCCTTCAACGTTTGGGACTTGTTATCCCTACGTTTATCGGAATTACATTACTTACGTTTATTTTCGTGCATCTTATTCCCGGTGATCCGGTCATGATTATGGCGGGTGAACGAGGTCTATCTCCAGAGCGCCATGCTTATTTAATGGCAGAATTAGGGCTGGATAAGCCGTTATGGCAACAATATCTCAATTACTTAAATGGTATTCTTCATGGTGATTTGGGAATTTCATTAAAAAGCCGCATTCCTGTTTGGGATGAATTTTTACCTCGCTTTAAAGCCACTTTAGAACTTGGCGTTTGTGCCATGATTTTTGCGGTTTCTGTCGGCATTCCTGTGGGTGTGCTGGCTGCGGTGAAACGTGGCTCTATCTTTGATCATACCGCGATTAGTGTGTCATTAGCAGGCTATTCCATGCCAATTTTTTGGTGGGGGATCATGTTAATCATGCTGGTGTCTGTGAAATTAGATTTAACTCCCGTGTCAGGGCGGCTTGCTGATAGTGTCTTTTTAGATGATAGCAATCCATTAACGGGCTTTATGCTTATTGATACTATTATTTGGGGAGAAGAAGGCGACTTCATTGATGCTGTCCATCATATTATTTTACCTGCCATTGTATTAGGTACTATTCCTTTAGCGGTAATTGTGCGTATGACTCGCTCATCTATGCTTGAAGTATTAGGTGAAGATTATATCCGTACGGCAAGAGCAAAAGGTTTGAGTCGTGCCCGCGTCATTCTTATTCACGCATTACGCAATGCGATGTTACCTGTTGTCACCGTTATTGGATTGCAAGTCGGAACAATGCTGGCTGGTGCAATTTTAACGGAAACCATTTTCTCATGGCCGGGTTTAGGTCGCTGGTTAATCGATGCTTTACAACGGCGAGACTACCCAGTAGTTCAAGGTGGTGTACTTTTAATTGCAACGATGATTATTTTTGTCAATCTGTTGGTTGATGTTCTTTATGGCATTGTGAATCCACGTATTCGCCATAAAAAATAAGGAATGCATAATGACTGAAAATAAAGTTACACCGGTCATCAATGCACCGGCTCCTATGACCCCCTTCCAAGAATTTTGGCACTATTTTAAACAAAATAAGGGCGCAGTTGTTGGATTAATTTATATCGTAATTATGTTGCTGATTGCGTTATTTGCAGGCTTTCTTGCACCTCACGCACCGAATGAGCAATTTCGTGATTTCTTATTAGCGCCCCCTGTTTGGCAAGAAGGGGGAAGTTGGCAATTTATTCTAGGTACTGATGATGTTGGCAGGGATATTCTTTCTCGTTTAATGTTTGGTGCTCGTCTTTCATTATTAGTTGGCTGTATCGTTGTCGTACTGTCACTTATCTTAGGAATTATTCTAGGGTTAGCTGCGGGTTATTTCGGTGGTCTTGTGGACATCGGTATTATGCGAGTGGTCGATATTATGCTGGCATTACCTAGTTTATTATTGGCATTAGTGCTGGTAGCAATTTTTGGGCCTTCTATCGTCAATGCGTCTATTGCACTGACTTTTGTTGCTTTACCCCATTATGTTCGATTAACACGAGCTGCTGTTTTAATTGAAGTAAACCGTGACTATGTTATTGCATCTCGCGTCGCTGGTGCGGGGTCAATGCGCCAAATGTTTATCAATATTTTACCTAACTGTCTCGCACCTTTAATCGTTCAAGCTTCTTTAGGTTTTTCTAATGCAATCTTAGATATGGCGGCATTGGGCTTTTTAGGTATGGGCGCGCAGCCTCCAACTCCTGAGTGGGGAACTATGTTATCTGACGTGTTGCAGTTTACACAAAGTGCATGGTGGGTTGTGACGTTCCCTGGTCTTGCTATCTTGTTTACTGTGCTTGCCTTTAATTTAATGGGTGACGGTTTACGAGATGCGCTTGATCCGAAATTAAAGCAGTAACGGAGTAAGAAGATGGCATTATTAAATATTAATCAATTATCTGTTCACTTTGGTGATGAAGATACTCCGTTTAAAGCGGTAGACAGAATTAGCTATCAAGTTGAAGAGGGGCAAGTTGTTGGTATTGTTGGAGAGTCAGGTTCAGGTAAATCTGTGAGCTCATTGGCTATTATGGGACTGATTGATTTTCCCGGGCAAGTGAGTGCTCAAGAACTTTATTTTGATGGTAGAGATTTAATGAAAATCTCTGAATCAGAGCGACGTAATTTGGTGGGGGCTGATGTCGCAATGATTTTCCAAGATCCAATGACCAGCCTAAACCCCTGTTTTACGGTTGGCTATCAAATCATGGAAGCATTGAAAGTTCATCAAGGCGGAAGCCGAAAAACACGTAAACAACGTGCTATCGACCTTTTAACGCTGGTGGGTATTCCTGATCCTGCTTCACGTTTAGATGTGTACCCACATCAACTTTCTGGCGGTATGAGCCAGCGAGTGATGATTGCAATGGCGATTGCTTGTCGTCCTAAATTATTGATTGCTGATGAACCGACAACGGCTCTGGATGTGACTATTCAGGCGCAGATCATAGAACTGTTGCTTGATTTACAAAAACAAGAAAATATGGCGCTAGTGCTTATCACTCACGATTTAGCATTAGTAGCAGAAGCCGCCGACACCATTATTGTAATGTATGCGGGGCAAGTAGTGGAATCAGGGAAGGCATCAGAAATTTTTAAATCACCTCGCCATCCTTATACACAGGCGCTATTAAGAGCATTACCTGAATTTGCCAGCAACAAAGCGCGATTAGCTTCATTATCTGGGGTCGTACCGGGTCGTTATGATAGACCAACAGGATGTTTACTTAATCCTCGTTGCCCTTATGCTCATGATGAATGCTATAAAACCGAACCTGCCTTAAGAGAATTGGGAACACATCGCGTGAAATGCCATACACCGTTAGATAATGCAGGGAGACCCACACATGGCTGAAGTTAATCCAAATGTCACTATTCCCTTATTAAAGGCGGTCAATTTAGCCAAGTATTACAATGTTAAAGGGGGACTGTTTTCAAAAGAGAAAACAGTGAAAGCGCTCGATGGTGTTTCGTTTGAGTTAGAGCGTGGTAAAACCTTGGCGGTTGTTGGTGAATCAGGTTGTGGAAAATCGACATTAGGTCGATTATTAACCATGATTGAAATACCCACTTCAGGGGAGCTTTCTTACCGTGGGCAAAATCTGTTAATTAAAGATAAATCAGCAGAGAAATTGCGTCGCCAAAAGATCCAAATTGTATTTCAAAATCCTTATGGATCATTAAATCCTCGTAAAAAGGTGGGACAAATCCTAGAAGAGCCACTTTTGATCAATACGACACTTAACGTATCTGAACGTAAAGAAAAAGTATTATCAATGATGGCAAAAGTAGGATTGAAAACAGAGCATTATAGCCGATACCCTCACATGTTTTCTGGTGGTCAACGTCAGCGTATTGCTATTGCTCGTGGTTTAATGCTTGAACCGGATATTGTGGTGGCGGATGAACCTGTTTCTGCTCTCGATGTTTCAGTGCGTGCTCAAGTGCTAAATTTAATGATGGATCTTCAACAGGACATGGGGCTTTCTTATGTCTTTATTTCCCATGATCTTTCCGTTGTTGAGCATATTGCAGATGAAGTTATTGTGATGTATTTAGGCCGTTGTGTAGAAAAAGGGACTAAGGTTCAAATTTTTGAAAATCCTCAGCATCCTTATACACAAGCCTTATTATCAGCAACGCCAAGATTAACACCAGAATTAAGGCGCGAACGCATTAAATTAACAGGAGAATTGCCAAGCCCGTTAAATCCACCACCAGGATGTGCTTTTGCAGCACGTTGCCGTCGTGCATTTGGTCCATGCAGTCAATTACAGCCAACTTTAAAAGATTATAATGGCCAACTTATTGCTTGTTTTGCTGTTGAGCAAGATAACATAGCGCTTTAAATAAAAAAGAATGTTTTTAATCGAAAAGGAGCAATATATATATAAATATTGCTCCTTTTTTTTAATTATATTAAGTCAATCCAAATAAGATAATCCCATTGTGATTCAATAAATATTAAATGTTATTTTATATAGATCTCTTTAAATATTAAGTGTGCTGGTATTAAAAATAAAAAATATTTATATATTAAAATATTATTATTATTTTATTTTTGTTTTTAACATCTTAATAAGATTTTTATAGATTTAAACTTACATGGCATTATATTTTTTAGTGAATTATATTCTATAATCAAAATAATATGGCAATATCGTAGTTAAAAAAGTGAAATCCAACGTTTATCTCATTTTACTATTTTTATCTTACAACTATACTCAAATAATAATAATTATATATTTATCTACTTTTATTTTAATGGATAGGCAATTTTTATCACGCTATTTTCTTTATTGAGAGTGATACATAATCTAAAAAATACAGTATAATCACTCTGTTCAAGTAAGTATATTGGAAATAGCAATGATGAAACCTCATCTTAAACATTCATTAACAATAAAACAGATGGCCGCCGTTGCGGGCGTTACGTTGGTGACTATTGCTATTTTTATCAGTATTCAGCTTGTCTATTTGATAGATCAACGCCGTGAAGATTATCAAAATCAGCTTTTTAATGCGGGTGTCAGTATCCAGCAACCGCTTGCTGATGCATTGTTACGATCAGATTTAAATGATGCCAAAAAACAGATAATTGGGTTAAAAGCAACGGGTATTCTTGGTAAAGCGATAGTGATGCAACCTGAGAATATTCAAGTGATGAACTTAGATTTTGCACCCAAAAAAGACGTTTCTGATTTCTCAAGCTGGCTTTTTGGTATCCCTGTTGAGGCTGTTATTCCATTACAGCCATTAGGTATTACTTCAACAGATGATAAGTCTTATACTGGCTATCTTATTTTACAGGCTGACACAAACCGTTTTTATCGCTTTGCCAGCAATACTGTCGCACTAATGTTAACTACATATCTGTTAATGGGGCTTATTCTAACGGTTGCGATTAGCTGGTGTATCAATCGTATTGTGGTGAAACCTTTACGCCAAATAGCCGTTACTCTTAATAAAGATAGCCAAGTTTCTGCTTTATCTTGTCCAGAATCACATCGTGATGATGAGATTGGTTTGCTGGTTAAAGGATATAATCATCAAAAATCTGATCAAAAATTGCCGAAGGCCTGAACCTTCTTACACCATAATGAGTCTAATCACTATAGTGATTTCATTTCATGTTTCTGTGGTGACAAAGAATGATAATACAAAAAATAGACATCAAACATCTAACATGTCTTTTGGCGCTTATTGTTAAACCTCATAAGTGGTTTAATACCAAGGATTAATAAAACAGAGGTTCACATGCAGGGTGTAATGACACGAATTTTATTGGGAAGCGTTATGTTTGGCGCTGTTGTTTGCCAAGTTCAGGCCGAAGCTTTACAGCCTGATCCTGCTTGGCAAGAAGGGCGACTAGCAAATGGTTTTCAGTGGCAAATCTTACAAACACCGCAACGCCCTAATGATAGAATACAAATTCGTTTATTAGTGAATACAGGTTCTTTATCAGAGAAAAGCAGTGAAACGGGTTTTTCATCCTTGGTGTCTAAACTCAATGTATTGGAAAATACAGGTCTGACACCAGAGAAGCGCGATAACTTATGGAAAAATGCGTTAGATCCAGATTATCCGTTACCTCCAATGATCGTTTCATATGATTTTACGGTTTATAACCTAAGTCTGCCAAATAACCAACCTGAACTATTAAAAGATGCTTTTGCATTGCTTGCGGGAATTGCTAAACCTGCGCAATATACTGAAAATGCAGTCCGTAATGCTGTTCAGTCACCACTTCCTGTTGCCACATTTCCACTTAATATTGAAGATCCTATCTGGCGCTCACGTCTTGAAGGCTCTAATCTAAAAGGCCACAATCCTGGTAAGCCAGTTAATCAGTCAGTTAATACAAAAGAATTATCAGATTATCAACAGCGTTGGTATACCCCTGATATGATGACGCTTTATATTGCTGGCAATGTTGATAATCGAGTATTGACCGAAAGTATTAATCAGGCCTTTTCATCTCTATCTGGAAAACGAGTTACCCCTGTTCCAGTACCGATGTTGGCAGATATGAAGCCTGAAACATTATATGTACAAGAGCCTATGCGAGCTAAAGATCAAATTTCTTTAATTTGGGATCTAGATTGGTCGCCAGTAAAAGACTCTGATACGTTAAATAAATATTGGCTAAGCGATTTAGCACGCGAAGTGATCTTTGTTCATTTAGGCCGTAGCCTCGAACAACGTAAAGAAAATGACAGCACGCAAGTTAACATTGATTGCAGAGTACAATATCAGCGCGCCAGTTGTTCTTTGAATGTTGATACCGCGACGGCTAATATTCCAGCGTTAGCATCATGGGTGGGTGAAGAATTAGGTCATTTGCGTAATCAAGGTATTAGCGATGAGTTATATAAAGAGCTGCAACAAGAAAAACAACTTCAGTTAACACAGCTTTTTGCCCGTTATGCAAAAACAAGTACGGCTATTTTAATTAATCAGCGTTTGTTATCACAACAAAGTAATATTATTGATATTCCTCCTGAGCAATATCAACGTTTACGCCAAGCATTTTTAGCTGGTTTAACTAAAGAAACCTTAAATCAGGAGCTTTCAAGAGTATTGTCTGAAGATATTACTTTTGTATTAACGCAAAGTGGTGAAACGCCTACCGTAAATTTAGGTGAATTGCGTATTCAATTTGAAAAGCAAGTTCATCCTGAAGTGGTAAATACGCCTGTTTCAGTGCCTGCTAATACGGCACCAAATAAAACAGTGGAAGCACCTACAGTGACAACTCCGGCAAAGAAATAGCCATAAAATAAGTCGCTTGGCTGATATAAAAAATTAACGGTTTATACAATTTAAAAAGCCAAAAGTGTTATTAATACATTTTTGGCTTTTTACTTTTTAATATTAAAGGCGTTTAAACGCTTCTTTAATTATATCAGTTAATGCTTCACGGTTATTTCTTTGAGTTGTAAAGCCTGCGATAGCAATCTGTTTTTCTGGCAAATAACAAGCAACAGAACCCCAATACCCTAGATGATAATAAAGAGTACCGAAGCGTGTCTCTTCAGCCATCAATCCTAAACGATAATTTGCCGCACCAGTATGTGAGCCTTGCCATTTCATTTCTTTTAAGGTGGATGGATGTGTATACACTCTATCTTCAAAGAGATCTGCTGTGAATTTAGCTAATTCAAGCGTTGTCATCACAAGACCTCCACCACCAAAAGTATCCATTGAGGCATCAATGTGAGTACCTTCATGTTCATCGGCAAATTGTCTAGCACGAATTTTCTTGGATATGGGTTGTGGCTCCAGACCTTCCCACCATGTTTGCGGTAAATCTAAGTCTTGAAAATGTAATAATTCACGAACTGCTGTAGCCATATTTTTTCTCATAAATTGAGAAAGAATATCTCCTAATAAGATGTATCCAGTATCTGAATAAATAAAGCGTTTTCCAGCAGGGATGATGGGAAATCCTTGGTGAGTATAATGCGCTATCTGTTCTTCTCGAGTCCACTGATGGGTGGGATTATTTATAACCTTTTCAAGGTAAGCTTCATTAGCGTGATCAAATAATCCACTACTATGGCTTAATAAATGGCGCAATGTGATAGTGTTAAGATCATACCCAAGTTCTGATAATGTTTGTTGATAATGGGGACTTAGATATTTTGTTATCTTATCATCAAGAGACAAGGCATCTTGTTCCCATAAACGTAAAAAAGCGGCTGCGAGAAAGGTTTTTGTATTGCTTGCGATCCGAAAAGGAGTATCTACAGTTAATTTTTTCTGGGTACTTTCATCGGCAAATCCATGTGCCATACCAAAAGGGTATTGAATGCCAGCACCTGTAATATAAATAGCACTCGCTGAGGGTAAGGCATGAAAAGCATCAGTCATTGATTGAACCATAGTTACTTCCTTATCTATCAGGAAAATAAATCAGCAAAAAGGGTGTACTTGGCACCCTTATTTATTTTGCAATTATTCATTATTTATTTTTTGCCGCAGCTCGTAATTCTGTTACGGTTTTACCGCCTATTCCCCAGTTATCTGTTTCTACTTCATCGATCACAACAACGGTGGTTGCTGGGTTTTTGCCTAAGATATCAACCAAGAGTTGTGTTGCACCCGCAATAAGTTGTTCTTTTTGTTCAGCAGTTGCACCTTCGCGTGTGATTTTAATATTAACGTATGGCATTTTTTTTCCTTATTACGTTATTGATAGGCGGTTAATGCAGGGAATTAACCATTGTAGTTTTATCATAAAATTAAGATATTGATTGCGTTTTAGTCAGCTGTTCTTTACGCATATTCGGGCCATCAGTGGCGATCCATGCGGCACAAAAGAGCGTTAATCGAGCAAAAAAGTAGAAGAAAGCCATTAAGCCTATTACCGAACCAAATGCGGCACCTGAAGGTGAGCTTGCTATTCTTGGTAGCATCCATGTCATTACGGATTTTAAAATTTCAAAGCCAATAGCGGCGATAAGCGTGCCTTTCATAAGAGAAATACGTTTAGGTTGGTGGCGAGGCAAAATCCATAATATCCACAAGAATAGTAAATAGTTTGCAGTAATGGAGATTGTTAGGCCGATGGTTGTCCATGCTGGTGTTAACCATTCAATGCCATCTAATCCTAAAGTATGAACAATCATTCTTTGGGCTGATCCCGCAACAGAAGTGAGTGTTATAGTGACAATTAATGCAAAGAGTAAGCCAATCAGCGCTAAGAAATCACGGAAATAACGGAAATAGATTTTTTCTTGCTCTTCTTTATTTCTTTCCCAAACGAGTCGTGATTGCGCCAAAATGGCCTGACGTAAGTTACCAACCCAATTAACACCAGAATAAAGAGCAATTGCTAAACCCGTTAAACCGACAGTTGTACGTTGACGAACAGCGGTATCAATACTTTGTTGAACGGTTGCAGCTAACGTTGGATCGTCGATGCTATTTGCTACACCAGTAATTAATTTAGCGAGTAAATCGGGATTTGAGGCTAAAATAAAACCGGCACAGGCAAAGGAAAGCATTAATACAGGGATTAATGATAAAAATGAGAAATAAGTGATAGCGGCCCCAAACTGATTTCCCATTCTATCAGTGAAGCGTTCTGCGGCACGAATAAGGTGTGCAATAAAAGGAATATTGGTAATGAAATTACTCATTTTTATCCCAATACCGATGGCTTTTTTTCCACCATGTAATCCTTTTTCCAGCCCTTTTTTTAGTGGCTGAGTCAGTTGAGTTTTTTCATCTGCTGTTTTTTGTTGCTGCTCTTCTGACATATATCCTCTTTAATTAGATCAGTCCATTTTTAATAAATTAGTGGTATTACTATAGTTTCTACTCAAAAATAGCATAGCTTAATTTCTATTACATACCTTATGCTTATTGTAATTAGCCTCTGATTTAGATGATGTAATTGTTTGTTCTGGTTTAAGTGTAGATGATGAACTATTAAAAGGCGTGATCACCTTGCACTTAATTAAGAATACAAAACCAATACAGTAATTCTGAATTGGTTGAGTTTAATTAGAAAATGGCTACTCGCGTATTGTTCTATTCTTTATTTCATAGGCAAATAAGGAGTAGGCATTCATTTATGATGACAATTATTTTGTCAGTAGATTTAATTCATCTTCAATGGCTTTTAATTCTGCTTTTTCTTCAGCCAGTTTTCTTTCTTGTTTGGCGATTTTATCTGTATCACCTTTAAGTTGAGCTTCTTTTAATTCAAGTTCACGCTCTTTGATATCAAGTTGTTTTTCACGTAATTCAAGGCGTGTGTTTTCAACCACTTTTTCGGGTGTGCAATAGCGCTCAACATTTTGTAATGCTCGTTCTAAGCCTTGTAGGCGGTATTGATTACCGTGTGCTTTCGCATATTCTATTTGTTTTTGGATATTTTGTTTTTTAATTTCGCAACCATTGATTGAGGTGTTGGCATACGCACTGCTAACGGACAGTGTTAATGCAATTGCGGTAAAGAGTATTTTTTTCATTTTAACATCCTATTTAATCTTAAGTGAAATATAGGATTATCATAACGACTGAATGCTAAGACACAACGTTTCTTTCGCTTTCAATGAAGAAGTTCAGCTTTTTCTGATACACTGAACTTAATCAAGCTTTCAGAGTAAATTCACTACTAAGCTATACTTATTTCTAACGGAAGATAAAGAATGCTGAGCTATCGCCATAGTTTTCATGCTGGCAACCACGCCGATGTTTTAAAACATATTGTTCAAACACTCATCATTGAGTCTTTAAAAGAGAAAGAAAAACCATTTCTTTATCTTGATACTCATGCTGGCGCTGGACGTTATCAATTAACCAATGCTCATGCAACTCGCACTGGCGAATATCTAGAAGGGATTGCACGCTTATGGCAACAAGATGAGGTGCCAGAGCTTATTTTACCTTACCTTGAAGCCGTTGGAGAATTAAACTCAAATGGTGAACTGCGTTATTACCCTGGTTCTCCTTTATTAGCAGGTAAACTATTAAGAGAACAAGATTCCTTAGTGTTAACGGAATTACACCCAACAGATTACCCTCTATTACGCACAGAATTTTCTCGTGATCCGCGAGTTAGAGTTTCTCGAGAAGATGGTTTTGGCCAATTGAAATCTAAATTACCGCCCGCAAGTCGTCGTGGATTCGCATTAATTGATCCTCCTTATGAGCTTAAACAGGATTATTCTGCTGTAGTGAAAGGTGTTGTGGAAGGTCATAAACGCTTTGCAACGGGAACATATGCGATTTGGTATCCAGTGGTTCATCGCCAACAAATTAAACGTATGCTAAAAGAGCTTGAAGCAACGGGTATTCGTAAAATTTTACAAATTGAGTTAGCAGTAAAACCTGATAGTGATCAATTAGGTATGACAGCATCAGGTATGATTGTGATTAACCCACCTTGGAAGCTAGAGTCACAAATGAAATCAATATTACCTTGGTTACATAAAATATTAGTTCCTGAAGGTATTGGTCATACATCAGTTGAATGGGTTGTACCAGAATAAGCATCCTTATTATTGTTTTTGCCTATTACTGTAAAAGCTAAAATCTGACGTGCTATGTATTAAACTTTGTCATAATAGACTTTATGACATGAAAGACTTAGCCTGTGAGTTACCTATTTTTCTACAGATAAATGGATCAGAGAAATGACGAGCAAACATTACGATTATATCGCCATTGGTGGCGGTAGTGGCGGTATCGCATCAATTAATAGAGCTGCAATGTATGGCCAAAAATGTGCATTAATTGAAGCGAAAGCATTAGGTGGCACTTGTGTTAATGTGGGCTGTGTACCTAAAAAAGTGATGTGGCATGCAGCGCAAATTGCCGAAGCTATTCATCAATATGGCCCTGATTATGGTTTTGATACGACGGTTAACCGTTTTGATTGGGATACGCTAATTAGTAGCCGTTCTGCTTATATTGACCGTATTCATCAGTCTTATGACCGTGTATTAGGTAATAATAAAGTTGATGTTATCCAAGGGTTTGCTCGTTTTGTTGATGCTAATACGATTGAAGTCAACGGGGAGAAAATCACTGCCGATAATATTCTGATTGCAACAGGCGGTCGTCCTGTTCAACCTAATATTCCAGGTGCCGAATATGGTATTAATTCTGACGGTTTCTTTGAGCTAAAAGCATTACCAAAACGTGTTGCTGTCGTGGGTGCTGGTTATATTGCAGTAGAACTTGCCGGTGTGTTAAATGCGTTAGGGAGTGAGACACATCTCTTTGTACGCAAACATGCACCATTACGTAGCTTTGATCCTTTAATTGTTGAAACATTATTAGAAGTGATGGAAGCAGAAGGACCAAAATTACATACCCATGCTGTTCCTAAAGCGGTGATTAAAAATGCAGATGGCAGTTTAACGCTGCAACTTGAAGATGGCGCGGAACAGACGGTTGATACATTAATTTGGGCAATTGGTCGTGAGCCGGCAACAGACAATATCAATCTTGCTGTAACGGGCGTTGAGTTAAATGAAAAAGGTTATATCAAGGTCGATAAATTCCAAAATACCAATGTAAAAGGAATTTATGCCGTTGGTGATAATACAGGTGCTGTAGAATTAACCCCAGTTGCTGTTGCTGCGGGCCGTCGTTTATCAGAGCGTTTATTTAATAATAAACCTAACGAGCATTTAGATTATTCAAACATTCCAACCGTTGTATTTAGCCACCCAGCGATTGGTACTGTTGGTTTAACAGAGCCTCAAGCTATTGAGCAATACGGTGCAGATCAAGTGAAAGTGTATAAATCCTCTTTCACTGCAATGTATAGTGCTGTCACTCGTCACCGCCAACCTTGTCGTATGAAACTCGTTTGTGTTGGTGCAGATGAAAAAATTGTGGGTATTCACGGCATTGGTTTTGGTATGGATGAGATGCTACAAGGTTTTGCTGTTGCATTAAAAATGGGTGCAACGAAAAAAGACTTTGATGATACTGTGGCAATCCATCCAACTGCGGCTGAAGAATTTGTCACCATGAGATAAGCAACGAGAGTGCTGATTTCAATTTAGCGAGATAAAAGGCTAGAGTTTACGCTCTAGCTTTTTTATTGTGGTTTTTCTGTATCAAATATTTTTCCCTTCAAAGCCTATTCAACCTCTTTCTTATCCCATCTTATTTTGCATTTAGTCACCTACATTTCCACAACAGCATATTCATCTACATATTGATGAATAAACCCGACATTAAGTGAAATTATCCATTTTGTAAGAAAAGTGACTACGTAGTCATTATTGGCTCTTTTATTTATGTAATCGTGCGGTGCTTTAGCTTGTTTTGTAAACAGTAATTTACAGAGCATCTTCATCATTTGTATCAAAATGTTAATTATTTAAACAATTATATTTTCTGTTAATAATTTATTATATTAATATAATTTCATTATTTATCAATAAATAAGGAGTGTTTTACTTTAGTGCTTAGTTCAATAAATGATGAGTTTCTATGAGAAAAAACGATTAAAGTAACCATATTGTATCTATGGATATTATTATTCTAAGAAATAATTAACAAATAATAATAATTATTAACATTATAATGAACTATGGTATTATTCAGCTTTAAAGAAATAAACGAATAACATTATAAATATAAATGGTAAATCCATTACTGAGGTAGAAGATGAAAATTTCAAGGAGAAAGCTGCTTTTAGGTGTTGGTGCTGCGGGTGTTTTAGCCGGTGGTGCTGCGCTAGTTCCAATGGTTCGCCGTGATGGTAAATTCGTTGAAGCTAAATCAAGAGCATCGTTTGTTGAAGGTACCGAAGGTGCTCTACCTAAAGCGTCTGATGCTGTTATTATTGGTGGTGGTATTCAAGGTATCATGACCGCTATCAACCTTGCAGAACGTGGCATGAGTGTCACTATTTTAGAAAAAGGCGAGATTGGCGGTGAACAATCAGGCCGAGCATACAGCCAAATTATTAGTTATCAAACATCACCAGAAATTTTCCCATTACATCATTACGGAAAAATCTTATGGCGTGGCATGAATGAGAAAATTGGTGCAGATACCAGTTATCGTACACAAGGCCGCGTAGAAGCACTTGCTGATGAAAATGCGTTTGATAAAGCCCAAGCATGGATCAAAACAGCAAAAGGATCTGCAGGATTTGATACACCATTAAATACTCGCATTATTAAAGGTGAAGAGTTATCAAACCGCCTTGTTGGTGCACAAACACCATGGACTGTTGCCGCATTTGAAGAAGATTCAGGCTCTGTTGATCCAGAAACAGGAACACCAGCATTAGCGCGTTACGCTAAGCAAATTGGCGTGAAAATCTACACCAATTGTGCAGTAAGAGGTATTGAAACTGCTGGTGGTAAAATTTCTGATGTTGTAACAGAAAAAGGTGCAATTAGAACATCTCATGTTGTTCTTGCTGGTGGTATTTGGTCACGTTTATTTATGGGTAACATGGGCATTGATATTCCAACGCTGAATGTTTACTTATCACAACAACGTGTATCTGGTGTACCTGGCGCACCTCGTGGTAATGTGCATTTACCAAATGGTATTCACTTCCGCGAACAAGCTGATGGAACTTATGCGGTTGCTCCACGTATCTTCACAAGCTCTATCGTCAAAGATAGTTTCTTGTTAGGGCCTAAATTTATGCACCTGCTAGGTGGCGGTGAGCTACCCTTAGAATTTTCTATCGGTGAAGACTTATTTAATTCATTCAAGATGGCAACCTCTTGGAAATTAGATGAAAAAACACCGTTCGAACAATATCGTATTGCAACAGCAACACAAAATACTGAGCACTTAGATGCGGTCTTCCAAAGAATGAAAACGGAATTCCCAGTATTTGAAAAATCACAAGTCGTTGAACGTTGGGGCGCAGTTGTGAGTCCAACCTTTGATGAGTTACCGATTATTTCTGAGGTCAAAGAATACCCAGGTCTGGTTATCAATACTGCGACTGTATGGGGTATGACTGAAGGCCCAGCAGCAGGTGAAGTAACTGCTGATATCGTAACAGGTAAGAAACCCGTTATTGATCCAACACCATTTAGTATGGATCGCTTTAAGAAGTAATAACCCCTTGTTTTACTGTAAATTAAACATATTAAGGAGTTTTCATGCGCTATAAAAGTTTACTTGTTGCCCTACCTTTTATTTTTGGTGTAGCAAGCGCAAATGCAGCGGAGAATGTTGTGCATCATAAATTAGACGGTATGCCTATTTCAGAAGCAGTTGAAATTAATGCAGGTAACAATCTGGTTTTCTTAAGTGGTAAAGTCCCTACTAAGAAATCAGCAAATGCACCAGAAGGTGAATTAGCTTCTTATGGTAATACAGAAGAACAAACCATTAATGTTTTAGAGCAAATCAAAACTAACTTGAATAATCTTGGTCTTGATATGAAAGACGTTGTTAAGATGCAAGTATTCTTAGTTGGTGGTGAAGAAAATAATGGCACTATGGACTTTAAAGGTTTCATGAACGGCTACTCTAAGTTCTATGATGCTTCAAAGACAGATCAACTACCAGCACGCTCAGCGTTCCAAGTTTATAAACTGGCGAATCCTGCATGGCGTGTAGAAATTGAAGTTATCGCTGTTCGTCCTGCAAAATAAGAACGATAGCTTTTACTCTATTTCGACGTAAAACATAATCAAATAAAATGCTAAAGAGAGGAAACTTTCTTTGGCATTTTTTTATGGTATCGACATGTTATGGTGATATGTCGATAAAATTGGTTTTTATAAACATATGAGCGGGTCTCCTAAAATACCCTATAACGATCTCCCACTCTTACCTCCAGATCTGGAACTCATTGAAACGCGAGAAATATTAAATGCGTGCATCAATGCGCGTTCGGCAATTGCTGAGTTGAAAACACATCTCAATGGACAACTAATAAAATATTATCTATACGTCAACTAATGGAAGAAACAATGGACTATGTGCGTGAAAATCTTCCTAAAATATATAATCATGAGCTAGTTCAAGTCCTTTTTACACAACCCTATTGCCGAATTGATAATCTTGTTCAACAGGGGATAGCTAAACGCCAAACTGCATCAGTATATCTCAAGCAATTAGTTGAAATTGGTGTATTGGAAGAAATGAGTGTTGGTCGTGAAAAACTGTATCTCAATACAAAATTACTACAAGAGTTAAATCAATAACATTTTTATTGCCTCTCTAGCTTAGAGGCAATAAGAGAATAATTAGCTTCATAATATAAGTCCTAACTACTTTCACCTTGAATAAACTTCACTGGAATAACAGAGACGTTATCTGTTATTTCTTTATTTTCAATTAATGCACTAATTACTTCTACACTTTTTTCAGCCAGTTGTTCAAAGGGCTGTTCAATACAGGTTAATTGGCGCAGCGTTTGATTTAGCCAAGGGCTTCCGTCGTAAGCAACAATTTTTAATTGCTCTGGGATGGCAATATTTCGTCTGGTTGCTTCATTAAATAATGCCATTGCGGGAATATCAGCAGCAAAGATAGCATCAATATTGGGATGTTGTGTCAGTATTTTTGTCGCAAATGTATGGAAGTAATCTTTCTCTTCTTCTTTCCAATTTACTTTTGCAGGAATAGGCGTAATACCGGCTTGAAGTAATGTGTCTTTAAACGCTACACAACTTTGATAAGAGGGGGTGGAAGATAAATAGCTGGAATTATCTTCGATGTAGAGGATTTTTTTGCAACTTTTTTGAATAAGGTGTTCTGCGGCTAATCGACCACCAGTATGGTGATCAGAACAAACCAATGGAATATCAAGAAGATGGCGGTCAAGTGTTACTACTGGTTTTTGAATGTGCTGATATTCTCTGTCATCCAATAGTAGATACTCTGCAATAATACCGTCAATCTGACCTCGTTTGAGCATATCAAAAAATATACGTTCGCGTACTTTGCTATTTTGTGTTGCACATAACATCATGCTATAGCCCTTCTCGGCGAGTTTATTTTCAATAAAACGAGTCACTGTTGCAAAATAAGGATACTCAAGGCTATTAATAATGACGCCAACAACAGCACTCTTTTGTTGATATAAATTTCGTAGCCAAGTATCTGGAATATAATCTAATTCCTCTACCGCTTTTTTTATTTTTTCTCGTGCCGTTTGAGAAACATAGCCACTGTTATTTAGCGCTCTTGAAACAGTGCTTGCGGCGACATTAGCTTTTTTTGCGACATCACGGATCCCGGCCATTGAATATGCTGTTGCTCCTTTCAGTTAGTTGATTGTCTAATATATCTTAATCTGATTAAGACAAAATCCTCTTTAATGAGGTAATTGTGTTTTTTTAGTATGAGCTATTTCACATTTTAGTATGTTAATTACCTTATCCGCTATTTTAGTGCCTATAGTATCTTATATTAAATATGGAACAGTTCCATATGTAGTGATTACCTTGGTGAGGTGAATATGTCTAATAATTGGTGGAAAGAAGCAGTGGTCTATCAAATTTATCCCAAAAGTTATTACGATAGTAATGGTGATGGTATTGGGGATTTAGCCGGGATCACAGAAAAATTAGATTATATTCAATCACTAGGCACTAATGTTATTTGGTTATGTCCTATTTTTAAATCACCTATGAAAGACAACGGTTATGATATTGCTGATTATTCTGTCGTTGATCCTATTTTTGGTGATAATAAAGCATTGGATAGACTGATCAATGAAGCTAAAAAACGTGATATTAAAATTCTATTAGATTTAGTATTAAATCACTCTTCAGATGAACACCCTTGGTTTAAAGCAGCAATCGAAGATCCTAATAGCCCTTATGCGGATTATTATATTTTTAAACAATGGGATAAACCGACTCCGCCTAATAATTTACGCACTTATTTTGATTGCTCTGTTTGGAGCCGCGTAGGAAATACTGACCGATGGTATTTTAATTCATTTGGCCCAGAGCAGCCGGACTTAAATTGGGAGAATCCACAATTACGTAAAGATATTATCGATATGATAAATGTCTGGATCAAAAAAGGTGTTGCTGGATTTCGTATTGATGCGATTGGTAATTTAAAAAAATCTCCTGAAGCATTATCTGAATATCAATTTGAACCTGATAAAGATGATGGTTCCGCTTCCTTAGTGCCTTGGGTTCTGAATCAACCAGGAATTGATAAGTTTTTAACTGAATTAGTTGAGAATACTTTTAAGCCTGCGAACAGTATGACGGTTGCAGAAATTGATGTGCCAGAGAAAGATTTACGAGCCTATGTCGGCGAGAATGGTTATTTCTCCATGGTATTTGATTTTAGCATTGCCGATTTAGATATCCGCAATGAAAAGCCATTTACAATTAACCCCATTACAGGTGAAAGATTAAAACCTGTATTTATCAAAAGCCAATTAGATACTCAAAGAGTAGGGTGGGGAGCACCTTATTTAGAAAATCACGATCAGCCTCGTTCATTAAATAAATTTCTCCCTAAAGGTGCGATTACCCCCATTAGTGCCAAAATGTTAGCAACGTTTTTATTAACGCAACGGGGCACGCCTTTTATTTATCAAGGGCAAGAAATCGGTATGACAAATTGCCCGATGACATTGGAAGAGCATGATGATTTACATGTGTTTAAATTACACGAGTGGGGCAAGAAATTAGGTTATAGCGATAAGCAAATTATTGAATATTTTAATGAACGCAGTCGTGATAATTCAAGAACGCCTTTTCAATGGAATGGTAAAATCAATGGGGGCTTTAGTACAGGCAAACCATGGTTAAAAGTTAATCCTAATTATATGCAGATTAATGCAGAGCAAGAGACTGAAGATAAGCACTCTCTTTTTGCTTATTATCAGCAGTTAATCACTTTAAGACGATATTCAGAGATCAGTGATATTTTGATTTATGGTGAGTTTTTACCATTAAATTCACCAGAAAATGTGATTGCTTTTAAGCGTACTTATGAAGGCAACTCCGTCAATATTTACTGTAATTTTAGTGACGAGAAAAAATTGTTAGCACTTAAAATAAAACAGACGTATTTGCATAACAGCCCGATAGTCGAAGATGAAAAAGGAAATCTTATTCTTCAACCTTATCAGGCTATTATTTTTAATGAGTAGCCAATGAGTTGTAATAGATACTCACTGAAAAATAGAGCGCCTTTTATGGCGCTTTATGATTAATGCGTTTCAGCCAATCTGCAATAAATTGTGCGATAGCTTCTGGGTTATTGATATCTAATAGTGGAAAATCAATATTCAAATCGCAATCACTGGCGACAGCAATTACATGTTCATCCAGTAACTCATTAAAATTACGCTCGTTAATATCGCGATAAAGGGCAATTTTAGGAATAGTTTCACCTTTAAAGCCCTCCACTAAAATCAAATCTAATTTGCTGGCATCAAAGCGAGAGGCAAGATAATAAAGATCCAATTCAGGTAATTCGGGTGTTTCAGTCATCAATGCCCAGCGCTGTTGGCTTGCAACTAATGTCTGGTCTGCACCTGCTTTTCTAAGTTCGTAACTGTCTTTTCCAGGTTTATCCACATCCATATCGTGATGAGTATGTTTTATCATTCCTACACGAATTTCTTTTTTGCGTAATTGTGGGATAAGTTGTTTGAGTAGTGTGGTTTTACCGGTTCCACTCCATGCGGTGATCCCTAAAAGAGGTAAGTCGAGCTGTGCCATATTTTTCACTCCTATTTTTTTAATTGGTTGGCTTTTGCAATATCGTCAGGGGTGTTTAAATTAATAAAAGCACTGGCTTGATCAGCAAATAAAACGGGGTGTGCATTTATCTGTTTCATAAACAGCATTAATTTTCGATCACCTTGTGCTAAATAGGCTTCTAGCATAGGAATAATGCTACGATTCAATAGTGCTAGTGTAGGATGCTCTCTTTCACCATCATCAACATAAACAGCAAAAGATGCTCCTTTTTGTTTATAGAGTGTCTCAACTAAATTGAGTGGAAAATAAGGCACATCACAAGGCACAAAGGCAACCCAAGGTGTGGATGCTTGTTTTAATAGTGTCAGCATACCGGCCAAGGGGCCGGAAAACCCTTCTATTTCATCAGTAATAACAGGATATTGGCTTTGGCGATATTGCTCTAGATTTCGATTAGCACTAATCAATATGCTATCAACTTGGGGTGCTAGTTTTTGGGCAATGTGGAGGTATAAAGGTTGCCCATGCAGAATTTGTAGCCCTTTATCCGCGCCGCCCATTCGAGTTGCTTGGCCTCCAGCGAGTATGCCACCTGTAATATTCTTCTTTTTCATATTCAATATTTGTGAATGAATTGGCTAAAATTTACGAACGATTTTTATCAAGCAAAGACGATATACTAATAAAAAGTCTCGACTTAGTGAGATTTCATATAAAGCAACAGCAATTTTTATCAAAAAAGCGTAATCTTTACGCATATTGACAGAGGTTTCCTTTTTCTATCAGATAATAATTGGTACTTTGTTGTTGTCATTAATAATAAGGATTTTTTGTATGAAATGTCACCGTCTTAATGAAGTTATAGAATTACTGCATCCAGTTTGGGAAGAGAATTCTGATTTAAACTTAATTCAATTATTGCAGAAACTGGCTAATGAAGCGGGTTTTAAAGGTCAATTATCTGATCTGACTGATGATATTTTGATTTACCATCTGAAAATGCGAGGTTCAGCACCCACAGATGTTATACCAGGACTAAAAAAAGATTACGAAGAAGATTTTAAAACCACTATTTTACGTGCCCGCGGTGTAATTAAAGATTAAGTTCAGGATAGAAAATGGAAATATCTGCCTCATTTAATTTTCAGGGACTTTCACCTGATAACATTTGGGATGCATTAGTTAAAATCGGTTTTTATCCTGAATCAGGGTTAACTGAATTAAATAGTTATGAAAATCGTGTTTTTCAATTTATGGATGAACATAGACAGCGTTATGTGGTGAAATTTTATCGCCCTCAGCGTTGGTCATATGAGCAAATAAAAGAAGAACATGAATTTGTTTTAGCACTAAAGGAAGCTCAAGTATCAGTTGCAGCCCCTTTAATCATTCATAATGAGACAGTCCATCTTTCTGATGATGGGTTTTATTTTGCATTATTTCCTAGTATTGGTGGAAGGGCATATGAAACGGATAACTTATTTCAACTAGAAGAAGTAGGACGCACATTAGGGCGCATTCATCAAATAGGTAGAAAAAAGAGTTATCAGTATCGCCCAACCCTTTCTATTGCAGAATATCTGATGGCACCAAAATTAGAATTTGAAAATAGTGCATTAATTCCTAATAGCTTAAGGTCTCAGTTTATTGAGGTGATTGATAAACTTATTCATGAAGTGAGTCCCCGAATGGAAGACTCCACATGGCAAATATTACGACTACATGGGGATTGTCATCCCGGTAATATATTGTGGCGTGATGAAGTTGTAATGGTTGATTTTGATGACTCTCGAATGGGAGCCGCAGTACAAGACTTCTGGATGTTATTAAATGGTTCAAAGCAAGAGCAAATTATACAATTAGATACAATCCTTGAGTCTTATTATGAATACCAAGATTTTGATTTACGAGAATTGTCATTAATTGAACCGCTAAGAGCGATGAGAATGGTGCATTATCTCGCATGGGTATTAAAGCGCTGGAATGATCCGGCCTTTCCAAGAGCTTTTATTTGGTTTCAAGAACAAGATTTTTGGTTTAAACAATTAGCCTTATTCAAGGGACAAGTGGAGCAATTAAATGAGCCTCCTTTACAACTTAGCCCAATGTATTAATTCTTAGGAGACGATGAAACATGAAAAAGATTTGGTTGGCGTTAG
Organism: Proteus vulgaris; assembly: GCF_011045815.1. Lineage (GTDB taxonomy): Bacteria > Pseudomonadota > Gammaproteobacteria > Enterobacterales > Enterobacteriaceae > Proteus > Proteus vulgaris_B. Next base: position 3,983,381 of record NZ_CP047344.1, on the reverse strand, counting down.
CAAGTATGGTGTTAGCATTCAGTGTATCTGCTGCAGATATTTCTGAAGGAAAACAATATACTAATCTTTCCAAAACTGTCAATGCAGCGCCGGACGTTGTTGAGTTTTTCTCTTTTTATTGCCCACATTGTTACCAGTTTTCTGAAGTCTATAAAGTCAATAGCACTGTTGAAAAGAACGTACCAGAAAATACCAATATGGTTCGCTATCATGTTGATTTTTTAGGGCCTTTAGGCAAGGATTTGACCCGTTCTTGGGCTGTAGCAATGGCATTAGGTGTTGAAGACCAAGTTTCTCCTGCTTTATTTAAAGGTATCCAAGAAACTCAATCTATTCGTTCTGTTGATGATATCCGCAATACTTTTATTAATGCTGGTGTTAAAGGCGAAGACTATGATGCGGCAATGAATAGCTTCGTCGTTAATTCCTTAGTGAGCCAACAACAAAATGCTGTCGCTGATTTCCAAATTAATGGTGTGCCAGCCATGATCGTTGGTGGTAAATACAAGATGAAAAATGATGGTATTAGTGCTAAATCACCAGAAGAATATGCGAAAACATATTCTGATATTGTGAATCAATTATTGTTAAAAAAATAGTATAGGCTTAATTCTTTCTTATATAGATTAAGTAAAAATATATAGTTTTTATATGGAAAATAGCGCTCAGTAAATAAGAGTGCTATTTTTTTTGCTTTCATAAATTTGTCATAATATAACTATCCACATTAATGAAAAATGTTTTTATTAAATTATAATATCTTAATAAATTCGCTAAGTGATTGATTTTTTAATTGTGTTAATAAAGTAAAAAGAAAGGTAACTTATTAATATAGAGAGAATTAAAAAACTACCCACAGAGTTATCCACAGGTTATTGTGAGGTTTGTTGGATAGTTGAAATCTTACTGGGAAAAAAATGACACTAATATGAACGTTAATATTAATGATGAATCAATGACACTATCCTAAATCGTTTTTAAACAAAGTTGTCAATGTGATTTTTAGCCTTTATTTTTAATTAAGAATAGATTAATAGAAAGGGCTTTTGATTAAAATTTGTTTTAATTAATATTAAGTTATCATTAGCACTTATTCTTTTCGGTTAAGTTCTGTTAACAATAAATAATTGACCCTTTACGCTGAATTTCCACATTTAAAAACAGGTAATATTCGTCTATTGGGCTGTGATGTGGCATTCTAGTCATATCAACGAACCTCAGAACAATGATGAACAGATTATGGTCCAGATAGCAGAAAACCCCTTTATCCTTGTAGATGGCTCCTCATATCTTTATCGCGCCTATCATGCTTTTCCACCGCTAACTAATAGCCAAGGTGAACCAACTGGTGCGATGTATGGTGTGTTGAACATGTTACGTAGTCTGATAATACAGTATAAACCAAGCCATGTTGCGGTTGTGTTTGACGCTAAAGGTAAAACATTCCGTGATGAATTGTATGAGGAATATAAATCTAACCGTCCTCCAATGCCGGATGATTTACGTGAACAAATAGCGCCTTTACATGAAATGGTACAAGCAATGGGCTTACCTTTGTTATCTATTTCAGGTGTGGAGGCAGACGATGTCATTGGAACACTGGCACTAAAAGCTGCTGCTGACGGACGTGATGTTCTAATAAGCACAGGTGATAAAGATATGGCACAGTTAGTGACGCCAAAGATCACGCTTATTAACACTATGACCAACGTTATTTTAGGTCCCGATGAAGTTAAAGAAAAATATGGTGTTCCTCCTGAACTGATTATTGATTTCCTTGCATTAATGGGGGATTCATCAGATAACATTCCAGGAGTCCCAGGTGTTGGTGAGAAAACTGCATTAGGGCTTTTACAAGGTATTGGTAGTTTAGACGATATTTATCAACAGCTTGATAATATCGCAACGTTGAGTTTCCGCGGCGCTAAAACACTTGGCGCTAAAATGGCAGAGCATGAGAAAGTGGCGAAACTTTCTTATAAGCTGGCAACGATTAAAACGGATGTTGAACTCGATAAAACGTTTGATGATTTAGTGGTTAATGAGCCAAATTTAGATCAATTATTAGAGATGTTCACACGTTATGAATTTAAACGCTGGATAAGTGATCTTCAAAATGGTGGTTGGTTAGCACAACGTAGCACTCATAAAGTTGCGGTGCCTTATAGCTCTGAAGTCGCAAAACCCAAAGAAGCATCTATATCGGCTAATTTTCCTGTGATCACACAAGAGAATTATGAGGCGATATTAACGCACGAAAGCTTAGCGCACTGGGTTGAGCTTCTTAAAAAAGCCCCCGCATTTGCATTTGATACAGAAACTGACAGCTTAAATAATATTGATGCGCGTTTAATAGGAATGTCGTTTGCGATAGAGCCAGGTAAAGCTGCTTATATCCCGTTACGTCATGAGTATTTAGATGCGCCAGACCAACTTCCTGTGGATGATGTTCTTGCAGCATTAAAGCCTATTTTAGAAGATAAAAATATCTTAAAGATTGGGCAAAACTTGAAATTTGACCGTGGCATTATGGAAAATGAAGGCATCGAGTTAAACGGTATCCATTTTGATACGATGTTGGAATCTTATGTGCTAAATAGTGTTAGTAATCGTCATGATATGGATACGCTAGCTGAAAAACATTTAAACCATAAAACTACCACGTTTGAAGAAATTGCGGGTAAAGGTAAAGGGCAACTAACTTTCAATCAAATTGAGGTTCAACAAGCAACGCTATATGCAGCTGAAGATGCCGATATCACTCTATTACTCCATCAAGCGCTGTATCCTCAAATAGAAGCTATTGAACCGCTTAAACATGTTTACCGCGATATTGAGATGCCATTAGTACCTGTGCTTTCTAGAATGGAACGCAAAGGAGTATTAATTGATGCTCAAGTTTTAGCCGTTCAATCTCAAGAAATCACACAACGTTTAGCTGAAATTGAAAAAGAGACGTTTGCGCTAGCTGGCCAAGAATTTAATCTCTCTTCACCTAAACAGTTACAAGAAATCTTATTTGATAAACTGCAATTACCTGTTATCAAGAAAACCCCGAAAGGGGCACCATCGACTAATGAAGAAGTATTAGAAGAGTTAGCGCATAGCCATGAGTTACCACGTTTAATTTTAGAACATCGCGGACTTGCGAAACTAAAATCGACCTATACTGATAAATTACCATTAATGGTGAATAGTAAGACAAAACGTGTACATACTTCTTATCATCAAGCTGTGACGGCAACCGGTCGTTTGTCATCACGAGATCCTAATCTTCAAAATATTCCAGTGAGAAATGAAGAAGGGCGCCGTATTCGCCAAGCCTTTATTGCACGTGAAGGATTTAAAATTGTTGCAGCCGACTATTCACAGATTGAGTTGCGGATAATGGCGCATTTATCGCAAGATAAAGGTTTGTTAGATGCTTTTGCTCAAGGTAAAGATATTCACCGCGCAACCGCATCTGAAGTGTTTGGCATACCTTTAGAGGAAGTGACCTCTGAACAACGTCGTAGTGCGAAAGCGATCAACTTTGGTCTTATTTATGGCATGAGCGCATTTGGCTTATCTCAACAAATTGGTGTTGAGAGAAGAGAAGCTCAGCGCTATATGGATCTCTATTTTGAGCGCTATCCTGGCGTATTGGATTATATGGAGCGCACTCGTAAACAAGCTTCTGAACAAGGCTATGTTGAAACGTTAGATGGTCGTCGCCTCTATTTACCTGAAATTAATTCGAAGAATGCAATTCGTCGTAAAGCTTCAGAACGTGAGGCCATTAATGCACCAATGCAAGGTACTGCTGCTGATATCATCAAAAAAGCAATGATTGCCGTAGATCATTGGATTTATAATGAATGCCCTGATGATGTGCATATGATCATGCAAGTACACGATGAATTAGTGTTTGAAGTGCGAGGATCTTATTTAGAGAAAGCAAACACAATGATCCACAAATTGATGGAAGGTAGTATGGAATTAGCTATTCCATTAAAAGTCGAAGTGGGTGTGGGTAATAACTGGGATGAAGCACATTAATTTTTAATATTACTCTTTAATAGAAAGGGCACAGATTGTGCCTTTTCTTGTTTAAGCTTTAGTGTCAGGAGTAAGCTCTGACTCTTCAAATTCAATAAAATCTTCGTGCAAACCTTGGATTAGCCTGCCTGTTGTTGTGCCTTTGTCATCAAGTTCCATCAAAGACCAACCTACGTTGTCATTAACACTATAAAGATAGCCTTCATCAAGCATATCAATTACCTTACCAATAATTGATTTACCATAAGAATGGAGTAATTCTTTAAGTTCTTGTTTATCAAATTGGGACGCTAGTTTTTGATATATCTCGGTGGCCTCATCAGAGTAAATATCCATTTCACTGATATTTTCCTCAACATCACGATAGATATCGGTGAGTCCTTTTAACACAAGGAAGCGAGCAAACTGTGGAATATTTTCTTGTAATTCACTATTTGCCCATGATTTAGGGTTTGTTGCACCGGCTGCTTTGAGTTGTTCACATAAATCCATAAATTGACTATTTTCCATTTTTACCTCAATTGATGTGCTAATAAGATTTATATTTATTGTATAAGTGATGGCAAGAAAAACAGCGAGAATTTGTCTGTATTAAGGTAGGAAAAAGAAAAGCTCGGTTAATTGCCGAGCTTTTTTATGTCAAAACTTATCAAAATGTGAAAAAGAGATAAGTGAATAATTAAGCAACTTGTGAATCGATCAGCTTGCTTAATTTCTTCTGTTTTTTCTCAATACGTTGACGTTTTAACGGAGACAAATGGTCAATAAAGAGTTTGCCATCAAGATGGTCTAACTCATGTTGAATACAGCCTGCAAACAAATCGGAGGCTTCAAGTTCAATTTCATCACCATTTCTATCTAATGCTTTCACCTTTAAGAAGCGGTAACGCTCTGTTGGGGCAAAAGAATCAGGAATAGATAGACACCCATCCATCATATCCATCACTTCATCTTCAGTGCTGATAATTTCAGGATTGATTAGGGCAATCGGTTGATCTCGGTTTTCAGAAACATCAATAACAACAATGCGTTTAGATACATTAACCTGAGGTGCCGCTAAGCCAATACCTCGTTCTGCGTACATGGTTTCAATCATGTCATCGATTAATGTGCGTATTTCGTTATCTACTTTTTCCACTGGTACTGCAACTCTGCGCAGACGCTCATCGGGAAAACGCAGCAGCGTTAATACAGCCATGGATACCTCATTTTATCGCTAATTACATATTTACTACGGTCTCGCGGTAAGCGTATCACAAAATCATTAAGGAGAAACCGCACCTTTTGTGTGATTTGTTCTAATTTTAATCATATTCATGTAGGTGATTAAAGTCTCATAATTATGTAATTAAACTACATTTATTTATGGTTTGAATACATAAAGACGTAGCTGAATCGTGTCTGCATGTGAAAAAAAATTACAAAAGGGCTTTTATTAACCAATAAAATAGAGTACATTATCTCTCGTAGGGTACAGAGGTAAGATGTTCTATCTTTCAGACCTTTTACTTCACGTAATCGGATTTAGCTGAATATTAGCTGCCCCAGTCGACTTTATTTCGACTGGGGCATTTTTTTGCCTAAAATTTGCTGAAGTGGTTTATGCTAGAAGTGAAAGGGGAAAGGTAATTTTCCCCTAATTAATAAAAGATCAGTCAGTTCTTGGGTAGGACAAAGAAGAGATTAAACGTTATTGTCATTTACAGGCGCTTCTTCTTTGCCTGAGTACCATTCATTAAGTGTGTTACGTAGCTTATCAATACCAATTTTTTTCAATGATGAAAAATATTCGATACGAATATCACCGACTTTACTTGCTAGTGCATCACGTACACTCATCAATTGTTGTTTACGGGCTCCAGATGCCAGTTTATCGGCTTTAGTCAGTAATACGAGTGTAGGAAGTTCAGACTCAACAGCCCAGTCAATCATTTGCATATCGAGGTCTTTTAATGGATGACGAATATCCATTAAAATAACCACACCTTTTAAGCACTCTCTTTTTTGTAAGTACTCGCCTAAAGAACGTTGCCATTTGCGCTTCATTTCTTCAGGAACTTGAGCATAACCGTAGCCAGGTAAATCGACTAAGCGTAAACCATCTTCAATTTGGAACAGGTTGATTAATTGAGTACGGCCTGGGGTTTTACTGGTTCTTGCTAACCCATTTTGTTGGGTTAAGGCATTTAAAGCACTGGATTTACCGGCATTAGAGCGACCCGCAAAGGCAATTTCAATCCCTGTATCTGGTGGTAAATGGCGGATATCAGGCGCACTAATGATGAAATGTGCTTTTTGGTAATTAAATTGGGCCATTATGGTATAAACCTCTCTGAAATAATGCGGCTTCTCATGCATACTCATTTCAATTCTGCGTGAGAAAGAATATCTAAAATATCTATTTGCTCTATTTTGGCGCAATTTAATGACTTATAACAGAGCTTAAAAATTAAAATTTACTCTGTTATGACGTAATTAGACTTATTAAGCGTAAATAAAGGTAAATGATTGGCACTATTTACCTCAGCGAATTAGAATCCCTGCATATTAAGTAAGTTGTAGACTATTAAAGTAAAGGATCCCTGCATGTTAAAACGTTTTCTTGTCACCTTCGTTACCGCTTGCACTTTAACAACAGCGACTTTTGCAATGGCAACGGGAGAAACCTTCGTTAAATTAGTCACCTCTGAAGGCAATATTGAAATATCACTGGATAATAAAAAAGCCCCAATAACAACGAAAAATTTTATTCAGTATGTCGAAGATGGATACTATAACGGCACAACTTTTCATCGTGTTATCCCCGGTTTTATGGTTCAAGGCGGTGGTTTCACTGCTGATTTGCAACAAAAGCAAACCAGAGCACCTATTAAAAATGAAGCAGATAATGGGTTACGTAATGTAAAAGGCTCTATTGCTATGGCACGTACGTCGGATAAAGATAGTGCAACCAGCCAATTCTTTATTAATGTGGCTGATAATGCCTTTTTAGATCACGGCCAACGTGATTTTGGTTATGCCGTATTTGGTAAAGTTGTAAAGGGTATGGATGTGGTTGATAAAATTTCACAAGCACAAACCCGCAATATCGGTCCTTACCAAAATGTGCCAGTAAAAACGGTTACTATTTTATCTGCTGAAGTCGTAAAAGAATAAACGCATTATTAGGATAGGGTATTTACGTATTCTAATAAGATAAAATGCATATAAACCGGAATGGAAGTATTCATTCCGGGGTTTTTTAGTACGAAAAAAATATTTTTTATCGTCTGTTTTTTCGTGTGATCTCCTGCAATAAGTATTCATTACACTATTAATCACTGTATTCATCATCAATTACCGTCATTATTGTTATTGCGCAATAAATCAGCAGATTTTCTTGCTTACTATTCATATTTTATACCTGTGCTATGATAATCGGCTTTGTTGTACCCAAGTCGGTTAAACAACGAGCTATTTTGGCAAATATACACTCGCTTTAAAATAGTAATAAAATAGATAATGATAAGAAAATCAGTCGGATAGGCTAATATGCTGTTACTTATTGATAATTACGACTCGTTTACCTACAACCTCTATCAGTATTTCTGTGAATTGGGTGCTGAGGTTGTTGTTAAGCGTAACGATGAGATTGAACTTAAAGAGATCGAAAAGATGATGCCAGCACATCTTGTTATCTCGCCAGGACCTTGTACTCCTGATGAAGCAGGGATCTCTCTTGAGGCTATACAGCGGTTTGCTGGTGAAATCCCTATTCTTGGCGTTTGTCTTGGACATCAAGCAATAGGACAAGCTTTTGGTGCATCTGTTATCAGAGCACGAGAAGTTATGCATGGTAAAAATTCATTGATACATCATAACCAACAAGGTGTTTTTAAAGGACTTAATCGCCCTTTAAGTGTAACGCGCTATCACTCTTTAGTGATAGATGCTACGACGTTACCAGTGCCTTTTGAAGTAACGGCATGGAGCCAACATGATGGAAATGTTGATGAAATTATGGGAATTCGCCATCGTACACTTCCAATTGAAGGGGTTCAATTTCACCCAGAAAGTATTTTAAGTGAACAAGGGCATGAGTTATTAAATAATTTTCTTAAATATTAATAGGATAGTATTTAAATAGCGAAATAACACCTTTTTATACAAAACCACATTTGATTTTTTATTCATATTTAGTGATTATATTTTCATATTAAATATGAATGACGATCAGGTGGGGTAATGACAAAGCAAAGTATCAACCGGGCAACTTACGATCAAGTAATGTTGCCAATTTATTCACCCGCAGAGTTTATTCCTGTCAAAGGGATGGGTAGCCGTGTTTGGGATCAGCAGGGAAAATCGTATATTGATTTTGCTGGTGGTATTGCTGTTTTAGCACTGGGGCATTCTCATCCTGCCCTTAATCAAGCCTTGAAAGAACAAAGTGAACAACTTTGGCATGTTAGTAATATATTTACTAATGAACCAGCATTACGTTTAGCGCAAAAATTAATAGATAACACATTTGCGGAACGTGTCTTTTTTGCTAATTCAGGTGCAGAAGCGAATGAAGCCGCATTTAAATTGGCTCGTCATTATGCCATCACTCGCCATAGTCCTTATAAAACTAAAATTATTGCTTTTCATCATGCATTTCATGGCAGAACACTGTTTACAGTATCTGTCGGTGGGCAGCCTAAATATGCAGATGGTTTTGGTCCTAAGCCTGCAGATATCGTGCACGTTCCTTTTAATGACTTAGATGCTGTTAAAGCGGTAATGGATGATCACACTTGTGCCGTTGTACTAGAACCAGTTCAAGGTGAAGGTGGCGTAACGGCGGCAACACCTGAGTTTATGAGAGGGCTACGTGAGCTGTGCGATAAGCATCAAGCCCTACTTGTTCTTGATGAAGTACAAACAGGTATGGGGCGTACAGGTAAGCTTTTCGCTTATATGAACTATGATGTGACACCAGACATTATTACAACCGCAAAAGCGCTAGGAAGTGGTTTCCCACTTAGTGCGATGTTAACAACACATGAGATAGCTTCTGCAATGGGTGTAGGGACTCATGGTACAACTTATGGAGGTAATCCACTAGCTTGTGCCGTGGGCAATGTCGCATTTGATTTAATTAATACGCCTGAGGTACTTGAGGGGGTAGAAAAGCGCTATCAATGGATTGTAGATGAGCTCACGGTAATAAACCAAACCTACAACGTCTTTTCGCAAATCCGTGGACAAGGATTATTGATCGGTGCGCAACTCGCACCACAATATGAAGGTAAAGCCAAAATACTATTAGGATTAGCTGCAAAGCATGGTTTAATGATGTTAAATGCAGGCGCTGATGTTATGCGTTTTACGCCATCATTAATTATTACCCAAGAAGAGTTACAAGAAGGAATGGTAGCATTAAAAGCTGCTATTGCGGAGTTTGTAAAAGAATAGTCCTTATTATAAACCCCATCACAAGAATGGGGTTTATACAGATCTTTTTATCAATAGCCCTTTGTATCGGGCTATTGTTTGTTCGGGCGGGGAAACTTAGCGAGTCCCGTAAACGACGATTGTTTTACCGTGTGCAGAGATCAGGTTTTGATCTTCCAACATTTTCAGAATACGGCCTACAGTTTCGCGTGAACAACCAACGATTTGACCGATTTCCTGACGTGTAATTTTAATTTGCATGCCATCAGGATGCGTCATAGCATCGGGTTGTTTTGCTAAGTTTAGTAAGGTTTGTGCAATACGACCTGTTACATCAAGGAAAGCAAGGTTACCTACTTTTTCTGATGTGGTTTGTAATCTGTTCGCCATTTGAGCTGACAGGCGCATCAGAATATCAGGGTTAACCTGAATTAATTGGCGGAATTTTTTATAGGAAATTTCTGCTACTTCACAGGCTGTTTTTGCTCTAACCCATGCACTACGTTCTTGATCTTCTTCAAATAATCCAAGTTCACCGATGAAATCCCCCTGATTCAGGTAGGAGAGGATCATTTCTTTCCCTTCTTCATCTTTAATAAGAACAGCCACGGAACCTTTAACAATATAATAAAGTGTTTCCGCTTTCTCACCTTGGTGGATCAGCGTGCTCTTGGATGGATATTTGTGAATATGGCAGTGTGACAAAAACCATTCAAGAGTCGGGTCTGTTTGCGGCTTGCCGAGAACCATTCGCGTTATCCTCTGTACGTTAAATGCAGCCTTTCAAAACGGATGGACTCCCTTTTGAGACAGCGTGCTTAAAAATCCTATCTTGACCTATTAACTTCCTGAGAACACGGTAAGTTAATATGGAGTAGATTATAATAAATGAGAAAATAATGCATTGATCTTAACCACTATCATCAAGCAGATATTGTTTTTAACACAATTAGTGCATTAAGTCTCGTTTTACGCAGTCAGCATAATAAACCTATTTGCTAATTGCTAGTTGAATTATGAGAATGTACTCTTTTAGTTTCTGTCATGTTTAGAGGGAAAATAAATGGAAGCACGAGTTAAGTGGGTTGAAGATTTATCTTTTGTTGGTGAATCTTCATCAGGTCATCAAATAATGATGGATGGGAACTCTGGCGATAAAGCACCAAGCCCAATGGAAATGGTCTTAATTGCTGCGGGGGGATGCAGTGCGATTGATGTAGTTAGTATTTTACGCAAAGGACGACATCAAGTCACTGATTGCGAAGTGAAATTAACATCAGAGCGTCGCGAGGAAGCCCCACGTTTATTTACTGATATCAATTTACATTTTATTGTTTCAGGTAAAGAACTCACGGATAAAATTGTTGAACGAGCTGTTCAATTATCTGCAGAAAAATATTGTTCCGTTTCTTTAATGTTAGGAAAAGCAGCTAATATTACACATTCATTTGAAATAAAAGACGCTGAATAAATTTGATATTTTAAAATAAAGTTTAATTTATAAATAATATCCCTTAATTAAGGGGATATTATTTTTATAAAAATAGATTTTATTTTTGTTAACTGATCTTTTCGCCATTTAATAATTTTTTGACTAATGGTGCCATAATTAATTCCATCGCTAATCCTAATTTGCCACCAGGCACTACAATCGTATTTATTGTTGACATAAATGAGCCATGCAACATTGCCAGCAAATAAGGAAAATCAATATCAGTTAAGCCTCTAAAGCGAATAACAATAAAACTTTCATCAAGAGTTGGGATAGCTTTAGCTGAGAATGGGTTTGATGTATCGACGGTAGGGACTCGTTGAAAGTTGATGTGAGTACGCGAAAATTGCGGAATGATATAGTTAATATAATCATCCATTGAGCGTACCACTGAATCTCTTACAGCTTCTTGTGAATGACCCCGTTCAGTTGTGTCTCGGATAAGTTTTTGTATCCACTCAAGGTTAACGATAGGGACCACACCTACTAATAAATCAACATGCTGTGCGACATCATGTTCATCAGTGACAACACCTCCGTGTAATCCTTCATAAAAGAGTACATCGGTATTATTGGGTAATGATTCCCATGGTGTAAAAGTCCCTGGTAATTGGTTGTAGGGCGTCGCTTCATCATAGGAGTGTAAATATTTACGTGATTGGCCTTGTCCTGTTTCGCTATAGTGACTGAATGTGGAACTCAGTAGGCTAAAATCATTTGCTTCAGGGCCAAAATAGCTAATATGTCGTCCTTGCTCTTTGGCTTTTCTTATCGCCATGTCCATTTCAGGGCGAGTATAGCGATGAAAACTATCTCCATCAATTAAAGCAGAATGTGCATTAAGTTGTTGGAATATCTTACGAAAAGCTTGGCTCGTGGTAGTCGTTCCTGCTCCACTTGAGCCAGTAACCGCGATGATAGGATGTTTGACTGACATAGATTATCCTTTTGCAAATAAGGTTAGCCCTTATTGGTGGCGATATTGCGCTCTGGGTGATCAATCAGAGCGAAACTGCGATGCAGGCATAATATTGACGCTTTCATGAAGTTCTGACCAAACTAACACGGCTTCACCGGATTTAAGTTGTTTTTTTACGTCGGCGACTTTTTGTTCTAGCGTCTTCTCTTGGATACCATAATCAGTGCCTTCTCGTAAAACGAAACTTTCAATAAGATTGTCTAGTGTCTCAGTGGAAAGTTCGTTCCAAGGTATTATCATTTGGTTTTCTCCAAATAAGCGGACAACCAGTCAGGTATCCGATTTTCAAGCCACATCACGGGTTTAGAAAGCTTGCCACTAACAAAACCCACATGCCCGCCAAATTCAGTAAGTTGATATTCAATATTATTGGGTAGTGTTGTGATATCAGGAATAACATCCGCAGACATAAAAGGATCATCTTTAGCGTGAATAATTAGTGTCGTTTTCTTTATTTTATTTAATAAAGGCAAAGCACTACATTGACGATAGTAATCAAGGGCATCTTTGAACCCATGAATTTTAGAGGTAATCAGATCGTCAAATTGGCGTAGCTTTTTGATGGATTTTATTGTCAACAAACTAATTGGCAATGATTCAGGATAGCGGATCAGCTTGCGTGTTGCGTTATTTTTTAGTCCTTTTAATAGATACCATTGATAAAAACGGGAAAAGCCATGCTCAATTTTAGCTGAGCATGGCTCTAACATTAATGGTGCTGATACAATAACAGCTGCATCTACAACGGCATTTTCACCACTTTCAGCAAGGTAATAAGCGAGCATGTTACCTCCAAGAGAGTAGCCAACAGCCGCTGTTGGCTGTTCACCAAATTCCTTTTTTAGCCAATTTAAAAAGTAGCGAGCATCTTCAGTTTCACCTGAGTGATAGATGCGTTTTTGTCTATTGGGTTCGCCACTGCACCCTCGAAAATGCATCACAACACTTAGCCAGCCTCTCTCTTTTGCTGCTGATAACATGCCATGAACATAAGGACTGCTAAAGCTTCCTTCTAAACCATGAAAGATAACTAACCTTGGCTTATCGAGAGCCATTTTAGGATCTTCACTCCATGCCAAATCGACAAAATCATTATCAGGAAGGTTTAGTCGTTGCCAGTAAGGCGTTAATAGTGGTGTTCTACGCACTATTCGTGGTAAAAGCGTTTGTAAATGTGGATTTTTAGCCCAACGCATTGGATTAAAGTATTGAGACATATTTTCCGTCTATCAAAATGAATTAACACTTGTTTGCTAAATAACATACTGCTATTTTCGGTGAAAATAAAACATCTGTCACATCTTTGAGCGCTCGCTATGACAATTAGCCTTATTTTTTCTTTAACTATTTTCTTGTTTATTGCTGCTATCACACCTGGACCCAACAACTTATTACTTACTTCATCAGGTGCTAATGTCGGTTTTAAAGGCTCATTAAAGCTTATGGCGGGTATTATGCTGGGAATGCAATGTGTTTTACTTAGCTCGGCATTTGGTGTGGCTGCATTACTGATTATTTATCCTGCATTGCATATAGGATTAAAGATAATCGGGAGTGCATACTTACTTTGGCTTGCTTGGAAAACAGCGACATCATCTTATCAACGTTTAGATATCCCTGCAAAAACGCCACAAGCAGTAAGTTGGTTTCAAGGTGGATTATTACAATTTCTCAATCCTAAAGCGTGGATGATGGGATTAGGGGCAGTTGGGAGCTTTAGTTTATCTGGTGATGCCTATTTTAGTACAATTATCGCGATGAGCATTGTGATGGTGATAGTGAATTTTGTTGCAGGCATTGTTTGGATTTTAGGGGGAACCTTAATCAGCTTATTTTTACAAAGCAGAAGGTCTTGGTTTATTTTTAATATTTCAATGGGATTATTAACAGCGCTCTGTGTTCCTTTGATTTGGATTGAATAAATAGCTATAAATCAATGAGTAACTTAATTATTTTGATTTAAATAATGCTTTTTTAAGTTTAGTTGACATGATTGTTCTAAACACCCATCAAAAAAAGAGTATTAATCTAGTGAAAGAGAGATCTATGATCGCCTGTTATCACGGGTATTTATGTTAAAGTGCTCTTTTATATCAGGTGAGAATAAAACTTCCTCATTTTATATAAACGTGATTATTTAACATTTTCATTTATCTAAATTTATACTTTAAAGTGAAAAATAATTCTCGCGAATAGGAATTATTTATTCCTCTTTACTGATTGTAATTAAAGAAAATTTTATTGTATATATGTTTTTAATGTGTTTTTTTTATTGTTATAACTTAATAAAAGTGTTTAAAAACGCAATATTATTGAATATATATAGATTGAATTTATATTCTCTTATTGACCCAAAAGAATAAATTATTATTAAAAATTGGAAAAAAACAAATTAAGTATTATAGAATATTGTGGTTAATGAAGAAAAACAGATAAAAAAGATAATTATAAATCTATTATAAAAGTAAGTATTTTAATAATAATATTACTTTTTATAATTCATTGTTTATGCTCTGTTTTTTATTTGTTTTTATCTGAAAACCTAAATAGCTTTAGGTTTCAAACTCTTTATCAAGAATGATCCCATATATAACGATATAGTACTCGAAGTGGATATTGTCATTATGCCAACATTAACAAAAATTGCTTGGATCAAGCCAGGTATGGCTACAAATCAGCGTAAAATAGCAGATTATATTTTAGATAATCCTGAAAAAATGGTAACACTTTCATCACAGCAATTAGCTGTAATTACAGGTGTCAGTCAGTCTGCGATTGTTAAGTTTAGTCAAAAAATAGGATTCAAAGGTTTTCCATCTTTGAAACTTGCAATAAGCGAAGAGCTAGGCCGGAAAAATGCAGGTACAGGGCAAAATACTAGCATATTACATAATCAAATAGGTTCTGATGATAGTTTAGTTGTTATTGCACAAAAACTGGCGCAAGAAAAAAATAATTCTATTAGTGATACAACTCGCCAAATTAATTATTTTCATTTTGAAAAAGTGATCCAGCTTATTGATGAAGCCCAACGTGTTCAAATTATAGGTATTGGTGGTTCTGGGTTGGTGGCCAGAGATTTAAGTTATAAATTACAAAAAATCGGCATCACGACACTTATTGAAACGGATCATCATGTCCAAATATCTGTTGCTCAAATGTTAAGTTCAAAAGACTTACAAATAGTTATTTCTTATAGTGGAAAACGAAAAGACATGTTAGTGGCAGCCTCTGTTGCTAAAAAACAGGGAGCAAAAATTATTGCTATTACAGGAGAAAAGCACTCTCCATTAGGCAGAATTTCTGATTATATATTAGAAACAATTGCGGATGAAGGAGAGTGGAGAAGTGCCTCAATCTCATCTCGTACTGCACAAAATACAATAACAGATCTTATTTTTATGGCGTTATTAAAGAAACGTGATGAATGTGCGAAGACATTAGTGCTAAGTTCTCAGGCATTAATTAATAGCCTAGATAATTAAAAATTTTGAACTGATTCAAAAAATTAATATTTAAAGGTAGGTATTTACACTTATTACTAAAGTTATTCTCCCAATGGCCGAAACGATAGTTATTTAGGCAGTGTTTTTTTGTTGAGATATTTTAATTTCAATGTCGAGGAGAGTAACTAATGCGTAACAATCAACCGGTGACACAGCGAGAATACCCGGTATCTGAAAACGCAACACTGATGTCGACGACAGATCTTGATGGCAATATTATTTATGCCAACGAGGACTTCGTCGAGGCCAGTGGGTTTTCAGTAGAGGAACTAGTGGGAAAACCCCATAATATTGTTCGGCATCCTGATATCCCTTCAGATGTTTTTAAGGATATGTGGAGAACCTTAAAACAAGGCGAAGTTTGGACTGGGATCGTTAAAAATAGACGTAAAAATGGCGATCACTATTGGGTAAGGGCCAATATCACGCCTATTATTCGTCAAGGCAAAATTCAAAGTTTTATGTCAGTCAGAACCTGTGCACTAAAAGAGGAAATAGCACAAGCTTCAGCACTTTATGATGCATTTAATCAAGGTGAATATCCTTCTCACACCTTTTTAAAAGGTGCTTTTGTTTATAAGGGATGGCAACGTTGGCGCTCATGGAATCAAACTATTTCATTAAAAAAACGCCTTCGCCTTTTTATTCTATTCCCTCTACCGTTTATGGTGTTAAGCGCATGGTTTTCTGGCTTATCCAGCTATGCTCTTTTGATGCATGTCGTTGTTTTACTATTATTACTAATGGCAAATGAGCGCATTCTGTATTTTCAAATTGTTAAACCCATCATTCAATTAAATAAACATGCTAATCGAGTTGCAACAGGAGACGAACATAACGTTGCTTACCTTAATCGTATTGATGAAATCGGGATGACTCAGCGTTCAGTTAATCAGTTAGGGCGAATGTTCCGTTGGTTAGTGAATGATGTAAGTCATCAAATTCATCAAGTCGATATTTCTTGTGATCAACTCGCAGCGGGTAATCGTGATTTATATGTAAGAACGGAACAAACAGCCAGTAATGTTGAAGCAACAGCATCTACGATGAATGAGCTTACTACAGCGGTAAGTAGTAATAGTGAAACTGCAGGGCAGGCAAATAACCTTTCTAATATCACCTGTGATGCGGCGATAAAGGGAGGCAATGCAATGGATAATATTGCCAATACTATGAATGATATTGCGAAAAGCTCAGAGCGGATCAGCAATATTATTGGTGTAATTGATAGCATTGCTTTTCAAACCAATATCCTTGCATTGAATGCATCAGTAGAAGCTGCTAGAGCAGGCGAACAAGGGCGTGGTTTTTCTGTGGTAGCGACTGAAGTGAGGGAGTTAGCACAACGCAGTGCAGAAGCAGCTAAAGAGATCAAAAAATTGATTAGTGCTTCAAGTAGTAATATCAAAGTTGGTT
This sequence comes from Proteus vulgaris, assembly GCF_011045815.1. GTDB lineage: Bacteria > Pseudomonadota > Gammaproteobacteria > Enterobacterales > Enterobacteriaceae > Proteus > Proteus vulgaris_B. Next base: position 3,966,532 of record NZ_CP047344.1, on the reverse strand, counting down.
CAAAACAAGTCAATGAGACGGTCAGTACGATGGAGGATATTGTCGTACATGTCAAAAATGTGACCGATTTAATTGGTGAAATTAGTCTTGCTTCATCAGAACAAAGTGCGGGACTAAAGGAGTTAGGCCGTGCAGTTGAAAAGTTGGAATCGATTACGCATGAAAATGCTAACTATGTTTCTAAGGCTTCAATGATTTCAGGTGAAATGAAAGTACAAACTAATTACTTAGTCAGTGCAATTAATGTATTCCATTAAGTTGTAATTATTAGAAAATAAAAGAAAAAGACACCTACTAAAAATAGGTGTCTTTGTATTTATCTAAATCATATTTTAATCATGAAAAAACGGTGAGTTAAAAGCTTGTCCAATCATCGTCTTCATCATTTTTGACAGATGCTCCTTTCACGAAACTCTTCTCTTTTATGTCGTCCTTGGTGGTATTTTTTATTTTTTCTTCTTTTGGTTGCAGTGATTTTTCAGAAGAGAATGATTTTTCGATTATGGTATGTTGTGATTTTTTATTGTATTGCTCACTTTCAGCGGTCTTAAATTGCTCAACGATCTGTTCAAGATTGCCAGCTTCTTCGGTTAGTAAACTAGCAACAGAGGAGGATTGTTCAACCATGGCAGCATTTTGTTGGGTGGCTTTGTCCATTTCTGTAACCGCAAGAGAGACTTGGGTTATACCGCGCGTTTGTTCTTCAGATGCCGATAAAATTTCTGTCATTGAGTCTTCAACATGTTTTACAGATGTCAGTATTTCACCCATAGAAATACTGACTTGTTCAACAAGATCATTGCCATGACGAACTCGACTTATTGAGGCATCAATTAATTCTTTAATTTCCTTCGCTGCTTCAGCACTACGCTGTGCTAACTCTCTCACTTCAGTCGCTACCACAGAAAAACCACGCCCTTGTTCGCCTGCTCTAGCAGCTTCAACAGCTGCATTTAAGGAAAGAATATTGGTTTGAAAGGCAATACTGTTGATAACGGCGGTAATTTCGCCAATCTTTTGTGAGCTGTCGGCAATATCCGTCATGGTTTTCACCATGCGATTAGTGACATCGCCCCCTTTACTGGCAATATTTGATGTTTGATTGATGAGATGTGAAACTTCACGAGCGCTTTCGGTATTGTTTCTCACTGTTGCTGTGAGTTGTTCCATACTCGATGCAGTTTCTTCTAATGCGCTAGCTTGTTCTTCAGTACGGCAAGAAAGATCGGTATTACCTGCTGATAATTCTTGAACACCTGTGTAAATATGATGACTTGTTCCCCGAATAGCATTCACAATTAATGAGAGCTCAGTGCGCATATATTGAATACCCGTAATTAATTGGTCAATTTCATTATTTCCTTTTGCTGTGATGTTTTTATTTTCTAATAAATTCCCTTGTGAAATTTCTGACATATAATCCACGATTTGATTGATACGTAAAACAATATTTCGACGTATCCAAAGCACAACAAGAACTGTAAAAAGAATAAAAATAAACATAAAAACAAACGCTAAAATTAACGTTCGTTCATAATTACCTTGTGCAGCTTGTGTTGCATGGGTCACCACATTATCACTGAGGTAATCTGTTGCTTCATAGAGGGATTGAGTAAAACGCTCATTAGTATTATGAGCATAAAGAGATTGAAAGCCGTAGTAATCTCGAATTTCTAAACATGAGGCAAGCTGATCAAGATCGTAAATAACACGATTAAAAAGCTTTTTCATACTTTCTATTTTTTCAGGATCAAAGTTGGCGTTGGATGCAGAAGTAAAGTATGAGGTAATAATACGTGTAATTTCTTGTTTTCGTTGTGGATAAGTGGAAAGAAATTGGGTGATTTTATCTTCTGCAATGTCAGGAGTGAGATGGGCTTCAAACATAACATTAAGCATATCTTCACGTAATTTATTTAACTCTGCATAACCATAATCCATCGTTTTTATCTGTTCAAAGCCATTTGCTAATTGTGAGATCCGCTTATTTGTTAAACTCGCATCACGGATACTCATTGCACCAGAGAAAAGTTGAATAATGCAAAACAGTATTAAAATAAACATTAAGCCATTAGATATTTTTATTCGTTTCAGCATAGCCTTACCTATTTAATTGATTTGTAGGACACACAGCAAGGAGCGATAACTATTTATCAATTAAACTTATTCGGCTTAATATTTAAAAACTTTATTGTTTCTACTCTATTTAATAGTAAAGACGACTTATATTTCTTTTTTTAGCTTTAATTATCAGCTAATAGCTAAAATATTCTAATGATTTATATAAAAGACTATAGGTATATTGGCTTACTCATTTTTTATGTTAATCGATATAATAATAAGTGCTTGTAATGATTTTGCTGAATAAGAGAGCAATAATGAGCAGTGTTTTTTCTTTATTTATCGATTTATCTTATAATAAGTGAAATAAACGTATTGATTTCGAAAATACTCTCAATGTTTCTTAAAAAGCGTTCTTTTTTCTGTATAAAAAAGGGGCACTTTTTTTTGTTTATGTGCGGGAGAATTGAAATACTCCCAGAAATTAACTGGGAGTATGGTAGGTAGAGGTTTTGTTATATGTAATTGACTACTTATTATACTGAGCGTTTACTTTCTTTTGTATAAGAGGTCAACTTAAAAACTTTCCCAATTATCATCGGTTTCATGGTGATTTGTCTTTATTGTCGGCGTTTTAATCGCTTCTTTTTCTTGCGGTTTTGCTGAGAATGTAGGTAGTTTCGTTGAGGTCGGTTTTTCATTCTCAACTTTAAATGTATTGACGATGATATCTAACATGCTGGCTTGTTCACTTAATGTGGCAGAAGCCGCAGTTGATTGTTCAACCATAGCTGCATTTTGTTGAGTAGCCTTATCCATCTCATTAACAGCAAGACTAATTTGTGCAATACCACGAGTTTGTTCTTCTGACGCAGATAGAATTTCTTTCATTGAACCCGAAACGTGATTAACGGATGTTACAATTTCACCCATTGATAAACTGACTTGTTCAACAAGATCATTACCTTGCCTTACCCTTAAGATAGTGGATTCAATAAGCTCTTTGATCTCTTTAGCCGCTTCAGCGCTTCGTTGAGCCAAGTTACGCACTTCACTTGCTACTACAGAAAATCCTCGGCCTTGCTCGCCAGCTCTTGCTGCTTCAACGGCTGCGTTAAGGGCTAAAATATTGGTTTGGAATGCAATATCATCAATAACAGCCGTAATTTCACCAATCTTTTGTGAGCGATCGGCAATATCTGTCATTGTCATAACCATTTTATTACTGTGCTCACCACCTTGAACGGCGATATCTGCAGTACTCATCACTAACTCTGTGACTTCACGAGCGCTCTCTGTGTTATTGCGAATCGTTGCAGTCATCTGCTCCATACTGGATGCTGTTTCTTCTAGCGCGCTAGCTTGTTCTTCAGTTCGGCTGGATAAGTCATTATTACCTGCAGCAATCTCTTGTACACCTGTATAAATAGCCGCACTACTATTTCGGATAGAGCTTACCATCTCTTTTAATTGTGCGCGCATTTGCTGTAATCCCAGCATTAACTGGTCTATTTCAGTATTACCTGAAATGTCACTGTCCACACGACTGACTAAATCACCTTTAGCAATTGTTTCTTGATAGGTGATCATTTGATTAATACGAGCAATGATATATTTACGGATCCAAATAAGAACTAATGTGGTGAAAATAAGGAAAATACCCATGAAGGTAGACGCTATCCACAGCATGCTGTAATAGTTCTTTTCCGCTTCAGTTACTGACGGATTAACCACTTCATCGGTAATAAAGTCTGTGGCTTCATACAGTGAGTTAGTAAAGTTAGTATTCGCTGGGCTTTTCAAGATCAATCGAACAGCATTAGTATTTCGTTCACTTAAATATTGTGCCAATAAATCAAGATCAGCTCGACTTTTTTGATAAAGCTGTTTGATTTGTGCCATACGTTGCTGATCGAAACCTGTTTGAGCGGATAACTCAACATACTCATTCATCAAAGCATCAACTTGTGCCTTACGTGCTGGCATGGTTTGCATAAATGTGGTGATGTTTGCATCTTCTGCTTGAGGATTTGATATATAGCTAAATGCTTGCGCAATAATATCCGTACGCAATGTATTCAACTCCGCATAGGTATTATCCATTGTGCGTAGTTGGTCGAAACTGTATGAAATTTGCTTGAGTTTATTTTGAGTCTGGTAGGCATCGTGAATGCTTTGTACTCCAGAAATGATCTGAATAATACAAAACAGAGTCAGGACACACATTAAACCTTGAGAGATTTTAATTCGTTTTAACATAACCCTACCTATTAGCTTTGCCTTTTTGTCGGTAAGTGGGAGGTCCACTTAGCAGAATGATTAATTCGGCTGGAATGTTAGAAACTTTAGTGCGAAAGGATTTATTTCCCTTACTTAATATGAATAGTCAGGAAATAAACATTAGATTGTTATTTTTATTGGGGTATTGTCAGATAGGGTGAGATTATATTTTGTGTAAATAGTGCTACTGTAAAATGATATAAATCCCTTAAGTAAAATGAATTGCATAAATTTTAAGAATGAATGATGAGATAAAAATAAAGGAACTATTTTACTTAAAACAGTTCCTTTTTTAATGAATGATAGATTATTACTGAGAGCCAAATGTATTTGTCATCTCTTCCAATGTTTCTTGTAATTCCATCCATTCCATTTCAACGTCTTCAAGTGCTACCTTTGCGATACCTTGTCGGCTTAAACAATCTGAAAGCTCATTTTTACGGCTGATATCGTAAATGCCACTGTCAGAAAGTGCTGTTTCAATGAGAGTAAGCTCTTGGCTAAGTTTATCCATTTTACTTTCTAAGGTGGTCAGTTTTTTACGTAGCGGTTGAGTTTGTTGTCTAAACTCTGCTTCTTTACGTTTTTGTTCTTTTTTGTCTTGCGCACTTAAATTTGTTGTCGTGGTATTATCTTTATCTTGCTGATTTTTATTGGCTTGTGTTTCCTGGCGATTTTGATCAACTAACCATTGCTGGTAATCATCCAGATCGCCATCAAAAGGCTCAACTTGACCATCGTGAACAAGATAGAGGTCGTCAGTGGTTGAACGCAGTAAATGCCTATCATGCGATACCACAACAATTGCGCCTTCAAAGCTAATTAACGCTTGAGTCAACGCTTGACGCATATCTAAATCGAGGTGGTTAGTTGGTTCATCCATTAACAGCAAATTAGGGCGTTGCCAGACTAAAAGAGATAACACTAAACGCGCTTTTTCACCGCCAGAAAACTGACCACACGCATCTGTAACCTTATCGCCATGGAAGCCAAAACCTCCAAGATAGTCACGTAATTTTTGTTCAGTCTCTTTAGGAGCTAAGCGAGTTAGATGTTGTAGTGCAGACTCATCGGAGCGTAGAAATTCTAATTGATGCTGTGCAAAGTAACCCAATTTAATGCCTTTTGAGAGAGCCATTTTTCCTTGTAATGGCTCAAGCTCCCCAGCAAGTAATTTGATTAAAGTCGATTTACCTGCACCATTTCGCCCTAATAATCCAATACGTGATCCAGGAATTAAATTCAGTTTAATATCATTAAGAATAATTTTTTCACCATAACCGGCACTGACTTTTTCCATCGATAGCAGTGGATTAGGTAAACTTTCAGGTTGGCGGAAACTAAATTGGAATGGGTTATCAGAATGAGCTGGAGCAACGCGCTCCATTCGCTCAAGCATTTTCACTCGGCTTTGTGCTTGTTTCGCTTTAGTCGCTTTCGCTTTAAATCTATCGATAAAACTTTGTAAGTGTGCAATTTTTGATTGCTGGTTTTCAAACAAAGCTTGTTGCTGAGCGAGTTTTGTTGCTCGTTGCATTTCAAACGAAGAGTAGTTACCTGAATATTCAAAGATTTTTTCTTGTTCGATATGCAAGATTTTATCCACGATCGGATCAAGGAAATCACGGTCATGGGAAATCAAAATTAAGGTACCAGTATAGCTTTTTAGCCATTTTTCAAGCCAAATAACAGCATCTAAATCTAAGTGGTTGGTGGGCTCATCGAGTAACAGTAAATCAGAGCGACAAATTAATGCTTGCGCTAAGTTTAAACGCATTCTCCAACCACCTGAAAATGATTTTACAGGTTCATTTAGTTGTTGTTGGCTAAAACCAAGGCCATTTAGTAAGGTTGCTGCACGAGATTGAATTGTCCATGCATTAATGGCATCTAATTGCCCGTGAATAAGTGCAATTGCGTGACCATCGTTTGTCTCGTTAGCTTTTTGTAATCGTTGTTCTAACTGGCGATATTCTCTATCACCATCAATAACATAATCAATTGCGGGTACATCAAGTGCAGGTGTTTCTTGGTTAACCCACGCCATAGCCCAAGTACTGGGAAAGGTGACATTCCCCGCTTCTGCTTGAAGCTCACCTTTTAATAAAGAGAGTAATGTGGTTTTACCACAACCATTTTTACCGACTAGACCAATTTTTTGCCCCGGATTAATGGTTGCACTGGCATTATCCAGTAACACTCGGACACCACGGCGAATTTGCAAAGAAGAAAAAACAATCATAAATATCGTCTATTAAGAGTATGTAAATTAATATATAGAGTAAGTTGTTCGTAACAGTTGGTCACAATGCGTGCATGGTAACGGAAAAAATGGTTTCTGACACGTTTTGTAAGGAGGAATGATGTCAAACGCATCAAATGTATTACTGGTGTATGTTCATCCCGAGCCGCGCCAATCCATTGCTAATAAAGCATTAATCAAGGCGGTGAGGGATCTAGAGAATATAACTATTCATGATTTATATGCTACTTATCCTGATTTTTTTATTGATATACACCATGAGCAATCCTTGTTGTGCAAACACCAAGTGATTGTTTTTCAATTTCCATTACAAACATATAGTTGTCCAGCATTATTAAAAGAATGGCAAGACAGGGTACTAACACGTCCTTTTGCAAATGAAAGTGGATGGTCACATTTAAAAGGGAAAGCATTCCGCTGTGTTGTGACCACAGGTGAACCTGAATATGCTTACCAACATAATGGAAAGAATCACTATACACTCACAGAATTATTACGTCCTTTTGAATTAATGGCAGAAATGTGTGGTATGCGTTGGTTATCACCCATGATTGTGTATTCAGCAAGGCAACAGTCTAAAACGACATTGACGCATATTGGAGAGGCTTATCGCCATTGGTTAAGTGCGCCACTTGAAGGGGAGCATGTCTAATGGAAGATAACTGGATGATTAAAGCGGTTCTCTTTTTCCTTTGTGCTGCGGTTATCATGGTACCGATTGCACAACGTCTTAAAATTGGTGCCGTACTGGGTTACTTAATTGCAGGTATTGCCATTGGCCCTTGGGGGTTAGGGCTGTTTAAAGATGTCGATAACATCTTACATTTCGCTGAACTCGGTGTGGTCTTTTTGATGTTCATTATTGGATTGGAGCTAAATCCAGCCAAGCTGTGGGAATTAAGACGCGCTATTTTTGGTGTCGGTTCAATGCAGGTGGTTTTCACCGCCTCTATTTTCTCAGGACTTATTCTCGTTTTAACCTCTTTTTCATGGCAAGCCGCCGTTATTGGCGGATTAGGTATTGCGATGTCTTCAACGGCTATGGCATTACAGCTTATGAGTGAAAAAGGGATGAATCATAATGAGGGCGGGCAGTTAGGTTTTGCAGTTCTGTTATTCCAAGATATGGCAGTGATCCCTATTCTTGCTGTTATTCCGCTACTTGCTGGGGAAACTGCTAGCAGTGATTGGTATCGCATTGGATTAAAAGTTGCTTCTTTTGCTGCGTTATTGGTTTGTGGGCGTTATTTATTACGTCCTCTGTTTCGTTTAGTTGTCAAATCGGGTGTAAGAGAAGTCTTTACAGCTGCCGCATTATTAGTCGTGCTAGGTGCGGCTATTTTTATGGAAACTCTCGGTTTTTCAATGGCAATGGGAACCTTTATTGCTGGTGTATTATTGGCGGATACAGAATATCGGCATGAATTAGAAATTTCTATTGAGCCTTTTAAGGGGTTGTTATTAGGCCTCTTTTTTATTTCTGTCGGCATGTCTTTAGATATAGGTATCTTATGGCGCTATTTACCAGAAGTTTTACTGGGTGTGTTTATTCTAGTCATTGTTAAAGCTTTGATACTTTATGGTATTGCATGGTTAGCTGGATTACGCTTTTCTACACGTTTACAATTTTCATCAGTATTAAGTCAAGGTGGTGAGTTTGCCTTTGTTGTTTTTTCAACATCAATGGCAATGGGCGTATTAGATAGTCAGCAGATGGCATTGTTGCTGGTGGTTGTCACGCTTTCTATGATGACAACGCCACTTGTGATGCAAATGACAGACGCTGTATTATCTCGCCGTTATAATGAGCCTAAAACAGACGAACAGCCTTTTGTTGAAAACAATCATCCAGAAGTCATTCTTGTTGGTTTTGGTCGAATGGGACAGGTTGTAGGGCGCTTGTTGATGGCTAACAAGATTAACGTCACCGTCTTAGAGCATGATGTGGGAAGTTTAAGCACCATGCGTAAATATGGCTATAAAGTTTATTATGGTGATGCTACGGATCTCAATTTATTACGTGCAGCGGGTGCGGAACACGCAAAAACGATTGTAATCACTAGTAATGAACCTGAAGCGACGATGGAAATTGTTCACCTCTGTCAGCGACACTTCCCTAATTTGCATATTATTTCCAGAGCAAGGGGACGTGTTGAGGCTCATGAATTGCTTAAAGCGGGTGTAACAGATTTTAGCCGAGAAACATTTTCTAGTGCTTTAGAACTAGGACGTAAAACATTAATTGAATTAGGTATGCATCCTCATCAAGCTTATCGAGCACAACAGCATTTTCGTCGTTTAGATATGCAATTACTTAGAAAGCTGGTGGATGAATCACCAGAAGAAGTTTCCAATGTCTCTCGTGTAAAAGAAGCAAGGCGAGAGCTTGAAGAACTTTTTAGTGAGGAAATTCGTCAAGAGCATCATCAACCGGATATTTGGGATGAGTCTTTAACCGAGGATATTCCTCAAATAAGTAAAGAAAAAAGATCTATTGATAAACAGGAGAACTGACCCCATGTCTGCAACCCGTAAACGCTTTATCGCTGGTGCTGTGTGTCCACACTGTCAAGCTCAAGACACACTCAAAATGTGGCGCGAAGATAAAGTTGATATTGTGGAATGTGCTCAATGTGGCCATCAGCAACGGCAAACAGACGGTGAAGTTAATTCACTTGTTCGTGAAAATGAACAGGTCATTGGGATCTTTACACCACAATAATTGTAGGTTTTTTTGATATAACCCGATACAGAAGATTTATTTTTCGTTACAATCGGGAAAATTTTGCCCACGGGTATGTAGGAGATGTCATGAAAGTAGCAAACGACTTGGTAGTTAGTCTGGCTTATCAAGTAAGATCAGAAGACGGTGTTTTAGTTGATGAGTCCACGGTAAGCGCACCGTTAGACTATCTGCATGGCCGTGGTTCTTTAATCAGTGGTTTAGAAAATGCATTAACAGGTCGCGAAGTCGGTGAGAAATTCGACGTAGAAGTGGCTTCTGATGATGCTTATGGCCAATACGATGAAAACTTAGTTCAACGCGTACCAAAAGATGTTTTTGTTGGTGTTGATGAGTTAGAAGTTGGCATGCGTTTTCTTGCTGATACCGATCAAGGTCCAGTACCAGTAGAAATTACAGGTATTGAAGGTGACGAAGTTATCGTTGATGGTAACCACATGTTAGCAGGCCAAAACCTGAAGTTTCATGTTGAAATCGTTGCAATTCGTGAAGCGACTGAAGAAGAATTAGCACACGGTCACGTACACGGTGAAGAAGAAGAGCACGAATGTTGTGGTGGCCACGGTCACGGTGAAGAAGGCGGATGCTGTGGCGGTGGTCATGGTCATGGCCATTCTCATGGTGAAGAAGGTGGATGCTGCGGTGGCGAAGGTCATGGTCACGGTGGTCACGGCCACGGTCATGGCGGTTGCGGTTGCCAACACTAATCTTTCTAAAGAAAGATCAAAAGGAGCGCTTAAACGCTCCTTTTTTGTTTTTTCTGATTACGCTAAAAAGAAAATTATCACTTAATAGTGTGGGGGGGGCGTTTCATCTTCAGGTCTTGCAAGTATTGAGGATTGAGATGCTTTTAAGCGTTCAGTGACAATCTTTAATGCTTCTTTAAAGCGACTAATTTCAATTTGTTGCTGTGTGACCACCTGATTTAACTCTTCAATTGTCGCATCTTGGAAAGCAACTTTGCTTTCTAATTGTATGAGCAAATGCTCTACTTCCTTAATATCCATTGTGTTTTTCCTCCTTTAAAATGTCGAATTACGACGAATGAGATTAACGAAATTGTGAAATTTAATCTTATTTACTGATATATACACAGGAAGACATAAATCTGGTTTGAGATAAAAGACTATTTTGTTAATGTGATAACACTCTGTGCTGGCAAAAATCCTAACATTAACTGTTAAGAGTGTCGGCAAATTTTTTAAATTCATATAAAATTGCTACCCGCGGATAGATCTTACTCTAAATATTTCGAGGTGCAGCTAGGCGACAAGAGAATGAGTCATTAGACGCATATATACGTTGACGAGTGCGAATAAATGTAATCAACAACGTTACAACTTGAAGTATGGCGAGTACATACCGCAATGACAGCAAGATGTGATGCAAAACGTTTTAGTGAAGATCTATGATCTTTGTTTGTAAAACGTAGCGACTCACTAACATATACTGGAGAATGGGATGAAATCTTTATTAAAAACGACGTTGCTGGCAACAAGTTTAGCTTTCGCATTCAGTGCACCTCAAGCATTCGCTGAAGAAGCCGCTAAAGTGCCAACATTAAATAGCGCATTTAAAACTCAAAATGAGCAAAATGCCTATGCGTTAGGCGCGTCGATGGGTCGCTACATGGAAGCAGCATTACAAGAGCAAAAAAATATTGGTATTACTTTAGATTCTAAACAACTGCTGGCGGGTGTTCAGGATGCATTTAACAGTAAATCAAAACTATCAGATGCTGAGATTGAATTAACCTTAGCTGCTTTTGAAGATCAAGTTCGCACAGCGGCTACAGCGAAAATGGAAAAAGAAGCAACCGAGAACAAAACTGCGGGTGATAAATTCCGTACAGAATTTGCTGCTGAAAAAGGTGTAGTCAAAACAAAATCAGGTTTACTGTATTTAGTTGAAAACCCAGGTAAAGGTAAAACTCCAACAGATGCTGATCGCGTTACTGTACACTACAAAGGTATGTTGATTGATGGTAAACAGTTTGATAGCTCTTATGATCGTAATGAGCCTCTGACAATTAGCCTAAAAAGTGTTATTCCAGGCTGGACTGAAGGCATGAAATACATCAAAGAAGGCGGTAAAATCAAGCTAGTTATTCCACCAGAATTAGGCTATGGCCAACGCGCAACAAGTGGTATTCCAGCTAACTCAACATTAGTATTTGAAGTTGAATTACTGAGTGTTGAAAGCGATAAGTAATCTACTTATCACGAAAGAAAAAATGCTGACATCAATGTCAGCATTTTTATTTCTAATTACAAAGCTCATTAATACACATAGCTTACGAATAGATAATATTAATCTACTTGTTCTTCAACAATAATAGCTTTTGGTTTTTTAAAGACAAACAGCAAGCCCACAATGATTGCTCCCATTCCTGCTAAGCTGAGTAAAGACATTTTATTACCTAAGAAGATGTAATCCATTAATGCTGTCACTCCCGGTACTAAATAAAATAAGCTCGTCACATTAACTAGATTACCTGTTGTGAGTAAGCGATATAACAGCAACTGAGCAACAACAGAAATGATAATAGCCAGCCAAAGAACAGGAATGATAAAGCCAATATCGAATGAAGCATCAAAAGGTTGAAATGGCACAAATAATAAACACAGCACGAGACTAACCACATATTGCAGAGGCAAAGCATCCATTGGTGCTAATTGTAATTTTTTTTGTGAAATTGCACCAAAGCTCATACAAAGTAGAGCAACTAACGCATAAATCATCCCTGTTAATGAAAGTGCTGTATTAAATAAACTTTGTGCAACTACCAACACTAACCCAATCAATGCGATTAAAAGCCCTAGCAATCGCGTCGCTGAAAAGTTACGTTCAATTATCCATAATGTGATAATGGGTTGTACGCCCATAATTGTGGCTAGCATTCCAGGTGTAATGCTATTAGCGAGCGCTAAAAGATAACAAATAGAATAACCACCAATAATTAATAGACCGACCCACGCTGTTTTTAAGCGGCTTCCTTTCGGTGGCAAAAAGCGATGACGCTGAATACACAAAAAAGAAAGAAACGCCAAAGCGATAATAAAACGCCAAGTCAAAATAGCAAATGAGCTACCATTATCTAAACCCCAGCGAGAAAAGATAGCACCGCTACTCCATAATAAAACAAATAATGTCGTTGGACCGAATCTTGTCCAATATTGACGTAAATACATGATGATACACCTGTAATCTTAGCAGTAAGATAGCTTGATTATTTTTAGTCATGGTTGGCGATTGATAAAACATCAATAAATAAACGTAAATAACACATTAATCTAGTCTGTTGGTTAAATACGCGATTAAGACGATTAAATAGATCAAGCGATATAAGTTGCAACAATAACCGTTGTATTGACTACAACCACTTTCACAGGTGGAGGTGGTGAAGAGAGAGTTTCAATAGGCATAGAAGCAACAGAAATTAACCCCATTATTGATGAAGTTTGCTGAGATTGGCATATCATCAGTATATTCAAGGGATTAATCACTCGTTAAAATAACAATAATTTGGAATATAGGTAATCTATTCAATAGTGTCAATCTTTATCCAAACTCTCTTTAAAAGTGAAATTTTCAAAAATATAGAGGGTGTTGATACAAAAAGATAAAGAAAAACGAAAAAAGCTGTGACCTATGACAAAGCTCTTATTCTAAGGCACTTGACGTAGATCTTTTGACGATCTAACGTCAGAATTGTGTCCTAATTCAGTTTTTATATTTAAAATTTTTTAATATTAAATTGATTCGCAGTGATGAATCGTTATAAAAAATAGAACCTCAAGTCATTATCATAATTAAAGCCTTTAAGGATTATATAATCAAATGTCTAGCCCGTTATTTAATGGTGACAGCAGCGAGTTTGAAAAACTAGATAGCCGACCTTTTACTCAAACTGATCACGAAATATTGAAGTCCTATGAAGCAGCCGTGGATGGTTTGGCTATGCTCATCGGCAACCATTGCGAAATCGTATTGCACTCTCTGGAAGATTTGAAATGTTCAGCGGTTAAAATCGCGAATGGAGAACATACTGGTCGTAAGATTGGTTCTCCAATTACCGATTTAGCATTACAAATGTTACATGATATCACAGATGAAGATTCAAGTTTTTCAAAGGCTTATTTTACTAGAGCGAAAAGTGGTGCATTGATGAAATCGATCACGATTGCAATTCGTAATCGTGAACGTCGTGTCATCGGTTTATTATGTATTAATATGAACCTTGATGTTCCATTCTCTGAAATAATCAAAACTTTTATACCTGAAGAAACACATGAAGTTGCTTCTGATGTTAACTTTGCTTCATCTGTTGATGATTTAGTGGCTCAAACATTAGAGTTCACAATTGAAGAAGTGAATAATGATCGTGAAGTGGCCAATAACGCAAAAAATAAACAAGTGGTATTAAGTCTTTATGAAAAAGGTATTTTTGATATTAAAGATGCCATTAATCAAGTTGCTGATCGACTGAATATCTCAAAACATACTGTTTATCTCTATATTCGCCAGTTTAAAAATGGAGAGTAGGGCAACATTATGAGCTCCTTGACATATTGTTTAGTGGTAACAGGGCCTCATTATGGAACTGAACAAGCTTCAAGTGCCTATTTGTTCGCCAATGCCCTTCTTGAAAAAGGGCATAAAATTGCGCAAATTTTCTTTTATCGGGAAGGGGTGGTAAATGCTAATAAATTAGTGTCACCCGCAAATGATGAATTTGATCTTCCCAAAGCGTGGATAACATTGGCGAAAAAATATCAAACTCCTTTGCATGTTTGTGTTGCCGCTGCGCTACGCAGAGGAATTATTGATAAGGAACAGGCAAAAGAGCAAGGAATTGATAATCATAATATGGCAATGGAATTTGAACTCAGCGGGCTGGGTTCACTTGCTCAAGCGATGTTGACTTGTTCGCGTGTGGTGCAATTTTAATGAAAAAAATGAATTCAATCGCATTTCTTTTTACACAGGCACCGCACGGTAATAGTGCTGGGCGAGAAGGTTTGGACGCTTTGCTTGCAACCTCTGCGTTAACAGAAGATATTGGTGTTTTTTTTATCTCAGATGGTGTGTTTCAATTGGTTGAAAATCAACAACCTGAAGGTGTGTTATCACGTCATCATGCGGCAACTTTTAAAGTGCTCCCCTTGTATGATGTGACAAACGTCTATATATCACACCAAGACATGGCTCATCGTGGATTATCCTCTCAAACTTCTTTTGTGTTGGATGCACAAGTGATATCACATCAAGATATTGCTCAAAAATTGAGTGAATATGATGTGGTATTACGCTTTTGATACAGAAGTTAGGCAGGAAGGTTGAACGGTTATGTTGTATACTTATTCCGTCTCTATTTATCAAAGTGATTTAGAGGCTTTTTTATCTTTATTGACAAAAGAAGATGATGTTTTGTTAATACAAGATGGTGTATTGGCAGTTCTTGAGGACAATCCTTTATTAAAATATTGTCTTCAACAGCAAATTTCAGTTTACGCATTAATTGATGATGTTTTAGCTAGAGGCTTAAAAGATCAAGCATCTCATCATATTAAACTCATCAGTTATGGTGATTTTGTCGATTTAACGGTAAAACACCCCCAACAAATTCATTGGGGAGCGTAGAATTGCTGTATAATTCTTGACACATGAGCCCGTCAGCAATAAAATTCTGCGTCCTCATGTTTTGTCTTGTTGACAAGACAGAGTTCAAATCCGTGTTTACGAAGCAAAAACCAGGAGCTTTTTTTAAATGGCAACTATTAATCAGCTGGTACGCAAATCTCGTAGCTCGAAAGTTGTTAAAAGCAACGTTCCAGCTCTGGAAGCTTGCCCGCAAAAACGTGGCGTATGTACTCGTGTATATACTACCACTCCAAAAAAACCAAACTCAGCACTGCGTAAAGTATGCCGTGTACGTTTGACTAACGGTTTCGAAGTTTCTTCCTACATCGGTGGTGAAGGCCACAACTTGCAGGAGCACTCCGTAATCTTAATCCGTGGTGGTCGTGTTAAAGACTTACCAGGTGTGCGTTACCACACTGTTCGCGGCGCGCTGGACTGTTCTGGTGTTAAAGACCGTAAACAAGCTCGTTCTAAGTACGGTGTGAAGAAGCCAAAGGCTTAATGGTTCTCCGTTAAGTAAGGCCAAACATTTTTTCACCAATAATGTCAAAATAAACTCATTGAGTTTTGGACAACCCTGAATTTTAAACGGAGTATTTCCATGCCACGTCGTCGTGTAATTGGTCAACGTAAAATTCTGCCAGATCCTAAGTTCGGATCAGAACTGCTGGCTAAATTTGTAAACATTCTGATGGTAGATGGTAAAAAATCTACTGCAGAATCTATCGTATATAATGCGCTTGAGACCCTGGCTCAGCGTTCAGGCAAAACTGAACTGGAAGCGTTCGAAATCGCATTAGATAACGTACGTCCTACTGTGGAAGTTAAATCCCGCCGTGTTGGTGGTTCAACTTACCAAGTTCCAGTTGAAGTACGCCCAGTTCGTCGTAATGCATTAGCAATGCGTTGGATTGTTGAAGCTGCTCGTAAACGCGGTGATAAATCCATGGCTCTTCGCCTGGCAAATGAATTATCTGATGCGGCTGAAAACAAAGGCGCTGCTGTTAAGAAACGTGAAGACGTTCACCGTATGGCAGATGCAAACAAGGCGTTCGCACACTACCGTTGGTAATCCACGAAGTAGTTGTCGCAACTCTTTTCAGGACAGCTCTGCTGTCCTTTACCTGAATTGAACGCCCACGAGAGAGGAAAAAATGGCTCGTCAAACCCCCATAGCACGTTACCGTAATATCGGTATCAGTGCGCACATCGATGCCGGTAAAACCACTACAAGTGAACGTATTCTGTTTTATACCGGTGTAAACCATAAAATTGGTGAAACTCACGAAGGTTCAGCAACAATGGACTGGATGGAGCAGGAGCAGGAACGTGGTATTACTATCACATCCGCAGCAACTACTGCATTCTGGTCTGGTATGGCTAAACAGTTTGAGCCTCACCGTGTAAATATCATCGACACCCCAGGACACGTTGACTTCACAATCGAAGTAGAACGTTCTATGCGTGTTCTTGATGGCGCGGTTATGGTTTACTGTGCAGTTGGTGGTGTTCAGCCTCAGTCAGAAACAGTATGGCGCCAGGCTAACAAATATCATGTACCACGTATCGCGTTCGTTAACAAAATGGACCGTATGGGTGCAAACTTCCTGCGTGTTGTTGAACAAATCAAAACACGTCTGGCAGCAAACCCAGTTCCACTGCAAATTCCAGTAGGCGCTGAAGAACATTTCACCGGTGTTGTTGACTTAATCAAAATGAAAGCAATCCGTTGGAATGAAGAAGACCAAGGTGTTACTTTCGAATACGAAGACATTCCTGCAAATCTGCAAGATTTAGCTGAAGAATGGCACAACAACCTAGTCGAATCAGCTGCTGAAGCATCAGAAGAACTGATGGACAAATATCTGGGCGGTGAAGAGCTGTCAGAAGCAGAAATCAAAGCTGCTCTGCGTAAACGCGTTCTAGATAACGAAATTATCCTGGTTACCTGTGGTTCTGCATTTAAGAACAAAGGTGTTCAGGCAATGCTGGATGCGGTAATTGAATACCTGCCAGCACCAACAGATGTTCCTGCTATCAATGGTATGTTACCAGACGGTAAAGATACTCCAGCAGAACGTCATTCAAGCGACGAAGAGCCATTCTCATCTCTGGCATTCAAAATCGCTACTGACCCATTTGTTGGTAACTTAACATTCTTCCGTGTGTACTCTGGTGTTGTAAACTCAGGTGACACAGTTCTGAACCCGGTTAAAGACAAAAAAGAACGTTTTGGCCGTATTGTTCAGATGCATGCTAACAAGCGTGAAGAAATTAAAGAAGTTCGTGCGGGCGACATCGCTGCTGCTATCGGTCTGAAAGACGTAACTACAGGTGATACTTTATGTGCAATTGATGCACCAATCATCTTAGAACGTATGGAATTCCCAGAGCCAGTAATCTCTGTTGCTATCGAACCTAAGACTAAAGCTGACCAAGAAAAAATGGGTATCGCTCTGAACCGTTTGGCTCAAGAAGATCCATCTTTCCGCGTATCAAGCGACGAAGAAACTGGTCAGACTATCATTGCTGGTATGGGTGAACTGCACTTAGACGTGTTAGTTGACCGCATGCGTCGCGAATTTAAAGTTGAAGCGAACGTAGGTAAACCACAGGTTGCTTACCGTGAAACTATTCGTGATACAGTAACTGATATCGAAGGTAAGCACGCGAAACAATCTGGTGGTCGTGGTCAGTATGGTCATGTTGTTATCGACCTGTCTCCATTACCAGCAGGTGGTGAAGAGAACTACATATTTGTCAACGATATCGTTGGTGGTGTAATTCCTAAAGAATTCATCCCAGCTGTTGATAAAGGTATTCAAGAACAGCTGAAATCTGGTCCATTAGCAGGTTACCCTGTTGTGGATATTCAGGCTCGTTTACATTACGGTTCTTACCATGATGTTGACTCCTCAGAAATCGCGTTTAAAATTGCCGCATCAATGGCATTTAAAGACGGCTTCATGAAAGCTAAGCCAATTCTGCTTGAGCCAGTCATGAAAGTTGAGATTGAAACGCCAGAAGATTACATGGGCGACGTTATCGGTGACTTAAACCGTCGTCGTGGTATGGTTGAAGGTATGGACGATCTGCCTACCGGTAAGATCATCCGTGCTCAAGTACCACTGGCTGAAATGTTCGGTTATGCAACTGACCTGCGTTCACAAACTCAGGGTCGTGCTTCATACTCTATGGAGTTCTTGAAGTACAACGAAGCGCCTAGCAACGTCGCTCAGGCTATTATCGAAGCTCGTAAAGCGAAATAAGATCCTTTCGAGTTCAATTTAGTTTACGCTCCCTCTAATAAGAGGGAGCGATATTAAGGAATATAGTCGTGTCTAAAGAAAAATTTGAACGTTCAAAACCGCACGTTAACGTTGGTACTATCGGCCACGTTGACCACGGTAAAACTACTCTGACTGCTGCAATCACTACAGTTTTAGCTAAAACTTACGGTGGTGCTGCTCGTGCATTCGATCAAATCGATAACGCACCAGAAGAAAAAGCTCGTGGTATCACCATTTCTACTTCACACGTAGAATATGACACACCAACTCGTCACTACGCACACGTAGACTGCCCAGGTCACGCCGACTATGTTAAAAACATGATCACTGGTGCTGCGCAAATGGACGGAGCTATCCTGGTAGTTGCTGCGACTGATGGCCCAATGCCACAAACTCGTGAGCACATCCTGTTAGGTCGTCAGGTTGGTGTTCCTTACATCATCGTATTCCTGAACAAATGTGACATGGTAGATGATGAAGAGTTACTGGAATTAGTAGAAATGGAAGTTCGTGAACTTCTGTCTCAGTACGATTTCCCAGGTGATGACACTCCAGTAATTCGTGGTTCAGCGCTGAAAGCACTGGAAGGCGAAGCAGAGTGGGAAGCAAAAATTGTTGAATTAGCAGAAGCACTGGATTCATACATCCCAGAACCAGAGCGTGCAATTGACAAGCCATTCCTGTTACCAATCGAAGACGTATTCTCAATCTCAGGCCGTGGTACAGTAGTAACAGGTCGTGTTGAGCGTGGTGTTGTTAAAGTTGGTGAAGAAGTTGAAATCGTTGGTATCAAACCAACAGTTAAAACAACTTGTACTGGCGTTGAAATGTTCCGTAAATTACTTGACGAAGGTCGTGCAGGTGAGAACGTTGGTGTTCTGCTGCGTGGTACTAAACGTGAAGAAATCGAACGTGGACAAGTACTGGCTAAACCAGGTTCAATCAAGCCACACACTAAATTCGAATCAGAAGTTTATATTCTGAGCAAAGATGAAGGTGGTCGTCACACTCCATTCTTCAAAGGCTACCGTCCACAGTTCTACTTCCGTACAACTGACGTAACTGGTACTATCGAATTACCAGAAGGCGTAGAAATGGTAATGCCAGGTGACAACATCAACATGATCGTTGAACTGATTCACCCAATCGCGATGGACGACGGTTTACGTTTCGCTATCCGCGAAGGTGGCCGTACAGTAGGTGCGGGCGTTGTTGCTAAAGTATTAGGTTAATTACTCGCGTAATTCTCCTAGAGAAGGGCATCAATTGATGCCCTTTTTATGCGTTGTTTGAAAAAGAACCTATCTCATCACTAGTTTGATGTAAATTATTGGTGAGATAGGCTCTGATACAACGAATCGAGTCCAGTATCTTGCAGATACGAATGTCATAGAGATATGACACTGTGTCAGATGCAATCATAGTTGATTTTATGGTTAGTCTGATTTGTTTTGCTCTTGCGAGGCAAGCTGGCTATTTATTTACATCATATGACAGGTTAATTTATGAGTGCGAATAGCGGAGCTCAAGATAGCAAACGCGGTGGTGATATCGCTAAGTGGATCATTACCGTTTTATTGCTGGCAGTAGCAGTGGGTGGCAACTATCTTTACCGTGAATTTAACCTAGCGTTACGAGCTTTAGCTGTTGTTGCTTTGTTCGTAGCAGCGGGTGGGATCGCGTTGTGGACAACACAAGGTAAAGCAACATTAGTATTTGCTCGCGAAGCGCGCATTGAAATGCGTAAAGTAGTATGGCCAACACGTCAAGAAACATTGCAAACGACCCTGATTGTTGCTGCAGTGACGGCTATTGTGTCATTAGTTCTTTGGGGACTGGATGGCATTCTGGTTCGTTTTGTTTCATTTATTACTGGCCTGTGAGGTGTTCATGACTGATTCTCCAAAAAAACGCTGGTATGTCATTCAGGCATTTTCGGGCTTTGAAGGCCGTGTTGCACAGTCTCTGCGTGAACATATCAAATTAAACGAAATGGAAGACTCATTCGGCGAAGTTATGGTTCCAACCGAAGAAGTGGTTGAGATCCGTAGCGGTCAACGTCGCAAAAGTGAGCGTAAATTTTTCCCAGGCTATGTTCTTGTCCAAATGGTCATGAACGATGCAACTTGGCACTTAGTACGTAATGTACCTCGTGTTATGGGATTTATTGGTGGAACCTCAGACAGACCTGCACCAATTAGTGATAAAGAAGTTGATGCGATTATGAATCGCTTACAACAAGTTGGTGATAAGCCACGTCCTAAAACACTGTTTGAACCAGGTGAAATGGTTCGTGTTAGCGATGGTCCATTCGCTGACTTTAATGGTGTGGTTGAAGAAGTTGATTATGAAAAAAGCCGCTTAAAAGTTTCTGTTTCAATCTTTGGTCGTGCGACACCAGTTGAATTAGACTTTAGTCAGGTTGAAAAAGGTTAAACCTTTTTACGTTGCTTTCTTGCAAAAGGTGGAAAAGTTATCTACAATTTTCCACCTTTCGTTTTGAGTTGTTTTGTCATAAGACAGAACAAAGTAAAATCGGGGAGCCCTAGCCGGGCGATATACCCAAATTGAGGAATTAATTAATGGCTAAGAAAGTCCAAGCCTATATCAAACTGCAAGTTTCTGCAGGTATGGCTAATCCAAGTCCACCAGTTGGTCCAGCTCTGGGTCAACAAGGTGTTAACATCATGGAATTCTGTAAAGCATTCAACGCTAAAACTGAAAGCGTAGAAAAAGGCTTACCAATTCCTGTTGTTATTACAGTTTACGCTGACCGTTCTTTCACTTTCGTTACCAAAACTCCTCCAGCAGCAGTTCTGCTGAAGAAAGCTGCGGGCGTGAAATCAGGTTCTGGTAAACCGAACAAAGAGAAAGTAGGTAAAATTACTTCTGCTCAAGTTCGTGAAATCGCAGAAACTAAAGCTGCGGACCTGACTGGTGCTGACGTTGAAGCTATGATGCGTTCAATTGCTGGTACTGCTCGTTCCATGGGCCTGGTAGTGGAGGATTAATCTGATGGCTAAACTAACCAAGCGCATGCGCAATATCCGTGAAAAAGTTGAAGTAACTAAACAGTACGAAATCACTGAAGCTGTTGCTTTACTGAAAGAGCTGGCTACTGCTAAATTCGTTGAAAGTGTTGACGTTGCTGTTAACCTTGGCATCGATGCACGTAAATCAGATCAAAACGTTCGTGGTGCAACTGTACTTCCACACGGTACTGGCCGTTCAGTTCGCGTTGCTGTATTCGCACAAGGTGCAAATGCAGAAGCTGCTAAAGAAGCAGGCGCTGAATTAGTCGGTATGGACGACTTAGCTGCTAAAGTTAAAGCTGGCGAAATGGACTTTGACGTTGTTATCGCATCTCCAGATGCAATGCGCGTTGTAGGTCAATTAGGTCAAATCCTTGGCCCACGTGGCTTAATGCCAAACCCGAAAGTGGGTACTGTAACTCCTAACGTTGCTGAGGCAGTTAAAAATGCTAAAGCTGGTCAGGTTCGTTACCGTAACGACAAAAATGGTATTATCCATACCACTATCGGTAAAGTTGATTTCAACGAAGAACAGTTGAAAGAAAACTTAGAAGCTCTGTTGATTGCGCTGAAAAAAGCAAAACCATCTGCAGCGAAAGGCGTTTATATCAAGAAAGTAAGCCTGTCTACCACTATGGGTGCAGGTGTTGCTATTGATCAAGCTAGCTTGAGCGCGACAGTTTAATCTTAGATTAGACTAAAGTCATAAAAGACTTTACCTTGGCGTCAAATTTGTATAGAATTTGACGCCTTGAGTTTAGCTATGTGGTATTTTATTTAAGTCTACATAACTAAATTCTCTGAATTTCGGTTGGAGTCTGGCCTATCCAGACCCCGTCCAAGACCGCAGGTGTAAGTAATTACTTAATTTTCCTGCGTAGACGGTGAGAGAGCCAAAAAAGAATTTTATATTCTGGATTCTGCTCACCGTGTTTTAGCGCTTATTTCCATTGTGGCAATAAGTGATGTGAGTCCCGAGTTTTTACTCGGTTAATCCAGGAGCAAGAAGCTAATGGCACTAAATCTTCAAGACAAACAAGCGATTGTTGCTGAAGTCAGCGAAGTTGCCAAAGGTGCGCTTTCTGCAGTTGTTGCGGATTCCCGTGGCGTTACTGTAGCAAAAATGACTGAACTGCGTAAAGCATGTCGTGATGCTGGCGTTACTGTACGTGTAGTACGTAACACCCTATTACGTCGCGCTGTTGAAGGTACTTCTTACGATGTACTGAAAGACGTATTTGTTGGTCCAACCTTGATTGCTTTCTCTTTCGAACATCCGGGCGCTGCAGCTCGTCTGTTCAAAGATTTCGCGAAAGCGAACCCAGCATTCGAGATTAAAGCGGCTGCCTTTGAAGGTGAGTTTATCCCAGGTTCGAACATCGATCGTCTGGCTACACTCCCAACTTACGATGAAGCAATCGCACGCCTGATGGCAACCATGAAAGAAGCCTCTGCAGGCAAATTGGTTCGCACTCTGGCTGCTCTGCGCGATCAGAAAGAAGCTGCTTAATAGCCAATTTCTTCGTTGCTTTATTTACGTATAAACTTTTTCTGAATTTTAGGAACACTTGTTATGTCTATTTCTAAAGACGATATCTTAAACGCAGTTGCTGAAATGTCTGTAATGGACGTTGTTGAACTGATCTCTATGATGGAAGAAAAATTCGGTGTATCTGCTGCTGCAGCTGTTGCTGTTGCTGCGGGTCCAGCAGAAGCTGCTGAAGAGAAAACTGAATTTGACGTTATCCTGAAAGCTATCGGCGGTAACAAAGTAGCAGTAATCAAAGCAGTACGTGGCGCTACCGGTCTTGGCCTGAAAGAAGCTAAAGACTTAGTAGAATCTGCACCAGCAGCTCTGAAAGAAGGCGTAAGCAAAGATGATGCTGAAGCTCTGAAGAAAGCTCTGGAAGAAGCAGGCGCTGAGGTTGAAGTTAAATAATTTAACTTCCCAGAGTGCAGCCTAACGGCTGATGGCTGGTGATTTTTTGGTCACCAGCCTTTTTGCGCTGTAAGGTAAGAGTAGCTTTTTCACACTTTTTGGCTTTCTCTCTACCTCAATATTTTTTGCTATTGACGACTTAATATACTGTATTACTCACTACGATCCACGTTGTCCAAAAGCTCGGTAGTGAACTCAATGCAATGAAATGATTTAAGAGTAATAGCAATAAGTATTATGGAAAATTATATTTTCCTACCTACAAAAAATAGTGTTAGCAGAATGTCGTGTCGCCCTTAATAACTAAGGGTAGGCAGAGTGGGTCACTTTTCAGCGAGCTGAGGAACCCTATGGTTTACTCCTATACCGAGAAAAAACGTATTCGTAAGGATTTTGGTAAACGTCCACAAGTTTTGGATGTTCCCTATCTCCTTTCTATCCAACTTGACTCGTTCCAGAAGTTTATCGAGCAAGATCCTGATGGTCAAAACGGTCTGGAAGCAGCTTTCCGTTCCGTATTCCCTATCCAAAGCTATAGTGGCAATGCTGAATTACAGTATGTTAGCTACCGTTTAGGCGAGCCTGTTTTTGATGTTAAAGAATGTCAGATCCGCGGTGTAACTTATTCTGCACCTCTGCGTGTAAAACTGCGTCTGGTCATTTATGAACGTGAAGCCCCAGAAGGCACCGTTAAAGACATCAAAGAACAAGAAGTCTATATGGGTGAAATCCCATTAATGACCGATAACGGTACCTTTGTAATCAATGGTACTGAGCGTGTTATCGTTTCCCAGTTACACCGTAGCCCTGGTGTGTTCTTTGATAGTGACAAAGGTAAAACACACTCATCTGGTAAGGTACTGTATAACGCACGTATTATCCCTTATCGTGGCTCATGGTTAGACTTCGAATTCGACCCTAAAGATAACCTTTTTGTCCGTATTGACCGTCGCCGTAAATTACCTGCGACTATCATTTTACGCGCAATGAACTACAGCACTGAAGAAATCTTAGGTTTATTCTTCGAAAAAACATTGTTTGAAATCAGCAACAACAAGCTGATGATGACATTAGTGCCTGAACGTCTGCGTGGTGAAACTGCTTCATTTGATATTGAAGCAAACGGCAAAGTATATGTTGAAAAAGGCCGTCGTATTACTGCTCGCCATATTCGTCAATTAGAAAAAGAACAAGTTGACCGCATTGAAGTACCTGTTGAATATATTGCAGGTAAAGTGGTTGCTCGTGATTATATTGATGAAGCAACAGGTGAACTGATTTGTGCTGCTAACATGGAAATCTCTTTAGATGTGTTAGCTCGCTTAAGTCAAGCTGGTCATAAAACGATTGAAACTCTGTTTACCAATGACTTAGATCATGGTGCTTATATTTCAGAAACTGTTCGCGTCGATCCTACAAACGATCGCTTAAGCGCGTTAGTTGAAATCTATCGCATGATGCGTCCTGGTGAGCCACCTACACGCGAAGCTGCAGAAAACTTATTTGAGAACTTATTCTTCTCTGAAGATCGTTATGATCTTTCTGCTGTGGGTCGTATGAAGTTCAACCGTTCGTTAAGCCGTGACGAAGTTGAAGGTTCTGGCATCCTGAGCCAAGAAGATATCATTGAAGTAATGAAAAAACTGATTGATATCCGTAATGGTAAAGGTGAAGTGGATGATATCGACCACTTAGGTAACCGTCGTATTCGTTCTGTTGGCGAAATGGCTGAAAACCAATTCCGTGTTGGTCTGGTGCGTGTTGAGCGTGCAGTTAAAGAACGTCTGTCTTTAGGCGATCTTGATGCATTAATGCCACAAGACATGATCAATGCAAAACCGATTTCTGCTGCTGTCAAAGAGTTCTTTGGCTCTAGCCAGTTATCACAGTTTATGGATCAGAATAACCCGCTATCAGAAATTACGCATAAACGTCGTATTTCTGCATTAGGCCCAGGTGGTTTGACCCGTGAACGTGCAGGCTTCGAAGTTCGAGATGTACACCCAACTCACTACGGTCGTGTGTGCCCAATCGAAACGCCTGAAGGTCCAAACATCGGTCTTATCAACTCATTATCTGTTTATGCGCAGACTAACGAGTACGGTTTCCTTGAAACGCCTTACCGTGTTGTTGAAAACAACGCTGTAACAGATGAAATTCATTATCTGTCTGCAATTGAAGAAGGTAACTTCATCATTGCTCAGGCCAACTCCGTATTAGACGATGACAACCACTTCGTTGAAGAATTAGTTACTTGCCGTCATAAAGGTGAGTCAAGCTTATTTAGCCGTGACCAAGTTCAGTACATGGACGTTTCAACCCAACAGGTTGTTTCTGTCGGTGCTTCACTGATCCCATTCCTTGAACACGATGACGCCAACCGTGCATTGATGGGTGCGAACATGCAACGTCAGGCTGTTCCTACACTTCGTGGTGATAAACCACTAGTAGGTACAGGTATGGAACGTGCTGTAGCGGTTGACTCCGGTGTTACTGCAGTTGCTAAACGTGGTGGTGTTGTTCAGTATGTTGATGCTTCTCGTATCGTTATCAAAGTTAACGAAGAAGAGACTTACGCTGGTGAAGCGGGCATTGATATCTATAGCTTGACTAAATACACCCGTTCTAACCAGAACACATGTATTAACCAAACACCTTGCGTATCTTTAGGTGAACCTGTTGATCGCGGTGATGTGTTAGCTGATGGTCCTTCAACAGACCTTGGTGAGTTAGCATTAGGCCAAAACATGCGCGTGGCATTTATGCCATGGAATGGTTATAACTACGAGGACTCCATCCTTGTATCTGAGCGTGTTGTTCAAGAAGATCGTTTCACAACAATCCACATTCAAGAACTAGCTTGTGTCTCTCGTGATACTAAGTTAGGGCCTGAAGAGATCACAGCTGATATCCCGAACGTTGGTGAAGCCGCGTTATCTAAACTGGATGAATCAGGTATCGTTTATATCGGTGCTGAAGTGAAAGGCGGTGACATTCTGGTTGGTAAAGTAACACCTAAAGGTGAAACTCAACTGACTCCAGAAGAGAAACTGCTGCGTGCTATCTTCGGTGAAAAAGCATCTGATGTTAAAGATTCTTCTCTACGTGTTCCTAATGGTGTGTCTGGTACAGTTATCGATGTACAAGTCTTCACCCGTGATGGCGTAGAAAAAGATAAACGTGCATTAGAAATTGAAGAATCACAGTTACGTGAAGTTAAGAAAGACTTAACTGAAGAACTGCGTATCTTTGAAGCTGGTCTATTCGCTCGTATCCGTGGTGTTCTGATTGCTGGCGGTATTGAAGCTGAGAAATTAGATAAATTACCTCGTGAACGTTGGTTAGAACTGGGTATTGCGGATGAAGAGAAGCAAAACCAGTTAGAACAATTAGCAGAACAGTATGATGAACTGAAAGCTGAGTTCGCGAAGAAACTGGAAGCTAAACGTCGTAAAATCACTCAAGGTGATGATTTAGCACCAGGTGTGCTGAAAATCGTTAAGGTTTATCTGGCTGTTAAACGTCAGATCCAACCTGGTGATAAGATGGCGGGTCGTCATGGTAACAAGGGTGTTATCTCTAAGATTAACCCTATTGAAGACATGCCATACGATGAAAACGGCAACCCGGTTGACCTCGTACTGAACCCACTGGGTGTACCATCACGTATGAACATCGGTCAGATCCTTGAAACTCACTTGGGTATGGCTGCTAAAGGTATCGGTGATAAGATCAACGCGATGCTGAAACAGCAACAAGAAGTTGCTAAATTACGTGAATTTATCCAGAAAGCTTACGATCTGGGTATGGCACCTCGTCAGAAAGTTGATCTGGACACCTTCAGCGATGAAGAAGTGTTACGTCTGGCTGAAAACCTGAAAAAAGGTATGCCAACCGCAACACCAGTGTTCGATGGTGCAGAAGAAATGGAAATTAAAGAGATGCTTAAATTAGCTGATCTTCCAACTTCTGGTCAGATTACACTTTTCGATGGTCGTACAGGTGAGCAATTTGAGCGTCCAGTAACTGTTGGTTACATGTACATGCTGAAACTGAACCACTTAGTTGATGATAAGATGCACGCCCGTTCTACCGGTTCGTACAGCTTAGTTACTCAGCAACCTCTTGGTGGTAAAGCTCAGTTTGGTGGACAGCGTTTCGGGGAGATGGAAGTGTGGGCACTGGAAGCATACGGTGCAGCTTATACTCTTCAAGAAATGCTTACTGTTAAGTCGGATGACGTTAACGGCCGTACCAAAATGTACAAAAACATCGTTGATGGTAATCATCAGATGGAACCAGGTATGCCAGAGTCGTTCAACGTATTGTTGAAAGAGATCCGTTCACTGGGTATCAACATCGAATTGGAAGACGAATAACGGATTCCATATAGACAGACTGCTAGAGATGGCAGTCTGTCAAACAGTGACTACACTGGTTTAAAGGGGTGAATGACAGGGGTCATTTGCCTGGCAGGTCTAACTCCGACAGGAGCCATTTCGTGAAAGACTTATTAAAGTTTCTGAAAGCGCAAACCAAGACCGAAGAGTTTGATGCGATCAAAATTGCTCTGGCATCACCTGATATGATCCGTTCATGGTCATTTGGTGAAGTTAAAAAGCCAGAAACAATTAACTACCGTACGTTCAAACCAGAACGTGACGGTCTTTTCTGTGCCCGTATTTTCGGACCAGTAAAAGATTACGAATGTTTGTGTGGTAAATACAAACGTTTAAAACACCGTGGTGTTATCTGTGAGAAGTGTGGCGTTGAAGTTACACAAACTAAAGTTCGTCGTGAACGTATGGGTCACATCGAATTAGCTTCTCCAGTTGCTCACATTTGGTTCTTGAAATCATTACCGTCCCGTATCGGTTTGCTGCTGGATATGCCACTGCGCGATATTGAACGTGTATTGTATTTTGAATCTTACGTTGTTGTTGAAGGCGGGATGACTAGCCTTGAACGTGGTCAAATCTTAACAGAAGAGCAATACCTCGATGCATTAGAAGAATTCGGTGACGAATTTGATGCGAAGATGGGTGCAGAAGCTGTTCAGAACCTCTTACAGAGCATGGATCTGGAACAAGAGTGTGAAACGCTACGTGAAGAGTTAAACGAAACTAACTCTGAAACTAAACGTAAGAAACTGACTAAACGTATCAAGTTACTTGAAGCGTTCATGCAATCAGGCAATAAACCTGAGTGGATGATCTTAACTGTGCTGCCTGTGTTACCACCAGACTTACGTCCACTGGTTCCACTTGATGGCGGTCGTTTTGCGACATCTGACCTGAACGATTTATATCGTCGTGTGATCAACCGTAACAACCGTTTAAAACGCCTGCTTGATTTAGCAGCTCCAGACATCATCGTACGTAATGAAAAACGTATGTTACAAGAGTCTGTGGATGCGTTATTAGATAACGGTCGTCGTGGTCGTGCGATCACAGGTTCGAACAAACGTCCTTTGAAATCTTTGGCTGATATGATCAAAGGTAAACAAGGTCGTTTCCGTCAAAACCTGTTAGGTAAACGTGTTGACTATTCTGGTCGTTCTGTAATCACCGTTGGTCCATACCTGCGTCTGCATCAGTGTGGTCTACCGAAAAAAATGGCTCTTGAGTTATTCAAACCATTTATTTACGGAAAACTGGAAACCCGTGGTTTAGCGACAACAATTAAAGCCGCTAAAAAAATGGTTGAGCGCGAAGAAGCGGTTGTTTGGGATATCTTAGATGAAGTTATCCGCGAACACCCAGTGATGCTAAACCGTGCACCAACACTTCACCGTTTAGGTATTCAGGCATTTGAACCAATCCTTATCGAAGGTAAAGCTATTCAGTTACACCCACTCGTTTGTGCGGCATACAACGCCGACTTCGATGGTGACCAAATGGCGGTTCACGTACCATTGACATTAGAAGCACAACTAGAAGCTCGTGCGCTAATGATGTCAACAAATAACATCCTGTCTCCAGCAAGTGGTGACCCAATCATCGTTCCTTCACAGGACGTTGTATTAGGTCTTTACTACATGACTCGTGACTGCATCAATGCCAAAGGTGAAGGCATGGTGCTAAGTGGTCCTAAAGAAGCTGAACGCGTTTATCGCGCTGGTTTAGCCTCTTTACACGCACGTGTTAAAGTACGTATCACTGAAGAGATCAAAGATGGCGAAGGTAATATCACTACTGAAACTAGCTTAAAAGACACCACTGTCGGCCGAGCTATTTTATGGATGATCGTACCAAAAGGCCTACCTTACGCGCTGGTTAACCAACCATTAGGTAAAAAAGCAATTTCTAAAATGCTTAATACCTGTTATCGCGTAATGGGCTTGAAGCCAACAGTTATTTTTGCTGATCAAATCATGTATACCGGTTTTGCTTACGCAGCACGTTCAGGTGCTTCAGTAGGTATCGATGACATGGTTATCCCTGCGAAAAAAGCAGAGATCATTGCAGAAGCAGAAGCAGAAGTTGCAGAAATTCAGGAACAGTTCCAATCCGGTCTGGTAACAGCGGGCGAACGTTACAACAAAGTCATCGATATTTGGGCTGCGGCAAATGAGCGCGTAGCGAAAGCGATGATGGAAAACCTGTCTACTGAAACCGTTATTAACCGTAATGGTGAAGAAGAACAACAAGTATCTTTCAACAGCATCTTTATGATGGCTGACTCCGGTGCTCGTGGTTCTGCAGCTCAGATCCGTCAGTTAGCAGGTATGCGTGGTCTGATGGCTAAGCCAGATGGCTCAATCATCGAGACACCAATCACAGCGAACTTCCGTGAAGGTCTGAACGTACTCCAGTACTTCATCTCAACCCACGGTGCTCGTAAAGGTCTTGCGGATACCGCACTGAAAACAGCAAACTCCGGTTACTTGACTCGTCGTTTAGTTGACGTTGCACAAGATTTAGTTGTCACAGAAGACGACTGTGGTACAACCGAAGGTGTTATGATGACTCCGGTTATCGAAGGTGGAGATGTTAAAGAGCCACTGCGTGAACGTGTATTAGGTCGTGTAGCTGCAGAAGATATTCTGAAACCAGGTACTGCTGATATTCTTGTTCCACGTAACACCCTGTTAAACGAAAAACTGTGTGACTTGTTAGAAGAAAACTCAGTTGACAGCGTGAAAGTACGTTCAGTTGTAACCTGTAACACAGACTTCGGTGTATGTGCTAAATGTTATGGTCGTGACCTTGCTCGTGGTCATATCATCAACAAAGGTGAAGCTATCGGTGTTATCGCGGCACAGTCAATCGGTGAACCAGGTACACAGTTAACGATGCGTACGTTCCACATCGGTGGTGCGGCATCTCGTGCTGCAGCAGAATCTAGCATTCAAGTACGTAATAAAGGTACTCTGAAGCTGTTCAATGCGAAGTTCATTACCAATACTGCGGGTAAATTAGTTATCACTTCTCGTAACACAGAATTACGTTTAATTGACGAATTCGGTCGTACGAAAGAAAGCTATAAAGTACCTTACGGTGCTCAATTAGCGAAAGGTGATGGTGAAGCGGTTAACGGTGGCGAAACTGTTGCTAACTGGGATCCACATACAATGCCAGTTGTGAGTGAAGTATCTGGTATCATTCGTTTTGCTGACATGGTTGATGGTCAAACTATCACACGTCAAACAGATGAATTAACAGGCCTTTCTTCACTGGTTGTTCTGGATTCAGCAGAGCGTACAGGTAGCGGTAAAGATTTACGTCCAGCACTGCGCATCACTGATGCACAAGGCAAAGATGTATTGATCCCGAATACTGATATGCCAGCACAGTACTTCCTGCCAGGTAAAGCAATTGTTCAGTTAGACGATGGCATTACAATTAATGCAGGTGACACTTTAGCGCGTATTCCACAAGAATCTGGCGGTACTAAAGATATCACCGGTGGTCTGCCACGCGTTGCTGACCTGTTTGAAGCACGTCGTCCGAAAGAGCCTGCAATCCTTGCTGAAATCAGCGGTATTGTATCGTTCGGTAAAGAGACTAAAGGTAAACGTCGTCTAGTTATTTCTCCATTAGACGGTAGCGATGCATATGAAGAGATGATCCCTAAATGGCGTCAGCTTAACGTATTCGAGGGTGAGGTTGTGGAACGCGGTGATGTTATCTCCGATGGTCCAGAGTCACCACACGACATTCTGCGCTTACGTGGTGTTCATGCGGTTACTCGCTATATCACGAACGAAGTACAGGAAGTTTACCGTTTACAAGGCGTTAAGATTAACGATAAACACATTGAAGTTATCGTTCGTCAGATGCTACGTAAAGTTACCATTGAGAACGCAGGAAGCTCTGAGTTCCTCGAAGGTGAACAGGTTGAATACGCTCGCGTTAAAGTATCGAACCGTGTTCTGGAAGATGATGGTAAAGTACCAGCAACGTATGCTCGTGACCTGTTAGGTATCACGAAAGCATCTCTGGCAACTGAATCCTTCATCTCTGCTGCATCATTCCAAGAAACAACGCGTGTTCTGACTGAAGCAGCGGTAGCAGGTAAACGTGACGAATTACGAGGCTTGAAAGAGAACGTTATTGTTGGTCGCTTGATCCCAGCAGGTACAGGGTATGCGTATCACCAAGATCGTATGAAGCGTCGTCAATCACAATTGCCAGCAGATGAAACTGAAACAACAATCAGTGCTGATGAAGCATCTGCTAACTTAGCAGAATTACTGAATGCTGGTTTTGGTGGATTAAAAGACTAAAATCTAATTTAGATTAGATTGAAATGCCCTCCATTGTGAGGGCATTTTTTGTTTCTGTTCTACAATAAGTAGGCGAAATGATGAGAATAATAACTAACGGATTGATTATCCTATTTTTTATTTTTACTGGTCTTGCTTTTGCAACCCCTTTAGAAAAGGAAATACCAACAGAAACACAATGGAATTTAGAAACTTCGATCACAACATTGATGCAGCTTCGGCAACAAAAAACTTTATATGCTTTTATTGGTAATAAACTAAGACCTGTTGCTGAGCTATATCCTAATCGGGGATTTTATGTTTCAGATGCGATAAATAATTACCATAAAATACAATTTGGAAATGCCCAAGGTTATTTGGAAGCTGGTTATTTAGAAGATGATTACATTGAAGATATTGCTTCTATTTCGGTCGATAGGAAAATACGTTTCTTATCAGATAGTACGAAGAAAACCGATTATCCTATTTATGAGTATCTGATCACAACAAAAAATACCCCCATCTATAGCGATAAAGATATTGCGAGCCCACAAATAGCGATACTCTTATCCAATTTACGTTATCCTGTGCTATCACGCACAATAAAAGAAGATGCTAATGGAAGTAAAATCAATTGGTTTGAGATCTCTTTAGGTGACCGCTTAGGTTATATTTCATCAAGGGATGTAAAACCTGATTTAGGGATACCGGTGCTTACTTATCACCATATTCTCAAAGCAACGGAAAATCATAATTTTCGTCATACATCAACAACAACATCATTAACTGCCTTTACAGAGCAGATGAATTATTTAAAAGAAGCTGGGTATGAAACGCTTTCACTAAACCAAGTTGCAGGCTATTTAAATAAAAATATTAATTTGCCGGGACGAGCCGTCGCATTAACATTTGATGATGGTTTACAATCTGTTTATCGTTATGCCTATCCACTTTTAAAAGAAAATGGCCAAAGAGCAACATTATTTGTTATTTCATCACGTATAAAATCTAAAATACCTAAATGGGCACCTAATTCATTACAATTTATGAGTTGGCAGGCACTGAAATCAAGCCGAGATGTTTTTGATATTCAGTCACATTCTCATTTTTTACATCGTTTAGATAATAATAAAAAACCCATTATATTTAGTCGCCAATCTCATACTATCGTATTAGATTTACAGCACTCACAGCGTGTTTTGCGATTATTAAACCCACATCAATATGCTTTTGCATACCCTTTTGGTGGATATAATCAAAGAGCAATCAATGCAGTCAAAGCGTCGGGTATGACATTGGCGGTGACGACTCAGCAAGGAAAAGTTCGTTTAGGTGATCCACCTTTCGCTCTAAAACGGCTATATGCGTTAAGTACAGATCCCATTGAGAAATTTGCGAGGATGGTGGGTAATGATGAATATGAAGTGGTGAATAAAAATATCGTTGTTGATAAATAAAAATTATAATATTAGAAAAATACCTTTGATATTTATTGAAGGTATTTTTTTATTTCTCCCCATTACTCACTCAGTTAAGATCAATAAATAACTTATATTTTTCAGATAATTATGATGATTTTTTAGTGATAAAAATTCATTTTTTTCTGTAAGCTGGCAATCCAAATTCAGCATGGAGCTAGTTATGAAAAAATCTATATCCATATCTTCTTATGATTCTGCATTTAAACGTTTTATGATGAATGTCAGTAATGCGAAAGACTTTTTCTTTGTCCATTTACCAGAGGACTTAAAAAGTCATTGTGATTTTTCAACGTTACAATTACAAAATTCTTCTTTCATCGATATTAACTTACGTTCTCGTATGTCTGATATTTTGTATTTAGTGAAAACCAAAGAGGGTGATATTTCTATTTATTTATTAGTAGAACATCAATCTAGGCCAGATAAAATGATAGGTTGGCGTATGATGAATTATGCATTTTACACTATGAATCAACATTTACAGCAAGGTTATAAATTTTTACCCCTCGTTGTTCCTATTCTGTTTTATCATGGAAATAAAAAACCCTATCCTTTTCCTGTTAATTGGATGTCATGTTTTCCACTTACTTCACTTGCTAATCAACTTTATTCTAATAGCTTTTCTTTAATTGATTTGACTTCAATTGATGATGATATTTTGCTGACTCATAAAAAAGCAGCGGTAATGGAAATTGCAATGAAGCACGTTAATAGTTGTCATGATATTAATGAGATTGCAATACTTCTATCAAAAGCAATAAATCAGAAAAACTGCAGAGATGAAGACACGGTTGCTGTTGTAGAATATTTATTCTCAATTATGGACGCATCAGACTTTGAGTTCATTTTAAATAAGATAGTTGAACAAGTAGATAACCACAAAGAGGTGATTATGAATATAGCGTGGAGATTAGAAAATAAGGGATTTAATTTAGGTGTAAGTGAAGGGTTTGAAATAGGCAAAAATGAGGGGATCGAACTGGGCAAAAATGTAGGTATTGAAATAGGTAAGAATGTAGGTATTGAAATAGGCTGGGCTAAAGGCATTGAGTTAGGCAAAACGGAAGGTATTGAGTTGGGTAAGACGGAAGGTATTGAGTTGGGTAAAACGGAAGGCATTGAGTTAGGTAAAACGGAAGGTATTGAGTTAGGTAAAACAGAGGGTATTGAAATTGGTAAAAAAATAGTACAAATAGAATTAGCTCAAAACTTATTAAAAGAAAATTTTGATCTTTTATTTATTGAAAAAATATCAGGTTTAAGTATTCAAGAACTTGAAGAATTAGCAGCGTAAGAATTAAGTTGTTTATAAATATTAAATTAAAAGAATTATAATATATTAATTTTAATGTTTTATTTTTGTTGGGTTATTTTGAATTTATTAAAAATCACTTCTATTGAATTATGTAATAAAAACCGCCTTTATTATTTTTAATTAAATAAACTAAAGGCGGTTTTATATTGTTTAAATTTTAATTAACGGCCCAAGTAATTATCCCAATCTTTCCATACGGGTTGTAATCCTCGTTCTTTTAATGCATTAATCACATCATTAACATGGCGATTATCATTAGGAGAGAATTGTTCTAATTCTTCATGACTATCAGAATACCCACCAGGTTGAGTTTTAGAACCCGCACTAATGTTATTTATCGCTAATGGTACTGTATTATCACGAAAATACGGAGATTCGCGGGTTGAAAGTGAAAGCTCAACATCAGGTGCCAAAATACGAAAAGCACAGATCAATTGAACTAATTCCGCTTCACTCATTACTGATGCGGGACTTAGTCCACCAGCACAAGGGCGTAAACGAGGAAAAGAGATTGAATAGCGACTTTTCCAATAGCGCTTTTGTAAAAATAAGAGATGTTCTGCCACCATATAACAATCGCTACGCCACTGGCTTGAAAGACCAATCAATGCACCTAAACCAATTTTATCAATTCCAGCTTGCCCTAATCTATCTGGCGTTTGTAATCGCCAATGAAAATCCTGTTTTTTGCCCTTTAGATGATGAAGCTGATAAGTAGGTTCATGATAGGTTTCTTGATAAACCATGACACCATCAATACCGAGTGTTTTTAACTCGGCATATTCTTCTGTTGCAAGAGGCTGAACTTCCATCATTAATGAACTGAAATTTTCTCGAATAAGGGGAATATATTGGCGAAAATAATCCATACCCACTTTTCTTTGATGCTCACCGGTTACTAATAGCAGGCTATCAAACCCTAATTGGCGGATGCTATTACATTCGGCAATGATCTCACTTTCATTCAATGTTTTACGTTTAATGGCATTACTCATTGAAAAACCACAATAAGTACAATCATTAGTACATAAATTAGAAAGGTAAAGTGGAACATACAACCCCACAACATTGCCGAAACGTTGTCGCGTGAGTTGTTGAGCTCGTTGCGCCATTGGTTCTAAATAGTATCTACCTGCTGGCGAAATTAGTGCCATAAAATCATCAAGAGTGAGAGTGTGACGATTTAATGCAGCTTCAACATCTGCATGGGTTTTACTATTGAGTCTTAATGTAATGTCATCCCAATCCAGTTGTTGCCAATAATCAGAAAAAGTGTCCATTAGAGCGCCCCTAAATATTGGGTTAATGGACTAGAAGCTTGTGCTTGTGTATTGGCAGTTGCTAATCCCGAGTTTCTGGCGAGCTCGCCAGCATCCAGCGCTGTTTTAAATGCTTGGGCCATTAAAATTGGATTTTTAGAGACTGCAATAGCTGTATTAACTAATACCGCGTCTGCACCTAACTCTAAAGCTTCAAGAGCATGACTTGGTGCGCCAATACCTGCATCAACAACAACAGGAATAGAGGCTTGTTCGACGATAATTCGTAGAAAATCACGAGTTTGTAAGCCTTGATTAGAGCCAATAGGAGAGCCCAAAGGCATTACTGCAGCGCAGCCAACGTCTTCTAAACGACGACATAAAACAGGATCAGCACTGCAGTAGGGCAAAACAACAAAACCTTCTTTCACAAGAATGTCAGCAGCTTTAAGAGTTTCAATAGGATCAGGTAATAAATATTTAGTATCAGGATGAATTTCTAATTTAACCCAATTTGTACCAAAAGCCTCTTTAGCTAATCGCGCTGCAAAAACTGCTTCTTGTGCTGTTTTTGCCCCGGATGTATTGGGTAATAATTTTATGCCTAATGACTTGAGTGGCGCGATTAAATCATCATTTCCCTTTTTTAAATCGACTCGTTTCATTGCCATTGTTACAAGTTGGCTGCCCGAAGCCTTAATGGCTTCTGTCATTAACGTTGGTGTTGCAAATTTTCCTGTGCCTGTAAAAAGCCTAGATGTGAATGTGGTATCAGCAATTTTTAACATATCAGCCCCCCGCAATTGCTTGAAAGAGAAGAATAGTATCGCCATCGTTAATAAAATGTGTTTCCCAATTTTCACGGGGAACAATGGTTTCATTGATGGCAAGTGCCACACCTATAGGTGGCTGTTCTAACTGAATAAGGAGCTGACTAATAGTGACAGGCATATCCAGAGAATATTGTTCGTCATTTACGGTAATGTTCATGCTAACCCTCGACAAACAGGACATGTTGTTGATGATGTTAAGCGTAAAGTGCTCCAATTTTGTTTTCTACCATCGAAAAGGCGTAGTTTTCCACTTAGAGAACTAGGTAAATCAGAGAGTAGCTTAATAGCTTCAAGTGCCTGAAGTGTGCCAATAACACCCACAACAGGGCCTAGAATTCCGGCTGTTTTACAGTTTCGTTGTGATTCAGTTTCATCAGGATAAAGACAGTGATAACAACCATGAATAAAAGGAGGTTCAAACACCATAAGTTGGCCACTAAACCCAACGGCACTACCACTAATAAGTGGAATTTGTTGTGCAACACACGCACGATTAATGGCTTGGCGTGTAAGCATGTTATCTGTGCAATCTAAAACTAAATCAACTTCTTTAACTAATTTAAGTAATGAATCATCATTAATACGTTGTTTATAAGAAGTCACTTTTATATCCGGGTTTAAGGCAAGCAAAGCCTGCTTTGCAACCTCTGATTTCGCATCAGGGATATCTTGAGTGCGATAAAGAATTTGGCGCTGTAGATTAGAAATATGTAATTCATCATCATCAACTAAAATAAGCTCACCAATACCTGCCCCCGCGAGATACATTGATGCTGGAGAGCCTAACCCACCAAGCCCGACAATCAGTACCTTTGCTTGTTGAAGTTTGTTTTGGCCCTCGATACCAATATCTTCTAACATCACTTGTCGGCTATAACGCATAAAATCATTATCATTTAGCATGACGATTTTCCTTCAACTAATTCTAATAATTTACGAGTTACTTTTTGCCAATCAGATGCTTTTGTTATTGCACTGACTAAAGCAACACTCCCTACGCCTGTTGCAACCACATCAGAGACTCTCTCTAGCGAGATCCCACCAATAGCAACAGTGGGAAAATCAGGTGTCTGTTCTACTTGATGTTTGAGCGCCTTCAAACCTTGTGGTTTAGATGGCATATCTTTCGTTGTGGTTGGAAATATATGCCCTAATGCGATGTAAGATGGGCGCAACATCTTTGCTCTTTGTAATTCAGCTTCGTCGTGAGTAGAAATACCCAGCCGTAATCCAGCTTGTTTAATGGCACCAAGATCAGCAACATCAAGATCTTCTTGACCAAGATGAACACCATAAGCCTGATGATTAATGGCGAGTTGCCAATAATCATTGATAAACAGTCTTGCGTGATATTGTTTGCCTAGTTTTATTGCTTCGATAATCTCTTTTTCAACGTCTTTGGGCTGTTTATCTTTTATACGCAACTGAAGAGTGGTAACGCCTGTTTTCAATAGACGTTCTATCCATTCAATAGAATCAACAACGGGGTAAAGCCCAAGTTTTTTTTCTGTTGATGCAAAAGGTGTATTAGAGGATTTGTTCATTTTCAGTCACCTCAACACGAGTGATTTCGGCGCTGTGGTATAGCTCATTCCCATGCTCTTTAAAGGCCTGAGACATTTGTTCCATACCTGCCGCATAATCACGTACTTCTTGCGTTATCTTCATTGAACAGAATTTAGGGCCACACATTGAGCAAAAGTGAGCCACTTTTCCTGATGCTTGAGGAAGGGTTTCATCGTGATATTGGCGTGCTGTTTCAGGATCAAGTGCTAAATTGAATTGATCTTCCCATCTAAATTCAAAACGCGCTTTTGACATAGCATTATCACGGATTTGAGCACCAGGATGCCCTTTGGCTAAATCGGCAGCATGAGCCGCAATTTTATAAGTAATTAAGCCTTGTTTTACATCGTCTTTATTTGGTAAACCTAGGTGTTCTTTCGGGGTGACATAACAGAGCATTGCACAACCAAACCAGCCAATCATTGCTGCACCAATACCTGAAGTAAAATGATCGTAACCCGGTGCAATATCTGTTGTGAGAGGACCTAATGTATAAAAGGGAGCTTCATGACAATGCTCTAGCTCTTCTGTCATATTGCGACGTATCATCTGCATTGGAACGTGACCGGGGCCTTCAATCATGACTTGCACGTCATATTCCCATGCAATTTTTGTTAGTTCACCTAAAGTATGTAACTCAGCAAATTGTGCTTCATCGTTTGCATCTTGGATCGAACCTGGCCTTAACCCATCACCCAGTGAAAGAGAAACATCATAAGCAGTACAGATTTCGCAGATTTCACGGAAATGTTCGTAGAGGAAATTTTCTTTGTGATGTGATAGACACCATTTCGCCATTATCGAACCACCACGAGAGACAATACCCGTTAGGCGTTTTGCGGTCATGGGAACATAACGTAACAATACACCTGCATGAATAGTAAAATAATCAACACCTTGCTCTGCTTGTTCAAGTAAAGTATCGCGGAACATTTCCCAAGTGAGATCTTCTGCAATACCGTTAACTTTCTCAAGTGCTTGATAGATTGGAACTGTGCCGATAGGAACAGGGCTATTGCGAATGATCCACTCACGCGTTTCATGAATGTAACGGCCTGTTGAGAGATCCATTACGGTATCTGCCCCCCAACGTGTAGACCAAATTAGCTTTTCAACTTCTTCTTCAATCGAAGACGTTACAGAAGAATTTCCGATATTGGCATTCACTTTCACTAAGAAATTACGACCAATAATCATCGGTTCTGATTCTGGGTGATTTATATTGGCGGGAATAATGGCTCGACCAGCTGCAACTTCTTGGCGTACAAATTCAGGAGTAATATTGTCAGGGAGATGAGCACCAAAGCTAAAGCCTGCGTGTTGTTGGCGTAATACTTTGCTTCGAATACGTTCACGCCCCATATTTTCACGAATAGCAATAAACTCCATTTCAGGTGTGATTATACCTTTTCGAGCATAATGCAATTGCGTCACACTTTTACTCTTTAGGGCTTTTTTAGGGTTGGGTTTTAACGGAAAACGTAGATGCTCTAATCCGGCATCAGAAAGACGTTGTTGTGTGAAATCAGAGCTTAAGAGTGAAAGTGCTTCGGTATCATTACGCTCATCAATCCATGATTGGCGAATTTTTTTTAATCCAAGATTAACGTCGAGTTGAGAAGCTGGATCGCCATAAGGGCCAGAAGTGTCATATACCGGAACAGGTTCATTATCTTCAAAAATAGGGTTTTCTTTTGATCCGCCTATCAATGTTTTATCAAGCTGGATCTCACGCATTGGTACTTGAATATCGGTACGAGAGCCTTCAAGGTAAATACGTTTTGAATTGGGAAAACTAATCCCTTGAATAGTACTAATAAACTCCTGAGCCGCATCTCGCTGTGCTTTTCTTGGACGCTGTTTATTGGCGGTTGGCGTAATATCTTTAACAGATAAAGTTTGATTTTTGGACATAGCATTTCCTAATAAATATCATGCAGGCTGTAGCCTGTTGGGTGAATATTGAGAAAAATGCTTGTCTGGAGGTCGCAGGGAGTATCGACAGATAGGCGTATAAAAAATATACGGGATGAAGCTATCAAAAGGTCGAATCACTCTTGTTCCCTTCGCGGGTATTAACCCGATCAGGTTCCGCGGATCCCGAATTAACGGTCTCAGCCTGTGTTTATAATAGCCTTATAAACACTAGGCACTCCGACAAGAAGAAGTCCAGTATATGAAAGATTTTGAAAACTACAAGTCCGATATGGGTTATTTATTTAAATCCCAATGTTGCTGTTTCCAGTTTTTCATTTGTGAAATTTGAGCTAATTGTTGATCTGGATTGATAACTGTGACGTTATCAGCTTGATAACACAATGGAAGGTCATTAATAGAGTCAGTGTAGAAATAAATATAAGCATTATTAATGTTATTGACTTCTTTCCACCGATTTAGATGATCAACCTTTCCTTCTCGAAATGTAGGTATACCTTCAATATATCCAGTGTAATAATTATCTTTAATTTGCATATCAATGCCCATTGAAATATCTGCATTGAGTTGTTTTGCAATAGCATGAACGAGAAAAGACATTGTTGCTGAAATAATTATAACAGGAATATTTTTCTGTCGATATTGTGTAATTATTGACATTCCTTCAGGGTAAAGTAATGGCTGAATTTTTGTTTCAGTAAAGTCATTAACCCAATGATTTATTTCGTTTATATTATGATTTTTAAAGTAAGATAAATGTTGATAAAGATATTGATTTATATCTAGTTTTTCAGCGTAATAATCCGCAATCATCTGTTCATCTAGTTTTAGAAAATGAGGATCGGTGACTATTTTTTTATCCCATAAATAACGTGTCCATAAACGACTAGAATCACCAGCTAAAAGCGTTTCATCTAAATCAAAAATCGCAATTTTATTTTTGGTTTTATCTGTCATTCCAGCATTCCTTTAACATAAGTAAAGTTTATGAAAATCCTTTTTGAATGTTAATAAATTAGAGAGAATAATCATAATACATTGAGTGGGTCTTACTAAAGAGAGTATCCTTAATTTTATATCATTATTTTGGATAGATTTATCATTATGCATTTATATACGTTAGCGGGATCAGAGAAAGGCTGGTGGACAGTCAGTCTTGGTGGGCGAGTGTGGTTACCGAAAGGTGAACTTCCTTTTGGTTTTGCAAAGGATTGGGATTTAGTTGGTCAACAGGCCAAAATTGTTGGTGAGTGGCAGGGGGAAACTGTTTGGCTTATTCATGGAAAAATGGATAACGATATGTGTTCGCCAAGGCTTATCGCCTCACAAGATGAGAATTTATTTAAACTCGTGGGTCGCGGTGTTCAGTTAGCAGAGTTTTATCGTTCACATCGTTTTTGTGGCTATTGTGGTTCTAAAATGCGCCATAGTGAGAGCGAATGGGCTTGCTTATGTGATAACTGCCATGAACGTTATTACCCACAAATTGCCCCTTGTATTATTGTAGGGATCCGGCATGAAGATAAGATTTTACTCGCACATCATGTTAGGCATAAACATTCCCCTCTTTATACTGTGCTCGCTGGTTTTGTGGAGGTTGGTGAAACCTTAGAAGAAGCCGTCGCTCGGGAAGTGTTTGAAGAAAGTAATATTCATATTCGTAATATTCGCTACGTATCATCTCAACCTTGGCCATTCCCTCATTCTTTAATGATGGGTTTTTTGGCTGACTACGATGGAGGCGAGTTGCGCCATGATCCTTCTGAATTAACCAGTGCGGCCTGGTATCGTTACGATCAGCTACCACAGATCCCACCTCCAGATACTATTGCGCGACGCTTGATAGAAGATACGATAGCGAATATTAGACAAGATAAAGAAAAGAACTAAATAAAGGCGTTGTCAGCCAACAGTTATTTTTCCAGCATGTTACAATGCATGCTATTTTGCGGCCCTATTACTGTTAATGGAGTTAGTCATGAGTGAGTTGAAAAACGACCGCTATTTACGTGCGCTGTTGCGCCAACCTGTTGATGTCACCCCAGTTTGGATGATGCGTCAGGCAGGCAGATATCTTCCTGAATATAAGGAAACACGGGCACAGGCGGGGGATTTCATCTCATTGTGCAAAAATACAGAATTGGCATGTGAAGTAACATTACAGCCTTTAAGACGCTTCCCTTTAGATGCCGCTATTTTATTTTCTGATATTTTAACTATTCCTGATGCAATGGGACTAGGTCTTTACTTTGAAACTGGTGAAGGACCTCGTTTTAAATCCCCAATAAATAACCTTACCGATATTCAAAAACTGCCAATTCCTGATCCCGAAGACGAACTTGGTTATGTAATGAATGCAGTACGTGCAATTCGTCATGCATTGCAAGGTAGT
This sequence comes from Proteus vulgaris, assembly GCF_011045815.1. Classification (GTDB taxonomy): domain Bacteria; phylum Pseudomonadota; class Gammaproteobacteria; order Enterobacterales; family Enterobacteriaceae; genus Proteus; species Proteus vulgaris_B. The sequence goes on along the minus strand of NZ_CP047344.1, from coordinate 3,923,793 downwards.
GTGCCATTAATCGGTTTTTCGGGAAGTCCTTGGACACTAGCAACCTATATGGTGGAAGGTGGAAGTAGTAAGGCCTTCACAAAAATAAAAAAAATGATGTATGCAGAGCCTCAAGCACTACATCTATTACTGGATAAACTCGCAGATAGCGTTATCCTTTATCTGAATGCTCAAATTAAAGCGGGTGCACAATCTATCATGATCTTTGATACATGGGGTGGTGTACTAACAGGGCGTGATTACCAACTTTTTTCATTACACTACATGCATAAGATTGTTGATGGTCTTATTCGCGAATACGATGGAAGAAAAGTTCCTGTAACCTTATTTACCAAAGGTGGCGGTCGTTGGTTAGAAGCAATGGCAGCAACAGGTTGTGATGCATTAGGGCTAGATTGGACGATAGATATCGAAGATGCACGTCGTCGAGTAGGGGATAAAGTCGCCTTACAAGGTAATATGGATCCTTCTATGCTGTATGCGCCGCCAGCCAGAATAGAGCAAGAAGTCGAAACTATTCTTGCTGGGTTTGGTAAAGGCAACGGTCATGTCTTTAATCTTGGGCACGGTATTCATCAAGATGTTCCACCAGAGCATGCTGGTGCATTTATTGATGCGGTTCACCGTTTATCGAAGCCTTATCATCAGGATAATGATTAATACCTCACAATTACGTCAAGAGCAGACAGAAAAAGCTCAACAAATTATTTTGACAGACCAATTTACAATGCCTACTTATATTGCTGGCGCTGATGTTGGTTTTGAAGATGGTGGCGCAGTTACTCGCGCTGCCATCGTGATAATGCATTACCCTTCTTTTGAAATTCTTGAATATCAAATCGCGCGAATACCTACAAATCTTCCTTACATCCCAGGTTTACTTTCATTTAGAGAGTGCCCAGCGTTACTGTCTGCTTGGCAATTAATCAAACAGAAACCTTCTCTTATTTTTGTAGATGGGCAAGGTATTGCTCATCCTAGAAGGCTCGGTGTTGCCAGTCATTTTGGTTTATTAGTGGACACGCCTACTATTGGCGTAGCAAAAAGTCGTTTATGTGGTACTGATCGAGCGGTTAATGAAGAGATGGGAAGCTATGAGCCATTAATGGATAAGAATGAGCAAATAGGATGGATTTATCGCAGTAAGAAAAAATGTAAACCCCTGTATATTTCTCCGGGTCATAAAGTGAGTATGGAAGGCGCTTTGCAGTGGGTTGAGTTATGTATGAAAGGGTATCGATTGCCAGAACCAACGCGTTGGGCTGATGGTATTGCTTCAAATAGACGATTATTTGAGCAGTTGAATAAGAATAAGCTCTAAATGACCGGGAAATATGTGGATATTTTTAATTTTCAGGTAAACTGCGCCTAAGTTAAGAAAATGAGTAATCACGAATGTTGAAGAACCCAATCCATTTACGTTTAGAAAAGCTAGAAGCTTGGCAACACCTGACGTTTATGGCGTGCCTGTGTGAGCGAATGTACCCAAATTATCAGGTATTTTGTCGCGAAACAGGATTTGCTGATCCAACGCTTTATCGCCGTATTCTCGATCTGGTTTGGGAAACTTTAACGGTGAAAGATGCAAAAGTGAATTTTGATTCTCAATTAGAGAAATTAGAAGAAGCTATTCCTGACGCATCTCAATTTGATATTTACGGTGTCTATCCGGCGATTGATGCCTGTGTCGCCTTGAGTGAAGTTGTTCACTCTCGTTTAAGCGGTGAATCGCTAAGTCATGCTATTGAAGTCAGCAAATTATCAGTAGGGACGGTTGCTTCACTTGAAATGACACAAGCTGAAAGAGAAATGAGCGAAGAAGAGCTAAGATCACTGCCTGTTGTTATTGAAGAATTCGATATCCAATGGGAAATTTACCGTCTACTTGTAGAGTGTGAAGAAAGAGATATCGAGCTGATTAAAGGTCTACGTGCAGACCTTCGTGAAGCAGGAATGAGCAATATCGGTATAGAATTAACGCACTAAATCAGAAAAACGTGATTTGGTGCTTGAAAAGCGACGTTTAAAGACTTCACATCACCCCCGTGTATGTTCTACATTGGGTACGAAAAGAAGTGGCTCAGGTGTTTTACTTAATTCATCTTCTTAAAAAGATAAGTTAAGTTTTTTCACCAGATGTTTTTCAAACGATAAAACATACTTTAAGGACTATTTTATGAACAAAGCTGAATTAACCGAATCAGTTGCTGAAAAAGCGGATCTGACAAAAACTCAGGCAAAAGCTGCTATTGAAGCGTTTATCGACTCAGTAACAGGAGCTCTGAAAGAAGGCGATTCTGTACAGTTAGTTGGTTTCGGTACATTCAAGGTAAATCACCGTGCTGAGCGTACTGGTCGTAACCCTCAAACTGGTAAAGAAATTAAAATTGCAGCAGCTAATGTTCCTGCATTTACTGCCGGTAAAGCACTGAAAGACGCAGTAAAATAATTCCTTTGAACGGAATGAACAATAGAGGGGGATTTACTCCCCTTTTGTTGAAACGACAGGGGCTGTTAGCAATAGGATCGGCTTTTTTGCTCAGCGCCTGCTCCTCGACAGTGCAACTCCCAGAATTTTCTGCAACAGGATATATTGCAGATGAAGGTGTTGTGCGACTCTGGCGTTTAAATAATAAAATGTCAGAGCCTCAAGTGATCATGAGCGTTTATAGCTTTTATAAAAAGCCAGAAACAATCATCACATTCTATGAGTATCGCCAAAATAAGCTTTGGCAAGTCCGCTCTGAAGTGGTCAATCAAAATGATCCCTCATCTTGGCACCTTCGTTTAAATAAACGCGGTGAAGTCATTTTCATGCAACAGGAAAGCCAGAAGCAAAAACGAGCATTAACAGAAGATGAGCGTTTAAGAATGGTGTTTGCTGCAAGTAAAGAGCGTGAAATCAGTGAAGCGCTTGCTATTGGAAAAGTAAACTTAGTACAAGGTGTTTGGTATCAAAATACAATGACAACATGTGCTGGTGAGAAAGTGAGTGTTTCATTCGAAGATCCAGAGCAACACTGGTTAAAAACGAGAACACGTAATTTAAGTAAGCCTTCTTATGTTGCTTGGCTTGATTCACCAGAAGGTAAACAGTTGCTTATGGTAGCCGACCATGATTTCTGTAAATGGGAGCCAACAAAAGAGAGCTTGTGATCACTCCCTTCTGCTGTATTTAGTCACTTACTTATTTAAACGCGCAATTGCACGATAACCAATATCATGACGATAAAAAGCGCCATTCCAATGAATACCTTTTGCTAAAGCATAAGCATTTTTTTGCGCTTGCTCGATATCATCACCTAACGCCGTCGCACATAAAACTCTTCCGCCAGCGGTGATTACTTCACCTTTATTATTCAGAGTTGTTCCAGCCTGAAAAACTTTAGCAGTTGTTGATGATGTTGTGCTCAAACCTTCAATCACATCACCTTGATGATAATCATTAGGATAACCACCTGCGGCAATGACGATACCTAAAGCAGGGCGAGGATCCCAAATAGAATCTTTCCCTTTTAAATTACCATTAGCACCCGCTAAACAGAGTTCAACTAAATCTGACTGCATACGCATCATAATTGGTTGTGTTTCAGGATCACCAAAGCGGCAATTAAACTCGATAACTTTTGCAACACCTTGTTTATCAATCATCAATCCGGCATAAAGAAAACCCTGATAACGATGGCCTTCAGCAGCCATACCTTTTACCGTTGGATAAATAATTTTTTCCATCACTTGCTGGTGGATCTCATTGGTGACGACAGGTGCCGGTGAATACGCGCCCATACCACCAGTGTTAGGCCCCGTATCGCCATCGCCAACACGTTTATGATCTTGGCTTGTTGCCATAGGGATAACATTTTCACCATCCACCATGACAATAAAACTCGCTTCTTCACCATCAAGAAACTCTTCAATAACAATACGATGTCCTGCATCCCCAAAGACATTGCCTGCTAGCATATCCCTAATTGCCACTTCTGCTTCTTCTAGCGTCATGGCGACGATCACACCTTTACCTGCAGCTAAGCCATCAGCTTTAATAACAATAGGTGCACCCATCTTATGTAAATATTCCAGCGCAGGGGCTATTTCAGTAAAGTTTTGATAATCCGCAGTTGGAATTTTATGGCGAGCTAAGAAGTCTTTAGTAAAGGCTTTAGATCCTTCGAGCTGTGCAGCACCTTGTGTAGGACCAAAAATGGTTAATCCCGCATCTTTAAATGCATCAACAACACCAATAACGAGTGGTGCTTCAGGACCCACAATTGTTAAATCAATTTTATTCTCAAGCGCAAAGGTGACTAATGCTGGAATATCAGTAGCACCGATTGCTACATTTTGTACACCTTGTTCTAGAGCCGTTCCTGCATTACCTGGTGCAACAAAGACCTGTGTGGAAAGCGGCGATTGAACCACTTTCCAAGCTAAAGCATGTTCACGACCACCATTACCAATAATCAAAATCTTCATATCAATACCCTATTAATGACGGAAGTGGCGCATATTGGTGAAAATCATTGCGATGTTGTGTTCATTGGCAGCGGCAATCACTTCATCATCACGAATTGAACCACCAGGTTGAATAACGCAAGTTACGCCGGCAAGTGCTGCCGCATCAATGCCATCTCTAAATGGGAAGAATGCATCTGATGCCATCGCGCAACCAGCAACTTCTAAACCTTCATCAGCAGCTTTTATGCCAGCAATTTTTGCAGAATACACCCGGCTCATTTGTCCTGCGCCAATACCGACTGTCATATCATTTTTAGCGTAAACAATGGCATTTGATTTTACGAATTTTGCTACTTTCCAGCAAAACAGCGCATCTTTCATTTCGCGTTCACTTGGCTGGCGTTGAGTAACTACTCTTAAGTTTTCTTCTTTAACCATGCCTAAATCACGATCTTGCACTAAAAGCCCACCGTTGACTCGTTTGAAGTCAAAAGCAGGTTTTGCTTCTTGCCATTGACCACAGGCTAATACCCGAACATTAGGTTTAGTTGCTAAAATAGGTAAAGCATCTTCATTAATAGAAGGAGCAATTATCACTTCGACAAATTGTCGTTCGATGATTGCACTTGCTGTTTTTACATCTAGTGGACGATTGAAAGCGATAATACCGCCAAATGCAGAAGTGGGATCGGTTTTAAATGCATGGTCGTATGCTTGTGCGAGCGTATTCGCAATAGCAACACCACAAGGGTTTGCATGTTTCACGATAACACATGCTGGCTCGGAAAAAGATTTTACACATTCTAATGCGGCATCTGTATCTGCAATGTTGTTATAAGAAAGCGCTTTGCCTTGTAATTGGTTTGCAGTCGCAATAGACGCTTCTTCTATATGCTCTTCTATATAGAAAGCAGCTTGTTGATGCGCATTTTCGCCATAACGCATATCTTGTTTCTTTATATAGTTCAGATTTAGAGTACGAGGGAATGTACCTGAAGGTTGTGAAGTGTCACCATAATAAGGAGCGACTTTCTGACCAAAGTAGTTTGCAATCATTCCGTCGTAAGCAGCAGTGTGCTCAAAGGCTTTAATTGCTAAATCAAAACGTGTATCTAAAGTAAGACTATTTTCGTGATTATCCATTTCTTCAATCACTCTTTCATAGTCATTACAATTAACAACAATGGTAACATCTTTATGGTTTTTTGCTGCTGAGCGAACCATGGTAGGTCCACCAATATCGATATTCTCCACTGCATCTGCTAATGAGCAATTTGGGCGAGCAACTGTTTTGGCAAAAGGATAAAGATTCACTACGACCATATCGATAGGACGGATCTCATGTTCTTCCATTATTGCATCGTCTTGCCCGCGACGACCTAAGATTCCACCATGTACTTTGGGATGCAGTGTTTTCACTCTACCATCCATCATTTCTGGAAAACCGGTATAATCGGATACTTCAGTAACCGGTAAGCCAGCTTCTGCTAATAGACGTGCAGTTCCACCGGTTGATAAGAGTTCTACATTCCTTTCAGCAAGTGCTTTTGCGAATTCTAAAATACCTGCTTTATCAGACACACTTAAAAGTGCACGGCGGATAGGACGAAGATGTTGCATGAGTTTTATCCCTTGGGTTTGGTATAACGGTAGTAATGGTGAAGTTAAAACACATTAATACAGTGAAATTGTGTTTGCCTAACTAACATTTCAGAAGTTAAACACAAAATCAATCTTACTAAATCGTTCGCTATAATAACGCAAACGTTTGCGTTTGACATGCTAATTTTATGTAAAAAGACACTCTGTGGATAAAATTGTTGATAAGTGCGTATAAGTAGGGGTTTTGCTGTGGAATTAATCAAACGATTTTTTTTCTTAAAAAAACTATTGCCAGCCTCAGAAAACTCCCTATAATGCGTCCTCGTTGTCACGGTAAACCGCGCTAAGTGAGTTAGCCGAGAGAACAAAGAAAAAAGTGAAAAGCCTTGAAAATAAACGCTTGACACTGAATGAGGAAGATGTAGAATGCACCTCCTCGCAACAACGCAGAAGACCGGAAACGGCAGCGACTGTTGCACTGCTCTTTAACAAATTATCAGACAATCTGTGTGGGCACTCGCAGAGACGATATCTTCTAAAATATTAGATGTATCAAGTCTTGAAGAGTGAACAACAAAAGTAAATTCATTTATGAATAGCTAAGTTTTCGATTTCTTTGAGCATCAAACACTTTTAATTGAAGAGTTTGATCATGGCTCAGATTGAACGCTGGCGGCAGGCCTAACACATGCAAGTCGAGCGGTAACAGGAGAAAGCTTGCTTTCTTGCTGACGAGCGGCGGACGGGTGAGTAATGTATGGGGATCTGCCCGATAGAGGGGGATAACTACTGGAAACGGTGGCTAATACCGCATGACGTCTACGGACCAAAGCAGGGGCTCTTCGGACCTTGCGCTATCGGATGAACCCATATGGGATTAGCTAGTAGGTGAGGTAATGGCTCACCTAGGCGACGATCTCTAGCTGGTCTGAGAGGATGATCAGCCACACTGGGACTGAGACACGGCCCAGACTCCTACGGGAGGCAGCAGTGGGGAATATTGCACAATGGGCGCAAGCCTGATGCAGCCATGCCGCGTGTATGAAGAAGGCCTTAGGGTTGTAAAGTACTTTCAGCGGGGAGGAAGGTGATAAAGTTAATACCTTTATCAATTGACGTTACCCGCAGAAGAAGCACCGGCTAACTCCGTGCCAGCAGCCGCGGTAATACGGAGGGTGCAAGCGTTAATCGGAATTACTGGGCGTAAAGCGCACGCAGGCGGTCAATTAAGTCAGATGTGAAAGCCCCGAGCTTAACTTGGGAATTGCATCTGAAACTGGTTGGCTAGAGTCTTGTAGAGGGGGGTAGAATTCCACGTGTAGCGGTGAAATGCGTAGAGATGTGGAGGAATACCGGTGGCGAAGGCGGCCCCCTGGACAAAGACTGACGCTCAGGTGCGAAAGCGTGGGGAGCAAACAGGATTAGATACCCTGGTAGTCCACGCTGTAAACGATGTCGATTTAGAGGTTGTGGTCTTGAACCGTGGCTTCTGGAGCTAACGCGTTAAATCGACCGCCTGGGGAGTACGGCCGCAAGGTTAAAACTCAAATGAATTGACGGGGGCCCGCACAAGCGGTGGAGCATGTGGTTTAATTCGATGCAACGCGAAGAACCTTACCTACTCTTGACATCCAGAGAATCCTTTAGAGATAGAGGAGTGCCTTCGGGAACTCTGAGACAGGTGCTGCATGGCTGTCGTCAGCTCGTGTTGTGAAATGTTGGGTTAAGTCCCGCAACGAGCGCAACCCTTATCCTTTGTTGCCAGCGCGTGATGGCGGGAACTCAAAGGAGACTGCCGGTGATAAACCGGAGGAAGGTGGGGATGACGTCAAGTCATCATGGCCCTTACGAGTAGGGCTACACACGTGCTACAATGGCAGATACAAAGAGAAGCGACCTCGCGAGAGCAAGCGGAACTCATAAAGTCTGTCGTAGTCCGGATTGGAGTCTGCAACTCGACTCCATGAAGTCGGAATCGCTAGTAATCGTAGATCAGAATGCTACGGTGAATACGTTCCCGGGCCTTGTACACACCGCCCGTCACACCATGGGAGTGGGTTGCAAAAGAAGTAGGTAGCTTAACCTTCGGGAGGGCGCTTACCACTTTGTGATTCATGACTGGGGTGAAGTCGTAACAAGGTAACCGTAGGGGAACCTGCGGTTGGATCACCTCCTTACCTAAAAGATACGTGTTATGTGCAGTGCTCACACAGATTGTCTGATGAAGAACGAGCAGAAATACCGGTATAGGCTTGTAGCTCAGGTGGTTAGAGCGCACCCCTGATAAGGGTGAGGTCGGTGGTTCAAGTCCACTCAGGCCTACCACTTTTCCTTTATGCTGCGTTGTGAAATCACTCGTTTACTTAAAGTAAACTTCGTGACTCCACGCCTTGCCTAAAGAAAAAGCTTCTTTCTATAAAGAAGAAAAGGAGTGGTTATACGGGTATTAAGAATGCATTATGGGGCTATAGCTCAGCTGGGAGAGCGCCTGCCTTGCACGCAGGAGGTCAGCGGTTCGATCCCGCTTAGCTCCACCATAATCTCTTGAATATAAAATAATAATTCAGAGTATATTAGCAATAGTATACTGCGAATTATTTTGCTCTTTAACAATCTGGAACAAGCTGAAAAATTGAAAACAAATCAATATATCACCGAGGTATATTGATGAGTCTCTCAAAATCTCAAACTTTGAATCTGTGATACTCCAAGGCGAGTGTCATGAGCGAACAACAGCAATTCTAGGCGGACAGCGCGCAGTAAGCGGAGCATACTCAAGTATGTGAGCATTACGAGCACTGCCCAACAACGAATTGATGCTTGTGTAGCCATGACCTTTAAAGTCGTCTTCGAGAGAAACATCTTCGGGTTGTGAGGTTAAGCGAATAAGCGTACACGGTGGATGCCTAGGCAATCAGAGGCGATGAAGGACGTGCTAATCTGCGATAAGCGTCGGTAAGGTGATATGAACCGTTATACCCGACGATTTCCGAATGGGGAAACCCAATATCCAATGGATATTATCATGACGTGAATACATAGTGTCATGAAGCGAACCGGGAGAACTGAAACATCTCAGTACCCCGAGGAAAAGAAATCAACCGAGATTCCCCTAGTAGCGGCGAGCGAACGGGGAACAGCCCAGAGTCTTAATCAATAGCAGCATCAGGAGAACGGTCTGGAAAGTCCGGCAGTAAAGGGTGATAGCCCCGTATCTGAAGATGCTGTTATTGTGAACTCGATGAGTAGGGCGGGACACGTGTTATCCTGTCTGAATATGGGGGGACCATCCTCCAAGGCTAAATACTCCTGATTGACCGATAGTGAACCAGTACCGTGAGGGAAAGGCGAAAAGAACCCCGGCGAGGGGAGTGAAAAAGAACCTGAAACCGTGTACGTACAAGCAGTAGGAGCCTCTTTATGGGGTGACTGCGTACCTTTTGTATAATGGGTCAGCGACTTATATTCTGTAGCAAGGTTAACCGTATAGGGGAGCCGTAGGGAAACCGAGTCTTAACTGGGCGAATGAGTTGCAGGGTATAGACCCGAAACCCGGTGATCTATCCATGGGCAGGTTGAAGGTTGGGTAACACTAACTGGAGGACCGAACCGACTAATGTTGAAAAATTAGCGGATGACTTGTGGATGGGGGTGAAAGGCCAATCAAACCGGGAGATAGCTGGTTCTCCCCGAAAGCTATTTAGGTAGCGCCTCGTGAACTCATCTTCGGGGGTAGAGCACTGTTTCGACTAGGGGGTCATCCCGACTTACCAACTCGATGCAAACTGCGAATACCGAAGAATGTTATCACGGGAGACACACGGCGGGTGCTAACGTCCGTCGTGAAGAGGGAAACAACCCAGACCGCCAGCTAAGGTCCCAAAGTCATGGTTAAGTGGGAAACGAAGTGGGAAGGCTCAGACAGCCAGGATGTTGGCTTAGAAGCAGCCATCATTTAAAGAAAGCGTAATAGCTCACTGGTCGAGTCGGCCCGCGCGGAAGATGTAACGGGGCTAAACCATGCACCGAAGCTGCGGCAGCGACACTATGTGTTGTTGGGTAGGGGAGCGTTCTGTAAGCCTGCGAAGGTGTACTGTGAGGTATGCTGGAGGTATCAGAAGTGCGAATGCTGACATAAGTAACGATAATGCGGGTGAAAAACCCGCACGCCGGAAGACCAAGGGTTCCTGTCCAACGTTAATCGGGGCAGGGTGAGTCGACCCCTAAGGCGAGGCTGAAAAGCGTAGTCGATGGGAAACGGGTTAATATTCCCGTACTGGTGGTAACTGCGATGGGGGAACGGAGAAGGCTAGGTTGTCCGGGCGACGGTCGTCCCGGTTCAAGCATGTAGGCAGAGTGATTAGGCAAATCCGGTCACTTAATGCTGAGGTGTGATGACGAGCCACTAAGGTGGTGAAGCAATTGATGCCCTGCTTCCAGGAAAAGCCTCTAAGCTTCAGGTTACCAACAATCGTACCCCAAACCGACACAGGTGGTCAGGTAGAGAATACTCAGGCGCTTGAGAGAACTCGGGTGAAGGAACTAGGCAAAATGGTGCCGTAACTTCGGGAGAAGGCACGCTGGCGGTAAGTGAAGTCCCTCGCGGACGGAGCCGAAGCCAGTCGAAGATACCAGCTGGCTGCAACTGTTTATTAAAAACACAGCACTGTGCAAACACGAAAGTGGACGTATACGGTGTGACGCCTGCCCGGTGCTGGAAGGTTAATTGATGGGGTTATCCGTAAGGAGAAGCTCTTGATCGAAGCCCCAGTAAACGGCGGCCGTAACTATAACGGTCCTAAGGTAGCGAAATTCCTTGTCGGGTAAGTTCCGACCTGCACGAATGGCGTAATGATGGCCAGGCTGTCTCCACCCGAGACTCAGTGAAATTGAACTCGCTGTGAAGATGCAGTGTACCCGCGGCAAGACGGAAAGACCCCGTGAACCTTTACTATAGCTTGACACTGAACATTGAGCCTTGATGTGTAGGATAGGTGGGAGACTTTGAAGTGTGGACGCCAGTCTGCATGGAGTCAACCTTGAAATACCACCCTTTAACGTTTGATGTTCTAACCTAGGTCCATAATCTGGATCGGGGACCGTGTCTGGTGGGTAGTTTGACTGGGGCGGTCTCCTCCTAAAGAGTAACGGAGGAGCACGAAGGTTGGCTAAGCATGGTCGGACATCATGCGGTTAGTGCAAAGGCATAAGCCAGCTTGACTGTGAGAGTGACGGCTCGAGCAGGTACGAAAGTAGGTCTTAGTGATCCGGTGGTTCTGAATGGAAGGGCCATCGCTCAACGGATAAAAGGTACTCCGGGGATAACAGGCTGATACCGCCCAAGAGTTCATATCGACGGCGGTGTTTGGCACCTCGATGTCGGCTCATCACATCCTGGGGCTGAAGTAGGTCCCAAGGGTATGGCTGTTCGCCATTTAAAGTGGTACGCGAGCTGGGTTTAGAACGTCGTGAGACAGTTCGGTCCCTATCTGCCGTGGGCGTTGGAAGATTGAGAGGGGTTGCTCCTAGTACGAGAGGACCGGAGTGAACGCACCACTGGTGTTCGGGTTGTCATGCCAATGGCATTGCCCGGTAGCTAAGTGCGGAAGAGATAACCGCTGAAAGCATCTAAGCGGGAAACTTGCCTCGAGATGAGTCTTCCCTGTCACCTTGAGTGACCTAAAGGAACGTTTAAGACTAAGACGTTGATAGGCTGGGTGTGTAAGCGTAGCGATACGTTGAGCTAACCAGTACTAATGAACCGTGAGGCTTAACCTGACAACACCGAAGGTGTTTTGTCTGAGAGACAGACAGTAGATGAAGTAAGCTTGTTTAAGATTGACATTACTGGCGACTGACTGAAAGGAAGGAAGCGGGTAATAAACCGAATTTGCTTGGCGGCCATAGCGCAGCGGCCCCACCTGATCCCATGCCGAACTCAGAAGTGAAACGTTGTAGCGCCGATGGTAGTGTGGGGTCTCCCCATGTGAGAGTAGGGAACTGCCAGGCATTAAATAAGACGAGAAAGCCAACCCAATGGGTTGGCTTTTTTGCGTTTGGGGTTTTGTAACTCATACATTAATCGCTAATTAATTGAATTTAATAGTGACTATATAGAAAAAAGACTAAAGATATGAGTCGCTTATTTTATTTAGAGCATTAATAAGATAATTGCTAAATAATGCCTTGTCCCCAACGAGACAATTGCTCAATTCCCATCCGATTTAATATATAACGAAACCAAACACTGTAATTTTGTGCGTTCTCTTCAATATCTTGATAAAGAGAATCGAGAGAGATCCAGCGATAATTCATCACTTCATCTGGATTACTCAGTGGTAATTCGTCACTAAACCCAAGAAATAGATGATCAAATTCATGTTCTATCAGATCATCTGTCACTTTCTCGTTATACAGAATAGTTCCAATAGATTGCATATCACATTTCATGCCTAATTCTTCATCTAAACGGCGATGAATAGCATTTGAAACTAATTCGTTTGGAAGCGGATGACTACAACAAGTGTTTGCCCATAAACCACCAGAGTGATATTTAGATATTGCACGTTGTTGAATAAGTAATTGCCGCTTTGAATTAAAAATAAATATTGAAAAGGCTCTATGTAAGGCGCCTACAATATGAGCTTCAAGCTTTGGCATCGTTCCCAGCTCATTATCATTTTTATCTACGAGAATAACAGCGTCTTCCACAAGAAATCACCTTAATAAAATAATATGTTGTTATAGCGTGAATATAGCATGTCTGTATATCAAATAACGATTTATTGTGTTGTCCTTTTTATGGCATCACGTTTGTAATGCCTAGAATAAAAGGAAAAAAGATCTAAGCAGTATAATATTGAACACCAATCTTAATAAGTTCTCGACCTTGTGATTTACGATATTTATTTGTATCTCTTAACGAATAAATACATCCGCAATATTCTTGTTGGTAGAACCGTTCTCTTTTACTTATTTCTATCATTCTGGCTGAGCCACCTTTTTTACGCCAATTATAATCCCAATAAACTATATTTGGATAAGGTGCTACTGCTCTTTCCCCACAACTATTTATCTGTTTCATATCTTTCCACCGAGAGATCCCAAGTGAACTTGAAATAACAGAAAAACCATTTTCAGCGGCATAAAGAGCAGTTCTTTCAAAACGCATATCAAAACACATTGTGCATCGGATACCACGTTCAGGTTCTTTTTCCATTCCCTTAGCTCTTTCAAACCAATTGTCAGTATCATAATCGGCATCAACAAAAGGAATATTATGTTTCTTAGCAAAACGGATATTTTCCTCTTTACGAATTAAATACTCTTTTTGAGGATGAATATTGGGGTTGTAAAAAAAGATTGTATATTCAATGCCTGAAGCTTGTAATGCTTCCATGACTTCACCAGAACAAGGGGCACAACAAGAGTGTAATAAGAGTTTATTGGCATTTGCAGGTAATGTCAGTTTTTCTCGTATAAGTGTCATTGATGATCCTAAACTGCGTTATTTTAGTTATAAAACAATGCTTATATTATAGATATAAATACGTAATTAATCTGCTATTTCAAAATTATTTAAAAATAACCATTTGTTTTATATGACTTTAAATAAGGAAATATCAATATATAAGGTAATATCTATCAGAGAGTTTACTAGATTCATATTCTGATGAGAGGTAAGATGAAATACTAATTCTGCTATTGTTTATAGCAAAATCTAAAATAAAGGAATTTAGTTATGTCGTCTATATTACCTCGTTCTGTAACCTCCCCAAAAAAATTCTTTATTGGTAGCCAACTTCTTGCTTCCGTTGGTAAATACGTTAAAGATTTTGGTGATAATGCTTTTATTATTAGTGATGAATTTTTCTTAGAAAAAGTAACTAAAGAAGCACTTCCTTCTCTAAAAGAAAATAAAATTGAAGCGATTGTTGAAAAATTTAATTACGAATGTACTGAAGCTGAAGTTAATCGCCTTGGCCAAATTGCGGTTAAGAATAAAGCTAACGTTATTATTGGTATTGGGGGCGGAAAGACATTAGACGTGTCTAAAGCGGTTGCTTACTATCAACATATTCCTGTTATTTTATTCCCTACAATTGCCTCTACTGACGCACCTTGCACTGCACTTTCTGTGTTATACAAAGAAAATGGTGAATTTGATAAATATTTATTTTTACCACAAAACCCGGATGTTGTTATTGCAGACACGGCGATTATTGCCTCTGCTCCACAACGTTTTTTCTCAGCAGGTGTTGGTGATGCTCTAGCAACTTACTTTGAAGCACGTGCTTGCTATCAAGCAGACGGTTTAAACTTAGTCAATCAACGCCCATCACGTACAGGCCTCGGTTTAGCACAATTATGTTTTGAGATGTTAAGTGAAAACATTGATAAAGCAATGGATGCTATCCGTCATAAAATTACTACACCTGCATTAGAACAAACTATTGAAGCAACAATTTATCTTAGTGGTGTTGGTGCCGAAGCTGGCGGATTAGCCGCTGCTCATGCGGTCAACAATGGTATGTCTGCAGTTGAGTCTTTACATCGCGTTCAACATGGTGAGAAAGTTGTCTTTGGTTTACTAACACAATTAGTATTAGAAAACGCACCACAAGAAGAAATTGATGAAGTGATCCGTATTATTAAAGCGGCAGAATTACCACTGACACTTGAAGATATGGGTATGAAAGAATTCATTGAAAGCGAATGGCGTACCGTGGCGAAAATTGCCTGTGCTGAAGGTGATACCATGGGTAATATGCCAATGAAAGTCACTGAAGACGATGTTTATAATGCAATGATTGCTGCTAATGCATTGGCTCATCGCTATAAATAATTCTTAGCTTGGTAAATGATTATCTTAAACCCCAAATTGATTTTGGGGTTTTTCTTTAATCTAAAGTTGGATTCATATGAGCAAGATCGAACGGTGTTATCTGATAAACATAGTAATTCAACCAGTTTGCAAACAATAAATGGCCATGACTACGCCAAGAAGCAATAGGTTTTTTACTTGGATCATTATTAGGAAAATAATTTTCTGGTAATTGAGGATCTAGTCCTGCTTTTACATCGCGATGATATTCATCTGCTAGTGTATTGGGATCGTATTCTGGATGCCCTGTTGCAAAGACGACTCTTTTATCTTTTGATGCAAACAAATAAGCGCCTGCTTCTTCTGAAGTCGCAAGGATCTCTAAATCAGTATTATGTTGAATAAAATCGATAGGAAACCCAGCGTAACGAGAATGAGGTGCAAAAAAAGTCTCGTCAAATCCGCGAGTTAATAATGAAAGAGGCGAGCAAGTGCTATGACGATATACTCCTGAAATTTTTTGTTCTAGCGTATATTTTGGTAATCCATATAAAATATTTAACCCAGCTTGAGCTGCCCAGCAAATAAAAAGCGTTGAAGTGACATGCTCTTTAGCCCATGTAATAATTTCCTTAATTTCACCCCAATAAGCCACATCTTCAAATTCGACTAATCCTAATGGCGCCCCTGTAACAATAAGACCATCAAAGTTTTGTTCTTTAATTTGGTCAAAATCGCAATAGAAAGTATCGAGATGCTCTACAGGCGTATTTTTAGGGATACGAGAATCAATACGTAATAATTGAATATCAATTTGCAGAGGGCTATTAGAAAGCAACCGCAGAAATTGGTTTTCTGTTTCTATTTTCTTTGGCATTAAATTAAGGATAAGCACTTTTAAAGGGCGAATATCTTGAATACTTGCTCTACTGGATGTCATGACGAAGACATTCTCTTTTTGTAAACAACTGACTGCGGGTAGCTCATCGGGTACTCTAATTGGCATTTCAATAACCTCTAAAAAACATCTAGACATCTAGAAGCCTAAATTTAGCTAATAACTTTTTGAATGTCGAGGTCTTCATGTTGTGTATGAAGAATATTCATATAAGAAAAAGCTATATAGGTAAAATCATCAAGTATGGATATTCTTTTTTTCCTTTCGCTAGCGATCTCTTCAAGATCCCTCGAGTTATTTTTGAAACTTTCATTTTTGTACAATAAAAAAACACTATTGTAATCACATTGTTAAAAAATATTTAAATAAAAATGGAATTCATTTTTGATTTTTGTGAAAACTACATTAATCTTAATCAGGTGTGTAAACGATTTTAGGGGAATGCAGAATGTCACAATCGTTAATAACAGAAGAATTAAATTTTACGCAATCTTTTGGTGAACAAGAAAAAGAGATGATAAATCAAGATGTTAAATTGTTTTTAACTGATTTGGTTAATCATTTTTCAGAGAAAAGGGATACTTTATTAGCAGAAAGAGAACAGTGGAAAAATAAGGTTGATAATGGAATGCTTCCTGATTTTATTTCGGAAACAAATTCCATTATAAGCTCAGAGTGGAAAGTCAATCCAATACCTAAAGATCTACAAGACCGTCGTGTTGAAATAACAGGACCTGTTGATCGCAAAATGGTTATCAATGCATTAAATGCCAATGTAAAAGTTTTTATGGCGGACTTTGAGGATTCCTTGGCTCCTACATGGGACAAAGTGATTGATGGGCAAATCAATTTACGCGATGCCGTCAAAGGTACCATTTCTTATACCAATGAACAGGGTAAATGCTATCAACTTAAAGCGTCACCGGCAGTATTGATTGCCAGGGTTAGAGGATTACATCTTCCTGAAAAACATGTGTTATGGCAGGGGAAACCTATTTCTGGGGGGGTATTTGATTTTGCATTGTATTTTTATCATAACCACAAAGCGCTGTTAGAAAAAGGAAGTGGGCCATATTTCTACATTCCTAAATTGCAAACATGGCAAGAGGCGAAATGGTGGAGTGATGTTTTTCATTTCACTGAAAAGCGCTTTGGTTTAGCAACAGGAACTATTAAAGCCACGGTATTAATTGAAACCTTACCCGCTGTTTTCCAAATGGAAGAAATTCTTTTCCACATGAAAGAGCATATTGTTGGGCTTAACTGTGGCCGTTGGGATTATATTTTTAGCTATATCAAGACATTAAAAAATTATCCTGATCGTGTATTACCAGATAGACAAGGGATCACGATGACTCAGCCTTTCTTGAGTGCTTATTCTCGTTTACTTGTTCAAACTTGCCATAAGCGTGGTGCTTTTGCGATGGGAGGAATGTCAGCATTTATTCCAAGTCGAGATCCGGAACAAAACGGCGTCATTTTGAAAAAAGTGTTCGATGATAAAGAGCTTGAAGCAACAAATGGCCATGATGGTACTTGGATTGCCCATCCTGGGCTTGCTGAAACCGTATTAGCTGCTTTTGATGCGGTACTGGGAGCTCGCTCAAATCAACTCGATGTACAACGTAATGAAAAAATAACGGCAGAAATGTTATTAGCACCTTGTACGGGCGAAAGAACTGAAAAAGGTATGAGAGCTAATATCCGTGTTGCTGTGCAATATATCGAAGCGTGGATTTCTGGTAATGGTTGCGTACCTATCTATGGATTAATGGAAGATGCGGCAACGGCAGAAATATCACGTACTTCTATTTGGCAATGGATACGCCACCAAAAAACGCTGTCTGATGGGCAAATTGTGACTAAAGTTCTCTTTCGTAAAATGTTGAAAGAGGAGCTTGAGGTGATACGCCAAGAAGTCGGTGATACTCGTTTTGAAGAAGGGCGTTTTAAAGAAGCCGCTTCTTTGATGGATAACATTACAACCCAAGATGAATTAGTCGATTTTCTGACTTTGCCGGGTTATCAACTTTTAAATTAAAAAAGATACGTCAAAACGTATTTATAAACTGCAAACATCATCACTACCGTATTTATAGGAGCTGTTTTTATGACTATTAGTAGATCAGAGCAAATCGCCCAATTAGAGAAAGAGTGGGAACAACCTCGCTGGAAAGGGATTACTCGTCCTTATAGCGCTGAAGATGTCATTAAATTAAGAGGTTCGGTTAACCCAGAACATACCTTAGCACGACGCGGCGCTCAAAGGCTTTGGTCATCATTAAATGGAAAATCGAAAAAAGGTTATGTGAATGCATTAGGGGCTTTAACCGGTGGGCAAGCTTTGCAACAGGCAAAAGCCGGGTTAGAAGCGGTTTATCTTTCAGGCTGGCAAGTCGCTGCTGATGCTAACACTGCGGCAAGCATGTATCCTGATCAGTCTTTATATCCGGTTGATTCGGTACCTAATGTTGTTCAGCGTATTAATAATACCTTTAGACGAGCAGATCAAATTCAGTGGTCTAACGGTATTGGTCCTCAACATAAAGACTATATTGATTTTTTCCTTCCTATTGTGGCTGATGCAGAAGCTGGTTTTGGTGGCGTATTAAATGCCTTTGAATTAATGAAGGCTATGATTGAAGCTGGGGCTGCGGGGGTTCACTTTGAAGATCAGTTAGCAGCAGTGAAAAAATGCGGTCATATGGGTGGGAAAGTACTTGTTCCAACTCAAGAAGCTGTACAAAAATTGGTTGCGGCACGTTTAGCGGCTGATGTGTCTGATGTACCAACTTTGTTAGTTGCAAGAACAGATGCCGATGCCGCGGATCTCTTAACTTCAGATTGCGATCCTTATGATAGTTCGTTCTTAACAGGAGAACGTACACCTGAAGGTTTCTTCTGTACCCATGCGGGTATTGATCAAGCCATTAGCCGTGGCCTTGCTTATGCGCCTTATGCCGATTTGGTGTGGTGTGAAACATCTCTCCCTGATCTGAAAATGGCGGCTAAGTTTGCTGAGGCTATTCACGATAAATATCCAGGGAAAATGTTGGCTTATAACTGTTCTCCTTCCTTTAACTGGAAAAAGAATCTTGATGATCGCACGATTGCGCATTTCCAAGATGAGCTTTCTGCAATGGGATATAAATTCCAGTTTATTACTTTAGCGGGTATTCATAGCATGTGGTTCAACATGTTTGATTTGGCACATGACTACGCTAAAGGCGAAGGTATGAAGCATTACGTTGAAAAAGTACAAGAAAAAGAATTTGCTGCACTTAATCAAGGCTATACCTTCTCATCACATCAACAAGAAGTGGGAACAGGATATTTTGATAAAGTCACGACGATTATTCAAGGTGGCATATCTTCTGTAACGGCACTAACAGGCTCAACAGAAGAGCAGCAATTCTAAAGTTTAAAAATATTATTATCTATTTTTGTGGTGATAATTCAGGAGCAGGATGCTCCTCTTTTTCGTGAGGTTGTGAATGACGCCAGAAGATTTGATTGCTCAAACAATTTTACAGGGTTTTGATGCTCAATATGGTCGTTTCCTTGAGATAACGTCAGGAGCTCAATATCGTTTTGAACAAGCAGATTGGCATAGTGCTCAACTGGCGATGAAAGAGCGCATCCGTTTATATGATAATCATGTTGGATTAGTGGTTGAACAACTTAGATGTATTCGTCACGACATTGATAAAGAAAGCCTTTTTTTACAAAAAGTAAAAGAAAACTATACATTATTACTCCCCAATTACCCTCGATTTGAGATTGCAGAAAGCTTTTTTAATTCTGTCTATTGTCGCCTGTTTCACCATCGTGAATTGAATAAAAAAAATCTTTTTGTTTTTTCATCACAACCTGCTTATCGCTTTACACAAGCACCTCGACCATTATCAAAGCAGTTTGTTATTCAAAGTGATTTACCGACATTATTGCAAGATATCTTATCGCGCTTACCTTTACGGTTGCCGTGGCAAAATAAGCAACGAGATATTAATTCAATCTGTAATGTGCTAAATGCTCAGTTTTCTGCTTTTCAGTTACGTAATGCGGAATTTCATATTGCAAATGAACTCTTTTATCGCAATAAAGCTGCTTGGCTAATAGGTAAAATTGTTATTGATAATCAATATATTCCGTTTCTATTACCTATTCATAATATTGAACAACAATTATTGATTGATACTTGTTTGATAACCGCAGATGAGGCCAGCATTGTCTTTGGTTTTGCCCGCTCTTATTTTATGGTTTATGCACCATTTCCTGCGGCATTAGTTGCATGGTTAAGAGATATATTACCGGGGAAATCTGTCGCTGAGCTTTATATGTCTATTGGATGTCAAAAGCACGGTAAAACAGAATACTACCGCGAATACCTTGCTTTTATGAATTTTTCATCGGAGCAATTTATCGAAGCACCTGGAGTAAAAGGTATGGTGATGTTGGTATTTACATTACCGACGTATGATCGCGTTTTTAAAGTGATCAAAGATAAATTTGCGCCACAAAAAACGATCACCTCTGAGCGCGTAAAAGAGTGCTATCAATTAGTTAAAGAGCACGATCGTGTTGGGAGAATGGCAGATACTCAAGAATTTGAGAATTTTGTGGTCGATAAAAAAAGAATTAGCCCTGAGCTAATGGCTGTCTTTGAACAGGAGATCCCAAATAAATTGGAAGATCTAGGCGATAAACTACTGATCCGCCATCTTTATATGGAACGCAGAATGACACCTCTCAATATCTATATGGCGCAATGTAATGATAATCAACTCAAGGCTGTCGTCGAAGACTACGGACAAGCATTAAAAGAGCTTATTGCTGCAAACATTTTTCCGGGTGACATGTTATTTAAAAACTTTGGAGTGACTCGCCATCATCGTGTTATTTTTTATGATTATGATGAAATTAGTTATATGACAGATATGAATTTTCGGGCGATCCCTCCGGCCCGCTATCCTGAAGACGAATTAGCTAGTGAACCTTGGTATAGCGTTGCGCTTAATGATGTTTTTCCTGAAGAATTTCGTTATTTTTTATGCAGCGATAAACAAGTTTGTCATTATTTTGAGGCTCAACATCGTGATCTTTTATCACCAGAATATTGGCAACAACAACAGCAAAGAATTAAAGAAGGGTATATTGAAGATGTTTACGCTTATTCTCAAACTAAGCGATTTGCTTATCGTGATCCATCAGGGTAAAAAAGGTTAAAACAAAGATAGGCATAAAGGGGATACCTATCTTTATTGGGCTAACTATATTTTATTGCAAAAATTAGCACTGAGCACCAGCAACAGCTTCTCTAGCTAATTCAGTAATACGCTGAAAATCACCTGCTTTAACCGCATCATTAGGGACTAACCAAGAGCCACCAATACAAAGTACACTTTCTAGCGCTAGGTAATTACGGTAATTATCTGGTGATATGCCTCCGGTTGGACAGAAGCGAACTTTTGAGAATGGTCCTGCAATCGCTTTTAATGCCTTAACACCCCCGTTGGCTTCAGCAGGGAAAAACTTAAATTCATTTAAGCCATAACTCATACCGAGCATTAGCTCAGAAACTGTTGAAATACCCGGAATTAAAGGGATCGTTCCAGCTACAGCTGCTTTGAGTAGCGCTTCTGTTAACCCTGGGCTAATAGCAAATTGAGCGCCTGCTTCAGTAACTTGTGCTAACTGTTGCGGATTAATCACGGTCCCTGCACCTACAATGGCTTCTGGGACTTCTTTCGCAATACGGCGAATAGCTTCAATAGCGCAATCAGTACGTAATGTGACTTCTAAAACTTTTACGCCACCTGCAACTAATGCTTTGGCAATAGGCACAGCTTCATCAATATGATTAATAACAATAACAGGAACAACTGGCCCTGATTTTAGTACAGACTCTGCACTTGTATTCCAATGATTCATCATTTGTATTTCCTAATTAGAAAATGGTGAGCAAATGAATTAAATCTGCTCCTCGTTAGGCATTAAAACTTGTTGGTATTAAAAATCAATACAACAAGCACCTTGTTCAGCTCCGGATAAATGACGACGCAAATTCACAAACAGTTCACGGCCACAGCCTATATTGTTCGTACTTAAATCAGGCATCTTATCTTGGCGAGCATTGAGTGTTTGTTCATCAACAAGGAGTGTTAACTCACCTGTTTTACCATTAACACGAATGATATCACCATCGTGTACTTTGGATAATAAACCACCATTAATGGCTTCAGGAGTGACATGAATTGCAGCGGGCACTTTACCAGATGCGCCTGAAAGTCGGCCATCGGTAACTAATGCTACTTTGTAGCCTTTATCCATTAACACCCCTAATGGTGGCATTAATTTATGTAATTCTGGCATACCGTTGGCTTGTGGCCCTTGATAACGCACAACCACAACACAATCTTTATTTAGCTCACCAGCTTCAAATTTAGTGGCAATATCATGTTGGCTATTAAACACCACAGCTGGGGCTTCGATAATTTTATTTTCATCAGGTACGGCAGAAGTTTTCATTACAGCTCTGCCTAAATTACCTTGCATCACTTGTGTACCACCATGTGATGAAAATGGTGTATTGATATCAGCAATGACGTCTTTATCTAAAGAGCTTATCGTACCCTCGCGCCAATCAAGTTTGCCCTCATTTAGCCAAGGTTCTAAGGTATAACGCTCAATGCCAAATCCTGCAACAGTATTGACATCACGGTGAATTAAGCCTTTTTTCAGTAGTTCACGAATAATTAGTGCGATACCACCTGCTGCTTGAAACTGGTTGATATCGGCAGGGCCATTAGGATAAATACGAGCAATAAGTGGCACAACTTGCGAAAGTTCAGAGAAATCATCCCAATTAATGATAATGCCAGCCGCTCGTGCCATTGCAACTAAGTGCATTGTCAGATTGGTTGATCCTCCGGTTGTTAATAGAGCAATAATGCCGTTTACAATTACCTTCTCGTCAACTAATTGACCGATAGGGAGGTAATTACCTGAGTTTTCAGTAAGACGTACTATTTGGCTAGCTGCTGCATCAGTCAATGCGTCACGCAATGGTGTATCTGGGTGAACAAAAGAAGTACCGGGTAAATGTAACCCCATCATTTCCATGACCATCTGATTTGAGTTCGCTGTACCGTAAAAAGTGCATGTGCCAATGCTATGGTAAGACGCAGCTTCGGCTTCTAATAAAGCATGACGATCCACTTTACCTTCAGCATAAAGTTGGCGAATACGCACTTTTTCTTTATTTGGTAAACCACTCGTCATAGGGCCTGCTGGAACAAAAATAGCAGGAAGATGACCAAAAGAGAGCGCTGCCATCGTCAGTCCAGGAACAATTTTATCGCAGATCCCTAAATAGAGTGCACCATCAAACATATTATGGGATAAACCGACAGCGGCTGACATCGCAATCACATCACGACTCAGGAGTGATAATTCCATCCCATCTTGACCTTGAGTTACACCATCACACATAGCAGGAACACCCCCTGCAACTTGCCCTACGGCACCAACAGCATGCAATGCCTTTTTAATTTTTTGAGGATAATTTTCATACGGCTGATGAGCTGACAACATATCATTGTAAGCAGTGATAATGGCAATATCATTATGAACCATATTTTTCAGGCGATTTTTATCGTCAGCCTGACAAGCAGCAAAACCATGAGCTAAATTACCGCAGGCCAATTGAGCGCGATGCACTGTTTGGCTTTTTGCGGCTTCGATTTTTTTCAGATAAGCACGACGAGTCAATTGTGAGCGAGCAATAATGCGCTCTGTTACCTGTTTTACAGTCTCGTTAAGCGGAACAAAGTCGTTCTGAATTGGATCATGGTTTTTAGGGTTCATAATGATGCTTCCTTTATTCACACAGGGTGATGAGCGTTACTATTGGCTATGAAAAGAGAGTATTTGAATTTAGCTATAGTATTTGTTACCGGTAACATTGTTACGGGTAACAAGAAGAGTTGCAATACCCTTAATGCGTCTTAAACAACATCTGTGATCAACATCAATTTTTTTAGGTGATAAATAACAGTTTTTTAATATTTAACGAATATAAAGCCGAAAAGCTGTCTTTTTAAAAAGCTGAATCGGTTTAATTAGGGAGTTCCTTCCTCATTGCTTGGTAATGAGGAAGGTGAAAGATAGGATCAGCTTTTTACACCACCGTATTCACGGCTAATTTGTTTTGCAGCCTTGATAACCATAGCGCCTAATTCAGTGATACGTGAATCAGTCATTCTAGAAACAGGGCCTGAAAGTGAAATTGCAGCAAAAGGTTGGTGGTGTTCATCATAAATACAAGCACCAATACAGCGTAAGCCTAAAGCATGCTCCTCGTCATCGAAAGAAAAGCCTTGTTTACGGGCTTGCTCCAAATTTTCTTTTAAAGAAGAAGGGAGAGTTTTGGTGTGAGGTGTATAGGCCATTAAGCCTTTTTTCTGGAGTAGCGGTAGCAATTTATTTTCTGGTAACGTTGAAAGAAATGCTTTACCGGCACCTGATGCATGCATCGGTAATTTACCACCAATAGGCGCCGACATTCTCATTAGTGCATTACATTGCACTTGATCGACAATCACGGCATCAAATTCAATTTGGTCAAGGATCGCCAGATTGACGGTTTCACCAGAATCTTCCATCAACTGACGCAAAATAGGATGCACCATTACTAAAAGATTACGAGTTTGCAGAAAGCTACTGCCAACAATAAAAGCGTGCGTACCAACAACCCACAAGCCTAAATCTCCAACTTGACGGACAAAACCATGTTGCTGAAGTGTAGTGAGTAAGCGGTGTGTTGTGGAATTAGGCAACCCAGCTTGAAAGGCGAGATCTGTTAGGGCGATACCACCAGGAGATTCGGAAATATATTCCAATAATGTTAGCCCACGACTTAATGACTGAACAGGGCCTCCTTGTGCGGTACTTTGAGTGGCAGTTGTTTTCGTCTTACGCACTTTTTTATTTGTAGGGGAAACTGTCATGCATACACTCCAGAAATGCTATCCATATTAATATCTATTATGAACTATCTCGCATAATAAAACTCCTCCGATCACTGCATTTTTCAAAACAAAGTGTGTGATAAGAAATATTTATTAAAAGCATTTATCACTGAGTGAAAATCTCTCATCTTCGTCTTAGAAATCTTTATAAAAAGATATGGTAGGATAAAAAAACAACGAAAGAAAAATAAAGAAATAAGAATAAAAACATTCTCGGTTAAGAGGAAACAACGTGGCAAACATAAAACAACAACTGGTGGAAGCATTAGAAAAACGTATCTTAGTACTCGATGGCGCAATGGGTACAATGATCCAGCAATACCAACTAACAGAAGCTGATTATCGAGGTGGGCGTTTTGCTAATTGGGGTTGTGATGTTAAAGGAAATAATGATCTTTTAGTGTTAACACAACCCCAGATTATTGCAGATATACATGATGCCTACTTTCAAGCGGGTGCTGATATTGTTGAAACCAACACCTTTAACTCAACATCCATTGCGATGGCTGATTATCAGATGGAGTCGCTCTGTTTTGAGTTGAATGAAGAGGCCGCAAAATTAGCGAAAACCTGTGCAGATAAATGGAGTGTCTTAACACCCGATAAACCGCGTTATGTTGCTGGTGTTTTAGGACCAACAAATAGAACGGCGTCCATATCTCCTGATGTAAATGATCCTGCATTTCGTAATGTTTCATTTGATAAGCTGGTGGATGCTTATCGAGAAGCAATTCGAGGATTAATTAAAGGCGGCGTCGATTTAATTATGGTTGAAACTATTTTCGACACATTAAATGCGAAAGCAGCTATTTTTGCGATTAAATGTGAATTTGAAGCGCTGAATATTGAATTACCTGTGATGATCTCTGGCACTATTACAGATGCCTCAGGAAGAACTTTAACGGGTCAAACAACAGAAGCGTTCTACCACTCTTTGCGCCATGCTGATGCACTCTCATTTGGCTTAAACTGTGCATTAGGCCCTAAAGAATTACGCCAATATATTCAAACACTTTCGCAAATTTCTGAGACCTATGTCAGCGCTCACCCTAATGCTGGTTTACCTAACGCATTTGGAGGTTATGACTTAGATGCTCAAGAAATGGCTGAGCAAATTAAAGAGTGGGCGCAAGCCGGATTTCTCAATATTGTAGGGGGATGTTGTGGAACAACACCTGCACATATTCTTGCAATTTCACAAGCAGTAGAAGGTATTGCGCCAAGAGTATTACCGTCCCTTAAGAAAGCGTGTCGCCTTTCAGGTTTAGAGCCTTTAGTGATTGATGAGAATTCACTATTTGTGAATGTGGGGGAACGAACTAACGTAACAGGTTCTGCTAAATTTAAGCGATTGATAAAAGAAGGTAATTATCAAGAAGCCTTAGATGTTGCACGTCAACAAGTTGAAAACGGTGCTCAAATTATTGATATCAACATGGATGAAGGCATGTTAGATGCTGTTGAAGCAATGACACGTTTTCTCAATCTTATTGCTGGTGAACCTGATATTGCTAAAGTCCCTGTAATGATTGACTCTTCCAAATGGGAAGTCATTGAAGAAGGTTTGAAATGTATTCAAGGCAAGGGAATTGTTAACTCGATTTCTATGAAAGAGGGAGAAATTCCTTTTCTTGAACATGCTAAATTAGTGCGTAAATATGGTGCCGCTGTCGTTGTTATGGCATTTGATGAAGTGGGCCAAGCGGATACTCGAGAGCGTAAAATCGAAATTTGTCGTCGAGCTTATCAACTATTAACAGAACAAGCAGGTTTTCCACCAGAAGATATTATTTTCGATCCTAATATTTTTGCTGTCGCTACAGGGATTGCAGAACATAATAATTATGCTGTTGATTTCATTGAAGTCTGTGCCGATATTAAATCTCAACTCCCATATGCCTTAATTTCTGGCGGTGTTTCTAATGTTTCATTCTCATTTCGGGGTAACGATCCTGTTCGTGAAGCTATTCACTCTGTTTTTCTTTATTACGCCGTAAAAAATGGTATGGATATGGGGATTGTGAATGCAGGGCAACTTGCTATTTACGACTCATTACCGGATGAGCTACGTAATGCTGTAGAAGACGTTATTTTAAATCGCCATGAAGAAAGCACAGATAATCTATTAGCATTGGCAGAGCGTTATCGTGGAACGAAAAGCGATGAACAAAACCATCAACTTGCTGAATGGCGACAATGGGATGTAGAGAAACGTCTAGAGTACGCTTTAGTTAAAGGGATCACCGAATTTATTGTTGAAGATACAGAAGCTTGTCGTCAACAAGTATCAAGCCCAATTGAAGTTATTGAAGGGCCACTGATGAATGGTATGAATACAGTGGGTGATTTGTTTGGCGAAGGGAAGATGTTTTTACCTCAAGTTGTGAAATCAGCAAGGGTGATGAAACAAGCGGTTGCTTATCTTGAACCCTATATTCAAGCGACAAAACAAGCAGGTACTTCCGCAGGTAAAATTTTACTCGCTACCGTAAAAGGGGATGTTCACGATATTGGTAAAAATATTGTGGGTGTTGTTTTGCAGTGTAATAACTATGAGATTATCGATCTGGGGGTGATGGTACCTTGCGATAAGATCCTGCAAACGGCGATTGATGAAAAAGTTGATATTATTGGTCTTTCAGGTCTGATTACCCCATCACTTGATGAAATGGTGAATGTGGCTAAAGAGATGGAAAGGAGAGGTTTCTCGTTGCCATTAATGATTGGTGGCGCAACAACATCTAAAGCCCATACTGCCGTAAAAATAGAGCCAAATTATAGCCACCCTACTGTTTATGTGCAGAATGCATCACGTACGGTAGGTGTTGTCGCAGCTCTGTTATCTGAAACTCAAAAAGCTGATTTTGTTGCAAAAACACGGCGTGAATATGAAGTAGTGCGCCAACAATACGCTAGAAAAAAACCACGTACACCGCCAGTCTCTTTAGACATTGCACGATCCAATGCACTTAAAATTGATTGGCAAAATTACATGCCCCCAAAACCGAATCAACTTGGTGTGCAAGAAATTACTGCAAGTATTGATGTGTTGCGTGAATATATCGACTGGACGCCTTTTTTTATGACATGGTCTTTAGCAGGAAAATATCCGCGTATTTTAGAAGATGATGTGGTGGGCGAAGAGGCGAAACGGGTATTTGCTGATGCGAACGCGATGCTGGATAAGCTAAGTCATGAAAACTTACTCACACCTAAAGGTATTGTGGGGATCTTCCCAGCTAATCGTCTGGGTGATGATATTGTTATTTATCAAGATGAAAGCCGGCAGCATAAATTATTGTACAGTTGCCATTTACGTCAGCAAACAGAGAAAAAAGAGTTTCCTAACTACTGTTTAGCAGATTTTATTGCTCCCATAGAAAGCGGTGTTCCTGACTATTTTGGTGCTTTTGCTGTAACAGGAGGGTTAGAGGAAGACACGCTCGCCAATGCTTATGATAATGCCCATGATGATTACAATAAAATTATGGTAAAAGCACTATCGGATCGTCTTGCTGAAGCATTTGCGGAATACCTTCACCAACAAGTGAGAACAAAAATTTGGGGTTATAGCCCTAATGAAAACCTCTCTAATGACGAGCTTATTCGAGAAAAATATCAAGGAACAAGACCTGCGCCGGGGTACCCTGCTTGTCCTGAACATACAGAAAAAGCAAAAATTTGGCAATTACTTGATGTTGAAAATCGCATTGGGATGAAACTAACTGATGCGTATGCTATGTGGCCTGGTGCTTCAGTGTCGGGTTGGTATTTTAGCCACCCTGACAGTAAATATTTCGCCGTTGCTCAAATTCAAAAAGATCAGGTTGAAGATTATGCAAAACGCCGAGGAATGAGTGTCAGTGAAGTTGAACGTTGGTTAGCGCCTAATTTAGGGTATGACTCTTAGTTTATTTTTATTTTCAGATCTCAATAATGCAATAAATAGCGAGGGGATAGTAATATCCCCTTGTTATTTTCTCTGGCAGTTCCCATTAAAGGTGTTTAAGCTGAGAACTTGTATCAGAAAAAAAGGACATAACGATGAGTTATACTTTGTATCTTCAGAAAACTCCGCCCGCTGGCACTGAAATCCCTTTCCCTTCTTTAGTCAAAGGGAGCTATCCATTAAATGAAGTGTTAATTAATGCTTTTTTAAATCTGATGCAATTAACCGGAAGTTTAGATACAGAGGCAATTTTAGACGAAAAAGCATTTGATAAAATTTGGCTGAAAGCCGAAATGACACCGGCACGAATCGAAGAAGTGGGCGATTATATTTATCATCAAATTCCTACTACTCCAGAACCTGTTAAAGAAGAAATAGAATTATTTAAACAGGCAATGAAAGAAGAAGAGGCGCTATTAGCAAAAGAAAGTGAGAAAGACGGTAATATCCCTATCCATAAATTTGCTACTAATGATGGTTGGATAGTCACACCAAAAGAGTGTGAAATAATTGCTGCTACACTTACTGCTAAACTGCTAGAAGATAACCGAGTTTTTGTTGAAAAAATCGCAAAAATGTCGCATCTCGCACATCGCTCTTTAGAAATTGCTTTAATTGATTTCGGTAAATTTAATCAATTTGCAAAGAAATATGGTGGTTATCGGGTTTATTAAATTATTAAAAAATAGGCTTCTAAAAAGAAGCCTATTAGAAAACTTTAGTTTGGATTTATTTAAAAGATTAATTAATTTGTAAGCTCACTCCTTTTAATTTATCTAGATGATAGTTTAGCATATTTAAAATTTTATCATCAGGTAATTTAAAATGGTGATCGCTAAGTATTTCTAATTCTTTTTCATATCTGTGAGTAATACCATTTATTATTTCAATAAATTTATTTAGATTTTTATTATATTCTTGAAGTTCTTTTATATATTGTCTGAGTTCAGTAGGATCTGTTAAATCTTCATTGTTAATTTCATGGTTATTTATTTTATCGATAATTTTGGATTTGTATTTGTTATATTCATTTATTTTTTCAGGGATGTTTTTATTATCAGTGTTTTCAATTTCTTTTGTTATTTCCTGAAAGCATTGATAATGTACGTCAATGAGTTCTTTTATTTTCTCGTTGGGTCCTTTTATTTTATTAAATAGCTCTTCTTTAATTTTTAAAAGAGTTTCTTTTTTACTTGCCTCACTTTCTTGACTTATTTTTTTTATATTCTCTTTTTCAATTTTACTTAATATTTTGTTGTATTGTCCTATTGAGAAAATATCTTTATGCTTACACATATTATTTATTTTTATTATTGATTCAATACATTGTTGATCTAATAAAGAACTATCTTTTATATCATTAGAAGAAGTCTTATTTAACTCAATATTTTTTAAAATAGAGAGTGTGTTTTTCTCTACTGTTGTATAAATTTGATTAGAGTTTTCGACCGAGGAAAGCTGATTTTTTATTTTTTTTAAAGTATTATCTGCGTTAGAGTATGTTACTTTTTCTGCGTTATTTTTTATAATACTGCAAAGATTATCATAAATTTTCATTTTTTATTACTCCATTAATAAAGTTAGATTTTGATTCTAATTATTATTAAATGAAGTTCTTTAAAGCTTACACCTTTTCAGCAATAAAGGTTGAAAATTGAGAGAGATAAAAAGTTTATCTCTCTCTTTTCAATGTGAATTTGTTAAAACAAAGTATCATGCAATTTACGTACAATATTATCCGCATCTTTGCCATCAACTAATAAACATAAATTATGAGTACTTGCACCGTGGCTAATCATACGAATATTGTAATCTTCTAATGTGCCGAAAATCTTAATACCTAAACCATTTACCTGTGAAAGTGAATTACCAATCACGGCAACCAATGCCAGATCATCTTCTACTTCAACACGGCATAATGCAGAAAGCTCGGTTAATAATGCATTGGTTAATAAGCTGCCTGATGAATTTGTTGTACCCGTTGTATCAAGGGTTAAAGCAATACTGACTTCTGATGTTGTTATCACATCAACCGAAATATGGTGGCGCGATAAAATGGTAAAAATTTCAGCCAAGAATCCACGCGCATGAAGCATTTTTAGGCTATGTAATGTGAGTAATGTTTGCTTTCTACGTAGTGCAATTGCGCGGAATACAGGTGGGTTTTCTGTTTGAGCGCAAACTAAAGTACCGCCTTCTTCAGGGGCTTTGCTTGAGCCTACAAAAACGGGAATACCACTACGAACGGCAGGTAATAATGTAGCGGGGTGCAAAATTTTAGCCCCAAAAGTAGCCATTTCTGCTGCTTCATCAAAGGCGATTTGATCAATGCGATGTGCCTCTGGCACTATTCTTGGGTCAGTGCTGTAAATACCTGGTACATCGGTCCAGATATCCACACGAGACATTCCAAGTGCTTCACCAATCAATGCAGCTGTATAGTCGCTACCACCACGACCTAGAGTTGTTGTTCTACCTTTTGGTTCTTGACCAATAAAGCCTTGTGTAACAATAACAGTTTCATCTAGACGAGGCTGAATAAGGTTTTGTGTGAGTTCAGTCAATTGCCCCATATCTGGCTCAGCGTGACAAAATAGATCGTTCGTTTTCATCACTTTTCTGACATCAAACCAATCTGCTTGTATGCCTTTTTCACGTAGTAACTCAACAAAAAGTAAGGTTGACATTAATTCGCCATGACTTACAAGTTCGTCTGTTAATGCATCAGAAGTCGCTAACGCTGCCGCTTCAGAGAGCATCTCAATATTTTCAAGCAGGCGGTTTATTTCTTGGGAAATAATTTCTGGTTGAGAGAGTTGATTGATAATCGCGTACTCAATATCGCGAACTTGTGAAAGTAAAGTGTCTCGTTGTGAGGGTTCAGTACCTGCTGCAAGTTCAATCAGCAGATTAGTGATCCCAGCGGATGCGGAAAGGACGACGACACGAACTGACTTTTGTTTCAGGATAATATCTGCACATTTTTCCATTGCTGAATAGTTAGCAACACTAGTGCCACCAAATTTAGCAATAGTGTATGGTGATGATGATGAAGGCGTAGCAGTATTATCAGTCATTGTCGTATTCCTTTAGGCAAAAATGAGATGTTGAACACAATTAGGAATATCGGTTATTAAGTGGAGAGTCAATGCAGAGTGAAGAATAATCAATTTAATTAATAATCAGCTCCACATTATCGGTTTTACCTATGTAAGTAATTAGTACTAGATTTGTTGATTGGTTTTGACCAATATCATCAAATGAGAAAGAATTGACTGTAACTATTAAATGTCAGGCTACAATCTGAGGATATTGGATTGTAATCTTAAGAGAGTATTGTGAATGAAAAATGTAAACCCAACTCAAACCCTAGCTTGGAAGGCATTAGAAAACCATTTTTCGGTTATCAAAGATACCGATATGAAAACGCTTTTTGCTCAGGAACCATCACGCTTTGAGCAATTTTCAAAAATATTTTCAGACCAAATTCTAGTGGATTTTTCAAAAAACCGCATTACGAAAGAAACATTAGATAAATTGCAGGCTTTAGCTAAGGAATGTGACGTAGAAGGTGCGATAAATAGCATGTTTACGGGTGAAAAAATCAACCGTACTGAAGATCGTGCTGTATTGCATACTGCATTACGTAATCGTAGCAATACTCCAGTTATCGTTGATGGCAAAGATGTTATGCCAGAAGTTAACGCAGTACTGAATAAAATGAAAAAATTCAGTGAGCGTATTATTAGTGGTGAATGGAAAGGTTATACAGGCAAAGCAATTACTGATGTTGTAAATATTGGTATTGGTGGATCTGATCTTGGTCCTTATATGGTAACAGAAGCATTACGCCCGTATAAAAATCACCTTACTATGCATTTTGTCTCGAATGTTGATGGTACTCATATTGCTGAAACACTGAAAAAATGTGATCCTGAAACGACATTGTTCTTAATCGCATCAAAAACATTCACAACACAAGAGACCATGACAAATGCGCATTCAGCAAGAGATTGGTTCTTAGCGTCAGCGAAAGAGAGTGCTTTTGTCGCTAAACATTTCGTTGCGTTATCTACGAATAGTACTGAAGTTGAAAAATTTGGTATTGATACTGCCAATATGTTTGAGTTCTGGGATTGGGTTGGTGGTCGCTATTCATTATGGTCAGCAATTGGTTTATCTATCGCGTTATCTGTTGGTTATGACAACTTTGAGCAATTACTGGAAGGTGCTCATGCTATGGATAACCACTTTAGAACCGCTGATGCTGAAAATAATATCCCAACAATCCTTGCACTGATTGGCATTTGGTATAACAATTTTTTTGGCACAGAAACTGAAGCGATTCTGCCATACGATCAGTACATGCATCGTTTTGCTGCTTACTTCCAACAAGGCAATATGGAATCAAATGGTAAGTATATTGATCGTGATGGAAATAAAGTCAGTTACCAAACAGGGCCTATTATTTGGGGCGAACCGGGTACAAATGGTCAACATGCGTTTTATCAACTGATCCACCAAGGTACAAAAATTATTCCTTGTGATTTTATTGCACCTGCAATTAGTCATAATCCATTATCTGATCACCATGCAAAATTGATGTCTAACTTCTTTGCTCAAACAGAAGCGCTCGCTTTTGGTAAAACTCGTGAGCAAGTTGATGCTGAATTTGCCACAGCAGGAAAAGATCCTAAAGCCATGGGATATGTTGCACCTTTTAAAGTGTTCGAAGGTAATCGCCCAACTAACTCTATTTTGTTAAAAGAAATTACGCCTTATTCATTAGGTGCATTGATTGCAATGTATGAACATAAGATCTTTGTACAAGGTGTTATTTTCAATATCTTCACGTTTGACCAATGGGGTGTTGAATTAGGTAAACAGCTTGCTAATCGTATCCTTCCTGAATTAAAAGGTAAGGAAAGTGTTAACAGCCACGATAGCTCAACAAATAACCTGATTAATCGTTATAAAGCATGGCGTTAATCCGAATAAATTGAATATAAGTAGTCGGTTAGATACAAAGGAGGTTTTTATGGCCTCCTTTATTTTTTGAATGTTTCGTGCTTAATCTGATTTTCTTTTAACGCTTTTTTAGATTATTTATGCGAAATGTTATCAGCTTTTAACTTCCCTTAGTCACATCATGATATCCTTATACATCATGACTCACACAAGCTAGGATCATCAACGCGTGATGATGAAATAATGTTCAAGAAATCAATAATTACCCCTGCTCCTATCCATTGGTTGCCCAGTGAGGAACATGAAAATATTAAAGAAAGTACATTAAGTTGGTTAATGGAATTAGGTTCAATGACGCGACGGTTTGAACAGCATTGTCAAAAAGTGACAGTGATGCCTTATCAAGAAGGATTTGTTGATGTTATTGAGCCTGCTGACGAAAAAGCATGTTTACCTGAAAGTCAGCGTTATTGGTTAAGAGAAGTGGTATTGTGTGGTGATAATGTTCCTTGGTTATTAGGGCGAACATTAGTACCAGAAGAGACACTGACAGGTGAAGATAGAAAACTGGTCAATTTAAGAACCGTTCCTCTTGGACGTTATTTGTTTCAGGAAACAACCTTAAGCCGTGATTTTATTCATATCGGGCAACAAAATGGGTATTGGCTACGCCGTTCTCGTTTCCAGCTTTCAGATAAACCTTTATTATTAACCGAGGTGTTTCTACCTGCATCACCAATGTATGAGAAGTAATTAGGGGGAGCTAAAATTGGAGGGAAGTATGACGCACAATAAATGGCAGGCATATAGCCGTTTAATGCGTATAGATAAACCTATCGGAGCGCTATTATTACTTTGGCCAACTTATTGGGCTTTATGGATTGCTGCTAAAGGTTTTCCTGATTGGCATATTCTGATTGTCTTTACTATTGGCGTGTTCTCTATGCGTGCCGCTGGGTGTGTAATAAACGACTTTGCTGACAGAAAAATTGACGGCAGCGTTGAACGAACTAAAAATAGACCATTACCTAGTGGGGCTGTGACAGAAAAAGAGAGTAAAATTTTATTTATTGTATTGGTTATATTGTCATTTGGCTTGGTACTCACACTCAATACGATGACAATTTGGCTCTCTGTAGCAGGACTTGCACTAGCATGGTTTTACCCCTTTGTTAAACGCTTCAGTAATCTACCTCAGCTTATTTTAGGTATGGCCTTTGGGTGGTCAATTCCAATGGGTTTTGCTGCTGTTTCTGAAAGCTTACCATTAGTATGTTGGCTATTATTTCTTGTCAATATTGTCTGGTCGGTGATTTACGATACCCAATATGCGATGGTTGACCGCAATGATGATATAAAGATTGGTGTAAAATCTACCGCTATTTTATTTGGTCGTTATGACAAAATTATTATCGGTATTTTACAACTGATGATGTTAGCGCTACTCGTGAGCATTGGTGTTCTGCTGAACATGAAAGGCATCTATTATTGGTCGATATTATTGATTACCGCACTTTTTATCTATCAACAAAAACTGATTGCAGAGCGTGAAAGAGCGCCTTGTTTTCAAGCGTTTATGAATAATAATTATGTTGGTTTTGTTTTATTTGCGGGTATTTTATTTAGTTATTTCTAAGATATCGTAAGCGCTAAGCTATTATCGATAATAGAGTAGAAACAAAAAGGGATAAGCGTAATGCTTATCCCTTTTCTATTAATAATGGCGTTATGACTGATTATTTATCAGCTTTAGGCTCACTTTTTTCATTAATTATCTGTGCTGAATTGTTATCTTCAGTGACACCGACACTCTCAATGGTTAAGCGAATTTCTGGTGACATTAATTTTGCAATCACTTGGTAAAGAGCAGATGCATCTGCTTTTAGGATATCTTCGTTATCGTTGAGATAGCCTTCTTCACGCAGTGTTGAAACTAAGGTAGAGAATACTGCTTTATCAAAGAATTCAGGTGCGTTGATGCCATGTAATACAGAAAGACGTTGTGCCAAGATACGGCTCTCTTTTTCCAATAATGCACGACTAATTTCAGGGGCAAAATTGAGTAAAGACAGCGTAATACCATAACGTTGCAATGTTTCTCTAACACTAGCTGCTAAGAGCTGCAATGGACGAATACGAGCAGGGTTAATGCGTAGTAAGCCATCACTATCACAACAAATTAGACGCTGACGACAAAGTTCTGCTATCAAGGTATTAATGACTTCAGGTAGCTCTTCTTTCTCATAGCGAATAAATAACTCTGCTTTAATTAGAGGGAAGATTAATTCAACCTGTTTCATTAAATCATCACGATGGATTTTTTCATGATGCAAGATGATGCTAGCAATTAACGATGGAGTAACCATTAAATGGATCGTGTTATTGCGGTAATAAGTCATTAATACTGCGCTTTCACGAGGAAGCACCACAATATCACCTAAACTATCTTTTTCGACTAAGAATTTATCTGATTGCAGAGCATGTTCTAATAACGCCTCAGCATTTTTATCAGACACAATCATGTCAGCCGAATAAGGCACATTACGTAATAATTGTAGATAACAATCGACTTGTTCTAACAGCTGTTCTCTAGTGAGTGCTCGCTGACGTGATGCCAACAGTGCCGTTGATACTAAGTTAATTGCATTAATTGAGGCTGCATTATTGATATGAACCATAATATTGTCAGCCAGTGCGCTTACGGCTGGATTTAACCAACTTGGGCGTTGTGGCTCAATGGGGTCAATATCATCACGCCATTGTGGAACCGCTTGATTTAAGTACTGCGCAACAGAGATAGGTTCACCAAAGTTAACATAACCTTGGCCAAGGTTACGTAATTTGCGTAAACCCCTCACCATCTGCATAAAGCCTTCTTTCTCTTTTGTTGCGCCACGTAATTCTTTGGCATAGGTTGCCACTTCCATAACGTGTTCATACCCAATATAAATAGGAACAACAGAGATAGGGCGTGTTTCACCGCGTAACATTGCTTGTACTGTCATTGAAAGTGTTCCTGTTTTAGGATCTAACAATCGACCTGTACGAGAGCGTCCACCTTCAACGAAATATTCAATAGAGTAGCCACGTGTAAATAGCTCACCTAAATATTCACGGAAAATAGTGGAGTATAGCTTGTTACCTTTAAAGGTTCTTCGGATAAAGAAAGCCCCTAAACGGCGGAAAATCGGGCCTGCTGGCCAGAAATTAAGGTTAATACCCGCAGCTATATGTGGAGGAACTAAGCCTTGATGATAAAGCACATAAGAAAGCAATAGGTAGTCCATGTGACTACGGTGACAAGGTACATAAACAATCTCATGCCCATCTTGAGCGAGTTTACGTACACGTTCGGCATTATAGACGTTGATACCTTGATAGAGCTTATTCCATGTCCAACTTAATACGCGATCACTAATACGTACTGCTTCATATGAGAAATTAGCTGCAATTTCTTCCATGATATCAGTGGCATTTTTGCGAGCTTTATCCAGTGAGATTTTTTTCGCTTTTGATTCATCTTCAATTGCTTTTTCAATGGCTTTCGATGAAAGCAATTTATTGAAGAGATCTTGACGTGCTGGTAATTTCGGACCAACAGCGGCTAAACGCTGGCGAGAAAAGTGAATACGCGCAACACGTGCGAGCTTTCGGGCTATACTGGTGTCAGTACCGTGTTCGTTTGCCATTTCACGCATTGATACAGTCGGTGAAAAACGAACAAAGCTATCACGACCTAACCAGAGGATAGCGATAAATTTTTGGATCCCATTAAGTACGCGCAGATGTGGAACGCCATTATGACCTTCACGGCCAGGAGAGCGACCAAACATCACGGAAACCGGCAACATCTCGATATCAAGGTGTGGGTTATTACGATGAGCATCAAGATAAGCGTGGAATGTTTTCACGGAATCTTTACGAGGATCAGGTGAGTAGTAACGGAATACTCTTGGACCGTCATCAATAAAGACATACGCAGGGAGCTTAGTACCACCTATCTCAATAGGTTGCAGTGGATCAGGTAATCCTAAAGATAAACATTGCTGTCTTAATGTCAGTAAGTCTGCCTTTGAATGATAAGGTAGCACATAAAGGAAAGATCGCGACGTATCCAACCCTAACTCAGTGATAGGATTAGTCGGAACTCGTTTACTTTTTACCAGTAATTTTAGTGGTAAATTCAATGTGTTATAATATAGTTTACGCCAAGCTGACATAAATAGTTGTAGCCTCTTATTAGCAATACTTCGAAAGCATAACAGAAAGTCTTTCGTAGATCTGTGGTGCTGTGACAATATTAATAGAGAAAAGTGGCAAAATAATCGTTTGTTTTCGATAGAGTTTATTATGGCTAATCAAAATAAAGGTCTTACCCGAATCATCAAAGCTGGTGGCTATTCATACAAGGGCATTCGTGCTGCTTGGATTAATGAAGCCGCTTTTAGACAAGAAGCAATTGTGACCTTGGTTGCAATTATCCTTTCATTTTTCATAGATGTCAGTGGTCTAGAGCGCATTTTACTCATTGGTTCCGTTGTATTGGTTGTGATCTTGGAACTGGTAAATAGTGCAATAGAAGCGGTTGTCGATCGAATTGGATCTGAATACCACGAATTATCAGGGCGTGCAAAAGATATGGGTTCTGCCGCCGTTCTCATTGCTATTATATTGGGATTATTTACTTGGGTAACCATTCTTTGGGGGCATTTCTTCGCATAAAGTTAAAAAATTCGATTTTTGTCGAAAAATAATCCAAAGATGCGTGTTTTATATTCATTTAAGGTTTCAAATCGTCATATACCTGTATATACTCACAGTCTGACTGTATAAACAAACAGGGGGCGGAATGAAAGCATTAACTGCAAGGCAGCAGCAGGTTTACGATTTGGTTCGTGATCACATTTCGCAAACGGGTATGCCACCAACACGGGCTGAAATAGCTTCCCAACTTGGGTTTCGCTCACCAAATGCGGCAGAAGAGCACTTAAAAGCTCTTGCTCGTAAAGGTGTGATAGAAATTATCTCTGGTGCATCTAGAGGTATCCGTTTGCTAATGGAAGAAGAGCCAGAAGGACTGCCATTAATTGGGCGAGTTGCTGCGGGTGAACCACTTTTAGCGCAAGAGCATATTGAAAGCCATTATCAAGTTGACCCAATGCTATTTAAACCAAGTGCAGATTTTTTATTGCGTGTTAATGGTATGTCGATGAAAGATATCGGTATTATGGATGGCGACTTACTTGCTGTGCATAAAACACAAGATGTTCATAACGGGCAAGTGATTGTGGCACGTATTGAAGATGAAGTGACAGTAAAGCGCTTTAAGAAAAGCGGTAATAAAATTGAACTTCATGCAGAAAACCCAGAGTTTTCGCCAATTATCGTCGATTTACGCGAACAAAGCTTTACTGTTGAAGGTCTAGCAGTAGGGGTTATTCGTAACGGCGAATGGCTGTAATTTATACCAAAGTAAGTCAATATAACTTATTTTAAAGAAGTGCAGATGATGTGTAAAACCACAAAATCATCTGCATTTTTTATTTCTGATTTGTATAAAAAAACACCATTACACTACAAATGTAATTACAATATGATGTGTTTTAATTACGGAGGTGCTTATGACAACGATACAAGTTAGAGTAGACGATGAGCTCAAAAAAGAAGCTTATCAAGTATTTGAAAAAATGAACCTGTCTCCTTCAGATGCCATAAGATTATTTCTACGTTATGTTTCTGAAAATGAAAAATTACCTTTCTCAGAAGTTTCTGTCGTTGTTGGGGAGCTGGATGAAGATGAGGATATTTTAGCTGTTGTACGTGAACGTTTGAAAAAACCAAGTAAACGTATAAGAGTAAATATTGATAATCTTTAATCTTGAGTTTGATAAGCGTGCCTTGAAAGAATGGCAGAAACTCGATCAAAGCATTAAAGAACAATTTAAAAAGAAATTAAAAAAATTACAGGAAAACCCTTATATAGAGTTAGCTCGCTTAAAAGATGATCTCGCGGGTTGCTATAAGATTAAATTACGAGCATCTGGTTTTCGATTGGTTTACCAAGTTATTGATTCTGAAGTTGTGATTTTAGTTATTGCTGTTGGTAAGCGTGAAGAGAGTAAAGCTTATTCATTAGCTGAAGTGAGAATTCAAAAGAACAACATGTATTAGCCAGCATTTAGCTGGCTTTTTGTTTTTATAAGCTCAACGAGGCTTATAGTCGCCAGTTTTTCTCTGCTTAAGATTATCATCCATACTGTGATCATGGTGACAACCTTCAGGATGTGTACACTCTTGTGCTTCGTGGCACTGTGAACACAATCCATGAATTTCGATAACGCTATGTCGTAAATAAAACCCACTCTCTTTTGCCAGTAATGAAATCGCATCTTCGATTTTATGGCTATTCTTTTCAGTGACAGATAAACAACGGTCACAAATTAGCATTACTGACGTATGTTCAACATCATCAAAATGATGACAAAGTACATAACTGTTGGTGGATTCTATTTTATGGATAAATCCTTGCTCAAGTAAAAATTCTAACCCGCGATAGACTGTTGGTGGTTTAGCTTGTGGCTCAACTTGGCGTAATAAATCCAATAAATCATATGCGCTAATAGCAGAAGGTTGCTGCATTATCAGACGCAATACTGCCAGACGTTGTGAAGTCAGGCGAACACCTCGTTTCTGGCAGATCTTTTCTGCCTGAGCGAGCAATTTCTCTTCATTCATGGGGATAAGATGCTCTCAGACGTTGTTAATAACACAGATCCTATCATATTTTTCAAGAGCAAACCTTTGTGTAAAGTGGGGTTTATGAAAATAACTTTTCATGGTGATCTGTAATAATTATCAACAAAAAAACCCAGCCTAAGCTGGGTTAATTTTTTAGATGGTTTTAGACGATTTTTTCTAAAAATTAGAACGGAATATCGTCATCGAAATCCATTGGAGGTTCATTGTTCGGTGCTGGAGCTGCTGCGGGTTGTTGTGCTGGGCGAGATTGCGCACCACCGCTAAATTGTTGTGATGCTTGTGGCTGTTGTGGTTGACCCCAACCGCCTTGACCACCTTGTGAAGGCGCACTATCTTGACCACCACGACCACCTAACATCTGCATTGAGCCACCGATGTTAACGACAACTTCAGTGCTATATCTGTCTTGACCACTTTGGTCTTGCCATTTACGTGTTTGTAATTGACCTTCGATATACACTTGTGAACCTTTACGCAGATATTCGCCTGCAATTTCAGCTAATTTGCCGAAAATTACCACACGGTGCCACTCGGTTTTTTCTTTCATTTCACCGGTTTGTTTGTCGCGCCAGCTTTCTGATGTTGCCAGTGTTAGGTTGGCAACTGCACCGCCACTTGGCAT
Organism: Proteus vulgaris; assembly: GCF_011045815.1. Classification (GTDB taxonomy): domain Bacteria; phylum Pseudomonadota; class Gammaproteobacteria; order Enterobacterales; family Enterobacteriaceae; genus Proteus; species Proteus vulgaris_B. The sequence goes on along the minus strand of NZ_CP047344.1, from coordinate 3,882,687 downwards.
ATAACGGATTTCTGGATCCTGCCCTAAATTACCGATAAGAATAACTTTGTTTACGCCTCTGCTCGCCATGTGAGGTACTCCTGCGAAAGTAAATTTTTTGAAATCATAAGCGAATAAGTTTATCACGTACGCTAAAATTTGAATATGACGTGTGATGAATTTCTCAATTGTGAACAATGTCGATATTTTTTTGTCTCAAAATGACAGGTTTACATCATCATTCAATTTCACTATATATACTGTATATCCATTCAGTTAACTTTGTGTCATAATTATCCGATTATTTCTTTTTCGGCGACTCTCTCAATCCGGGATATATTCATGGATAAAATCGAAGTACGGGGCGCTCGCACCCATAATCTAAAAAATATCAATTTGGTCATTCCTCGCGATAAACTTATTGTTATTACGGGACTTTCAGGCTCAGGTAAATCCTCTTTGGCCTTTGATACGCTTTATGCAGAAGGGCAACGACGTTATGTTGAATCACTTTCTGCGTATGCTCGTCAGTTTCTTTCGTTAATGGAAAAACCTGATGTTGATCACATTGAAGGTTTATCTCCCGCTATTTCGATTGAACAAAAATCTACATCACATAACCCACGTTCAACGGTGGGAACAATTACCGAAATACACGATTACCTACGTCTCTTATTTGCACGTGTTGGTGAGCCTCGTTGCCCTGATCACGATATTCCATTAGCAGCACAAACAGTCAGTCAAATGGTTGATAATGTGCTTGAACAGCCTGAAGGCAAGCGTTTAATGCTGTTAGCACCCGTGGTGAAAGAGCGTAAAGGTGAACACATTAAGCTACTGAATAATCTTTCAGCTCAAGGCTATATTCGTGCACGTATTGACGGTGAAGTGTGTGATCTTTCTGATCCGCCGACATTAGAATTACAGAAAAAACATACTATTGAAGTGGTGATTGACCGTTTTAAAGTCCGTGACGATCTTGCTCAACGTTTAGCAGAATCTTTTGAAACCGCATTAGAACTTTCAGGTGGCACTGCCGTTATCTCTGATATGGATGATAACAATGCAGAAGACATTATTTTTTCTGCGAATTTCGCGTGTCCTGTTTGTGGTTATAGCATGAGCGAGTTAGAACCTCGTTTATTCTCTTTTAACAACCCAGCAGGGGCTTGTCCAACCTGCGATGGTTTAGGTGTTCAGCAATTTTTTGATCCCGATTTAGTGATCCAAAACCGTGAGATCTCTCTTGCTGGTGGTGCGATTAAAGGATGGGATCGTCGCAATTTCTACTATTTCCAGATGCTACGTTCACTGAGTGAACATTATCATTTTGATGTTGAAGCTCCGTTTGATTCTTTGCCAGATAATATCCAAAAAATAGTTTTAACTGGCTCAGGTAAAGAGAATATCGAATTTAAATACACTAACGACCGAGGTGATGTCGTTGTTCGTCATCATCCTTTTGAAGGTGTACTAAATAATATGGAACGCCGTTACCGTGAGACAGAATCAAGCGCGGTGCGTGAAGAACTTTCTAAGTATATTAGTAACCGTCCTTGTGCATCATGTGGTGGTACGCGTTTACGCCGTGAAGCCCGCCATGTGTATGTTGAAAATACGACGTTGCCTGAAATTGCAGATTACAGTATTGGGCATGCCATGACCTTTTTCCAAAACTTAAAACTCAGTGGACAGCGAGCGAAGATTGCAGAAAAAGTGTTAAAAGAAATTGGCGATCGACTGAAGTTTTTAGTCAATGTTGGCTTAAATTACCTCACACTTTCTCGTTCAGCGGAAACATTATCTGGTGGTGAAGCGCAGCGTATTCGCTTGGCGAGCCAAATTGGTGCTGGATTAGTGGGTGTTATGTATGTATTAGATGAGCCTTCTATTGGATTACATCAACGAGATAACGATCGCCTACTTGAAACATTGATCCACCTGCGTAATTTGGGTAATACCGTGATCGTTGTTGAGCATGATGAAGATGCTATCCGTGCAGCAGATCATGTTATCGATATTGGCCCTGGCGCGGGCGTTCATGGTGGTGAGATTGTTGCTCAGGGGACACTTGAAGATATTATTAATAATCCGAATTCATTAACAGGTAAGTTCTTAAGTGGTGAGCGTCGTATCGCTATTCCAGAGCAACGTGTTCCGGTTGATCGAGAAAAAATGCTGACCATTCTTGGTGCAAAAGGCAATAACTTAAAAAATGTAAATCTGAAATTACCAGTGGGTTTATTTACCTGTATTACAGGGGTATCAGGTTCAGGAAAATCAACACTTATCAATGATACGTTATTCCCTATTGCGCAACGTCAATTAAATGGTGCTACAACTATTGTTCCTGCGCCTTATTTAGATGTTGAAGGTCTCGAGTATTTCGATAAAGTTATCGATATTAACCAAAGCCCAATTGGCCGAACTCCTCGTTCAAATCCAGCAACTTATACTGGCGTTTTTACACCTATTCGTGAGTTATTTGCGGGTGTTCCAGAATCTCGTACTCGTGGTTATACGCCGGGTCGTTTCAGTTTCAACGTAAAAGGTGGCCGCTGTGAAGCTTGCCAAGGTGATGGTGTATTAAAAGTTGAAATGCACTTTTTACCGGATGTTTATGTTCCTTGCGATCAATGCAAAGGTCAGCGCTATAACCGTGAGACCCTTGAAATTAAATACAAAGGGAAAAATATTCACGAAGCCTTGGATATGACTATCGAAGAGGCAAGAGAGTTTTTTGATGCTGTTCCTGCGCTGGCTCGTAAGTTACAAACATTGATTGATGTTGGGCTGTCTTATATTCGTTTGGGACAATCTGCGACAACATTATCAGGTGGTGAGGCACAACGGGTTAAGTTGGCGAAAGAGCTATCAAAACGTGGTACTGGGCAGACATTATATATTTTAGATGAACCCACAACAGGACTTCATTTCGCTGATATTGAACTATTACTTGACGTTTTACACCAGTTACGTGATCAAGGTAATACGATTGTGGTGATTGAGCATAATCTTGATGTCATTAAAACTGCAGACTGGATTGTCGATCTCGGCCCAGAAGGCGGAAGTGGTGGCGGACAAATTTTGGTATCGGGCACACCTGAGCAAGTTGCCGAATTTGAAGGTTCACATACCGCAAGATTCTTAAAGCCAATCCTAGAGCGTGGTTATTAGTACCAGGCTATTTATTACCTTATAATCTAAGCGCTACAGATAATAAACCCTTTATTGTTTGTAGCGCTTTTCTTCAAGAAAAGTAAATCTATCATAAATGATAGAATTTAATTCTATTGAAAAAAGTATTCTCTTTTCACTATTCACTTCCTTATATATTTTTATCTTATTAATTCTCATTTTTATAAAAAAATAGATTAAATAGTTATTCATGCTGTTTTGTAACGTAATTTTAACCAAATACGATACAACAAAGCTAAACAGAAAAGATTATCACAGTATATCGTGATAGACAGCACAGTTTGTTTGGTGATTTGTTTCAATTGTTATACTTGATTATTATTGTATGACAATAAATATTTTCATTTATTAATCAATTGGTTGTGTATTATCGGGGGTTACAATAGAGGGAAGGTTATTATTTACTATGCTCTTTGAACAGATAATCCTACTTTTCTCCTTAAGGGAGAATTATTTTCCAAATCATTTCAGGCTATCACGATTTATAACAACTTTTTTCTCCGTAATATTCCCTATCATTTACCCATAATAAATAACGCCTGCAAATAATAAGGTTATTTTGATATCGCAACGTTAGATAGAGCTTTTTTACCCCCAAAATTCGTTTTGCTATTAACAATTACAATATAAAAAGTGAGTACTAATATGGAAACGGCTTCCTCAAAAACAGAGACCACAAGCTATCCCGCAACTAGTGCTGGCGCTCGCCGCGCAGGTATGACAGAACAAGAATGGCGTGCGGCTATTAAATTCGACGGCAATGATGTGGGCTGGGTTATCATGAGTATCGGTATGGCTATCGGTGCAGGTATTGTGTTTTTACCTGTACAGGTCGGCCTGATGGGATTATGGGTTTTCCTACTATCCTCGATCATTGGTTATCCAGCTATGTACCTTTTCCAGCGCTTATTTATCAATACGTTGGCTGAATCTCCAGAGTGTAAAGACTACCCAAGCGTTATTACCGGCTATCTCGGTAAAAACTGGGGTATTTTATTAGGTGCACTCTACTTTGTGATGTTAGTTATTTGGATGTTTGTTTACTCAACAGCAATCACCAATGACAGTGCTTCTTACTTACAAACATTTGGTGTTACTGAAGGTTTACTATCAGAAAATCCATTCTATGGTTTGATCCTGATTTGTGCCTTAGTTGCTATCTCTTCTCGTGGTGAACAATTACTGTTTAAAGTATCAAGCTTTATGGTGCTGACTAAACTGTTTGTTGTTGCAGCGTTAGGGATCTCCATGATTGGTATGTGGCATCTTTATAATGTGGGAGCATTACCACCAGCAGGACGTTTAATTAAAGAAGCTATTATCACTTTACCTTTTACACTGACTTCAATTCTGTTTATCCAAACATTAAGCCCAATGGTTATCTCTTACCGTGGTCGTAATAAAAACCGTGAAGTTGCTCGTCATAAAGCGTTACGAGCAATGAACATCGCTTTCGGTGTGTTGTTCTGTACTGTTTTCTTCTATGCAATCTCATTCACATTAGCAATGGGTCATGATGAAGCCGTTAAAGCCTACGAACAAAATATCTCAGCATTAGCGATTGCGGCGAAATTCTTCCCTGGCGGCTGGGTAACAGTTGTTAGCGTTATGCTTAATATCTTTGCCGTAATGACTGCATTCTTTGGTGTTTATTTAGGTTTCCGTGAAGCAACACAAGGGATTGTGATGAATATTCTGCAACGTTATATCCCTACTGAAAAAATCAACCAAAAATGGGTACAAAACGGCATTATGATTTTCGCCGTGCTACTGGCATGGGGCGCCATCATTCTTAATGCGCCTGTATTGAGCTTTACGTCAATTTGTAGCCCAATCTTCGGTATGGTGGGTTGCCTTATTCCTGCATACTTAGTGTACAAAGTGCCTATGTTACACAAATACAAAGGTGCGTCACTATACCTGATTATCTTTACCGGTTTACTGCTCGTTATCTCTCCGTTCTTGGCATTCTCATAGTCGCCAACTTCGGTTCTAGTTAGACGTTGTTGTAAAAAACTAAATTAATCCAAGGTGTTAGATTATGAGCAAGAACAAGAATTCTCATTTATGGTCACAGTTTGTTCGCCAGTTACGTGAAGGTGTTAAACCTGCAGTAGGTTGTACAGAGCCAATTTCATTAGCACTGGCAGCGGCAAAAGCAACCGCGCTTTTAGGTGAGCCAGTTGTTCGTGTTGAGGCTTGGGTTTCACCAAACTTAATGAAAAATGGAATGGGCGTAACCGTACCTGGAACGGGAATGGCAGGGCTTCCTATTGCAGCTGCGCTGGGTGCAACGGGTGGAGATCCTGATGCAGGGCTGGAAGTCTTGCTAAAGGCTTCCTCGGAAGCAGTTGCTCAAGCTAAAACATTGGTTGCTGAAGGTAAAGTCACTGTTGGTGTAAAAGCCCCATGTGAAGACGTTCTTTATTCTGAAGCAAAAGTGTATGGCCAATCTGGTTATGCCATTGTCAGTATTGCAAGAGAGCATACACATATTGTTCGTTGTGAATGTAATGGTGACGTTGTTTTTGAGGAAGATAAAACAGCATTTGCCAATAATTGTGAATGTACTGATGAAAAACCTTTTACTGATGTTTGTGCTGAAGATATCTATAACTTCGCACTTAATGTGCCTGTGAATGAGATTGAGTTTATGCTCAATGCTGCCCATTTAAACGGTGCTTTATCAGAAGAAGGGCTAAAAAATACCTATGGATTAGCCATTGGTCGTACATTAATTCTGCAACAAGAGAAAGGTTTGTTAGGTAAAGATTTACTTAATGAAATCATGATCAGAGCATCTGCTGCTTCTGATGCTCGCATGGGTGGTGCGGTATTACCCGCAATGAGTAATTCAGGCTCAGGTAATCAAGGGATCGCAGCAACATTACCTGTTATGGTTGTTGCTGAATTTATCCATGCTGATGATGAAACTTTATTGCGTGCGTTAGTTTTATCACACTTAATGGCGATTTATGTCCATAGCCATTTTCCACCTCTTTCGGCTCTTTGTGCTGCAACCACAGCTTCAATGGGGGCGGCTGCAGGAATGGCATGGTTACTGACAAAAGATTTCACTACAGTGAGTATGTCTATTAACAGTATGATTGGTGATATCAGTGGCATTATCTGTGATGGCGCATCAAATAGCTGTGCAATGAAAGTATCGAGTAGTGCAGCGAGTGCTTATAAAGCAGTATTAATGGCGATGCAAAATCAAAGTGTTGCGGGTACTGATGGTATTGTCAGTGACGATGTTGATAGCTCAATTGCAAACCTTTGTGCATTAGCCAGTCGTGCAATGCAATATACGGATATTCAAATTATTGAGATTATGGAAGAAAAAGCGCGCCGTAATGCCGGGGAAAAGAAGCAGGCTGTCAATGTATAAAAGGTCAAAACCTAAAATGACAGTGAATGTTGTTATGCAGTAAAAAAGAAATACCTGCTTATGAGAATAGGCAGGTATTTTTTATCGTAAAAGAGTGTGAGTAATTTAAATACTTACAGCTGCAAAAGCTTGGGCAATGCGCTGAACATTACCTGTATTGACACCAGCCATACAAACACGACCTGTACCAACAAGATAAATACCAAATTCGTCTCGTAATCTATCAACTTGTGCCTGTGTAAAACCGGTATAACTAAACATGCCACGTTGTGTTAATAAGTGATCAAAGTTCTTTTCAGGTAATGCAACTTTTAAGGCATTCACTAAAGTGACTCTCATCTCTTTAATACGATCACGCATATGTGCTACTTCTTTTTGCCATTGTGCTGTTAACACTTGGTCTGAGAGCACTTTATTGACAATTTGTGCACCGTAATTTGCTGGGCTTGAATAGATGCGACGTACACCTGCTTTTAGTTGACCTAATACATGTTCGCATTCAGTAGCGTTATCACAAACAATGGATAAACCGCCCGCACGTTCACCGTAGATCCCAAAGATTTTTGAAAACGAATTACTGATAAGTATTGGTAATCCTGCTTTCGCCATACTACGAATAGCGTAAGCATCATCATCTAAGTTTTCAGCAAATCCTTGATAAGCAATATCTAAAAATGGAATTGCTTGGCGAGATTTTAATACTTCAGTGACTTGATCCCATTGATCTTTAGTCAGATCAGAACCAGTGGGGTTGTGGCAACAAGGATGCATTAATACAATGCTTTTTTCAGGCAGTTTTTTAAAGCAATCTAAGAGTGCGTCAAATTTAACGCCTTTAGTTTCAGGATCAAAGTAAGGGTAATAATTTACCTTAAAGCCTGAACCCGCAAAAATAGAGCCGTGATTATCCCAAGTAGGATCGCTTATCCACACTTCCGATCTTGGGAAATAACGATGCAGAAAATCAGCACCGACTTTTAGTGCCCCTGATCCACCTAATGTTTGTATTGTGGCAATTTTCTTTTCTGCAATTAGAGGATTATCTGTACCGAAAAGGAGATCTTGAATTTCGCTACGATAAGGCGCCAGCCCTTCCATTGGTAAATAAAGTGTTGCTGTGGGTGTCATGGCATTGAGTTGCTGGCGTGCAACTGACACTGTTCCTAAAATAGGGGTCTTGCCTTCTTCATCATAATAAAGACCAATGCTTAAATTAATTTTATCCTGGCGTGGGTCTTTGTTATAAACATCCATCAATGAGAGAATGGGATCTCCCGGAAACGCTTCAACCTGTTGAAACACGGCTTCTTCTCCAATCACTTTGAGTGTGTCATAGGGATACAATATCGTGTGTATTATTGTTCGTCTAGGTATTCCATGATGACGCGTGAGGTTAATTTTGTAATCAACTCATAGGCGCTAATGCCACTATATTTGGCAATCTCTTCTACGGGCAACACATCTCCCCATAAAATGGCTTCATCACCAACACTATCAATAAGTTCAGACCCTAAATCGACGCTGATCATATCCATAGAAACGCGGCCCACAATCGGCACTTTTCGACCATTAATCCACACAGGAGTACCGGACGGCGCACTGCGAGGATAGCCATCACCATAACCAATGGCGATAACGCCAAGATAAGTGTCTTTTTCACTTACCCATGTGCCGCCATAACCAACCGGTTCACCCGCTTTATGTTTTCGAACAGCGATCAGACTTGTTTTTAGCGTCATTGCAGGGGTTAAACCAAAGTCTTTGCCCGTTCTTTCATCACCAGTAGGAGAGATGCCATAAGTGATAATGCCGGGGCGAACCCATTGATAATGAACTTGAGGCCAAAATAAAATACCAGCAGAAGCTGCGATAGACTTATCACCAGCTTTATTTTGAATAAAATCTTGAAATAGTGAGATTTGTTTTTGTGTTACTTCAGGAACATCGGGTTCATCAGCGCGACTAAAATGGCTCACAATATTGACAGGTTGTTGTACATTCTTGCAGGCAGAAAGTCGTAAATAAAAGGCTTGTGCATCTTCAGGGCGTATACCTAAACGGTGCATGCCAGTATCGACTTTCATCCATACTTTAACGGGTTCATCTAAATTAGCTTGTTCTAAGGCTTCTAATTGCTCTTGGCTGTGAACGACAGTTTCAATATGGTTGACAACCAAAATAGGTAAATCAGCAATATCAAAAAAACCTTCTAATAAGAGGATGGGTTTTACAACGCCCCCACTTCGTAAGGTTAATGCTTCACCAATACGTGCAACACCAAAACAATCAGCATTATCCATTAAGGTATACGCTGTTTCTAATAACCCATGACCATAAGCGTTTGCTTTCACGACAGCTATCAGGTGGCTATGTGGGGCATAGTCTCTCACATGCTGAAAATTGTGACGCAGAGCGCGGCGATCTATCACTGCGGTTGCCGCTTTCATATTATTTCAATACTTCCTCTAATTAAATCAAGGTTAGTGATTATTCATCGTCGTAAGCAGGGCCAGCGTAGTTATCAAAGCGCGACCATTGACCGTTAAAGGTAAGTCTGACTGTACCAATTGGACCGTTACGTTGTTTACCGATGATAATTTCTGCAACACCTTTTAAATCACTACTTTCGTGATAAACCTCATCACGATAAATAAACATAATAAGGTCAGCATCCTGCTCGATAGAGCCTGATTCACGTAAGTCGGAGTTAACAGGGCGCTTATCAGCACGTTGTTCCAAACTACGGTTTAACTGTGATAGTGCAACTACGGGAACTTGCAGTTCTTTAGCTAATGCTTTTAATGAACGCGAAATTTCAGCAATTTCTAATGTTCTGTTTTCAGATAATGAAGGTACTCTCATTAGCTGTAGGTAGTCAATCATGATAAGGCTTAAACCGCCATGTTCACGATAAATTCGACGAGCACGAGAGCGTACTTCTGTTGGTGTTAAACCCGATGAGTCATCAATATACATATTACGTTTTTCAAGCAAGATACCCATGGTGCTTGAAATACGCGCCCAATCCTCATCATCAAGCTGGCCTGTTCGAATTCTTGTCTGATCAACGCGAGATAATGATGCCAACATACGCATCATAATTTGGTTGCCGGGCATCTCTAGACTAAAGATAAGTACGGGTTTTTCTTCTGTCATTGCCGCATTTTCACATAAGTTCATGGCAAATGTGGTTTTACCCATCGAAGGACGTGCTGCGACAATAATTAAATCTGATTTTTGTAATCCAGCAGTTTTTTTATCAAGATCTTGATAACCACTAGAAACCCCGGTGACACCATCGTGAGGTTTTTGATAGAGCTGTTCTATTTTTTCAACGGTTTCTTCTAAAATAGCTTCTATCGCTTTCGGACCTTCATCTTTATTGGCACGAGTTTCAGCAATTTGGAACACTCTAGATTCGGCAAAATCGAGTAGATCTTCACTGGTGCGTCCTTGAGGATCAAAACCAGCATCCGCGATCTCATTGGCGACTTTTATCATATCGCGAACGACAGCACGTTCTCGGACAATATCGGCATAAGCATTGATGTTCGCCGCACTTGGCGTATTTTTAGAAAGTTCTGCTAAATAAGCAAAACCGCCAACACTGTCTAACTCGGCATTTTGTTCTAATGCTTCTGAGAGTGTAATTAGGTCAATAGGTTTACCTAATTCCAGCAAGCGTTGCATTTGCGAGAAAATAGTACGATGAGGTCGGCTATAAAAATCCTCTGCGGTAACACGTTCAGAAACATTATCCCAACGTTCATTATCTATCATCAGACCGCCTAACACGGACTGTTCTGCTTCCAGCGAATGGGGAGGTAGCTTTAATCCCTCCATTTGTCGGTCTTTAATATCAGACATCAGTTTGTCAGTGGTCTTATTTCTGGCCATAAATCCTGCATAAAATCGAAAAAGTGTCAGTCAGCGTATTAGAGTGTGTTGATCTTTTCTGCTTATTTTTACAGCAAAAAAAGATCAATTCGCTCTAGTATACGCTAACCCAATTATCTGTGCCTTGTAGAAATAGCTATCCTTTGTCATTATCTCTAAAGGTCTTTTTGCGCTCGTTTATTTAACCTCTCATCCTACAAAGGAGATAGTAATGGCTAAACGTATTCAATTTGCAACTCATGGTGATGCAGATGTTCTTGAGTTAGCAACATTTACACCCGCTCCTCTTGGTGATCACGAAGTTCAGGTTACCAATAAGGCAATTGGTATTAACTATATTGATACTTATGTACGTAGTGGGTTATATCCTGTAAGCCAATTTCCAAGCGGATTAGGCACTGAAGCTGCGGGCATTATTATCAAAACAGGCGCTAAAGTGACTTCACTAAAAGAAGGGGACCGAGTTGTGTATGCCCAATCTCCGCTAGGGGCTTATAGCGATACGCATAATGTACCAGAAAATAAAGTGGCGCGTCTGCCTGATAATATCTCTTTTGAACAAGCTGCCGCCTCTTTCCTAAAAGGATTAACGGTTTATTATCTCTTCAATGAAACCTATAAATTACAAGCGGGTGAAGCCTTTTTATTCCACGCAGCAGCGGGTGGCGTTGGTTTAATTGCAAGCCAATGGGCTAAAGCCATTGGTGCAAAAATGATAGGTACAGCAGGCAGTGATGAAAAGGTTGTTAGAGCAAAAGCCGCAGGTGCATGGGAAGTAATTAATTATCAAACAGAATCAATAGTTGAGCGTGTATTGGCCTTGACTAATAATCAAAAAGTGCCAGTTGTTTATGATTCTGTCGGTAAAGCGACTTGGTTAGACTCGTTAGACTGTTTGCAGCACCGAGGTTTAATGGTGAGTTTCGGTAACGCATCAGGTGCAGTAACGGGTGTTGATTTAGGTATTCTCAATAAAAAAGGTTCTTTATATGTGACGCGCCCATCTATTTCGGGTTATATCACAACCCGTGAAGAGCTAGATACGGCAAGTGAAGCGCTATTTGCATTAATTGGTAGTGGTAAAATTGATGTCAGTGTGCCAGATAATCAGAAATTTGCATTAGCAGATGCAAAAGAAGCGCATCGTTATCTTGAAAGCCGACAATCTCAAGGATCAAGTCTACTTATTCCTTAATTATGGTTTGTAAGATTTAAAACCTGTTTAAAATAAATTAGGCAGGTTTTAAATATTTATTTTTTATTAATACATATAATGTAATCCTATTTTAATTATCAAAAAAAAACTTATTTTTATTTTTTGTTTATTTTTCACTTTATCTCTTTTAATTTACATTTTTATTAATTTTATTAATAGAGTATGGAGTGTTTATGCAAAAGAATGAGTTAAATGATTTTATTGATTTTATCTATGAAGATAATAAAGTCAGTAATGTTGAATTACAGTTTATTCGTGATGTAGCTGATGAAAAGATAGAAGCGTTATTTAAACGATTGGGCGAAAATAATAATTTATCTTCATTTCAAAAATCAATGGATGTATCAGTTCAATTAATGCAAAACGCCTTTTTTGATATTAAAAAGAAAGAGGGCTCAGAAGAAAGTAAAAGTGAAGTTAAAGAGGCTTTGAATTTCAAATTGCTTATTTAATTGCAAATTATAATCGTTTCTTCTCATTACTTTAATTAAAATAAAACCAGCCTAAAGGCTGGTTTTATTTTTTTAGATTATTTTTCAGTCACAAATTTAAGCGCATTTTCTAAAACAGATAAATCAGCACCTTGCTTATGGGCATTTTCACTTAAATGACGACGCCATTGTCTAGCACCTGGAATACCTTGGAAAATTCCCAACATATGACGAGTCACATGTCCTAAATAAGTACCTTGTGATAGCTCTTTTTCAATATAAGGATACATTGCTCTTACGGCAGCGACAGCATCAGCAATGGGCAATTGATTATCAAAAAGTTCATGATCAACATGCGCTAAAATTGACGGGTTTTGATAAGCCTCACGACCCACCATCACACCATCCATATATTTTAAGTGTTCCTTCGCTTCTTCTAACGATTTAATTCCGCCATTAATCGCCATGGTAAGATGCGAGAAATCACGTTTTAATTGATAAACACGGGGATAATCTAAAGGTGGAACCTCACGGTTCTCTTTTGGACTTAAACCTGATAGCCATGCTTTACGTGCATGAATAATAAAAGTGTCGCAATTATTATTGCGACTAACAGTATCAATAAAATCACATAAAAATTCGTAGCTATCTTGGTCATCGATCCCAATGCGTGTTTTTACTGTGACAGGGATATCAACCACATCACGCATGGCTTTCACACAATCAGCAACTAATTGTGCATCACCCATTAAACAAGCACCAAAACGCCCATTCTGTACGCGATCTGAAGGACAACCTACATTTAAATTAATTTCATCATAGCCACGCTCTTGTGCCAATTTTGCACATTGCGCTAAAGCTTGAGGATCGCTTCCACCCAATTGTAATGAAACAGGATGTTCTTCTTCGCTGTATTTTAGATAGTCACCTTTACCATGAATAATGGCACCTGTTGTGACCATCTCAGTATAAAGCAACGTATTTTTACTTAATTGACGAAAGAAATAACGACAATGACGATCAGTCCAGTCGAGCATTGGTGCAACAGAGAAGCGGTTCAAATTATATTTTTTTGAATTGCTATTAACATCATGATTTTCTGTTGATTTATTGAGTTCTATATTTTCTGACATGTTGTAATTCTTTCGTCTATTTAGGCAGTGATTATCTCTAAACTATTAAAGGAGATAAAATGAGCGCGCATTATAGCATAGAGGATAGCTTACACATGCTGGATCTGATGCTAGGATTATTTTACGAAGCTGAAGATAAGTAATAATAAATCATAAAATAGGAAAATATAATGCCAGCTGAAAAAAGAGCATTACCTTATTTCAAATATCATCCTGAACCGATAAAAACAGGTGCTTTTATCACAGATGATACCGTTATATGTGATTGTTGTGGAAAGGAAACCGATATCTATTATGGTAGCCCTTTCTACTCAGTAGAAGATATTGATGCACTATGTCCGTGGTGTATTGCTGATGGTTCTGCAAGTGAAAAGTTTGATGGTGAATTTCAAGATATTGCAAGCATTGAAGGCGGAGAAGTTCTCTATGACGAAGAGGGGGAGTATTGTGGTTCTACTTTACCTCTTATAGATAAAAACAAACTCGATGAATTAACAAAACGAACACCTGGTTATCATGGCTGGCAACAAGAACATTGGCTAATACATTGTGATGAACCTTGTGCCTTTATTGATTATGTAGAATGGGACGATATTAAAGATAAATTAAAACAATTTGCTTCTTTAGAGCAAGACATTCAAGACGTTGGTTTTGAACTTTCTGATTTATCAGAGCGTTTATGGGATGACAGTGGTTGCCAAGGTTATTTATTTAAATGCTGTTGTTGTGGAAAATTACGTCTACATATTGATTTTAGTTAATAAATATCATTCAAATAATATTAAGTCTACTTTAGAGTGTAGGCTTGATATCATTTTTTATAAAACAACCTATTTATATTATCTCTATTAAAAATGGAAATAGTCACTGCTCAATATTTTACGCTATAAAGCAAAAAAAATAAAAAAGAGGAGCATTGAATATGAACATTAAAAGAAAAATTCTTATAAAATTTAAAAATCCTGATTATGATAATAAAAATCTGTTATTCCCTATTTCCCATGAAAAACATTGTTCTTTATTATCTGATATATCCTTGGTTCCTGTTATTTCTTCTATTCATCAATTACCTCCTAAAAACAATATTAGTTTTATTCCAATAAACTTTAACGACTTAAATAAATACTATTACCTTAATTTACCAGATAATAATCAATATTCATTAGAGAATGTCATCAAAATATTAACACAGCATCCTGATATTGAATATGTGCAATCTGTACCGATACAACCTATTGAACCTCCTAATATTACACCTGATTTCACTCAGTATCAGCAATATTTAGATGATCCAGAAAGAACAACCAATATTAATAAAATTATAGGATTGGGAATTTTAGGTGCATGGAAACAAGAAGCATATGGTCAAGGTATCCAAGTTGCCGATATTGAATGGGATTTCAATCTATCTCATCATGATTTATCAACTGATAATATTACATCATTACTCCCTTTTAATGAAAAAACGAGTCAGGCAGATCACGGTACCGCGGTTGCAGGATTAATTATGGGAAAAAAGGATGGTAAAGGGATCACTGGGCTAGCGTATAAACTCGATATGTTTTATGCCATCTCTGAATTAACCTGTGGCCGTATTGATGCGATTATTGCCAGTAAACACATATTACATGCGGGTGATATCGTTTTATATGAAATGCAAACCATCTGTGAGCACCAAGCTTATGTACCCGCTGACTATGAAATGCATATTTGGGAAGCGACACGCGCACTAACAGATGCGGGTATTATTGTGATTATGGCGGCTGGTAATGGTGGTGTTGATCTTGATTTGCCTGCTTATAAAAGTTATCGCCAACGTCATGACAACAATTCGATACGTGTCGGCGCTGGTTCACCTTATACATTAAATCGCTTACCTTTTTCAACGCATGGTTCACCCATTCATGTACAAGCATGGGGTGAAGCTGTCGCAACAGCAGGTTATGGTGATCTCTTTCGAAGTGATGATAATCATACTTATACTGCTAGTTTTAGTGGAACTTCGTCTGCGAGTGCATTGGTGGCGGGGGCAGCTGCCATGATCCAATCTTGGTATAAAGGCAATACAAATAGAGTGTTAACACCAATACAAATGCGAGATTTATTAATTAGAACAGGTACTTTCCCTCTATTAAATGACAAGATTGGTCCATTACCCAATGTGAATAATGCAATTTTATATTTAAAAAAATTAATAAAATATTATTGAAAAAACAGTTATCAACAAAACACCTTCTACTGTTTGGGAGGTGTTTTCTAACAAATATCATTATGATTAATAAAAATTTTTATGAGAACTATGTGGGTTTTAGAGCCATTATCATGTTTTAATTGTCGTAAAAAAGCATTGAACTAATCAATATCCTTTTCTGTTTTTATAGAAAAACAGGCCGATTAGCTGACTTATAATAGAAAAATTATTTAATCATAAACTTAGTCGATTTCTAATATTTATATGAATAAGTAGCATTTTGATTTTATTATCTTTTTATTAGAAAACAAAAAAGCCTGATTTATGAGGAAAAACTTAAATATGAATAGTTTTTCACTGTTTATACGCCTTTTTGCTTTCAATTTCACGCCACTGCGTTTATCATTTTCCGCTTGTACTATACATACGGCGTCGCTGGTTTTGGGCTTCTGTGGAGCATAATGCTCCGGCAGCTCACACAGTCTTTTCCAGTGGCGGTTCTATCTGCATTATTCTTCGGGATAGAGTATTACCTTAAATGACTGAGAAAACATCTCTGACACCAGTTGTCGAATTAAAATCCTTAAGTAAAGGTTTCGACGGAAAACAAATTATTTCCCGCCTCGATCTTACTATCAACCATGGCGAGTTTTTAACCATCCTTGGTCCTTCGGGCTGTGGTAAGACGACGGTTTTGCGTCTAATTGCGGGTTTGGAAGACGTTGACGATGGAAAAATAATTCTTGATGGGCAAGATATTACGGATATCCCAGCGGAACAACGTTTTGTAAATACGGTTTTCCAAAGTTACGCACTTTTTCCTCATATGACTGTTTTTGAAAACGTCGCATTTGGCCTTCGCATGCAAAAAACGCCTGCGGAAGAGATTAATGTTCGCGTTGAAGAAGCCTTGCGTATGGTGCAACTTGAAGATTTCGCCCAACGCCGTCCTGCACACCTTTCTGGTGGACAACAACAACGTGTTGCGATTGCGCGTGCTGTTGTGAATAAACCAAAAGTCTTATTGCTTGATGAATCATTATCTGCACTGGATTACAAATTACGTAAACAGATGCAAAATGAATTAAAAGCCTTACAACGTAAATTAGGAATAACCTTTATTTTCGTGACTCATGACCAAGAAGAAGCGCTGACTATGTCAGACCGAATTGTGGTGATGCGTGAAGGGCGTATTGAGCAAGATGGGACACCGCGTGAAATTTATGAAGAGCCAACAAACCTGTTTGTTGCGCAATTTATAGGTGAAATTAATATCTTTGATGCACGTGTTCTACATCGTATTGATGAGGCGCGTATTCGTGCTGATGTTGAAGGTCATGAATGTGATATTTATACCTCATTGCCTGTAACTCAAAATCAGCAACTCAAAGTATTACTTCGGCCTGAAGATCTTCGTGTTGAAGAAATTCATGATCTTGAAAACCTTCCTGGTCTGATTGGTTATGTTCGTGAACGTAACTATAAAGGCATGACGCTAGATTCTGTTGTTGAAATGGAAAATGGCAAGGTAGTGATGGTCAGTGAGTTCTTTAATGAAGATGATCCAGATGTTGATCACTCGTTAGACCAAAAAATTGCAGTGACTTGGGTTGAAAGCTGGGAGGTCGTGCTGGCAGATGAAGAAAACACGTAAACTATTTCAAAACATCGTAATTACCGGTGTTGTGGGTTGGTTGATGGTGTTCGTCTTCTTGCCGAATATCATGATCATTGCGACTAGTTTTTTAACGCGTGATGATGCCAATCTTGTCGAGATGGTCTTTACACTCGATAACTACTATCGTTTATTTGATCCTATGTATGCAGAAGTATTACTGCATTCAATCAATATGGCGGTGGTAGCAACATTAGCTTGTTTATTATTAGGTTATCCTTTTGCTTATTTCCTTGCAAAAATGCCTAAGAAAATACAGCCATTAATGTTGTTTTTATTGATTGTGCCTTTTTGGACAAACTCGCTTATTCGTATTTATGGATTAAAGATATTCCTAAGCACTAAAGGTTATTTTAACGAGTTCCTGTTGTGGATAGGACTTATTGATAAACCACTGAGGATTATTTATACCCCAGAGGCAGTTGTACTGGGATTGGTTTATATCTTATTACCTTTTATGGTACTACCGTTATATTCCAGCATTGAAAAGTTAGATAAACCTTGTTTAGAAGCAGCGCGTGATTTAGGGGCTAATAAATTTCAGACCTTTATCCGTATTATTATTCCATTAACGATGCCAGGCATTATTGCGGGTTGTTTACTCGTAATGTTACCTGCCATGGGCTTATTCTTTGTTGCTGATTTAATGGGAGGGGCGAAGAACTTATTAATTGGTAACGTAATAAAAAGCCAATTCTTAAATATTCGTGACTGGCCTTTCGGTGCGGCAACCAGTATTTGCTTAACATTAGTGATGGGATTAATGCTGTTTGTGTATTACCGAGCCGTGAAGCTACTGCATAAGAAGGTAGAAATAGAATGATAGGACGGTTATTGCGTGGTGGATTTATGTCCATTATTTACGCGTATCTTTATATCCCGATTATCATTCTGATAGTTAACTCTTTTAACTCATCGCGTTTCGGGATTAATTGGAAAGGATTTACCACAGATTGGTATGCCATTTTATTTAATAATGACAGCCTGCTTCAAGCTGCTGGGCATTCATTAACGATGGCGGTCACTTCTGCGACATTTGCGACATTAATTGGCTCATTAGCAGCGGTTGCACTCTATCGCTACCGTTTTCGTGGCAAAAAATTTGTCGGTGGTATGTTGTTTGTTGTCATGATGTCACCTGATATTGTAATGGCCATTTCATTACTTGTTCTATTTATGATCCTAGGTGTTTCATTGGGATTTTGGTCGCTTTTATTTTCACACATTACATTTTGCCTACCTTTTGTTGTGGTGACGGTGTACTCACGATTAAGTGGATTTGATGTGAAGATGTTGGAGGCTGCCAAAGATTTAGGCGCGGGTGAATTTACTATTTTACGTAAAATCATTATGCCATTAGCCATGCCAGCAGTGGCTTCAGGTTGGTTATTAAGCTTTACGTTATCCATGGATGACGTGGTGGTTTCTTCTTTTGTGACAGGACCAAGCTATGAGATTTTGCCATTGAAAATATACTCAATGGTGAAAGTTGGGGTTTCACCTGAAGTGAATGCGCTTGCAACCATCCTTTTAGGTCTATCCTTAGTATTAGTGTTAATTAGTCAGTTGATCTTAAGAGACCGAACTGGCAAAGCGTAATGACATATATTAGTGCAAGTTTCTCGCACTTTTTGGGGTCTTGATGACCAATCTGTTGGAGGTAGGCTAGCTGCCTATTTGATATTAACGCATCAACCACTGAAGGAAACATAAATGAAAAAGTGGTCCTCTGTACTTGCTGCCAGCGTAATGGCATTAAGTATCAGCACAGCATCGGCTGATGATGGTAAGACATTATATTTCTACAACTGGACGGAGTATGTGCCGCCTGGTTTGCTTGAACAGTTTACGAAAGAAACTGGGATTAAGGTGATTTATTCCACCTATGAATCCAATGAAAGCATGTATACCAAGTTAAAGACCTATAAAGAAGGTGCTTATGATTTGGTTGTTCCTTCCACTTATTTTATTTCTAAAATGAGCCATGAAGGAATGTTACAAAAAATCGACAAATCAAAATTAACGCATTTTGATAATCTTGATCCTAGCTTATTACATAAGTCATTCGACCCAGAAAATGATTACTCTATCCCTTATATTTGGGGTGCGACCGCTATTGGTATTAATAGTGATGAAGTTGATGTGAGTAGTATTAGTTCATGGGCAGATTTATGGAAACCTGAATATAAAGATAGCCTGTTATTAACTGATGATGCTCGTGAAGTTTTCCAAATGGCATTATTAAAACTAGGTTATTCAGGTAACACGACCGATCCTAAAGAGATAGAAGAAGCCTACAAAGAGCTACAGAAGCTGATGCCAAATGTGTTGGCTTTCAACTCAGATAACCCGGCTAACCCTTATATGCAAGGGGAAGTTAATTTAGGAATGATTTGGAATGGCTCTGCATTTATTGCTCGTGATGCTGGTGCACCGATTGAAATGGTGTGGCCAAAAGAGGGCGGTATTTTCTGGATGGATAGCTTAGCTATTCCTGCTAATGCTAAGAATGTCGAAGGCGCTCATAAACTTATCGATTTCTTATTACGCCCAGAAATAGCAGCCAAAGTTGCGGAGAATATTGGTTATCCGACGCCAAACCTAGCTGCACAAAAATTACTGCCAAATGTGATCACTAAAGATAATTCTCTTTATCCAACAGAAGAGATTATTAATAAAGGTGAATGGCAAAATGATGTGGGTGATGCAACTGTATTATACGAAAGCTATTACCAAAAATTAAAAGCTGGACGCTAATCACGTTTGAGTATAGTTCTGAGCCACCTTTAAGGTGGCTTTTTTATGGTGAAAAGTGCATTTTTATTTAAGGATATAAGTTGAATTTATTTGCTGAAAGCGTAAAGGTAATTAAAACTTTTTATTAGTGAGTTAATAAACTTAATTGAAGGCACAAAATGATATCTAGCGCATCAAAAGGGACGTTATATGGCATCGTTGCTATTTTTCTTTGGAGCACTATTGTTGGTTTAATTCGTAATATCAGTGAGTATTTTGGCCCCGTTGGTGGTGCAGCATTGATTTATACCACAGGAACAATATTTCTTATCTTGATCTTAGGTGTACCTAAACTATCACTTTTTCCTAAACGCTACCTTTTTTGGGGAGCGCTATTATTTGTTACTTATGAAGTGTGTTTATCCTTGGCATTAGGATTTGCCACCGATAGAACACAAGCCATAGAGCTAGGAATGGTGAACTATTTATGGCCTAGTTTTACCTTAGCACTTGCTGTCATAGTCAATAAACAACGATTCTCTATTTTACTGATCGTAGGGTTATTATGTTCATTTAGTGGATTAGTCTGGGTTGTTAGTGGAGATAATCCTCTAACTATTGAAGGCTTATGGCAAAATATCCAAAACAATCCATTAAGCTATATATTGGCGTTTTCAGGTGCCATTTTATGGGCGTTTTATAGTAATTTAACTCGCCTTATTTCTGGTGGGAATAATGGAATTGTGCCTTTTTTCTTATTAACATCACTTGCATTATGGGGGCAATACCTATTTTCAACACCAGTTGAATGGATTATTGATACAAAAAGCATCACGCTTTTGTTAATCACGGGTGCAGCAATTGGGCTTGCTAATGCAGCATGGACAATTGGTATGATCAGAGGCAATGTGACCTTATTAGCCACACTTTCCTACTTTACTCCTGTTATTTCTACTGCATTTTCCTCAATATTATTGTCTACCGCACTTTCTTTCTCATTTTGGCAGGGTGTAATGATGGTGACAGGTGGTTCTTTAATTTGCTGGTTAGCGACTCGTCAAAAAAAGATAAAAGTACTCAAAACGATAAAATAGAGAGAAAAACAAGATCTTTAACTCAAATATCACAGTGAAAAGCGGCGTTTTGCATTATTGGCGGTATGGTACTTTGGTCGCATTAATCTAAGTTGAAATTTTTTCACTATACGACATAGACGATATGCGCTTATTTATATGACTTATATACTGAGAATGCTTACTTTGATTTAAGTTATTTAAAATATAAGTAATACGATAAGAACAAATGCAACAAAAAGGGATTGCAATGAAACTTGAAACACTTTCTGTTCACGCCGGTTATTCACCTGATCCAACCACAAAAGCGGTAGCTGTACCTATTTACCAAACCACATCTTATGCATTTGATGATACACAGCATGGCGCTGATCTCTTCGACTTAAAAGTGCCTGGTAATATTTATACCCGCATAATGAATCCAACCAATGACGTATTAGAAAAACGTGTTGCCGCTTTAGAGGGCGGGATTGCGGCTGTGGCTGTGGCATCGGGTATGGCTGCTATTACTTACGCTATTCAAACTATTGCCCAAATAGGTGACAATATTGTTTCTGTCGCTAAACTTTATGGTGGTACTTATAATTTAATGGCGCATACTTTCCCTCGTATTGGTATTGAAGCGCGCTTTGCTCCCCATGATGATATTGCTGCATTAGAAGCATTAATTGACGATAAAACAAAAGCAGTATTTTGTGAAACCATCACAAATCCAAGCGGAAATATTGTCGATATTCAAGCATTGGCTGATGTTGCTCACCGCCATGGTGTACCTTTAATTGTTGATAATACGGTTGCAACACCTTATTTGTGCCGTCCTTTTGAACATGGCGCAGATATTATTATTCACTCGTTAACTAAATATATTGGCGGTCACGGTAATTCAATTGGTGGTATTGTTGTTGATTCAGGTAAATTTCCTTGGGCAGAACACAAAACACGTTTTGAAATATTAAATACGCCCGATGTTTCTTATCACGGGGTAAATTATGTTGAGCATTTTGGTGCGGCTGCCTATATAGCCCGTTGTCGTGTTGCACCTTTGCGTGGAACAGGCGCGGCATTATCCCCCTTTAATGCATTCTTGATCCTACAAGGCTTAGAAACACTGGCACTACGTATGGAAAGACACACTGAAAATGCACAGAAAGTGGCAGAATACCTGCAAAATCACCCTCAAGTTGCATGGGTCAAATATGCGGGCTTAAGCAATCATCCTGAGCATGATTTAGCGGTACGTTATATGTCAGGTAAACCCGCAGGTATTCTCTCTTTTGGTATCAAAGGGGGTGCAGAAGCAGGTGCTAGATTTATTGATGCATTACAACTCATTGTTCGCCTTGTGAATATTGGTGATGCAAAATCATTAGCATGTCATCCAGCATCAACCACACATCGTCAATTAAACGATGAAGAATTAGAGCGCGCAGGCGTTTCACGAGATTTGATCCGCCTTTCAATTGGTATTGAACATATTGACGATATTCTTGCAGATTTAGAACGGGCATTAAAAGCCAGTATTTAAATAAAAAAACACTTTATATTTTATTCTTATGAAAATCTTACCAAGCTTGGTAAGATTTTTTTTATTTCTATGGAATGTGGAATAGCTTTATTTAAAATAAGGAATAATTATGCCAGCTTCTATTAGCCAAAATAGGCAAAATATAGTTTTACCAAATGTATCTGAAATAAATTGTGACAGTGATCCTTCTTACTCTTCTGGTGAATACTTTTTAAGTATAAAAAATACTTCTTCTAAATATGAAGGTTTATTTGCTAAAGAGTTAAATAAAGATTCTGAAGAACAAAGTATTAATAATAACGAAGATATGGAGAATTGCTTTTATGAACAGAATGTTAGTGATAAATACAATGTTAGTGATAAATACAATTGTAGTAATTTGAAGGAAGCTACAAAGTTAGGGCATGGTAAAAAAAGAGAAATAAATAAGAACGATTATATGTTATTTGAGAAAGGAGGAAATGTTATAGAAAATCAAGACAGTTACTATACCATTCTGAATGGAATGAAATTGCCTTTTTTTGTAAATAATGTGGCAGATAAACTCAATTTATATCAAGAAAGATTGAGGGAAATAAATTTAAATGGTGTAAACGATAGTGTTTTATCTAAGTTGGAAAATATAACTCTTAAAGAAATTGGTAAGCAAAGCAATAAGTTAATTAATAATCTAAAGGATTATGTTTATCCTAAAGATAAATATACCCAAGTGGATAACCAAAGGATTAATTATATTCACTTTTGTCAAGATACACTAATTAAAAATTTATCCAAAATTTTCCCAGCTAATGAAATGTTAACGGTTTCAGGGAACAAGGCTATTTTATCTGAATATCCATTACATACGAAGGAAGAATTAAATCAATATCTAAAAATGTTGTTAAATGAAGATATTGATGTTGTCTATATTCTATCTCATAACAGTGAACTTTTTAATATTAATGATATAGAATCAATTAAAAAAAACAATGCTAATAATAATTCTATTATACTTGATAAGGATAAATTTAAATATTTTAAATATTTCAATTACTTTGCGAATAATAGTGATGTGGCTTTAATAGGAAATAATCATGAAGAAAATCATAAGGAGATGTATGATAATTATCCTATTGCAAATTTTGAGTTATATACTAATAACGTAAGCGATAAAGATAAAGGAAAGTATATTAAATTTATTTCTATAAATAATTGGAGGGCTGGATTATTAATGGATCCTTTTATATTAGAAAATACGATTAGGTTTATAGAAAAAGAAAAGTTAAATACAGATAAGTATAATTTTCTTATTCATGAAGCTAATGGAATGAATAGAGTAAATGAGTTCTTTGCTATAAAGGAGATAATGGATACTATAAATAGTGGTGGGAAAAGCAACCAATCATTAGAGGATATTATTCATCAATTACAAGCTGATAGAAGCCCTCAAATTTTTAATAATCCTGAGATTCTTATTGAACTTGCCGCTTATGCTTTGGCTAAAGGTATTCCTCTGGTTAAATAGTAAAACAATGGGTTAAATTGATAAATGATAAATAAATATTTTTAATGGTTTTATTGTTGTTGATAATAATCAAATTATCATTATCTCAAATTTATAAATATAAAGATAAAATCAATATTTATATATTTATTTTATATTTTCAAAAATAATATAGTTAAATAAATAAGGGAGTGTGAAGTGAACGACATTATTTATAATTAATCGACTTGAGTCTAAAAGGGATTGATTTTGATCAATAAGGAACATACCGACTGGTCGGTATTATCCTATGCATGAATACAACTGCACATCACCGAAAAAAAGACCCTATCCGAGTTCAAGAGCAATTATTGGAAGCGGCAAGCATAATTGTGGCTAATGAAGGAATAGCCTCTCTTTCTTTAAATGCCGTAGCAAAAGAAGCGGGTGTAAGTAAAGGTGGTCTACTTCATCATTTTCCCGGAAAATTAGAATTAGTGCAGGCAGTATTTAAACGGCTATTGGGGATTATGGATAGCCGAATTGCAGTTATTATGGAAAATGATCCTATTGAAGCAGGGCGTTTTTCTCGCGCATATTTAACTTATATTTCTGATTTAAAACAGTCAGACGAAAGTCGCCAATTAGCCATACTGTCTTTAGCAATGCCAAACGAGCCTATTATGCGTAAATGCTGGCGAGATTGGATGTTAGATCATTTAGCCAAAGGCGATAAATTAGATAATAGTTATTTAGGTACTTTAATTCGTTATGCCGCAGATGGTCTTTGGTTATCTGAATTAACAGAAGGCCCTACTATCTCACAAGAGGAGCGTAGCGCATTAGTTGAAAGATTATCTGAAATGACATTTGACTATATGGCAAACACAGCAAATCAGTAATTTTAATCAGGATGAATGAGGGCACAATGAAATACAAAATAAATGCCTTAATTTATTACGACGCAACGGATGGCGCGATATCATTAGAAAAAGACAGTGTTGATACACATCTTTCTATTACCGCAAATGCGTTACTTTTTTATTTTATTCAGCACCCTGGAGTGGTTAATCGTGATGAAGTATTAAAACGTGTTTGGGATGATAATGGGTTAGTTTCATCAAACAGTAATTTAAACCAATATTTGAGTTTATTACGAAAAACATTTCGTCATTATGGTATTGAAAATATCATTGTTACTATTGCGAAAGGACGATTAGAATTTAATCCGGATATTTCAGTTGAACTCATTGATGACTCAACGCTATTACCTTCAACTCAAACGAATGAAGAAGTACCTATTTTAGTTAAAGGTGAAAATCAAATAGCTGTTGAAACAGCGACACCTTTATCTTTAACGCAAACACCTTTAGAGCCTACACAAGAAGAAGCACCGCAACAAAAACAAAAACCAGAAATTTGTTGGTATTTAGCCAGCATTGGTTTTCTATTAGGTGCAGTATTTCTTGCGGTGATCATCTTTTTTAATCAACATCAATCAAAGCCAATTTCACTGACACCATTAACACATAATGATTGTGAGTTACTTTCTAATGAAGCTATGATTAATTCTGCAGTAAGTGATAATTATGTTCGCAATTTTGACGCAGTAAGAAAGAAGCTTAATTTACAGTGTGTGAAAGGTGAGCGATTTGTTTTCTTTTATGGTGATAAATTACAAACAAATGGATTAGGGCGGGTATTTTTAGCACATTGTGCAAAGAACGAAGATAACCCATTTAGTTATTGCGATAATTACTTTTACTATTCTTGGAAATACTAATGAAAATCTCAGGGAAACTTTTATGTTTTTTATCGGCCCTGATTTTTATCTTGGTCGCCACTTATGCAGCAACAAGATTATTAACGATTAAAAATGAAGGTGTCATGGTTTGCTCAACCAAAGGCATTATGCGTTTTGAAAATATGGAAGATGAAAATGTAAATGGCAATATTCATTTTTCATTTGGTGCCAATGGTAAAGGATCAATTGTTGTTGAAGGCTATACCACCTCAAAACCAGGATGGTTGTATTTACAACGTTATGTGAAATTTGATTATACGACTAAGCGTGTTTCACCGACAGAGCGTCACTATATTGTTAGCCAATGGGATTCTAGTGCATCATCAATTGATGAATCTCCAGACGTTATTTTTGATTATTTTATGCGCGAAATGTCAGATAGTCATGATGGGTTATTTATTAATGCACAAAAGCTTAATGAGAAAACCTTACTATTAAGTTCGCTTAATTCACCTCTCTATATTTGTACCTTAAAACCAGGTAGTAAATTTGATTAACTAATCCTATCTAATCTTGTTTTTATAAGGTGGGTACATCTGTTTCCACCTTTTCTGTGTTTTAAGATCTAATTTATTACGCTCCATTCTTTTACTTATACTCGCTGTTATTGTGTGATGGCTCTCCCTCTTTTACCTTCCCTTGTTGTACAAACTGAAAGCTTTCCTTAAATAAGCATAAATGCTCAGTCGTAGATTTGTGCCTTTCCAGTAAACGGTACTTCCCCCACTTTATTATTCGTGTAAGCCTCGTATATAGGTATTAGATAAAGCGTGCTCCTTTCCACTTTTCTATACCTGTTGTAAGGGTCTAGATGAAATAGATATGTTATCAATAAAAAAATAGCACGATTTGTATATAGACTTGATTTAGCCTTTTTCAATTATTGATCTTACGTTGAATTATCAGTGATATTCCGCACATCTTTCCCATCGATATGTACTGGCTTTTTGCACCTTTTAAACATCCTCCTAACAAAGTTAATTCGTCTGTTTTTCAATCTATTTTTTGTGGGGATTGATAAATTTATAACGATGAAAAAAATAAATAAACAGCATTGTTAAATAAATAGAGAGATAAAAAACACTAAATTACAGAGTTAAATTCTATATATATCACTATTATGGATTTATGTTTTGTTTTCTTTTTTGCGCGTTATAGTGATTTTGAAACCAAAGTCTGCGTTTAAAAAATCACCACGCAGACACAATGGGCAAACGTAAACCGTTAAACGGCTTCTCGGAGGAAATGAAAATGGGTGATGCATTAGGTCTGATCGAAACCAAAGGTCTGGTGGCATGTATTGAAGCCGCTGACGCTATGTGTAAAGCCGCGAACGTTGAACTTATTGGCTATGAAAATGTGGGTTCAGGTCTCGTGACTGCGATGGTGAAAGGCGACGTAGGCGCAGTGAAAGCTGCTGTGGATTCAGGTGTGGAGTCAGCACAACGCGTGGGTGAAGTTGTTACATCGCTCGTGATTGCTCGTCCTCACAATGACATCAACAAAATTGTTATCAAACACAAGGCATAGTTTTTGCCTTAGGAGAACGTATGGGTGATGCATTAGGACTTATTGAAACTCAAGGGCTGGTGGCTTGTATTGAAGCAGCTGACGCGATGTGTAAAGCGGCAAATGTTGAGTTAATCGGCTACGAAAATGTGGGTTCAGGTTTAGTGACTGCAATGGTGAAAGGTGATGTAGGTGCCGTTAAAGCTGCTGTGGAATCTGGCTTAGAAGCTGCTCAACGTGTTGGTACTGTTGTGACTTCATTAGTCATCGCTCGTCCACATAACGATATTCAAAAAATCGTTGCCCAGTACAAAGTGACTGAATAACGAAGGAAATAAATATGAAAGAAGCACTAGGTCTAGTTGAAACCAAAGGTCTTGTCGCTTGCATTGAAGCTGCTGATGCAATGTGCAAAGCAGCCAATGTTGAACTGATTGGTTATGAAAACGTCGGTTCAGGTTTAGTGACAGCAATGGTGAAAGGCGATGTCGGTGCAGTAAATGCAGCGGTTGAGTCAGGTGTTGAAGCGGCAAAACGTATCGGCACCGTGGTGACTTCTCGTGTTATTGCAAGACCGCATAACGATATCGAGAAAATCGCACAACAGCACAAAGCCTGATTTTTCAGGCGTGCTGTAAAGCAAAGAAATAAGTTATTCAGCTAAATTTTTTAACTCCTGTATGGGGGAAGACATGGTTGCATTAGATAAAGATTTGCAATCCAGACAACTGGCTCGTGAGCTAGTTCGTAACGCGAAAAATGCACAACTTGTTTATGCTAAATTTTCGCAGGAAAAAATCGACAGTATTGTAAAACACATTGCATTTGAAGCCGCTCGTCATGCAGAAGAGTTGGCAAAAATGGCGAACGAAGAAACAGGCTTTGGTAAGTGGGAAGACAAAGTGCTGAAGAATACCTTCGCGTCATTGCGTGTGTATGAGCATATGAAAGACATGAAGACCGTTGGCATTATCAATGACGATAAAGTGAAAAAAGTCATGGATGTTGGCGTGCCTTTAGGTGTTATCACGGCGTTAGTTCCTTCAACTAATCCAACATCAACCATTATCTATAAAACCCTAATTGCACTGAAAGCGGGTAATGCGATTATTTTCTCTCCGCATCCAAATGCAAAACAGTGCAGTTTCCGTGCATTAGAAATTGTTAAAAAAGCGGCTTTAGAGGCTGGAGCACCAGCAGGTATTGTTGATGGTGTGACATTACTGACACTGGAAGCGACAAAAGAATTAATGCACAGCAAAGATGTGTCATTAATTTTAGCAACTGGTGGCGAAGGTATGGTACGTGCTGCTTATGCATCAGGTACGCCAACCATCAGTGGTGGTCCAGGTAATGGCCCAGCCTTTATCGAACGCAGTGCAGATATCAAAAAAGCAGTGAGCGATATCATCACCAGTAAAACATTCGACAATGGGGTTATCTGTGCATCAGAGCAATCCATTATCGTTGAACGTTGCATTTATAACGAAGTTCACCGTGAGCTATTAGCGCAAGGTGCTTACTTTATGAATGACGAAGAAGCAACCAAAGTAGCTTCAATGTTACTGCGTGCTAACGGCACAATTAACCCAGCCGTAGTGGGTAAAGATGCGATTTATTTAAGTCAGCGTGCAGGTTTTAGTGTGCCAGCAAACACGCGTGTATTAATCGCATTACAAGATACCGTTTCACCTAAAAATCCGTATTCACGCGAAAAATTATGCCCAATCTTAGGAATGTATATCGAAGAAGATTGGAAATCAGCGTGCGATCGCGTGGTGCAATTGCTGACTAATGAAGGTTTAGGTCATACATTGGTTATTCATACCAAAAATGAAGATGTTATTCGTCAGTTCTCTCTAGAAAAACCGGTTAACCGTATTCTGATTAATACCCCAGCGGCATTAGGTGGCATCGGTGCAACCACTAATATTACTCCAGCGTTAACTTTAGGCTGTGGGGCTGTAGGTGGTGGTTCTAGCTCTGACAATGTCGGCCCAATGAACTTACTGAATATTCGCAAAGTAGGTTATGGCGTGCGTACCGTTGAAGAGTTGAAACAACCTTGTCCTTTAGAACAAGAAGCTGCTCAACCTGCTGTTTCTGCTTGCTCTGTTTCTAGTGCAAATCACCAGACCAGCATTCTTGATGATGACCGTTTTCGTTCACCTTCTTTAACGCCTGTTCATGCTGAGTGTGCAACTGCACAACGTCAAACTCAAGGTGATGATCGCTTTGGTGCATCTCCTTATGCAACGACCGTCAGTGCTTGTGCGCAACAAGTGATTGAACAAGGTGATATTACCGAAGAAAACGTGGAACGCATTATCAAGGAAGTTCTCGGACGTCTGAGTAAATAACTCATTGATATAAGGCGATATAAACCATGATCCTCGCAAAGATAATCGGACACGTAGTAGCGACACAGAAAAGCCCAGAACTTAAAGGTAGCAATTTATTAATGATAGCCACCTTAGATGATGAGCTTAAGCCACTGAAAAACAAAACGTATGTTGCAGTGGACAGTGTAGGTGCAGGTATCAACGATATTGTGTTGGCTGAAGAGTATTTTGCACTGAACAAAGAACGTTACAAAGCGATGTCAGTGGTTGCCATTGTTGAGAAGGTTTATCGGGACAGTAAGGAGTAATAACGACATGAGTGAGTTTCTGATAAAACCCAAAATTCAGTTTGGCACCAATGCACTGAATTTTCTCTCTGGGTTAACTGCCCGCCGCGCATTTGTGGTGACAGATAAAGCAATGGTGAAGTTTGGCTTTGCAAATAAAGTCACTGACAAGTTAATGCAACGGGGTATCGAGTTCCAAGTTTACGATGATGTTGCTTCAGATCCTGATATTTCCGCCATCGTAAGTGGTATGAAAGTCATGGATGCCCATTATCCAGATTTGGTTATCGCACTCGGCGGTGGGTCTGTGATTGATGCCGCGAAAGCCGTTATGTACTCCCTCTGGCATACCCGTAAAGAGAGCAACAGAACAAAACCACAATTTATTGCGATCCCAACCACCAGTGGTACAGGTTCGGAAGTGACCTCATTTTCAGTAATTAAGTCACGCAGTGAAAAATTGGTTTTGGTTGATGAGTTTATGTTGCCTGATGTCGCCATTCTCGATCCTGAGTTGGTGAAGTCTGTACCGCCAGCAATTACTGCTGATACGGGAATGGATGTGCTTTGCCATGCACTAGAAGCCTATGTTTCTAAAGCCGCATCTGATTTTTCTGATGCGATGGCAGAGAAAGCCGTCAAGTTAGTGTTTAGCCATCTTATTGATTGCCATCATCAAGGTGACAACTTACTTGCCCGTGAAAAAATGCATAACGCATCTTGTATTGCGGGGATGGCATTTACTAACGCCTCGCTGGGTATTACACACAGTCTTGCTCACGCATTAGGTGGTGTCTTCCACGTTCCTCACGGTCGAGCAAATGCGTTATTGATGACACATGTTATTGCTTTTAATGCAAATTTTCATGGTGATTGCAATAGCGAAGCAGCAAAACGTTACGCCTATCTTGCTCAAAGCTTAGGACTTCCGGCTAACACCGTAAGAGAAGGGGTCACCAGTTTAATCGTCGCTATTAATGTATTGAAAGATGAAATGGGTATGCCGAAGAGTATTCGCGATACCGGTGTCAGTGAAGCGGACTTTTATGCCCGTTTAACGGAAATGGTCGGACAGGCTTTACGAGATAGCTGTACGCCGACAAATCCGCGTGACGTAAACACACACCAATTAGAAACATTGTATCGTCAGGCATTTGCCGGTGTATCACACAGTTAATGCTCAACCGAATTAATACCGATTAGGTCAAGTAAAGAACATCAGGAGAGCCTCACATGGCCAAATATTCTTTGACGCCACGCGTAAAAATGCTGGCAGAACGTTTAGTTTCACGTAATAGCTCCATCAGCACAGAGCGTGCAACCATTTTTGATTCATTGGACAGCAACGTTGCAGGTGTGCCTCAAGCGATTAAACCTGCGCAACGTTTTTATGAATTTATTCGTCATTTTCCAAGCTACATTGCACAAGATGAATTGATTATCGGCAGTCAATCATCAACACCACGCGGCGCGATTTTCCATACGGAAGAAGAAGTGCGTAGCGACTCTATCTACCGTTTTTTAAGTATCAATAACAGTGTTGCATCGCCAGATTATATGCTGGTGGTAAACCAAGGTTTCTTAGCTATCAAAGCACAGCTTGAAGACAGAATTAGAAGCATTGGCAGTGCGGTCAATCGTAGCAGTATGGACGAAGCCAATTTTTGTAAATCCGCCATTTATGCGTGTGATGCAGCACTTTATTTCGCACAAATTCTGTCTGCAAAAGCAGAGAATTTAGCAGCAAGGGAAGGTAATCCATATCGTAAAGCAGAATTATTAGATAGTGCTGCGGTATTACGTAAAGTCCCTGCAAAACCAGCAGAAACCTTTAAAGAAGCGGTTCAAGTTTTCTATTTACTGCAATTAGTCTTACATCTGGAAAATGGTAGCTACGCCATTAATCCAATGGGATTTGATAAAGCGTTATATCCATTCTATCAACGTGATCTCGACCAAGGTCGTTTAACACAAGCACAGGCTTATGAAATTGTTGAAAGTGTTTGGTTGAAATTAGCAGAGCTTTCTGAAGTACGTGCGACCAAAGAAGTTGATGGTTACCCAATGTTTGATGCTATGACACAGGGGGTTGATATTAACGATCCGCGAGTCAGCATCAACGAATTATCAGAAATGCTGCTATCAGCGCGCGCTAATCTATCAACATTACACAGTTCACTGCAAGTGCGTTTATATGATGGCCGTATGAATTCACAGCCACAATATGCTGCACCTTCAGCGAGTGTTGTTGCACCAACAGCAGATGCGAGCGAATTCAAAGTAATGGAAGGTTTAACGCCTCGCTTACAACGCTTACGTAACCGTTATTTAGAAGCACGTCCAAGTGTTTCTATCTACAGAGCATTAGCATTTACTGAAATTGTCCGTAATAACCCAGGTTTACCACCTATTTTATTGCGCGCTAAAGCATTCCGTCGTGCATGTGAAACCGCACCTATCTTAATTCAAGATGAAGAGCTGATTGTTGGACATCCTTGTGGAAAACCGCGTGCTGGTGCTTTCTCTCCTGATATTGCATGGCGTTGGGTTCGTGATGAACTCGATACTATGAGCACGCGTCCACAAGATCCATTCCAAATTTCAGAAGAAGATAAAAAAGTTATTCGCGAAGAAATTGTTCCCTTCTGGGAAGGGCGTTCTCTGGATGAGATCTGTGAAGCACAATATCGCGAAGCAGGTGTGTGGGAATTTAGTGGTGAAACCTTTGTTAGTGATCTTTCTTATCACCAAATCAATGGTGGTGGCGATACTTGCCCAGGTTATGACGTTCTGTTATTCACCAAAGGTATGAACGGTATTAAAGCTGATGCGCAAGCTAAATTAGCTGAATTAAGTATGGAAAATCCAGCTGATATTGACCGTATCTATTTCTATAAAGCGTCTATTGAAAGCTGTGAAGGTGTGATTGCTTACGCACATCGCATTGCAGAACATGCGCGTGAATTAGCATCAAAAGAGAGCAATCCTCAACGTCGTGAAGAGTTACTGACGATTGCTCAAGTCAACGAAAATGTACCAGCTAATCCACCAAAAACACTGCAAGAAGCCTTGCAAAGTATTTGGACTGTAGAGTCACTGTTTGAAGTTGAAGAAAACCAAACGGGTCTTTCTTTAGGTCGCTTAGACCAATACTGCTTCCCAATGTATGAAAACGACATCAAATCAGGACGTTTAACTCGCGAACAAGCACTGGAAATGATGCAAGCCTTTATCATCAAATGTGCTGAATTAATGTGGATGTCGAGTGAATTAGGGGCGAAGTATTTTGCTGGTTATCAGCCATTTATCAACTTAACCATCGGTGGACAAAAACGTACAGGTGGTGATGCGTGTAATGATTTAACTTACCTAATTATGGATGCTGTACGTTTTGTAAAAGTGTATCAACCATCATTAGCATGTCGTATTCATAACCAATCACCACAGCAATATATGGAAAAAATAGTGGATGTAGTTAAAGCGGGTATGGGCTTCCCTGCATGCCACTTCGATGATTCTCATATCAAGATGATGTTGCGTAAAGGCTTCGATTTCGAAGATGCGCGTGACTACTGCTTGATGGGTTGTGTTGAGCCACAAAAATCAGGTCGTATTTATCAATGGACATCAACGGGTTACACCCAATGGCCTATTGCAATTGAGTTTGTATTAAACCGTGGTCGTATGGTGCTGTTTGATAGCTATCAAGGTTTAGATACCGGTGATTTACGCGACCTGCGTACTTATGAAGATTTCGATCGCGCTGTAAAAGAGCAAGTCGCACATATCGTTCGTTTATCCGCAATTGGTACGGTGATCAGCCAACGTGTTCACCGTGATGTTGCACCAAAACCATTAATGTCTCTGCTGGTTGAAGGCTGTATGGAACAAGGTAAAGACGTCACTGCGGGTGGTGCAATGGTTAACCATGGTCCAGGTCTTATCTTCTCAGGTTTAGCGACTTATGTGGACTCAATGGCGGCTATTCGCAAACTTGTTTATGAAGATAAAAAATACACCTTAGAGCAAATCCGTGATGCGCTACTAGCTAACTTTGAAGGTCATGATGAGGATGAGTTATTACGTGACTGCTTAAATGCACCGAAGTTTGGTAACGATGATGATGTTGTTGACCAATATGCGCTGGATATTACGGAATGGACTGAGCGTGAATGTCGTAAATACAAAATGCTCTACTCCACTTTGAGCCACGGTACGCTGTCTATCTCTAACAATACGCCAATTGGTGAGTTAACCGCAGCGACTCCAAATGGTCGTTTCGCATGGAAACCATTGTCAGATGGTATCAGCCCAACACAAGGTGCGGATAAACATGGCCCAACAGCGATTATTAAATCAATCAGTAAAATGAATGTTGAAACCATGAATATCGGTATGGTTCATAACTTTAAATTCCTGAAAGGTTTGTTAGATACCAATGAAGGTCGCCAAGGTTTAATTACCTTATTAAGAACGGCTTCCATTTTGGGTAACGGCCAGATGCAATTTAGCTATGTCGATAATGAAGTACTGAAAAAAGCGCAATTAGAGCCTGAAAAATACCGTGACTTAATTGTCCGTGTTGCTGGCTACAGTGCTTACTTCGTTGAATTATGTAAAGAAGTTCAGGATGAAATTATCAGTCGTACTGTAATTGAGAAATTCTAATTACAGCCATAGGGATAGTGCAGGCTATCCCTTTTAATCGACAAGACAAGATTTAAATTTATCGAACAGGGATGTTTGATGCAGATTTGGAGGCGTAAAGATGGAAATGGCAGCAGAAATAAGAGGGCGGATATTTAATATCCAGAAATACTCTATTTATGATGGTGATGGTATTCGTACTCTCGTTTTCTTAAAAGGCTGTAATATCCGCTGCCCTTGGTGTTCCAATCCAGAAGGTCTCAGCAGTGAGTTTCAGGTGATGTACTCTCACGACAAATGCGTAGATTGCGGTAAATGCGTTGATGTTTGTCCTGCGGGTGTGCACTACATGACAACCAATGAAAGTGGTAAACAAGTTCATCGTGTTGATCGCGCTGTTGATTGTATTGGTTGTCGTAAATGTGAAGAAGTCTGTATCTCTGATGCCCTTGATATTATGGGAAAAGATGTTTCTGTATCTGAACTAATGAAAATCATCATGCAAGATTATGACTTTTACATCTCTTCAGGGGGCGGTGTCACAATCGGTGGCGGTGAAATGAGTTTACAAACTGATTTTGCGGTTGCGCTTCTACGAGAATGTAAAAAGATGATGATCAATACCGCTGTGGAGACGCAAGCGACCACTAACGTGGCGAATTATGAAAAATTAGCGGAAGTTGTTGATCAATTTCTGATTGATATCAAACACATTGATACAGCTCAGCATAAAGCGTTGTTTGGTGTTGGTAATGAAAATGTCCGTCGTAATTTAGAACGTTTAATGGATCTCGGTGCCAATGTGGTTATTCGTATGCCATTAGTCCGTGGTTATAACGACTCTTATGATGCAATTACAGGAGCAATTAATTACGCCATGGAGCTATCAAAACGCGGAAATATTCAGCGTATTGATATTCTTCCTTATCATCAGTTTGGGCGTAATAAATACGAAAAATTGGAAATGATCTACCCAATAAAAAACGATCCTAGTTATACACCAGAAGAGTTAGACAGTTTAGAAGCCTTCTTTAAGAAATTTGATTTCGATATCCGTCTTGTCCGTCACTAAGTAGGAGAGAAAGATGAACAGTTTAGGTGTGATTGAAACACGAGGATTAACCGCAGCCATTCAAGCGGCAGATGCGGCTTGTAAAGCGGCAAATGTGGAAATTATTGGATACCGAAAAGTAGGATCTGGGTTGGTATCTGTCTGTTTTCGAGGCGAGATCAGTGCAGTAAGGACTGCGATTGATCATGGTGTTGATGTGGTTAGTCAAAAAGAGCTGGTTATTGGTTCATTAGTTATTGCAAGACCAGAACCAAGTGTTATCACCAAATTACTGACCATAAAAAGTAAGAAAAAAGCCCCTATTGTTACTGAAAAAACGCCAGAAATTGCTCTTGAAACAGTTGTTGAAACAATCGTTGAAGTCCCTGTTAAAAACGAAGTTGAGAAGCTAGAGACGACAAAAGCAGTTGCAGATTTACAGGCTCAAAATATTGCTGCTGAAACTAAAACTGTAGCAGACAAAGTACAAAGTAGTAAGAAAGAGATCAAACCAGAAGGCCGTAAAGGTAAAAAATAATGATTAATCAACAACTCATGGGAAAAATCCTCTCTCGTTTACCTGCACATGGCGTGATGTCGGGGGAGACTCAAGGAATGGCAATCCCTGTTGGTATTTCTAATCGGCATGTGCATCTTTCACAACAAGATGTTGAAGCATTATTTGGCAAAGGTTATCAACTCACTCCGTTTAAAGATCTCAAACAACCGGGTCAGTTTGCAGCCAAAGAGTGTGTGATGGTTGTGGGGCCAAAAGGCTCGATCAGTAAAGTTCGTGTTTTAGGGCCCGTTCGTCCACAAAGCCAATTAGAAATTTCAAAAGCTGACTGTTTTGCATTAGGTATAAAGGCACCAGTACGTGAATCGGGTGATTTAGTTGGTTCTGGCAATGCTGTTCTAATGGGGCCTGCGGGTCATGTTGAGTTAAAAGAACAAGTCATTTGCGCACAACGCCATATTCATATGAGTGTAATTGACGCCAGAATGTTAAACGTCACCAATGGGCAAAAAGTACACGTTAAAACAGAAGGTGAGCGTAGCCTGATTTTTGATGAAGTCGTTGTTCGTGTTAATGAGAAGTTTGCTTTGGAATTTCATATAGATACTGATGAGGCTAATGCTGCCGGGCTTCGCAATAACGATAGTGTATTTATTGTCAGCTAAGACAATGAGGTGACGTAATGGATGCTCAGTTAATAGAAAGGATTGTTGCTGAAATAGAAAAAAGAATGAAAAAATCGGTGTTGTTAGCACTTACTCCTGCACCGGGATACCAAGATGAAATTTGTCAACGTATCAACACTTTTTCTCATATTCGATTTTCTCTATTTGTCACAACACCGGCACAAGAGAGCCATGATTTGTCGAAATGGCGTCATCTAGGTGATATACATAAAGCGGACGAGTTCGATATTAATAATTTATCTTCTTATCACGCTTTATTCGTTCCCTATTTCGATAAAAAGCTGGTGGGTGAAATTATTAACGGGTTATCAATGAGTGAAGAAGGAGAATTAATTCATTCAGCATTAACTCAAAATATTCCCGTTATGGCTCTCCCATATTTTTGCCAACCAGAAAGTGAATTAAATGAGATTTTAGGTTTAAATAAAAATAAAGAGTACAACCTGCTTATTCAGGAAAATATTAATCGATTAAAATTATTAGGTGTTTCTTTTTATTCCATCAATGAAATAGAGACTCACTTGATTGATAATAATCATAATAAAAAAACTGAATGTTATCCTGAAATCAAGAAAGAAAATAATAATCGCTATATTACTTTAAATGAAGTAATGAATAAGCCTGGAGAATACTGTTTATCGCAAGATAAATTGACGGATTCTGCTATTGAATATTTAAAAAGTTTAACAAATTAATATTAAATTATATCTGATAACTCAGGAGTCTTATTATGTCACCAAAAGCTAAATCATGGCTTTGGATGCTGGCGGTTATTATTTCAGAAACCTCAGCAACCTCTACCTTAAAAATGTTTGATAATAGTGAAGGTACAACTAAAACATTATTATTAGGCTTAATTGTTGTTCTTTATGTTATTTGTTATTACTCATTATCACGTGCAGTGAAAAACATTCCAGTTGGTTTAGCTTATGCAACATGGTCTGGTACAGGTATATTAGTAGTTTCTTCTTTAGGTATGTTGTTTTATGGTCAACATCCTGATACTGCGGCAATGATAGGTATGGCCGTTATTGCCAGTGGTATTGTAATTATGAATCTCTTCTCCAAAATGGGATCAGAAGAAGAGGAAGAAGAGACAACTGAAGCGCCTAATATTAAACAGACGGCATCGTCAGTGAATAAATAAATCTATTTCTCAATAAATCTATTTTTTAATAAAACTATTCTTTGATAAATAAGTATTTATTAAAATAAATAAGGATAACAATTATGTTTACCGGATTCTTATGGCTGGCGCTGTCTATCGGTTCTGAAATCACCGGCACGTCTATGATCAAAAAAACAAATGGCTTTAGTAAATTAGCCCCTTCTATTTTAGTGATTGCTGCTTACTGTATTTGCTATTTTGCTTTAACCCGCGCTATGGGATATATTCCTGTGGGTGTGGCGTATTCACTTTGGTGTGGATTTGGTATTGTGGGCGTGACATTAGTTGCGATGATTTTATATAAACAAAAACCCGATTTACCAGCTATATTTTCTATGGCTTTAATTATCTCAGGCGGGATAATTATGAATACATTTTCTACAATGTAAGTTAACTTTATAAATTAGATATTGATTTTACCTTTTAACTTAAATGCCGATATAGTATATAAAATATATCGGCATTTTTATAATTTCTTTGTGTTTTTCTAAAATGAACATTGACTATAAAAAGATGTTTTTTTTATATTTTAAATTTTGAGTGAATATAATATTTGGAGGTTTTTATTTAAATGTAAATTATAAAAGGAATAAATATGTTTTCAATATTAAAAAATTTGGGTGGTCCAAATGTTAGGGAAGTAGATAGACGTGCTGAAACGAGTTATGTTAAAAAAAACAATACTCCTCATACTAGTATTAGTCATATTAATAATACGGATCAAAAATCGAACATACCTAATTTAGCACAAAGAACGATAGCTGCTAATTCTTCTGAATTATCGACATTCTCAGGGGATATATTAATATCTAATCAATTAGATAATAATAGCCTTTCCCCTCCATTACCACCCAAACCATCAATAAGTTCACCAATATATAAAACTCCTGGTTATACTTCAGATAGGTCTGGATTACTAGCAAGAAGAAAAAAAACTGGAGTTAACCAACTGAAGTTTAACCTACAAGAATCTAATGAAAAGGTTAGATTGGACAAAAAGAGAGATACTTTTTTAGACGCCGTTAAAAATTGTCTTAATACAGATAAACATAATGAAAAAGCGATAAGGTTATTTAATAATTTAGAAAATTATAAGTATAATAATGATAATTATCAATTTGTTGATAGGGCTATATATAGTAATTTAGCGTATTGTAAAGATACTTTAATTAAAGTAGGTGATGTTGTATTACCTGCAAATAAGGTTAGTGTTTCTAACTCTCCTCATATGACTATTGCATCCCAATACCCATTAAATAACAAAGAGAGTTTAAATAACTATTTTAATATGTTATTTGATAAAGATATAAAGAAAGTTTATATCCTAGCATCTAATGATGATATTGAAAATAAACTCTCTAAACTTAATAATAAATATAATAAAGGTGATTTTGAAAAAGAAGATTTTAAATATTTTAGAGAGGATTTAAATTTAGATGATATAAAATCTAGTCATATTGAAAAGTGGAATTTGAGTGAAAATAAAACAAATGGATCGTGTTTAGATTGTAAAATATACACTAAGTTAGTGACTAAAGAAGACAGTGGTGAAAAGAAGAAAATACACTTTGTGCATATTTATGATTGGAAAGATCATACAGGAATAGATGCGACAAAGTTAAAAAATACTATTGATATTGTTGGTCGTAATTTAAAAATAAATCCAACAAAAGAAAATATCGCTGTCCATTGCCTTGCTGGATTAGGAAGAACAGGGGAATTTATTGCTCTAATGGAAATGATGAAAGCAGAACAATCAGGGAATAAAGAAGGAAAAAGTTTAGAAAGTATTATCACTGATCTAAGGGAAAAGCGCAGTGTTCATGCGCTTTACCAGCCTGAACAAATTGCTGAGCTAGTTAAATTTGCAATAGAAAATAATATCCCGTTGCTCAATGATGATATTAAAATGAAATAATATTTGTTCAAAAAATCAGTATAACAATCCCCATTGCATTCACAATGGGGATATTTTTACGACATTACTGCTTTTTATTTTTTAGTTTTACTGCTCACTGACTTGCTGTAACTGTTTTTGACGCTCAGTTTGAGCGCTGACTTGATGGTTTCGCGCTAAAAAACTATACATCGTTGGTAATACAAACAGAGTAAACAGTGTGCCGACTAACATACCTGATACAATAATCAGCCCTAATCCATAGCGGCTATTCGCGCCTGCACCACTGGCAAATAATAGTGGAATAAGCCCAATCACCATTGCTGCGGTGGTCATTAATACAGGACGTAAGCGGATTTTTGCGGCTTCAATAATCGCATCACGACGGTTTAGATTTTTATGAATTTGCAGCTCATTAGCAAATTCCACCATTAAAATACCGTGCTTACTGATAAGTCCTATTAGTGTGACTAGACCAATTTGCGTGTAGATATTGAGTGTCACCATACCTAACGCTAATGGCACTAATGCACCGCAAATAGATAATGGTACGGTAATTAAGATAATCAACGGATCAACTAAGCTTTCATATTGTGCTGCTAACACTAAATAGATAATGATCAGTGCGGCAATAAATGCAAAAACTAACGTATTTCCTTCTTGAGTAAATTGGCGAGAATCAGATTGCCAATCATGACTAAAGCCCGCAGGTAATGAATTTGCTACATTATCTAAAAAGGCAACCGCTTGTCCCATGGTGACGCCGGGGGCGGGGATTGCTTGGAAAATCGCTGCATTTTGTTGATTAAATTGTGTGAGCTTATTAGGTTCAACTTGTGTCGTAATATTTACAACGGTTGATAATGGAATTAACACATTATCTTGAGTACGAATATAGTGCCCAGCAAGAGCCGCAGGCGTTAAACGTTGATGGCGTACACTTTGTGGAATAACGTCATAAGAGCGACCATCCATACCAAAACGGTTAATATAGTGCTCACCCA
Organism: Proteus vulgaris; assembly: GCF_011045815.1. Taxonomy (GTDB): domain Bacteria; phylum Pseudomonadota; class Gammaproteobacteria; order Enterobacterales; family Enterobacteriaceae; genus Proteus; species Proteus vulgaris_B. The sequence continues at coordinate 3,841,868 of NZ_CP047344.1, read as the reverse complement.
CTAACAGTGAAAGTGATTCACCAATATCTTGCATACGAATGCCTAAACTATTGGCTTTAGCTCTATCTATGGCAACTTGAACAACGGGATTGTTGTAATCTAAATCGCTGTCTACTACGACAAATAGGCCACTTTCTCTGGCTTGCTGCTTGATTTGTTCCATTGTTTCAAACAAAACAGGATAACCTAATGGGCTACGTAGCACCATTTGTACAGGCAATCCACCCACAGAGCCTGGTAGAGAGGCTAATTGGAAAGCAAAAATACTGGTACCTTCCACATTATTGACGCGATTTTGCAAATCAGCTTGTATTTGATCTGCGTTGCGATCACGTAAATCCCAGCCATCAAAGTTAATACCACCAAAGCTCGCTGACGGGCCATCAGTACCATTAATTATCCATGTGCTGTCAGTTTCAGGCAGACTCATATAAATTTCATCTAGTTTCTGATTAAAGCGCTCAGCATAGGCAAGGTTTGCATGTTGTGGTGCTTTTACAGCAGTTAAGACACTAGCCTGATCTTCTGAAGGTGCTAGCTCTTGTTTTGTCTGGCTATATAAAAACGGTAAGCTGACAAACACAGCTAAGGCGAAAACAACGGTTAACCAGCGATTAGCTAAAGAAAAATTAAGGATATAGCCATAGTAGTGAGCCATCTTATCGAAAACAAGCTCAGCCATTTTAGCCATTTTGCCTTCATTTTCTTTTGGTTTTAACATTAATGAGCTCATCACAGGGGATAAAGTTAATGCCACAATGCCAGAAACAATCACACTACCTGCCAGCGTTATGGCAAATTCTTTAAATAATGCACCTGTTAATCCAGCCATTAAACCAATTGGCGCATAAACGGCAGCTAATGTAATTGTCATTGCAATAACAGGGCCGGCAACTTCTCTTGCTCCGACTAATGCTGCCTGAACAGGTGATAGCCCTTCTTCAATGTGTCGATGGACGTTTTCAACAACAACAATGGCATCATCTACAACCAGTCCAATGGCTAAAACCATTGCTAGCAAGGTGAGCAAGTTAATACTAAAGCCAAAAGCAAGCATTAATCCGGCTGCACCTAGCATCGATAACGGAATGGCAAGTACAGGAATAAGAACTGAACGAAATGATCCTAAACAGAGATAAATGACCGCGATAACGATTAAAATTGCTTCAATTAACGTTTGTACTACTTGATTAATAGAGGCTTTGATAAAACGTGAAGTTTCAAATGCCAGTTCTACATCGACACTAGGAGGTAAGGTTTTTTCAATATCAATTAGATGGTCTCTAATGCCATCAACAATCACAAGTGGATTACCTGTTGGTGTCGGGAATAAACCTAAAAATACGGCTTTTTTACCATTCATAATACCGCTAGTTTCAGTGGCTGCGGCACCTAGCTCGACAGTACCAATATCACGTAAACGGACAAGATTGTTACCATCATTAGAGATAACCATATCTTTAAATTCTTCGACATTAGTTAAATCAGTATTGACATAAACGTTAGCAATAACAAATTCACCTTCTACTTTTCCTGGCGCCGCTTGATAGTTGTTACGGCGAACTGCCTCTGCTACATCGCTAGCTGTTAAGTTACGGCCTGCTAATTTATCTGCATCTAACCATAAGCGCATGGCCAATTGTTGACCACCAAATACTTGTACTTTAGCAACGCCATTAATGGATGAGAACATCGGCTCAACAACGCGAGAAAGGTAGTCTGTAAGTTCGGGAATAGAAAGCTGTTCACTTGAGAAACCCACATAAGCTACGGCTGTAGATTCTCCTGATGAAAGCTCAATCACCGGATCATAAGCTTGTTCTGGCAACTTATAACGAACTTGATTTACCTTCGCCATAACTTGCGTTAAGGCTTGAGTCGGATCACGATTTAACTCCATTCGAACAGTGACTAAACTTTTACCTTGTACTGAAGATGAAGAAATATAATCAACACCCTCAACAGAAGAAACCGCTTGTGTAATTGGTTGAGTAACAAATCCCTGCATAAGCTCAGATGAAGCACCAGGATAATCTGTTGCAATCGTAATCGTTGAGTTCTGTAACATTGGGTATTGGCGAACGGGTAGTTTACTGAACGCAAATGCGCCCAGTAAAAGGATCAGTGTGCTAACAACTAATGCCAAAACAGGTCGCCGAACAAAAATATCGGTAAACTTCATTATTAACTCCCGTTATGGTTTTGTTGTCGCAGATTGGGCAAGCGCTAAGGTGTCTTGCTCAATAGGCTCAATTGAAATGCCATCACTTAATTTAATTTGGCCAGATGAGACAATTTGATCACCAAGCGCTAAGCCTTCTTTTATCTCGATCATGCCGTTGTAGCGCAATCCAACTTTCACAGAGACACGCTTAGCGATAAGGTTTTTTTGATTGTCAGATTGCGCTACAAACACGGTATCTCCATAGGCAGTATAAGTAACTGCCGTTTCTGGTACGGTTAATACCATAGGACTATCTGGAGAAGTAACTTGTACTCGAGCAAACATGCCCGCTTTTAATTTGTTATCAGTATTAGGTAAAACGGCTTGTACTTGTACAGTACGAGAAGGGCCAATAAGAGGATCGACGGCATTAATAGAACCTGTAAATACCATCTCTGGATAAGCATCCACCTCGATATTAATGGGCTGTTTTGCGGAAATTTTGGGAGCCGCTTGCTCATCAAGTGAGAAATTGAGTTTTAAATGACTCGCATCGACTAAAGATGCAACACGTTCACCCGCATTAAGATATTGTCCTTCATGAACAAGTTTGATCCCGACAATGCCATCAAAAGGTGCTTTTATTGCTTTTTGTGCAATTCGCGCTTTTACTTCACGAATGGATGCGGCAATCATATCGCGCTCAGATAATGTACTGTCTAATTGCGCGGCAGCTGCGACATTTTTACTATAAAGCTGTCTTGTACGGGAATAGAGTTTATCCGCGTTAGTTAATTGTGCTTGTAAACGCAATAATTCCGCTTGTTCAGGTTCATCATTTAATTTAGCTAAAATTTGACCGGCTTTAACAGTTTGTCCTGACTCAAAATTAATCACGGCAATACGGCCATTGGTTTCAGCCGCTAAATAGACTTGGCGTGCGGCTTCTAATTCCCCAACACCTTGCATATTATTTGGTAATTTTGATGATTGTACGGTTGCTAATGCCACTTTAGTGGGCGGGTAAGCAAATTGCTGTGATGCATCTTCATCAGATGATGTTGTTGCATAAACTGCTGCACCTGCACTGAGTAAAAAGAGTGAGGTACATATAGTAAGAGTAAGTTTTTTATTCATATTATTGTTGATCTCATAGTGACTGTTTTTCTATTTTTTATGGTTTTATGCGTTAATTTTTTTCCATAACGCTCTGAAATGACTTGCCATTGCTGTGGTCATTAATCCGCCAATAACGGCTAGATGCTCTATTGCAAAAAACATCGACAGCATGGCTTTATCTCCCGTCATATCCCAAAAGGTATGAACAATCACAATAGTTAAAAATAAAAAGACAGCTAAAGCGCCAGCACCTAGCCATAGATAGCGATCAAAAAGCACCAAAAGTGAGCCACAAAATAAGACGATCGCAGTGGCAATATTAAAAAACCAATCAGGTTTCAATCCCACAGCGCGCATTTCCACCAAACTATTCTCGTAATCAAAGACTTTGGCAAAGCCAGAAGAAAGAAATAAAACAAGAATAAGTAATCTAGCGATAAACCATAAAGAATGGCTTTCGAGAATACGTGCAATTGAATTTGGCATTCACCTGACCTCAACAATCTTAAAAAACAAAAACCAGCATCCCTCTGGCTTGACTTAATTTGAGGAGAGGACTATAAAACCTCAAGTTAAGTTGAGGTCAAGAGGAAAATATGGAAAAAGAGAAAATAGATTTCAATAGAGCACTTACAGTCGGTGAAGTGGCAAAGCGTAGTGGTGTTGCTATTTCGACGCTTCATTTTTATGAAGAAAAAGGTTTAATTGAAAGTTATCGAAGTGCAGGTAATCAGCGACGTTACCCACCTGTTGTATTACGTTATGTGGCAATTATCAAAGCGGCTCAAAGTACGGGAATTCCATTAAAAGAAATCCAAGAAATATTAGGAAAGTATCCACCAAATAGTAAATTAACGGCAGAACAATGGCACGAAATATCAACGGATTGGAAAGTGCGACTAGATGAACGTATTCGTCGTCTTAAACGATTACGTAACGGGCTTGACCACTGTATTGGCTGTGGTTGTTTATCGTTAAGTGATTGCCCATTACGTAATCCAGACGACATTTTAGGTGAGAAAGGTGCAGGAGCACAGATCCTATAATGAATGTTAAAAAGAAAACGAAGCGTTATCGGGTTTAAAGAAGCCCTCATAATCATCTTGGTTATCGTTCATACCTAATAAGTCGAGTGTAAATTGGTGATAAAAGCCTTGGTAAGAGAGAAGTGAAATTAACGCCTGATTAATTACCTCTTTATTATCACTATTTTCTAATTCACTTTCTTGGTGAGCATACATTAATAGCGCAACTTGACGTTTTTCTTTTAAGGTTTGATTGCCTTCATTTTTAACATCAAATTTATTTAATAACGCTAAGATATCTTTGACTGTATTCACGTTGGTGGTTTTTAAATATTGGTAAAAGGTAGGATTTAGTGTCGCCATTAAAGGATCTAATTCCTGATTTGCAATGCGCTTTGATGCAGAAAAATGAGGTTGTGGTTCATATAAGGTCTGTGTTTTTAAAGCATCAATCTTCATTATTACCCTCACTGGATGTTTCTATTTGAGGATGCATATCATCTGATGCATCAAACGTATTAATAAATTTCAGTAGAGTGTCTTTAATTTCTTGAGTAAATGTTGCTTGATAAGATTCAGAAAAAGGCTGGTGAAATTGTGATTTTAAATCATTGAGTGACAGAGCAGGATCAAAAAAAGTCACTTGATCACCAGCATGAATAGCAATGGTCTTGTTGTCATGAGATATCAATTCAATATTGATATTATTAAGCTCTTTCTCAAGATAAGAGCGTAGTGTTACGGGAATATCTAGCGTTATTTTTTTCTCTGAAGGTATTGCCGAAATTAAACGACGTGTGAGCTCAACTTGTATTTCTGGTGAGTCAAAAAATTGAGCAAGAGTATCGATTATTTGCTCCCTTTTTTGAAATTCATACTGTGCCAGTTGCTCTTGATATTGAATTGAGAATTTTAGTATATCCCCTAATAATGCCTGTAATCCTTTACTATAAGCTTGGTTTGCTATCTCCTTATTATACGCATCTAGTTTCTCATTAAAATCTCGGAGCATTTTTTTTGTCGCGAGTTTGGTCGCTAATTCGGTTTTATAAATATTATCAAGTTGTCGAACATATTTAGCCCGTATTAATACACCTTCACGAGTGTATGTTAAAAGATTTTCAGACAGCGAGCGCAGCATAATCTAGCACCAAAAGAAAAAGTGAATGGGATAAAAAGAGTGACTGAGGAAGTTCAACCAGTGATGATTGTGGTGCAAAAAGCAATGTGAAACGTTGAGCCAGTGCGGTTGAAATTGAATTAATAAAATCAAAGAGTAATTGATAGCCAATATTTATGGGTACGATACTTTCCAAAGGAGCCGTTATCTTCTTATCTATATTTAAAACAGAATAAAGAGATAAAAATGCTTTTAATTGTGGTTCTAACTGATAGTAATTACCAGATAATAAAAGCGTTTCTCTAGAGTACAAATAGCCTAAAAATAGAGAGCAACGAGGAAGTAATACCCAATGCGTAAAAATTTTCTCTACAATAATATCGATGTCACAATCTAGTTGATTAATAAGTTGATATTGCTGAATTAATTGGCGATTAGCGAGTTTATGCCAAATTATACTTTCTTTATTTGACGCTAATACATCGTAATCTGCATGAAGATAACTAAGTGGATCATACATTACACTGGATATTATTTCGAATTGCTCAGGAGTTAGATCTGTCATTATTCTCTTCCTTTTGTGTTTTTTTACGTCGAAATATTATCAATGAAATCGTAATGAGAACGGCGATCACTACCAATAATAAACTTAGAAATAACCAGGAAGTAAGAAATGAATCAGAGCTATTTTGATAAAGTTGATTTTTTATTATGTTGAACTTATTAATATTTCTTGGATACAACAAAACGGTAATATTATTCTCATTCATATCGTTAAAGGCATTATGAATAAAAGCACGAACATCTTCGCTTAATTGATCATTATCTAGCATACCCTCTTCATAAAAAACTAAAGCTGAAGCATGAGGCGTTGGAATAACGCGTTCAGTCGGGGATATTGGATAACTTACATGTACCCTAGCATCAATAATATGATCAATTGTGAGTAATGATTGTTCTAATCGTTGCTCAATGGCAGAAATTAAACGTGCTTTTTCGGCTTGAGGTGATGATACCAATGCATCTGATGGAAATAACTGAGTTACTTCAATTCGAGATAGTGTAGGTAATTGATATTCTTCTAAAATTTGAATTGCAATTCCCATATCTTCTTTTTTGACCGAAACATCAAATAACCCTTTTCCTAATGCTTTACGAGTACTGGTTATTTGGTGTTTTTGTAAAACGGCTTGAATTTCAGTTGCCTGTCTTTGATCCAAATTGGTGAGTAGAGATTGATCTTTACAGCCACTTAATAATGGAAACAGGCAACATAATAATGCCAAAAACAAATATCGCATTTTCATTACTATTGTGCCTTGAGTAATGTTTCAACAATATTCAGTGATTTTCTGGCTAACGTGCTCGCTAAATTCATGGTGATGGTATAGTCATTAAGCGTTGTTTGTAGCTTGGTATAACCTTGTACATCCGTCAGTTTGCCTAATGTTGCTAACTTCTCTTGAATTTGTTTTTCATATTGAAAACTATGAGTCACTGTCTTCGCCATAATCGTGGATAGGTTGTCCTCACCATGATTATTTTCATTGGATAATGCATTGAGATTAATAGGAACAACGGGTGTAATAGCCATATATTTCCTCCATTAAATAAAAACTAACGCATATTCCCGATAATGCTCATTGCCAAGTCTTTCACAACTTTAATCGACGTTGATTCTGCATTACGCGTAATATTATATTCAGCAAGTCTTGCTTGATAATCGGCTAATGCGGCTGCATTTGAGGTATCGGCTTTTAATGCGTCTAATGCATTTTTCAATGCATCACTTTGGTTTTTAACTGGCTCTTGAAAATAATCATCAACTTTTGCTATGGAGCTGACATCATCGGCAACGGGATAAGCTGGCATAATATTCATCCTTTATGGTTTTTAAAATTCATCGTGTATTAGTATTGCTATTATCCTTTAGGAAAATAACGGTGTTGGCTATCAAGAAAAATATATCCGTTATCTTCTTGTAAAATAGCTTTGTTTTTTAATGTAGGATTACTCATATTTTCGCGGTAAAAAATAAATTTTCTTCCAAAAAGAGTAGTTTGTTTTTTTATATAATCATCAATGATGATTTTATTTTCTTTATCTAAAATATCTTCAAAAATAAAAATCAATCCATTATTTTTTTCTTCAACTTTGTAACCTGTCGTTTTTGCAAAAGGTAATTTATTCATTTCATCAATAATACTTGGAAGTGAAATGGCGTGAATTATAGGTAGACAATACGGTGTAAATCGATTGTTGATAAAATTTATCACTTTTATTTTTTCATGTTCATTATGATAAATAAAATTAATTATGGGTTTTTGTTGATCTTTTAAGATTAAATGCACTATTTTTTTATTGTTATCAATTAGCAAGTTATTTATTTTATCTGTGTTGATATATATGATCTTTTCTTTTGATAAACTATTTTTTTCAAATATAGGATAGCTTTTATCATAAACACAATAGTAGTTTTCGTTACCTTCAAAACCTTTGAAGTTAAAGCTTTCTTGGATAGACGGTGGAGTTTCTTTATCCTTGTTTTTTAAAACGAAAAATGAAAAAAGGAAGATTGATAATAATATTATTATCGTAAATGAAAAAACAAATTTCTGGATGGAATTTAATGATTTTTTCTTATTTTTGAAATGAAAAGAAGAGAATGATAGTGTGCTTTTATCACTGATTAAAAAAATAGGAATATCATTAAGATAAATAGGTTTATCTAATACTATATCGTAAGTTTTATCTATTTCATCCTTGTTTAAACTTTGCTCAATAGTGTATTGATTATTTTTTCCCCTTTTTTCATCCAATGTAATGGAGAGTGTTTTTTCTTCTTTTTCTTTATCACAAGGAATATAAATGATTGTTTTTAAACTGTCTTTTTTATTTTCTTGATAGTTACTTTTATACAGGACAACGGTATAGTGATTGGGTGTTAATGGAATTAACGAGCCTCTTAATGGACCATTGAGGACATAAATATAATATAGCATGGAATTAGCCTAATGATAAATTGTTATTAATTCATAAATTAAATGTAGCTTAGTGAAATATAAAAAAAAATCTTTTAAAAAAAAGAACATGTTTTTTATTTGATATTTGAAAATAATACATTATTGTCATGTTTTTAAAATAATAAACGAAAAAAATCTGATATTCATCTTTATAGTTAATTGTGTGAGATATTATTGTAAGATTATATAAAGTAAAATAATAAAAATGAGTTAACTAAATATTTACTATCTTTACTTTTTAATTTTATGATAAGTATAACGAGAGGTATTCACCATGTTGATAAATGATATAAAAATAAGTGGCGATAAAAATATATTGCTAGGTAATTCATTGTTCTTTTGCATTCCTTTAAAGAATGATTATCCGGTAAAGATATATGACGAAAAAAAGACTAGAATTATAAAAGGAAAGGCTTTTATTTATAATGCTAAAAATGATGATGTTATTTTCCAATCAGAAAACCAGTCTTGGCGTATTGAAAAACGATCATTTTTTATTTGTGCAAGATTATTGGCATTTATTGATTATGCTCGTGATTTTTCAAAAATGACAGCGATAGGATCTGAATTTGATATTAATCAGCAGATTTTTTATATAGAAGATACTAATAAATCTCTAGAATACGTATTAATAAATGAAGCAATAAAACCAGAAAGCCAATTAGAGTCTCTATTTGTCACAATAAGACACAGTGAAAGTTATTGGCTTATTTTGCATCTTATTAGTTACTTAGATGAGAAAAAAAGTAATATTGCACAAATTGGAGAGCGATATGGAGTATCAGGTACGCATTTTAGACGACTGTGTAAACGTTATTTAGGTAATTGTGGAAAAAGCCAATTGCGTTCATGGCGTGCAGCATCTTCAATTTTAACCACGCTTTCAACCGATGAATCATTGACACAAATTGCAGTCGATAATGGATTTAGTTCCGCATCTCATTTCTCTAATGAAATTAAGACGTTATTTGGTATTACACCAACAGAATTTCGTCGAATTGGTCAATATCTTTATGAAAATAAAAAATAAAATTTATTGTGTTATTGGGCTAGCACTTTGTTGCAGTTTATCTTTTCAAACTCAAGCTGCTCAAGGAAAGGTTATTTATACGCATCAGGTGAAAAAACCGGATGTTTTTATTGCGGTTGATACACGAGTCGAGCAATTTTTTCTCGTGTTATCAGATAAACTAGATAAACCTTTTATTCTGAGTAATGCAGTAAAAAAGGAAAGAGTAACTGGAAATTTTGATATTTCCTCACCAGAAGAAGCATTTGAATTGATGGTGAAACGTTTATCATTGCTCTATTTTAATGATGGAAAATCAATCTATATTTATGAAAGCAGTGAGATATTACAAGAACTCTTTCAGGTAAAAAATATAGGTCTAATCGAGCTAAAAGACTATTTACAAGATGTAGGATTATATGATCAGCGTTATCCACTGCGTGCAGGTCAAGATCAACGTACTTTTTATATTTCGGGGCCTCCTGTTTATATTAAATTAGTCAAAGCCGCAGCTGAGTTTTTAGATAATGATGCACAAGAAAAAATTAATGAAAATACCAATAACCAAGTACCCGTGGGGAGTTCTCGCTATGGTGATGAGTTTGTACAGATATTTCCATTAAAAAATACCTTTGTACAAGATAGAACTTATACCTTACGCGATGAAACAGTGGTGCTACCGGGTATTACTTCTGTTTTACAGCAGTTATTTATGTCCTCTAAAGGAATAGAAAGAACAGCAGTAGAACCTCATAAAACGCTAGAAAATAACGATAGTCAGAAATACGATGAAGCGGTAAATAGTATTGAAGAAACGAATACTCCTATTATAACTAAAATAGGGCAATATAACGTCGAATTAGTGCCATTACCGAGTTCAAATAGTCTTTTAGTAAAGACAAACCGAGAGGGATTGGCATTAATCGATTCACTCATTTCTCAATTAGATAAACCCAAAAGACAAGTTGAATTGTCGTTATGGATAATCGATATTTCTAAAAATAAAGCAGATAGTTTAGGTGTTAATTGGCAAGCAAGTTATGGCTCAGGTAAAGGCAGCTTCTTTTTTAATACGGCAAGTTTAAGTGCTGCATCTGGTTTTAACTTTTTAGGTAAAATTAAAGCATTGAGTGAAGATGGTGAAGCGCAAATGGTATCTCGCCCAATGTTATTAACACAAGAAAATACCCCCGCCATTTTTGATAACAACACGACTTTTTATACTCAAATAAAAGGTGAACGCGTTGCTTCATTAGAATCGACAACATTTGGCACGATGATCAGTGTGTTACCACGTATCGGTAATTCAAGTAAAGATATTGAGATGATCATTAATCTTGAAGATGGTGCAGAAAAAAAAGACGATAATGGTGATGATGAAAGTGTTGAAAAATTACCTGTAATTAACCGTACAAATATTAGTACTGTTGCTCGTGTTTCGGAAGGTGGAAGTTTATTAATTGGTGGGTATACACGAGAAGATAATGTGAAAGCCGAAACTAAAGTTCCTTTTTTAAGTGCTATCCCTTTAGTTGGCCGAGCTTTTAAATATGAGTCTAATAATAATAAAAAAATGATCCGTATTTTTATGCTGCAACCTCGATTATTAGAAAACACGGATGCTGAAGATTTTGGATCTTTAATCGAAAATCCATTTCAACCAATAGATAAAAAAACATCTCAAGCATTAAAACAGCTTCAAGCCTTTATGAGGTAGCACTATGATCGGGCCAATTAATACCTCTGATTCTACAAATTTGGTACACAATAGTATTGGTAAAAAAAGCCAACAAGAAACAGAGTATAAACAACCAAAAATAAATGAAAGTCAAAACTATCAAAATCAATTAATAGAGATATCTGATGATATGTCTATGGTTGCAACACTATTTTCTCAACGTTTTGGTCAATCATTAGATAAAAAAGCAAATAGAGGACAAAGTACATTATATATTACAGAAGAGGGCTCGGATAAAAAACTTGATAAAGTCATGATGTTATTTAGAAAATCAGGGCGAAGTTTGCAAGAATTGCTCAATTACTTACGTAAAATGTTCCCTGATGAAAGTGATCTCGTTATGGTTTTACGAGAATTACTTAGAAAAAGAAAGCTAGGTTCGCAATTAGATGCAGGTATTGAGAATGAGATAAATCGTTTACTTGAAGGTGAAAATGGAAAGCAAATTAGAGCCGGTATTAATATTGCGCTTCAGGCTAAAACATTTGCAAAGTTACTTTCTCTCAATGCTTCGACATTAAGAAATCTTTATCGTAGTTTTATTAATCTTGATTTTGAACCCATTTATTTTTTTAAAATGTGGATAGAAGAATATGATATTAAACAATGTACAATTATCTTGAGTTTTCTAACACAAAGCATAATTTGTGATATGCAATCATCAATGCCAAGTTGTTCTCAAAGTTCAGAGTTTGGTTACTTGCTTGACCGAGTTAATAAATTACGGGCTTTAAGTAGTTTTATAGAAATCAATATAGATAAACTCGAAAAACAAGATTTAAAAAATAAAATAACAGATAAAGAACTGTATCAATTGATTTTTCATGGAATGACATTTCCAGAAGAAATGGAAAAGTATTTAGTCTCTCTTTTAGAAAATGAATGGATAAATTATTTGGTTAATATGAAAATGAAATTATTACAAGGGCTAAAGACGATATTCAATAATTATCCTGAATCATTATATTTATCTTATGAATTTAAAGATGAATGCCAAATAATTATACAAAAACTTATAGATAATTACCTCCAATTAGAACAATATCAACAAAGAAAATAAATAAAAAATAATTTATGGATAATTTCTATGATTTATAGATTCCTATTGGCAATAAAAAACAAACCAGAGCTAATCGTATTATCGGTTATGATTTTGGTTATTATGATGTTAATTATACCCTTGCCAACGTATATTGTGGATTTCCTTATTGGATTGAATATTACTATTTCTCTTCTTATTTTTATGAGTTCATTTTATATTACCCGAATATTGAACTTTATGACCTTTCCAGCATTATTATTGATTACGACACTTTTTCGGCTTGCTCTTTCTATTAGTACAAGTCGATTAATATTGTTAGATGCTGATGCCGGTGAAATTATTATGTCATTTGGTGAGTTTGTTATCGGTGAAAATTTAGTCGTTGGTTTTGTAGTTTTCTCTATTGTCACTGTCGTGCAATTTTTAGTGATTACTAAAGGCTCTGAGCGTGTTGCAGAAGTTGCGGCACGCTTTTCTTTGGATGGTATGCCCGGAAAACAAATGAGTATTGATGCTGATTTAAAATCCGGCATTATTACTAATGAAGAAGTAAAAATAAGAAGAAAAGAATTAGGTCAAGAAAGCCAATTATATGGATCTTTTGATGGTGCAATGAAATTTATTAAAGGCGATGCTATTGCGGGCATTATCATTATTTTTGTTAACTTAATAGGGGGTATTTCTGTCGGTATGGCGCAAATGGATTTATCAATTTCACAGGCGTTACATACTTATACACTTTTGACCATTGGTGATGGGCTTGTTGCCCAAATTCCTGCATTGCTGATTTCTATTAGTGCGGGTTTTATTGTCACGCGTGTTGGTGGTGAAAATAATAATCTTGGTTTTAGCATTATGAATGAATTGCTTGCTCAAGATTTTGCATTATTAGTGACGGCCATCCTTGCTTTTGTTATTGGTTTTTTACCTGGTTTTCCAACGCCTGTTTTCCTTATTTTATCGATAATATTAGGAGGCTATTTCTTTAAAAAAAAATGGAAAAGCAAGAAAAAAGTAGCCTCTACAGAAAATGAGGATGAAAAAAATGAAGATAATGCTTCAGATCCTGAAGGTAAAAAAGGTATTATTTCAAACCTATTTTCAAATAAAAATGAATTAGATGATGAAAATAGTTTGTTAACTGAAAACATTACTTTATCTCAAGCAGAAACATTACCTTTAATTATTACCGTATCCTCGAAGAAGAAAGCGTATCTTTCAAAATTAGTGTTCGAAAAATGGTTGAAAAAAGAGTTTATTTTACAATATGGAGTATTGCTTCCTGATATTGTTATTCATTACTCAGATATAATTGATGAAAATAAAATTATTATTTTAATAAACGAAGTTAAGGCTGATGAATTTGATTGTCCTTTTCCCTTTGTTTATATTGAAAATTCTAATGATGAACTTTTATCTTTAGATTTTAAATTGTTAGAAATTAAGAATGATGATGTTATCCATTATTGGGTTAATAAAAATGAGGCGGATAAATTAGCATTGTTAGATTATAAAGTAGAATTACCAGAAAATTATTTCTATAGAAAATTCTCCAACTTGATTACATTAAATATTGTTGAATTTCTTGGAATACAAGAGACAAAAAATATCCTTGATAAAATAGAGGAAAACTCACCAGAGCTATTAAAAGAGTGTTATAGACAAGTATCTATTCAACGAATTAATGATGTTTTACAACGTCTAGTGCAAGAAAAGATCCCTATTAGAAATATAAAAACAATTATAGGAGGATTAGTACAATGGGGAAGTAAAGAAAAAGATCCTGTGCTTTTAACGGAACATATACGATCACTACTTTCGCGTTATATTAGCCACTTTTTTTCAAAAGATGGAAAATTTAATGTGATTATTTTATCTCATGATGTAGAAGAGATTATTCGTGGTGGAATAAGACAGAGTTCTTCAGGGACATTTTTAAATTTAGAACCTGCGGAGCTTGATATGATAATAGAAAAAATATCTACCGCTATTGATGAGATTAAATATATTCAAGATTATGTCTTTTTAACAGCAATAGATATAAGACGATTTGTTAAAAAGCTGATAGAAACGCAATATCCACAATTATCTGTATTGTCTTATGATGAAATTACATCTGACATTGAAATTAACGTTTTACAATCTATTTAGGAGAGATTATGTCTGTTGATCTAGCAAGTTTAATTATGGATGCTATGAATGTAATTGGCCGCAATGATTTATTTTCAGAGGGAAAATCTGTTGATAATCATTCAACAATAACAATTAGCTTAGGTGATATGCCTGATATTAATTTATTGGTTGTTGATGAGGTTCCTATGATCTGGTCTGTGCTTGGTGAATATGATGAAAACTTATTATCACAATGTAGCACATCACTATTATTAATCAGTATTAATAATCAAATGGAGAGTTTTTATCCTGGGCAGCCTGCTTTAGTGAAAGTCGAATCGGAATTAGAACTACGTGCCTCATTTATGCCCATTGCTTTACAAAATGGTGAATCAATGGCAAAGGCAATTGATGAATATTTCCAAATGATGAATAGCGTTCATCAACAGTTTGTTGGATAAAAAATGAACAATGTATTTTCAATATTTCATCACGCGGCTCATCCTATGCGAATACAAGGTAATATTCTTGAAGTTACGCTGCGAGATGTATTTATTGGAGAAATTTGTCTATTAAAAGATTCAATCATTAATGGTCATATTATTGGTGAAGCGATCGTGATTGGTTTCCGCAATGGTATTACGATTTTAAGTATGATGGGAAGTTCGCAAGGTTATTCTTTGCAAATAATCGTAGTACCGACGGGAAATGCTTTTTCAGTCGCTTTAAGCCCCAATGTTTTAGGGAGTATGATTGATATTAAAGGTAACTATTTATTACGCTTTAGTAATAAAAAAATAGAAGAAGAAAACTTCTATTCATATTTACCTATTGATGGTCATCCTCCCTTATTTAGTGAAAGGCGTCCTATCACCACAATTTTTGAATCAGGTGTTCGTGCAGTTGATGGATTATTAAGTTGTGGGTTAGGGCAACGAATGGGAATTTTTGCCAGTGCTGGAACGGGTAAAACAATGCTTATGAATATGTTTATCCGTTTTTCTCAAGCTGATGTTTTTGTTATCGGGTTAATTGGTGAAAGAGGACGTGAAATCACAGAGTTTGTCGAGGAATTAAAAGCAGATAAACGATGCGAAAAAACAGTATTAATTTGCTCAACCTCAGATCAACCCGCAATAGAGCGTTGTAATGCAGCATTAGTTGCCACTACAGTTGCTGAATACTTCCGAGAACAAGGCAAGAATGTCGTATTATTTATTGACTCAATGACACGTTATTGCCGAGCTTTAAGGGATGTTGCTCTTACGGCAGGCGAACTTCCTGTTCGCAAAGGTTATCCTGCTTCTGTGTTTGATAAATTGCCCGCGATCTTAGAAAGACCAGGAGTGACTCAAAAAGGTTCAATCACGGCATTTTACACTGTCTTGCTTGAAAGTGATGATGAGCCTGATGCTATAGGAGAAGAAATTCGTTCTATTTTAGATGGACATATTTATCTTTCACGAAAAATTGCCGCTTCGGGTCATTATCCTGCGATTGATATTTTAGGCAGTGTAAGCCGTATTTTTCAGCAAGTAACCCATGTTGAGCAGCAAAAAGCAGCCTTGAAAATAAGACAAATATTGATGCGTTTACAGGATATTAAATTATTACAAGAGGTGGGTGAATATCGTGCGGGTGAAAATGAGTTAAACGATCTTGCTGTAAATAAACAATCAGCAATAGAGGCTTTTCTTGTTCAATCTTTCAAAGAAAAAGCCGATTTTCAACAAACTTTGAATCAACTTTATGCGCTTACCTCTTAATCAACAGGTATTGATGAATGCTATTGCTAAGCGCCAGCAAAGAATAGAAATAGAGCAACAAAAGTATCAACAGTTAATAAAAGAAGCTGAAGACAAGAAAAAAGAACAAATGTTATTAGCTTCTGCGCTGGAAAATGAAGTCCCTATGTATGAAAAGGCAGGGCATTATTCTACTCTTTCGTTAAATCAACAAAAACGTAAACAAGCTATTGTCTTAGTGTCATTGAATATTTCTATTACTCAAATTAAGGAAATAGAGTATCAATTAGAAAAATTAAAAAAAGGAAGCCTAAAGTTACAAAAAGAAAGGGAAGTGGTGATCAAAAAACAAAATAAAATGAAGCTTTATCTTGAAAGAAAAGCATTAGAGAAAGAGTTATATATTGAAAGATTAGAACAGAACGAAATACAGGAGATGGTATTGTATGATATTAATAAAGACTGATAATGTTATCTTGAATACAAATTTATCCAATGAAAAAAATAGTGAGAATAAGTCTGTTTTTTCTAAAAAATCATCACTTTCTTCTGCTGATTTGCAATTATCAATGTCTGATGATGAACGTATTTCCTCTAAAAATCTCAGTAAGATAAAACAAAAATTAGATGATTTTTATCATCTAAATCATCAAGATGATATTGATCTAAAAAATCATCTAAAAACAAAATCCAACAAGATAAAATCTAAAGATGAAAAGGAAGAAACCGATTTTTTAAATTTAGAAGGATTATTATTAACCCAAAGAAAAATATCTTCACAAATTTTCTCTCATGTAAAGAAAGTGAAAATAGAAAAAAAATCACTATTAGATCATGAAAGTAAAAAAATACCGATTTCTTCTAATATAACAGTGGAAAGTGATTTTAAATCAACTAAAGGCATAAGTATTAGCCCTTCTGATGGTAAGAAGGAAAGTAAACTAGATATTAATGAGTTAGGTTTTCTTGGTGAAAAGAATGCCGTCAATCAGAAACTAGAAAGTGTAGAAAAAAAGAAAGACATTGATCCTAATGTAGTAGAAGTAGATAACAAAATTAAGCCTTATAAGGCTATAAAAAACAATGAAAAACAAGTAAAAAATAAACAGTATCCTTATGAAGGGAAACGCTCTTTTTCTGAAGGTAATACTGCATTTAAAATAAAAGAAAATGCATCAGATATTCACAATAATATAATAGAAAAATCACATTATTCAGCCTATGAAAATAATCATTCAAGCAGTAAGAAAATAGAGAAAAATGATCTTTCATTTGATGCTGTAAGACAAAAATTAAATATAGATAAATTGGATGAAAAAAAAGTAAAGGAAGAAGTTAATGATATATCTATGTTCAATAATATAAAACCAGAGTATCAACAGAAAATACAAGAACCCTTAATAGATAAAAAACTGCTTGATATACCTGCTTTAAGTCTTCTTTATAAAGAAGTATCAAAGATGACTCAACCTCCTAGTATTACTTATGTTTTTAAAAAATGGGGAAGTGAGCTTCATCAGATGAAAATTAATTTTGATATCAATAAAAAGATCGAATTGATTGCTTCAACTGGACGTGTTTATCAATCCTCTTTAGACAACTTTAATCAATATCAAGGGCGATTAGCGCTTTCATTAGAAAATGATAATTCTCATTGGCAGATTAATACAATTGAATCTTTCGATGATAAAGAAGATGAAAAATGATCTTATCAGATGTTAAAGAGAGTATTAGTCAGGATCAAAATAGCAATTCAATGAGAATTCTATCTTCTTTATACGAAGCGCAATTTCCTATCGCATCTGCTTATTATTTTAAAATAAAAGGGAAGAATACATTA
This sequence comes from Proteus vulgaris, assembly GCF_011045815.1. Lineage (GTDB taxonomy): Bacteria > Pseudomonadota > Gammaproteobacteria > Enterobacterales > Enterobacteriaceae > Proteus > Proteus vulgaris_B. The sequence continues at coordinate 3,823,931 of NZ_CP047344.1, read as the reverse complement.
GGTTTATTTACAGGGCTTGTTGCCGTTAACCAAGCCATGGATAACTTGTATGCTGAAAAAAAAATAGATTGGGAGACGGTTCCTGAAGCTTATCTTCGCGTTCTATTCTCACAGAAATGTTCACAATTATTGTTTCCTTTTTCGAAAGAAGAGATGTCAGTAACTGTAGATAATATCTGTTTAGGAGAGCAGAAAAAAGTTAGTTATCCCTTTGTTAATACCTCAATAGGAGATGTATTTATTTGCTCTTTTGAGGGGCATTATGAATGGATGTTGTCCTCAAAAAATGAAATAAATGCTATTGCTCAATTCCAGCTCGGTAATAGCAAAATGTCTGTTTCGTTATTAAAAACCCTTTCTTTGGGCGATATTTTGCTGATTGATAGTATTGATTCTTCACTGATTATTGGTGAAAAAAAATGGATGAGTTATCAATGGCAAGAAGGAGAAAATACGGTGGTTTTAGAAGAAGAGTTGCTGAATAATGAAGTAGAGAAAGAAGCATTAATAGACGATATTGATACAAATATAGCGACACAAGACAATAGGGATTTAAAATCAATTGGTACTATTCCCATCACCCTGTCTTTTTTACTCGAAAGTAAAGTATTACCTATTGAGGAAATTGAAAAACTAGCTATAGGGCAACAAATTATATTATCTGATAATGCCTCACGACATATTACATTAGTTGTTAATGGTGTTGCTATTGCTCAAGGGGAATTAATTAAAGTGGGTGAACGATTAGCTGTGGAAATTCAACGTTCCCATTTATTGCAAGACTAAATATATGGAAAGCTCAACAACGCTCATTTTAACGTTAGCACTAGCAACATTAGCTCCTTTTATTATTGCTGCTGGAACCTGCTACTTAAAATTTTCTATCGTACTTGTTATGACTCGTAATGCTTTAGGTGTTCAACAAGTACCTTCTAATATGGCACTCAATGCGATTGCATTAATGATGGCTTTGTTTGTTATGACACCAATAGCAAAAAATACCTATCAATATCTTATTGAAAATCCGGTTGATATAACCTCTCCCGATTCTTTTGAGCGATTTTCTGATGATGCATTAGAGGAATATAAACAATATTTGTACAAATATTCTGATCCTGAATTATTAGATTTTTTTGAACAAGCACAAGGCAATCGACCTGATAGCTATGGCGAGAAAGAAAATATAGAAAAATCGTTGTTATCACTACTTCCCGCATATGCATTAAGTGAAATAAAGTCTGCTTTTATTATTGGTTTTTATCTTTATCTACCTTTTATTGTTATTGATTTAGTTGTTTCTTGTATTTTATTAGCGTTGGGGATGATGATGATGAGCCCAGTCACATTATCAGTGCCATTAAAATTAATTTTATTTATCGCTATGGATGGTTGGACTCTATTAGCTAAAGGACTAATTAATCAATATCTTGAACTCATGGCGGTAAGGTAATGGATATGGTTTATGCGGCAAATAAAGCCGTTTATTTAGTGATATTACTTTCAGCAGGACCTATTGCCATTGCGACATTCATTGGATTGGCGATTGGTTTATTACAGACCATTACACAAATACAAGAACAGACATTGCCTTTTGGTGTAAAACTTGTTGGTGTTTTTGTTTGCTTATTAGTCACTATGGGGTGGATGGGTGATAAAATATTAGTGTATGCAAAAGAGATGATGACGCTAGGATTTGCAGGATAAATAATATGTTAATACTGCTAGGGTATATACAGGCTTATTTAGTTGATCTTTTTTTACTTGTTGCAAGATTATTTCCTATCTTTCTTTTTATTCCTTTTTTAAACAGTCGTATTCTTAATAGCCAATTATTAAAATATATCATTATTTTTTATATCGCTATGGGAATTAGACCCAGCATTATTATTACAGATGAAATAAGAAATATATGGGAAATAATATTATTAAGTGAATTACTTCTTGGCGTTTTAATTGGGCTTCTTTTTGCCACTCCATTTTGGATTGCGTCTGCATTTGGCGAATTTGTTGATAACCAACGGGGTGCTAGTATTGGGGATACTATCAATCCAACTACGGGAATTGAGTCTTCTGAATTTGCTTCATTAACGGGTTTATTTTGTGCTGCCTATTTTTTATCGATAGGTGGCCTAACCTTATTGATGAGTACGATAAAAGATAGCTATGATGTATTTCCTATTGGCTATTTTAACAAAGAAATTGGTTATTCTTTCATTGGGCACTGGCTAAATAATATGGTTCGTACTGCACTTGTTTTGGTTTCACCTGTACTGATTATTATGTTTTTGAGCGAAGTGGCATTGGGGGTTTATTCTTTATTTTGTCCTCAGCTAAATGCATTTTCACTATCATTATGTATAAAAGGAATTATTGCCTTTATATCATTACTGCTTTTCTTTACTTCGGCGATGACCACAGAGCTTTATGAATTTTTTAATAATAGATACTTTTATACGATTTTTATGAGTATTTATCATGGCTGAAAAAACAGAAAAGCCCACCCAGAAAAAACTCGATGACTCTGCAAAAAAAGGGCAAAGTTTTAAGAGTAAAGAGCTGACATCAGGGCTTGTCTATCTTATTGGTGTTATATATTTATTTCATCAAGTAAATTTAGATGAATTTAGTCGCTTTTATCAATCATTGTTACTCAATCCAATGAATATTACATTAAAGAGCTATACAGGTGTTATCTATCGACTCTTTTTTGATATTGTTTTACCCATCTTACTGGTAACTTTTTTATCTGGTGCGATCCCTTCTTTATTTAGTTCACGATTTAAGCTTGCGACTGAAGCCATTAAAATTGATATTAATCATATTAATCCAATATCCGGATTTAAAAAAATATTTAGCATAAGAACAATAAAAGATCTTTTAAAAACATTATTATTTATAGTTATATTTTTAATTACTTGTTATGTTTTTATTATTTTACATAGTACGGAAATATTTATATTATACCGCTCGAATTTAAATGTTATTATTGATAAATGGTGTTCACTCGTCGTTAATTTTGTATTTGTATTTTTTATTCTTTCAATACCTATTCTTATTTTAAATATTATTGCTGATTTCTTTATCTTCATGAAAGATATGATGATGGAAAAACATGAAGTTAAACAAGAATATAAGAATATGGAAGGTGATCCTGAAATAAAATCAACTCGACGGCAGTTCCATCAGGAATTACTTGATGAACCCATGAAAAAAGTGATCCGGGATTCATCTGCCGTTATTGTCAATCCAACCCATGTGGCGGTTGGTATCTATTTTGATCCTGATAATGGAATTATGCCTTTAGTTTCACTAGGTTGCATCAATGATAAAGCATTGGCAGTGAAAGCTTATGCTAAAAAAGTGGGAACACCTGTTGTTCGTTATCCTGAGCTGGCGAGAAAAATTTATCATAAATATCATTTATTTGATGTAATGATAGATCAAGATTTATTAGATGTTATGGATATTCTTATTTGGCTTAAGAGAATAGAAAATGAAGGATTATTAAGAGAAGAGATGGATTATACAAATTATTGATTGCTTTACATGATGCATTCGATGTTTTAATTATAAAAATAATGCATTTGTATTTATAAATATAGGCGTGTGTTTTATTAAAGTAATTAATTAATAATCATCCTAGAATTTTACTATTAATTATTCATCATCGATGAAAGGATTAAAATAATGTCATTACATGAAAAAATGTCAAAAAAAGAACTTGATCAATTAGCAAACTATATTGTTTCCATTGTTCAAAATGGAACATCAATCAAGGATGAAGGTGCTATTCCAGAAGGATTTATGGAAGGAATTTATTCATTTGCTTATGACTTCTACCAGAAAGGAAAACTGGATGAAGCTGAGGCTATTTTCAAATTTTTATGCCTCTATGATTTCTATAATGTCGATTACATTATGGGATTAGCCGCAGTTAAACAACTAAAAAGACAATATCAACCTGCTATTGATTTTTATGCACTTGCTTATTTAAATGCTAACAAAGATTATCGACCTGTTTTTTATGCTGGACAATGTAATTTATCTTTAGGTGATAAAGAAAAAGCAAAATATTGTTTTGATCAGGTTTCAAAAAACATTAATGATGAATCAATAAAAGAAAGAGCATTAATCTATTTAGAATCATTAAAAGATGTTCCTCTTATCATTCTTGATGAAAATAAGGAAGAACAACATGAGTGAAATATATAAAACTAATAGATCTGATAATATGATTAATTCTATTCCACTTCCTTCAATGGAAGTGGAAAAGGTGACTAAAGGATCAACCCAACAAGCACAACGAATTAACGCGTCGAGTGAGCATATTGTCTCTTTACAACTTAAAGGTAAAGATGATCAAACGTTAGCACCGATTCTTAGACTACCTGTTGAAAGTAAAAGAATAACTCAACGAATTGATTTCGAAAATGAATCTCAATTTAAAACAAAATCATTTTCTACTCAAAAAACAAAAACAGGTATTGACGAACATAACAATAATAAAGGTGAAATTGATCAAAATAGACAGGTTTTTTCACATGTAGAAGAAAAAAAAGATAATATTCAAGTCAATAAAAAGAATGACTATGATGAAAATAAGGAGACTCAATTCGCTGGAAAAAATGTTTCACACTCTCCTTCTTTTATTTCTGCACCTTCAGAAAGTAAAAAATCAAATAAAGATTATGATTTTTTATTTTTACAACTCTCATATCAAAATATTATTCATCAAAATGTATTAGATAGGATTAAAGATCCCGATAAACTTGAATATTATATGGATAAGCTAGATAGATTATCCAAAGGTATTAATGGATTAAGGGATGATTTTCGAAAAATATTAAATGAAATTAAAAACAATAAAGATGCTCTTGTTGATTATTGGATGGAATTTTTTAATCAAATAAAAAACAATAATTTTAAAACAGAAGAAGATGTTTATAATTTTTTAAAGAATAAAAATATTCCTAAATCACTTATTAACGAATTATTATCAGATAATATTAAATCAAAATCAGATATGGAAAGTTTACTTAAAAAAACTTTTCCATTCTTAAATCTACCTAATGATATTTCTAATATTTCATTGGATGATCTAGATAAATTATACAATCAGTTATTTCATTTTTTTGAAGATGCTTTTAAATACATGCCTGATGTTTCACTCAGTGAAGATAAAATAAATAAAATAACGTCTCATACTGATGAATTAAAAGCATTAATTAATAAAAAAGAAAATGAATCAATAAAAACAAAGCTTGAGAAAGCAAAAGAGGTTTATCGTGAATTAACCGTATCTCAAAGTGCATTAGAGCTTGAGATTATGTCTGACACATTGTCAGGTATGGCGCTACTGACTTTTCTATTAGCAAAAACAAGAGAGCTAACATTGAAAGTCATGCTACAACGCTCTGAAGGCGAGCAAAAGCTATTTGATGAAATGCAGGACGTGACCGAAAAATCATTAAAAGATAAAATAGAAGATCAAAAAGCACAAATAAAAAAACAAGAAGAAATTCAATTTTGGGCAGGTATTGGTTTAAAAATATTAGGTGGATTACTGACTTTAGTTGCTGGGATTGCTTCTGTTTTTACAGCAGGCGCTTCGATGGCGCTAATGGGAATTGCAGTTGCACTATTTGTTGCTGATGTGGCTTTAACGGTTGCTGATGAGGTTTATCAAGCGGTAAACAACAAATCCTTTATGGATGAAATAATGGGGCCCATTTCAGAAGCCGTAATGAGCGCAATAGATAGCATTGTTGATTTTCTCGCTGATGCGCTTAACTCTACATTAGACGTATTAAAAAATATTGGCTTAGAAAAAATAGTCAATGAATTAAAAGCCGCGATACAAGATAAAATAAAAATCGCATTAAAGATTTTAATCACTACCGCGTTATTTGTTGCCGCAATTGGATTAAGTTTTATTGTTGGTTCTGCTGCTAATGCAATATCTGGAGTTGCAAAGAAAATAGTGAACCAACAGATGCGAGATACGCTAAAAAAAGTATTGCATGATTCTCTAGAAGCAATGTTAGGTAAGATGATCAAAGAAATTATTATCGAAACTTTTGAAAAAGTGATGGAGAAAATTAATAAGCTACTAGCTAAAGAAATATCTGATAAAGCATTGACTATGCTAAATAGAACCGTCGTTGTTTCTAAATTAGTGAATTCAACAGCAATAAATGCCGTTAATATTTACAGCACAACCATCTCGACAAAAATATTACAATCAATCGCAGATAGTAAAAAAATAGAGGCAATATTAGATCTTATTCAAAAATTAATGGATAAGATTATGGAAAGTTATCATGAAAATATTGATGCCATTACTGAGATATTAAAAAATATGAGTCAGCAATCTTCAATAAGTAATAAAGCAAAATCAGATATGATAAGAAATATGTCTTTCTAAATTAGAATAAACAAGAGGTTTATATGGCAACGCCAAGCATTAGTCCATCAAATGAAAATAGAATTAATACTAACTATCAAAATGAAGATGTTAATTTAAATATTGATGAGGTAAAAATAGAATATAATAGATCGGAAAGTAGCCTCACTAATAAATTGAAAATTTTAATTGAAAATGCCAAAAAAGATATTAATAAAACTATTCCTGTTTTATCTGAACCTGAAATTAAGAAACCTAATATAAAAATATTATTAGATGAGTTGGATGTTAATCTTCCTATAGATAAAAATAAAATTATAAAAAATACGGGACAATTTAATTTTATTTCAGATGAAATGATGAATTTAATTAACCTCATTGTTAAATATTTAGAGGCAATGATAAAGAAATTTGAAGCATCAAGAGAATTAGGGGCAACTTTGATGACGGTTGAACTCAATATGGCAGATCAGATGAAGGATAACCTTAATAAAAAAGCCAGTATTATGCTAACTGCGGCAATTAGCAGTGCAGCTGTGTCAATGACGATCCATGGTTTAGGCGCCTTTACTTCCATTAAAGGTATGGGGAAAGAGCTCATTGGTCACTCTAATCCGATGATGGTGAAAGGGACATTAATAACGGCGACTGCCGATCCTTTAGCGCGTATTGCGGATCAATCATTACAAATTAATGCGATCAAAATTGATGGCAAACAAAAAGTATTAGAGGCTCGCAGTAGTACAACCAATCATGTTATTAATAATAATAATGAGCTCCAGCGTGAAGTCGCTGAAATTATCAAAGCATTATTACAAGCGATTGAAGCTATTATTCACGCAAATCAAGATGCCGCTTCTTCTATTGGCTCCAATGTAAGAGGATAAATAATGCATAAAGTTATTTATCAAGGGGGTGCTAATACACATTTTGATAGTTATTCTACTTTAAAAATCAATGATATCAGTGGATCTAAGCGTCACTATTCTGAAAAAGAAGTTTGTGAATTATTAGAAAAGATACAGCAAGAATATAAAGATATCTATATTGATAAAGGGTTAAATAGTAAAGAAAATATAAGTATTAACTCTCAAGAATCATCTCTTATTTTAAAGAGGAAATATGATAAAAATTGTTTTAATAATAAAAAAATAATTCAAGAGGTTAATAAGATATCGTCGATAATAGAAAAAGCCCCTCCATCGGGCAAATCAACGACAGATTCACTGCACGATCTCTTTAATGAAGTTAAACAATCTATCGTAGTGGGTAAACATGACTATTTAGATATATTGAAATCTATTTTCTCTAATTATATGGACTATGTTAAAGAGTTACGAGAAGCCATTTCTTCATTAAGTCAATATACAAAAGCAGGAAAAAAAGATGGATACATTGCGATTAATTATGTGAAATTCTATGAAGGATTAAATTCTGTTGTAAAAAAATATAAAAGCATGAGGGAGAAAGATTCTTTTTTCTATAATAGAATGCTATTTTCTTATTTAGGTGATGGAAAATATCACCGTCAATTTAATAATAATGAAATTTTTTACAAAAATAAAAATCAAGTAGAAACTTCAATTAAATCAGTGGAGAAGATTTTAAAAGGAATAAAAGGTATTAATATTACACTATCACATTTTCCTGTGAAATTAGATAAAAATGCATTAGTTGAAAGGGAGACGTCTCCTCCTATTAAAACTGAAAAGTTGGAGAAAGACAAAAAAGAATATCCATTAAATAAAGAGATGAATCAAAGGGCGCTATTACTGCCTGATAATTGTGATATTGACATAGAGTGTCTGTGTTCAATTGATTTTTCTGATATTGATAAATTGATAGATCTTTTTGAACCTTATCTTGCTTCACTGGGGGTTTTATCAGAGACAAAATTAAAAGAGAAAAGAGAGTCATTGGTAAAAGATCGAGCACTTGAAGTAAATCGAAGAGCAGAAATAATAAAATCTAAAGATCATAAAGGATTTATAATACCGTTGATTGATATTGATGAAGAGATGGGAAAAATTATTGAGGAAAATGATAATAAAATAAAAAATAGCAATATATATCATGATAAATTGCAAACTGAATTTGATTTATTTAAAAAGTCATTAGATTCTGTAGAGAAAAGAATTAATGCGAATATGGATGAACTCTCTAAAAAGTTTAGTTCAGCAAATAGTAATTATGATAATTTTATCAAAATAATCAGTAGTACCATGAATACTCTACTTGAAATGGCAAAAGGATTTTTACGATATTAACTTTAGATTGATAAAAAATAATAATTAAGACTCATTTTTGACTTTATAAAAAGACTTAATAATGCTGCTACTTAACATGCAACTTTGGAATATATTAATTCTAAGTTGCTTCTTTTATTATTAATAATATAAGAGGTTAGGTTATGGCTACCGCTATTGATGTCAACAATTATCATGTTGATCATAAAATATCCTTAAATTTATATTCTAATCCGATTCCGCATGATGAAGAAGTGGAAAATTTTTTAAATAATATTTATTATTCTTTAGAGGATATAAAAAAAGAAAGTAAAAATATTAACAATTCTTATTATGAAGAAAATAAGTTTACAGAGAAACAGAGATCATATATCAATGATAATATGTATGTTCAATCAAAAATGATAGAAAAAAAAGCATTGAATGATTTGAATACATTATCTCGGAGCTTACACGATAATGCTCTTAAAAAAGAGTACTCGACCGATTCATTGTTTGATCTTTTTAATGATGTAAAACAATCTATAGTTGCAGGTAAAAATGATTATCTTGATGTATTAAAAGATATATTTGCAAAGTATATGGAGTTTGTGAAAGAACTAAGAGAAATTCTTGCTTTACTGAGTGATGCAGTTAAAGCTGGGAGTAAAGACGGTTATATTAATATCGATATCAATGATTTGTTGAATAATTTACTGACTCTCAAAAGTAAATTCGGAGGTAATTTCTTTAATTTATCCATGTCTTTTACAAAAGATGCACAAGCGCATTATCATCGAGACATTAAAGGTGAGCAAATATATTATGAAAATAATCATAACGTTGATAATGCGGCGGAAGCATTAGAAAAATTATTAAATGAAATAAAAGGTGTTAAATCAGAAAAAAAAGATAACTCTATACCGCCAGATATCTCATTTGGTTTTAGTGCCAGTATTGATTTTTCATCTCTGGATAAATTAATTGATTATTTAATGAAGATGGATTCATTTCCTCATGATATTTTACAAACTGAATTTGATCTTTTGAAAAAGACATTAGATGCCTTTGAGAAAAATATTAATACTAATCTTGATGAGTTATCTAAAAAATACAGTTCTGCAAATAGCAATTATGATAATTTTGTAAAAATAGTCAGTAGCACTATGAATACTTTATTAGAAATGGCAAAAGGATTCCTACGTTTCTAACGTTATATAGAGTAATATTATGGAAGATAATACTTTTTATAAATAAAAGAGAGCTGATATATGATGAATACCAGCTCTTTTTTTATAGATAATAATTAAAATTTATATTCAATACCCAACCAGTAATTACGGCCATCTTCCATATAACCTTGAGTATATTCATAAGACTTATCAAAAAGATTGTTTACAGAAGCATTAGCAGAAACACCATATCCAAAATCATAATCTAAACGAAGGTCAGTTTTGGTATAACCTGTCAGTTTGTCATTTTCATCAATGCGGTTATAGGTCCAGCTTTGTGCTTCTTCCATAATGGTAAAGCGAACCTGTTCAGCAGGAATAAATGTTATCCACATATAGGCTTTATGTTTTGGTAAACCTTCAACGTGTGCTATTTGTTTAGGATCGCTATGGATATAGCTGTAATTTAAGCCTAGCTCTAACCAATCTGTCACATTACCTTTAGTACCTAAATCAAGCCCAACATAGTCAACACGCCCACTATTTTGGTTTTGGAAGAATGCGTTGCCACCGCGATAAACGGTATGTGCCATAATTGCATCACTGACTCGGTTATAGTAAATACTGGTTTGGTAACCCCATTTATCTGTAATGTGTCCTTCATAGGTTAAGTCGAAAGATAATGCACGTTCAGGATCTAAATCTGGATTGATGATCCCTTTAGAACCATCTTTGGGTTTTTCACTTGTATAACGCTCTTTTTGTGTAGGGAAACGGCTACGATCAGACACAGAGAAACGTACAACATCATCATTAGCTAATGAATATTTTGCCATCATTTCCCAGTTAAAGGCTGTTTGCTTGTTATCATCAGCGCCTTTATCAGTCTCAACGCTATCGCGCCAGTCATAGCTAATTGCACCCACTAAATCGAGATCGTTAGTGACCACCCATTGATATTCTGTTGCTAAAGACCACGTTCTATCTTTATAACGCATCCAATCACCATTTTTCTCTTTCTGAGAACGGTGAACGTCATCTTTCCAGTGAGCAGCGAAAGAGAGTAGATCATTTTCACGAGTATCGATACCTAATTGCAATGCGGCTCCGGTGCTGTAGTCGTCATAGTGACTGTAATCAGGTGTATCGCCTTTTTTAGGATACATATAAAGGGTATTTTCAAATTTATCGTGATAAGCACGACTTTGTAATTTCATACCATCCGTAATTTGAGTAGTACCGCTATAGTAATAGCTTTCTTTGTTGTAATCCGGCCATGCCCAATATTTAAATTTACCTTTACCTAATGTTGATGGTGGGCTATTTTTTTCACCGTCTTGTTTTACATAAGTTAGGGTATATTCGTCAGAAGCGCGTGGTGTCCAACCCACTTTTATCATGCCACGTTTATCATCTGTTGCTGAATTATCACGACGTCCATGAGTGCCTGCTGCCGCATTATTTTCATCAGCACCGGGAATTGGAGTAAAACGTTGTTTTAATTGGCTACCACTAATTTGAATAAATCCTAAATCATTACGTACACCTAAGCGTGCACTCATATTGTGTGCATAATCAGCACCACGAGCAAAACCTTGAGAATAAGCAATGCTTCCTTCTAATGGTTTTTTCGGCGTCGCAGTGGTGATATTAATTGCACCACCCATTAAGTTAGGGCCTTGCAATAATGAGGTATAGCCTTTGTTGACTTCAATGCTCGCCAGATCGTTTGTGGTAAAACGTGCCAAGTCTAAGTTGCCATCATAAGGAACATAAGTTGGAATACCATCAAAGAATACAGGCAGTTGGCGGCTATCAAACCCACGCACTTTAATGGTGTACTCATTACGGTTACCCGATTTTTGCATTACAACACCGGGTAATGTTGAAATTGCTTGTGCCGCATTGACCTTATTTTGTTCAAGCATTTGTTCTTGCGTTAATATATCTGGATTTGCTGCAATTGGGCTACTCCATACGGTTAATAAGTCGGGAGTAGATTGTCCATAAGTGGTGTCAGCAAGTGTAATACTGGGTAAGAGAGCAAGAGATAAACAGTAGCATAGAGGTTTTAATTTCATCATTCCAATCTCAGTTTATAATCTATATATAATTTTTTATATAACGATATGCGTAAAAATAAATGAATAAAAAGAGTGCTGCATCTGTTAGCACTCGGTTTTTTTATAAAATAAAGCAACAAACTCATATAAAAGAAGTTCAGCAAAGATGTTCCTCTATGCCACTACAACTATTTCCTTGTTATCACTTCTGTTACATTGAATTGATGTTGTGTTTATTTATTATTAATTAAATATGTAAATATTCACTTACTTATAAGTTATTATTTTTATTTAATCTTTTTTGTAAAGACGAACTTTAATATCCGTAGGTGGAGCATAATAAGGTGAAGACGTTACCATTAAGGTAATGCCCGTTTGTGCATATTTTTCGATAGTATTGAGGTTAATACCGCCAGCAACAGAAAGATGACAATGTGGTGCAATATGTGGCACTTCTTGTTGTAGCAGTGCGATATTTTCAATAGAGAACTTATCGAGCTGTAAAATATCAGGCTGTGCTTTTAACGCCTCCCTTGCTTGTTCAATATTATCAACTTCTACAACAATGCATTTTTCAGGTGCAGCTTGGCGTAACTGCTTAACATGCTGTGCCCAATTATTTGGTTCTGATAAAAATCGACGATGGTTAGTAAAGAGCAAAATAGTTTCAGAGCAACCTTGACGATGAATGACACCACCACCCGCTAGTACGGCTTGGGTCGCCAGTAATTTAGTATTAGGGATATTTTTACGTGTACACGCAATTTGCCCTTTAGGTTGATAGCGGTGATAAATATCTAGCATTCTTGCCATATAATCACTCACGCCACAGCTCCACTCAAGGACATTTTGTACCACTTTCCAGCCTTGATGTAGTGCATCAGCACGACCTTCAGCTGTGATTAAACAATCATCGGCATTAGCAAAATCACCATCTTGTTGATGTGCGGTTACTACTAATCCTAATTTTTCCAATAAGCGACAACCTAGAGTGATCCCACTGACGCAACCTGCTTCACGGCGTGTAAAGATCATTGTGCCCAGTTGATTACTAATATTCAGTGCTCGGCTGGTGAGATCACCATATTGAATATCTTCCATCAACAAATTATCAAGAAAGGCATCAGGATAATAAATCATAGAGTTAGCTCACTTTCAGGAACAACATCCCAAGAAACCATTGCCCAATCACGAGTTGGTGAAATTAGGGAAATGCCTTTTTCAATACTTTCATGATAGTAAGTTGTTAGGCGTGTAATTTCGTCTTCGCTTAAAGGCCCTACGGAGAAGTTAATACCTTCAATAAATTGTTCAAGACTATTGAAATTGCTTTGGCAATTACGGCTACGGATGTAATCCACTTTAGGGTGAATGCCCATTTGGTTTAGCATATTCACAGCATAAATGTACGTTGGAAGAGTAGGAACATTTCGACCCAGTAAGCGAATAATGCGTTGATCAACAAAGGTTGGCGAAACTGTGTGAGTGGTATAAACACGTAATTTAGCTTGGCGATTTAGTTTTAACAGCGCTGTTTTTAAATCTATGACTAATGTTGAACGTGAAGCAACGGCAATATCACAACGAGGGAGCGTATCCCAGCTATCTTCCCATGAACACGTTATAAATTCTGCGTGGTTGATTCCCGCTTGTTCAGCTCTGCGTTTAGCGACCGCTAACATCCCTGTACTGTAATCAATACCAATCGTTTTTTTGAATTTATCTGCAACATGAATACTGATAGAGCCAGGGCCACAACCTACATCTAATAGAGTTTCAGCATCGGTAAAATCCATCATTTCACGAAATTTTATTAAATAGGGATCGTTAGGATTGGCACAGGTTTCAGCCATTTTTTCAGCACGTTTGTCCCAATGTTCCGGCTCTTTTTTGGTTCTTTCTGCCTGTACCATATGGTTTTTATAAAGTTCAGCAAAATCTGTGGTTTCAATTGTGTTCATATTCTTGCCTATGGTCATTTTTATTATCAGAGTATGCGTGAAAATGCGCCTGAATATCTGTTGGTTGTACACCATAAAGGTGCGCTAAATTGTCGGGTGTCAGCAAAATATCAGGTCTATCTTGCAAAACGGGTACATGAGGTGTCAGCAAAATGACATCATCAGCCAAAGAAGCAGCATGTTGGGGGTGATGTGTAGACATAAAAACACTGATCCCTAATGCTTTTAATGCCTTAACTTGGGTAAGCAGTTTGATTTGATTACCAAAATCAAGGCTTGCCGCGGGTTCATCCATAATCAACAATTTGGGTTGTTGCACCAAAGCGCGTGCAATGAGTACCATCTGTTTTTCACCGCCACTTAAGGTATCAAAAGTTCGGTAAGTAAGATGAGAAAGCGAAAGCATTTCTAAGGTTTCCATTGCCATTGTTTTATCTTGTGAGCTTGGCATCGAAAAAAAGGAGAGATGCGCGCCTCGACCCATGACAACCATATCAATAACATTGAAAGAAAAGGGAATATGTGTTGCTTGAGGAACATACGCCACAACTTTGGCAAGTTCTGTTGGTGACCACTCACTTAGTGTTTTACCCACAATATTAATCTCACCATCAATACAAGGTATTAGGCCTAATAACGTGCGCATCAATGTCGTTTTGCCACAGCCATTGGCGCCTAATAAGCAAATTATTTGCCCTTGTTTGATATGAAAGGAGAGATCTTTAATTAAGGGTTTACCTTTGTAACCAATGGAGAGTCGATTGGCGTTAGCAATGATCATGTGCCTTTCCTCGTTCTGAGCAATAACATTAAGAAGAATGGCGCACCAATGGCGGAGGTTAAAATACCTAATGGGAGTTCAATATTGGCAATCGTGCGGGCTAATGTGTCAGTAATTAATAACATAATAGCACCAACAAGCAAGGAAACAGGGAGTTGCTGGGTGAAGTTAGCACCCACTAACAATCTGGCAATATGAGGCACAATTAAACCTAACCAGCCAATAATGCCCGCAATAGACACTGCACTTGCGGTTATTAATGTCGCAGACAAAATAAAGACAAGTCGTGTAACTTCGACATTTAAACCCAATGCTCTGGCTTCTTCATCGGAGAGACTGAGTATATTCATACGCCAACGCAGTAAAATTAACGGAATAAAGCCCACTAACATTAAAGGTGCGACAGAAAGTAAATCAGAAGCGGTAATAGTCGAAAGACCACCTAAAAGCCAAAAGGTAATTGAAGGCAATTGTGTATAAGGATCGGCGAGAATTTTCATCAATGAGATTGCGGAGCCACATAGTGCACTGATAGCAATACCGACTAATACAAGCGAAAGTACGGGATCATGTTGTTTCGCAAGTCTTGAAATAAAGTAGACTAGAGCAACTGTTGCTAAACCGCCCGCAAAAGCGAAAAGTTGAATCGACAACATGGATTGTCCAAGAAAAATACCTAAAACTGCACCGACACCAGCGCCAGACGAAACACCAAGAATATCAGGTGATACTAAAGGGTTACGAAACATGCCTTGATAAGCAGCACCTGCAATCGCCAATCCTCCACCAATTAAGATAGCAGCCAGAACGCGAGGAAATCGTATTTGCCAAAAGACCGTTTCAGTTCGGCTGTATTCCACATTACCAGTTAATTTATTACTCACTAGAGTCCACAGCTCATTGGTAGTAAGTGAATACTTACCACTAGTGATCGCAATTAACGTGACAATGGAAAATAACGCAAAAAGAAGCGTGATGCGTGCCGATTGACTCATGTATACCCCAGCAATTGCTGACATTGTTCAGTACTTAATTGTGTATGATAAAAATGAGCAAAATAATTTTGCAGATCGTAAGCGACTTGTTTTTCGATTCGAGGATCGAAATGGCTCTGTAGGCGACGCATTCCCATTAAACGATTGATACCCGGAGGGCCATCTAACCAACCAAATGGTAAGCCTTTAAACAGTAATACTTTTTTGTTTTTAACGGCTTGGAGGCTTTTCCATACAGAGTCTTGCATTATTTGCTGATAGGCATTTTCATCTTGTGTGATGATAATTTCAGGATCCCACATTAACAGCTGTTCAGGTGATACATCCGTCAACCCAGTGAAATCGGGCACATCTACCACGTTTTCAAAACCTAATGCCTCAATGGCTTCTGTATGAATTGAGCGTCTTGCACCCGTTTGTAATCCTTTTGCGCCACGAGCAAGATAAAAACGCGGGCACACTTTTTGTTCAGAAACAAATAGGGCTGCATCACTAAGGTATTGTTCTGCAATTAGCGCTAATGTTTCTGCTTTTTCTGTAACCCCTAATAAAGCCCCTGTTTGGCGCAATTGGGCAGGACTATCTTTTAATGTGCCATCAATTAACACATAAGGTACACCCGTTTGATCGGAAACTCGTTTTGCTAATGAGCGATAGGTTTCATCTACATTTCCACTATCAATAATGATATCGGGTTCTAGTGTTAGTAAGGCTTCTAAAGATAGGGTGCTTCCTCGTCCTGACAAACGTCCTAAACGGGGTAATTTGCGTAAGTCCTCTGCAAATAAAGGGCTTTTCTCTAAATTAAGGGATGAGAAGCCTAATAGTTTTTCAGGGGCTAATGCGAGCAATAATTGATCGGTCGGAGGCCCAGCACTGATCACGCGATGGATTGCCGTTGATGCTGGAATATGACCGAATTGTGCTGCAATACGCGAGGTTATCGCGGCTCTTACCGAATGTGGAAGTGCAGATAATGTCGCAATTGTTGTGAGGTAAGTTAGAAATTGTCGTCTGTGGATCGCCATAAGTTCACACTATTTATTGTTTTATATTGGTATCGTTGTTTCATTTATTATATAGCGAAGAATACTATATTTCCTTTGGCTTAAGTCAAGGGATAGTCAGTCAAAATCAAATCTGTGCACACATCTGAAAAACTTTATTCGAAATAGTGTATAACGTAAGGCTATAATCAGCGTTCTTGGAAAAATAAAGCGCGTATTAATACGAATGTTTTTGGATAGTTGCGATATAAAATGAAGAAAAAACGCCCCTCATTACAGGATGTAGCTTCACGTGTTGGTGTCACCAAAATGACGGTTAGTCGTTTTTTGCGTAACCCAGAACAGGTCTCCGAAGCTTTACGAGAAAAAATTGCGCGCGAGTTAGATAGTCTTAATTATATTCCTAACCGTGCTCCTGATATCTTATCTAATTCTACCAGCCATGCGATTGGGGTATTGCTACCTTCTTTAACTAACCAAGTTTTTGCTGAAGTTATTCGTGGTATTGAATCAGTAACAGATAAATACGGCTATCAAACTATGTTAGCGCACTATGGATATCGTGCTGAAAAAGAAGAAGAACGCCTACTTTCATTGCTCTCTTATAATATTGATGGGCTTATTCTTGCAGAAAGAACACACACACCAAAAACAATAAAAATGCTAGAAACAGCAGGCATTCCAGTGGTGGAAATTATGGATAGCGTTTCACCTTGTTTTGATTCTGCTGTGGGATTAGACAACATTGATGCATCACAACAGATGGTCAGTGAAATGATCAAGCGTGGTTGTAAACGTGTTATTTATCTTGGTGCAAGACAGGATGAACGTACTCTAATGCGTTTAAACGGGTACGAGAAAGCGATGCAAAATGCAGGCTTACCTACAGGTAGTGTAATGACACCAAAAAGTTCGTCGTATTCGTTAGGCGCTGAATTATTGCATGCTGCACGTAAGCAATACCCCGATTTAGATGGGCTTTATTGTACCAATGATGATATCGCCATTGGTGCTGTTTTTGAGTGCCAGCGTTTAGGTATTTCAGTGCCTGATGATATTGCTATTTCAGGTTTTCACGGACATGACGTGGGGCAAGTAATGACTCCTCGTCTGGCGAGTATCTTTACTCCACGTGATGAAATGGGGCAACAAGCAGCAGATTTATTGCTTAAACGCATGAAAGGCAAAATTGCTCGAGGACAAGTTATTGATGT
The DNA here is from genome assembly GCF_011045815.1 of Proteus vulgaris. Taxonomy (GTDB): domain Bacteria; phylum Pseudomonadota; class Gammaproteobacteria; order Enterobacterales; family Enterobacteriaceae; genus Proteus; species Proteus vulgaris_B. Next base: position 3,806,110 of record NZ_CP047344.1, on the reverse strand, counting down.
TGGTTTTCGCATTATTACAGGTGAAAGCATATAAGAATTTAATATATTGATAATGTTTATATTTATCATTTAATAACCCTAGTGTTATGAAATAATTAACATTAGGGTTTTTTATTGAGCCTTAAATAAATATCTAGTCACTCCTCCAATATTTTGTTGTCAGTTTGTAGATCATCTTACTTTCATTTGAGAGTCGCCTCACATTTTCACTTCTTAGTTGATCTTCGTTGTTGTATTTACCTTACCACTTCGGATATGTTACCCGTAACAGTTACGGGTAACATTACAAAAAAGACTTAATATCTGCCTTAAAGGAGCATTCTATGAACGATACCCAATCCCTACACCATGTTTTCATCTTAATGGGGGTATCAGGCAGTGGTAAATCTGCGGTCGCAAGTGGTGTGGCACAACGTACAGGTGCTGCATTTTTAGACGGTGATTTTCTACACCCTCGCTCAAATATTACTAAAATGGCATCAGGCCACGCTTTAAATGATGAAGATCGTAAACCTTGGTTACAAGCACTAAATGATGCTGCTTTTGCGATGCAAAGAACGAATAGCGTATCGCTAATTGTCTGTTCTGCATTGAAAAAACAATATCGTGATATGTTAAGAAACGGCAATCAATGCCTGCACTTTTTATATTTAAAAGGTGACTATGAGCTGATTGAAAGTCGCTTAAAAGCACGTAAAGGGCACTTCTTTAAACCTCAAATGTTAGTGACTCAATTTGAAACCTTAGAAGAGCCAACCAACGCTGAAAATGATGTGTATGAAATTGATATTTCAATGCCACTTGATGATGTAATTGAAAGTGCAATTAATAAAATAAATTCAGTGACACAAGGGGCTTTTGAAGGGGAAACAGTATGAGTACATTAACGCTTGTGCTAACTGCGGTTGGCTCGGTTCTATTATTACTCTTTTTCGTTATGTATGCGCGTTTGCATGCATTTATTGCATTGATGATTGTTGCTATCGGTGCAGGTATTTTCTCTGGAATGCCACTTGAAAAAATCACACAAACTATGCAAAACGGAATGGGTGGAACATTAGGTTTCCTCTCTATTGTGGTCGCACTGGGTGCAATGTTCGGTAAAGTGCTACATGAAACTGGGGCATTAGACCAAATCGCAGTCCGATTATTAAAATATTTTGGTGAAAAACGAGCTAACTACGCATTGGGTATTGCAGGCTTAATTTGTGCATTACCTCTGTTTTTTGATGTTGCCGTTGTCTTATTAATTGGTGTTGTATTTGCGGTTGCTCGTCGTACTGGTGGCAATGTGGTAAAAATGGCTATCCCTCTGTTTGCGGGTGTTGCAGGTGCTGCTGCCTTCTTATTACCAGGACCAACACCAATGCTATTAGCTGACCAAATGAATGCTGATTTTGGTTGGATGATTTTAATTGGTTTATGTGCGGCTATTCCGGGCATGTTACTAGCTGGCCCTATCTTCGGTAACTTTATTAGCCGTTACGTTACCTTAGAATTACCAAAAGATTTAACTGAACCAAGTCTGGGCCAAAACAAAATGCCTTCTTTTGGTTTTAGCCTTGCTCTTGTGTTATTGCCTTTAGTGTTAGTGGGATGCAAAACCATTGGCGCACGTTTCGTTGAGGAAGGTTCTCAGTTATATAATATTCTTGAATTTGTTGGTCATCCATTTATCGCAATTCTTGTGGCTTGTTTAGTGGCTATTTACGGTCTTGCTATTCGTCGTGGTATGAGCAAAGAAAAAGTAATGGAAATCTGTTCTGCTGCAATCCAACCTGCGGGGATCATTTTGTTGGTAACGGGTGCCGGTGGTGTTTTTAAACAAGTGCTGGTGGATTCGGGTGTTGGTCCGGCATTAGGGAATGCTTTAATTGGTGCAGGTATGCCAATTGCGGTGGCGTGTTTTATTCTTGCTGGTGCTGTGCGTGTTATTCAAGGCTCTGCAACAGTAGCGTGTTTAACTGCAGTAGGTTTAGTTTTACCAGTTATCAATGAGTTGGGCTACAGTGGCGCACAAATGGCGGCATTATCAGTGTGTATCGCGGGTGGCTCTATTATTCTTAGCCATGTTAATGACTCAGGTTTCTGGTTGTTTGGTAAATTTACTGGTGCGACAGAAGCACAAACCTTAAAAACATGGTCTTTAATGGAGACTATTCTGGGTACAACAGGTGCAGTTATAGGCATGATCTTCTTCGCTTTTCTCTAATATCTAATCTTTATTTTCACATTGTTAGCGCGTCTTTTGACGCGCTTTTTTTCATTACAATAAATAACTATTAAATGTGACAGAAAATACCAAATTTCTCATTAACCTATAGGTTTCTTTATTTCGGTGGGCACACTAGGGTTGTCATATTATGGTTGACTATAATTCGCTTTTTATTAAACACACTGATTGCAATATTCACACAATCACACTTATTCGAGATTCAATTTTAGCATCAAGTAATAAGCTACAAAATAAGCTCAGTTTGCTTGATGAAATGGAACATCTCTTTAGCCAAATGTTAGATAACTCACAATCATTGACTCAATTTCTAAATGAAGTGGATGCGCATTTTACATATAGCCGAAAAGAGATAGACGATTTTTCAAGTTGGCTGAAAAAAATTAAAGATAGTGCTAGCAATATTGATAGGCTTTCCAGTCAGGCGAATATTTTATCAATTAATTCAGCAATTGAAGCTGGACACATCGGGCGTGAAGGGGCGGGATTCTCAGTCTTAGCCCAAGAGATGAAAAAATTATCATTAGAAATCCAGAAACAAGCTTCTTCTATTGCGACCATTAATAATAATTTAGGTGCTCGTTTTATTCCTGTTAAAGAAACCACAGAAAAAAACCAACAGCAGGTTCAACAAGTTAAAACACTGGTTGAAGAAGGGCATCAAAATTTAACGTCACTGTCAGAACAAGCTAGCGAGCTTAAACATATTTTTACCTTTCTTTCGATGCAACAGTTTTTTAATACGGTTAAACTTGATCATGTTTTATGGAAAGAAGCAATTTATATCCATTTATTGAATAATGATGATGAACACTGTGTTAACCAGCATACAGAGTGCCGTTTAGGCAAATGGTATTATCAAGGAGATGGCCGGAAATTCGCAGATATTGAGGCTTTTCGTCGCTTAGAAGAACCTCATAAATTAGTGCATGAATGTGGACGTTTAGCATTAAAGGCCAATATAGAAGGCAATCAAGAGGCGGTAACTCGGTATATCGAATATATGGAACAAGCCAGTGTTGATGTTATCAAGTATGTGGATGCTTTATTAAATTTCATTGATGAGTGATTAATCCACTCAATGAGAAAAGTAAAAAGGAGCATTAAGCTCCTTTTGGTTAATTATAACGAGGTATATTAGCTTTTATTCATTAGGGTTGTGAGTTGGCTATAGAGTGTATTAGCACTGCTTTCATAACCTTCTCGAGAAAGATGGACACCATCAGGTCTGGCTAAATCGTACAGCGCCCACGCTTTTATTGAACATTCACCGCCCATATAATCACGCCAATCCCAAAAAAGTGTTTTTTCTTGCTGAGCCACTTCTTTTTGAATTCTGACGATATCACTTAACCATTGAGGTTGTTGTGAACGGCAATCTGGTGCTTCTTTATTTTTAACTGAATCAGACGGTCCAATTAATAAGATAGCGCTATTAGGTGCTTGTTGGCGAATTTGACGAATTTTGTCCGTCAGTTGTTGGCGATAGGCATTTAAATCGAAGGTATCATTAAAGGCTTCATTGGTACCATAAGCTAAAATCACCATATCAGGATTTAGCTGGCCTAATGTTTCTGTCCATTGTGCGCCCCATCTATCCATCATATTGATTGTGGCACCATTAATACCTAACGAGGAGAGCATGACGCCAGGTTGTTGATTGGTGATCAACCAACCCCCTAATTTAACTGGCTGGCTTTTGCTAACTGTAATACTGACTGGAAAAGTCATAGTAATTGGATTTGAAAACTGCCATTTACCTTGTGTTTGCGATAATGAAAGAACTTTGCTTGTCGATGACTGTACATTTACTTGTGCTGTAGTTGGCGTTTTATAGAGCGCTTGTAACTGATAACGTTGCTGAGTTACTGGGTTTTCAGATAACTGTAATTTAGCCCATTTAGCTTGTGGTTCACTAATAAATCCGCCCAATGGGAAATCAGGATCGCTATCTTTTCTGCTTGAAAGCAGTGCCCATGCTTTTTTATCACTTTGGTACTGTACGTTTGCAATGCGTTGTCCTGCGATATTAGTCGGAGGAATAAAACCAATACCACCATTACCGTAATCGGCTTGAAAACGTTCACGCAATTTACCACTGAAAAAATCAGCCGCAGTATGAGAATCCCCTAACTGAACAATGTGCACTGTTTGATGGCCTTGTTGTAACTTTTTAACAAAGCTTGAAAAGTGAGGATCGTGATAGTTGTAGAGTTGTCTTGAACCATCAGCAGGTAATACTGTGGGGGTGGGTAACTTCACTGTTTTTTCAGTGTCTTGGTTACAAGCAACCAAGAGAGAAACCAAAGCCAGTATGATTGAGCTACTGACTAAAGTTTTACACTCAAGGATGTGCGTTAATTGTTTCATTTACAATAACCGTGTTTTTATCTTTTACATCATCGACTGCATTATCTTCTTTTGTTTCTTCTTGAAGATGAATACGTGAGAATACCTGTTGAGCAATAATTTGCTGACCTTTTAAGCTAAAATGAATACCATCACCGGCTCTTAACTTAACACGACTGCTACCATCCCCCATATAATCAGAATAAATATCTTTCTCATATTTAAACATATCATTGACGGAAAGGTAAATTTCACCCATTTTCTCAGCTTCTTCTCGGTAAAGTTTATCAAGATATGCCATACCTTCAGATAACTTTTGCTTGCGCATATTGGGTGGCCCAACCCAAATAACCGTAACATTATTCTGTCTGGCATTTTCTATAATGCCTGCAATGCGCGCTCGATAAGTTGATTCCCATGCTTCACTAGCAAATTTTAAGTAACGCCCACCACCATCAGGTGGCATATCCCAAGGATCGTTAGGGCCTAAAAAAACCACCAGTAATTTAATGGTATCGTCACTGGCTAAACGTGTTGCAATAGTTTGTGGCCAATTGAAAAAGCGCGGATAAGCAAGTCCTGTGCTTTGTTTACTTAAATCAATACTGCTGATGTTGTAATCCGTTTGCAGTTGGCGTTTAAGTAGTGGCGCGACGCCTTGCATCATTGAGTCACCCGCAAATAGGACTTTATCTTTTGGTGATAAGATAATTTCCGTTTTTTGAATGATAGGTTTTAAGGCTTCTAATGCCGCATCAGAGACGTCAGTAACAGAATGGTAAGGTAATCCTCCCATTATTTGCTTACGCTCCAATAATTGCGGAAAGCGTTGCGTTAGTTGAGATGCAGGTCGCGTATACCCATTAAAGAAGTGCAAACCCACAGCAAAACCTTCAGGAAGTTGTTCTGGTGTGGAGGTTTGTACAATAGGTTTTGCCTGATTATCAGGATGGTGAACCTGTAGATAATCGCCGTAGCTTTCTATTGCAACAAATACGCCATCACGCAGTTGCCCCCCTATTTCCCAAGCATAATAATGAGAAAGCCCCGACCAAGGTGCAGGGCGATGATATTGTTGTTGCCAAAAGCGCTCTAGTGATGTTTGGTTTAGCCAAATCAGTAAAAGGGTACTCAACAGCACCATTGAGGCAACTTTTGCTGTCTTTTTTAGGTTTGAGCAGAAATCAAAAGCTGGCATAAATAAATCCTGGCACCCCATCTGGAGACAACATAAAAATAATAGTGAGGATCAACGCAAGTGGTAGAGGGTAAACATACCACGGCACTTTTTTCTCAAGACGAGCCACTATCTCCTTTAAGGTCACAAAGCAAGGATAAAGCAAGAACAGTCCCCAGAACATAAAGAGCGTTAAACCCTCAGCTTGTAATGATGCCCAAGCTCCCGTACTAAAGAGTTGCCGTATTAAGACAAACGCATCACCTACAGTTTGACTGCGGAAAAATATCCACGCAAAGCAAACAAAGTGGAAAGTGATTATCCATGACAACAACATATTTAATGACGATAACGCACTCGGTGGGGCATTTTTCTTCACCGGAAAGAGACGGTGTTTAATATTTAATAGCACCACACCAATTCCATGAATAGCACCCCAAATAATAAAGGTCATGGCAGCGCCGTGCCATAATCCAGAAATTACCATAGCGGCAAAGGCATTAAAGTTTTGTCTAATCACGCCTTTACGATTACCTCCTAAAGGAATATAGACGTAATCACGAATAAAGGTAGATAAACTGATGTGCCAGCGACGCCAGAAATCGGCTAAGTTTATCGCTAAATAAGGGGCATTAAAGTTACGAGGCACGACAAAGCCCAGTAGTAACGCGATACCAGTGACAAGATTGGTGTAACCCGAGAAATTAAAATAGATATGCCATGCGTAGGCATAAACTGCCGCTAGTACTTGTCCGCTTTGCGCTAAATCAGGCGCATTAAATACCGGATCAACATAGTTTGTTGAAAACCAACCACTTAACCAAAAGAGTTTTGCGATAGCTAACACAATTAGCATGATCGCCCCTTTGTAATCAATGATTTTACGAGTTGGCGCCTGAATTTGCGGAAGAAATTCTTTAGCTCGATTAATCGGGCCAGCTACGATGCTTGGGAAAAAGCACAGATAAAGCACAACATCCAAAAATGGGGCTTTGGGGATCTCTTTTCGACAAACAGAAACCACATAACTGACTGAATGGAATATATAGAATGAAAGCCCTAATGGCGCAAGTAACTCAATCAGCGGTAACTCAATGCTGAGTCCCCATTGTTGGAATGCTTGGGTCAGGGTTTCTTGGAAAAAGGAGTAATATTTAAAGGCAGTAAAGTAGACACCCACCAATAACCCTAATAGCCAATATATGACTTTAGAAGAGGTGTACTTCGTTAATATATTTGCCAGTAAATAAATAAACAGCGTATAGCTTAATAAGATAATCGCAGGACGATAATCAACATAAAAAAGAAAAGCATAACTGACTGTAATCAGTAGGATATTTTGGATCTTAACGTGCTTTTGGAAGAGCCAGTATAGAATAAAAAAGCTAACAAAGGCTCCGAGAAACTCGAATGAAAAAAAATTCATAAATGGCTCTAAGGGTGTGATTTAAAAGTCATACCAAATGTATTACCCCATATATTATGAATTCTAAGCTGGCTTTCAATCAAAAGATTATCTTGTGATAAATAAAAGCCACTTTTCTCTAGAAAGAAAAGTGGCTTTTTGCCAGATGAAAGCCTGTTAAGGCTTAACTATCTTGTTTCGACTGCAACTGAACTTGAGTGATCAGTTTTTTATTTGAGTCGAACATTTCGGTCAGATAATCGTTATAACTTGAACCCAATTCTGAGTAACCTTTCAAGTCAGTGATTAACTGGCGAGAGTCGAGTTGTTGCTGCGTCATTCTTTGCTGTGCTCTTGAGGAGCGCAATGAATTATAGGCGCGGTGCGTATTGAGATTACGCATATAAGCAATCACTGAGCCTTCAATATCAGGGTAGGCTGCATAGCCTTTTGTTTTCCCTGGAACGTTATTGCAAGACTGACTCCCACATCGCATACCGAACAGATTGTTATTTTGTTGTGCCAACTTTGATGTTCCCCAGCCAGATTCTGTAGCGGCTTGCGTTGCGACAAAGTGTGTCGGAATAATATCAACGCGAGTCAGTAACGAATCCCAATTTACTTTTTTAGGGCTGGTACATGTGACGCCATAGTATTGACAGATTTCACGCAGTTTTTTTAAATCTGCGCTGCCCCAGTGCTGGGCTTTACGTTGAGCAGTTAACCACTCACGATCTCTCATTATCTTATTATTAACATTGTCAATAATAGGAACTATGACATTTAAAAACGCTTTCTTACGCTGTGTTCCCGAAGGGTATCTTTTCAAATCTGGCAACGGTGTTGACGTGCTTTTGAAAGAATACGCCTGCAGTATCTGGGAACTGCTGGTACTGGTTGAAGCAAAACTTACACCAGTAAATAGTAGTGAAATCAAGAAAGCGAAGACGGCACTTGTCCTCATCAATTGAGAGGGCATTGCTTCTCCTCGTTTAACTGGATAAAAATCGAACGAATACTAGCAAATTACTTTTTTCATAGCTACAAAATATCACCTCACATTAGGATAACTACGAGTGATTTGTTAACTAAATGTATAAGGTTTACTGGAAGGCCACGTTTTATAATCGCTTTTTTCCTTTAACAAAAAATGCTTTTTTGGCAAAAACTTAAATTTATCTTATATAAAAACCCGCGACTTAACCCAAATTTAGTAAAATTAAGGGTTTTTAATGTGTCAATTTTGTTTGTTATTTAGTCAATTTTTGTTGTTTTTGGTCTGGTTTTATTATCAATTTCACGTGCTTTTTCTGTTAAATCAGTAAAATCCGCCTCATGCCAATAGGTTTTTGGATATGGTAAATTTGCCATTTGCGTTGTTGGCCAAAGCTGAAATTCTGCTAATTGTTCTAAAACATAACCAGAATAAGCACTAGGTAATGTGAGGTAGTGTGGAGATGCGGTTTCCTCAAAAGGTAACACCGGATACCGCATATCTGAGATATGATAATCACGCATTAAAACTAAAAATTTGTCAGGAACACGTTGTTGACTATCCCACCATTGTCCATCAATTATATCAAACCATTGTTGTGTTAATTGACGAGGTTGAGCTTCTAATTGGTAGAGCGCGGAAGGAATGATGCCCTGCATTGATTGATTATAGTGCTCAAGGCTGGTGGCGTGACCATTAAGGATCAAAGTGAGTGAAAGTCGTGCACCAATTAAGTTTGAGTAGAGATCTTCAGGTGAAAATGCAGAGATACCTTCGGAGAATCCCGGCACAGAACGAAAACCATACCATTGTGCAATTTCATGCCATACCGCAAGACGATAACCTAATCGTGCGGCAAGATAAGCACTTAAGGTATAGCGTTCTATTTCATCTTTAGGTGGGGTAAAAGCATTAAAGTGTATTTTACGTTGTGCTAGTTCATTGCTTAGTGTTAGCGTCCATTCTTGGCCTAACTTTGGATAGATATGACTAAAGAGGTAGTAAGTATAATCTGCGGTATCACGAATATGGGCGATATCGAGGAATCCCCCTTTATGAGAGTAAATCAAACCTGATTTCTCACTCCCAAAACCTAATACGGCTGCTGTACCAAGCCAAAAGCTATCGTTATAACGATGATTACCTAATGTCGAAGCTTCAACTACATTATCAATACGATAAAAAGGCACGGGTATTTCAAACGCTTTGACTTTTAAGTTATAACCAAAAGCACAACAAGGTCTCAAGCCATTAGGTGCTGTTAGTGGTGCGGGTATTTGCCAAATCTGTGTTGCCTTTTCATTGGTAACACTATCAAGATTGGCATGCAGAGATTTAACAGGTGTGACTTGAGTACAACCTGCAATAAATAAGAAGAAGACAATGGTGTTGATAAAAAGAAACCGCTTAAACATCAAAATGCTTCACCTACTTGAAAATAGAATCCTGTGCTTTCTTTACCGATACCAAAATCAAGGCGTACATTCATGCGAGGTTTGAACTCAAATCGATAACCGATGCCAACACTCGGTAACCAATGGCCTTGACCTAAGTCACGCGCTTGATCACTTAACGTACCACCGCCAACCCAAAGTGCAATGCCATGTCGCCAATCGAGTTTTTTACGGTACTCAACTTGGGTTGAAAAAACATGATTATCTTGATATCGCCCCTCATAATAGCCTCGCATTTGGTGCCCATTACTCAGTTTAGATAATTGGCTCCAAGGCACATCACCTGATGTAAAACGTGCATAGTTATCAAATGCCAATACTGCGGTATCACTCAAAGGATAATAGTAATTATATTGTATCTGTGTCGCATTAAAGCGGTTATTACTGCCAGTATCCGGTGAATAATGGGTATAGCTGATATCAAATGCCTGACCTCGGCTCGCATTAGGTAAAAAATCACGGCTGTCGTAAGTAAAGCGGAGACTTAACCCAGAGCTTGTGGAGCGCAAAGGTAAATCGCGTTTATCCATATACGCTTTAAAGGGGGCGTCTGGGGCTGCGGCTTGTAGATTTGAATAATCCCAGCCTAAACCAATATAGGTGTTTTTAGTGATTTGACGCAGTAACGTGGGCGTTAGACGCAATTCTTGAGAGCGAAATTCGCCGAAATGATCTTTTACACGCCCTTCGTGATAACCTTCACCCCAATAATTAGTTGGTACATTATTTAATGTTCCAGTGAGATAAAATCGCCAAGTATCATCCGCGAGATAAGTGTAGTTGCTAAAGGTCATACCAAAAGCCCCCGTCGAGGAGCCAAAGCCACTTAATGAGAGTGACGATATTTTGCTATCAGGGCGACTATCTGCTTGATAAAGACCAACAAGCGCAATACCTACACCAAACTCTAATTCTGGCGTATAGAAAGGCCCGGGTAAAATACCCCAGTCGATAGTTTTACTGCGATCGAAGCTATTTTCTCCGCCTAATTCTACTAACCATTGGTCTATTTGTTGTCTATCAGGAAAGAGTTGTGCTTGTGCTGTGTGTGAAGTAAAGAGGCTGGCAAATGCCAGCCCAAAAATAAAAGGGTATTTAACCATTAAAAACGGAACTCACCAGAGACAAAAAAGCTATTACGGTTATTAAAACCGAGTTCTGTAATGACATTAAAGTTACGTGTGACTTCTAAACGTGCACCTACTGTTTGGTTCCATTTATGAGCAAGATGCTGTTCAACATCGAATTTAATATCCCCACCAAATATTCCGACCATTTGTTCAAAGTTGGGTGGTAAATTTAACTTGCTAACATCACCTCTAAAACGTTGAGTAATATCTTGGTACATTGCACCTGTCCACACTTGCAGTTTGGTATTGCCTTGACCAGAAATTAACGGTTCAAAGATAAACTCATAACCCACACGAGGTGAAATCACTAACGCTTTAATATCACCGTCTAAAATATCAAGGTTAGTTTTGGTGTAGTTTAAGTCAAAAGTACCAAAGAACTGGTTATAACCCCCCGCTAAAGTAAAACCTCCACCATAAGTTTTGCCTTCAAAATCTAAATTAAATATTTCGTTTTGAGCAACAGGGATAACGAAACCACCACCAAAGTCAGCGCGAACATCGTTTAGAACAGAGCGAGAAGTACCTTTAGTTTTACCGTATAAACCATAAACATTGAAAAAAGGAAACACCCAACTATCTAATTTAAGCATATGGGTTTCACTTTTTTCACGAGTGTGTCCCACATCAATCTTGACAACATCGCTGATTTCAGGCCATGCAGGTGTCGAAAAACCAATTTTATCCACGATAATATCTTGACGTAGATTCATATAACTATAGCTTGCACCAAATGGCTCAGGAATATCATAACCACGAGCACGGGCTTCATCACCCCAAATTGGTAAAACACGAGATTGGCTTGCTGGGGTACGTGTATCTAGCGAACCTTCATTATTTAATGCAGTGCCACCTGATTGGCTCACACTTAAAGAGAGCAGAGGACGATCGCTGTCCGCATAAGAAAAACTCGTGGCAAGGAGGGAGGCGGTCAATACCACCTTATTTAAATTGGAAAAGTTCATACATAACCCACAGAAAATTAAAAAAGTAAGTAGTAAAAGAGTAGCCGTAAATTTTAATCTTTTTCTAATTGATGGTCACCAGCTATAAGTGCGATATACAGTAAGAGATGCTTACATTTCGCGTTATTATAGGATTATTAAGGGTTTATTAAGTAAAAAACCTTATTTTTCCTAAGCTAATCTTAATAAAAGTAGTCAATTAAAATTATAAAAGAGAATAATAATTCTTCTTTTAATTATTGCTGTTTTATTGCTTTCTATAATACTGATTAAATTAACGTCGAAATAAGCTATTTTAGTGATAAACCGTTATGATAATAGTCAACTTCACATGGACTCTTTTAATAAAGGAACGTTATGACCTATCAAGAGCTTTATCAGTACGCTATTTTTATGTTGTCTCGCCGTGATTACAGTACAAAAGAACTACAACGTCGAATCGAACGCCGAATTCGCGAAACGGAGAAAGATTCACCTACCGCTCCTGAATGTTTGCCTCAAGTAATCGAACGCTTACTTGAAAGCCAATACCTTGATGACAATCGAACCATATATAGTTTTTTTCGTAGCTATTTAAATAAATCCTATGGGCCGTTACGTATTCGCCAAGAATTACGCCTAAAAGGATTTCCCAGCGAAATTATTGAGCGTGTATTAGAAGAAACAGACACCGATTGGTACGCACTTTGCCAAGAGGTCAAAGAGAAAAAATTTGGCACAGGCAAGCCCAAGGATTATAAAGAGAAAGCAAAACAAATCCGTTATTTACAATATCGTGGGTTTACCTCTGATTACATCAATGCGCTGTTTTAATTGATTAACGTAGTGCCATTGCAATATCAGCTAATTTTTTATCATTATTTTTTTTAAAATAGACCTTTTGATGTAAAAAAATATCAAAAGGAAATGGTGAGCGAATAAATTGCACCTCATCATTTGTGATCGTTGAAATATAATGAATATTTTCAGGCATAAAGCAATAACCAGCTCCTTCATCAATGCATTGCAATACATCAGCCATCTCCGTTAAACCTAAAGTATGATATTGGTAACCCTGTTTTTTTAATCTATCTAAAATTGTTGAAAATATCGGATTATGCAAAGAACTGTTCCTTTGTATTAACGTTTCTTTAGCAAAGAATGTTTTGGTATCTGAATATTTTTCAAAGAGTTTTTTATTGACCAATAAGCCGACTTTTTGAGTGCATAAATTAATTGTATTAATATTCTTATGTGAATAGTTAAATTCAAGAGAGGAGATCACAAGATCAAATTCTTTATCGAAGAGTTCCTCATTAATATCGTCAATATAGCCATCTTCTAAAGACAGTTTATACTTATTATTTTTTTGTCTTATTTCCAATAATTTTGTTTTCAAATCAGGATAATAAAGCCCATCTAACTTAATTGAAAGCAATGTCTTATCTTCATTTAAATCAAGGATCTGATTTTCGATTTTTCTAATTTTTTTATAATAGGGATATAGACTCTCATACAGTGTTTTTCCTGCCGGAGTAAGTGTCATTCCATTTTTTGAGCGCTTAATCAATGACTTACCTATTTTAGTTTCAAGTTCATTAATACCATGACGTAATGCAGATGGGGTGACATTAATTTTTTCTGCTGCTTTTACTAGACTTTGATAAGTCGCAACAGCAAAGAATTGATTTATTTTTCGTGAGAAAAACATGCAGGTGTTCTCCACAAAGACATATTAATTGAAATTAATAATCTACTTGAATGAGATTTTTACATTGATATTTGTCAATAATATTTTCCTGGCGACTAAAAGTGAAAAATTATCGAAGATAAATTAAAAAATAACATTGGCGACTAAATTTGATAATAAATAATAGTATTTTTTATAAATAACAAAATCAAATGATTGATTTTTTGTTATTACTATATTTTATTTATTACTTATGTCTATTTTTTTAATGTTATTTTTTATTGAAAATCGCAATCAACCTATAAAGCATAAAAAAACTCAATATCAAATTATAAAAAATTCAACTTTCATCTTTTGTTTTTTTGATATTTTAATTTTCGAGATGAAACGGCAATTTAATTATCTCTATTTTTAATTAACTTATATTGGGAAATATTTAATGAAAAACATCAATACGCTTTTAATGAAAATGAAATCTTCTACTTCAGAAACTATTACATTAAAAGAATTAGCACCATTATCATTGCATGAAATACGGGCATTAAGTGATGAAAAATTAACTTGGAATGAAGCAAAAATATTATATACAGAGGCAAAAGAAGCTGCAAAACGTAATAAATTGAATGAATCTCATTATTTAGCGCGTAATAATCCTCAAGTACAAAGTGCGGTCACGTTAGGTATTCAATCACAATCAGCACAAAGCCGTGCATTAAGTGATTGGATCCCAGAAAGAGGGGATACTTTTGTCGATGGCAAATCTGTGGCTTCTATGTTTTCACCAGTAGGTTATTTAACTGAGCTTTATCGTGAAGCAAAAGCCTTACATACTGAAAGCTCTGTTTATCATCTTGATAAACGTCGCCCTGATTTAGCGCAATTAGTGCTTTCTCAAGAAAATATGGATAAAGAAGTTTCTACACTTTCTTTATCTAATCAAATCCTAACCACTGCACTACAAAATAAATTAGGTAGTGGTAAAGATTTATTTCGTGAATTAGCGACTAACCGTTTAACTGGTGGCACTCCTTATCATCAACCTTATGAAACTATCCGCCAAGCTATTATGCTTCAAGATAGAAATCTTGAAAGTTTAATGTCATCCCCTGATGTGACTAAAACTTTAGATTCAGCACTGTTAGCGTCTATTCAAGCGGATATCTCTCCTGAACTTTATAATATTTTAACAGAGAATGTTGATAAAGATACTGATACTTTATTTAAGAAAAATTTCGGTAATCTTAATAAAGAAATATTAAAAAGTTCTCGTTTTCTCGCTGAATATTATGATGTTGATGTTAAAGATATCAGATTTATTTTAAAAGCATTTAATAAAAAAGAAGCGTTAACAAATAAAGAACTATTAAATATAAATAAAATTATTAGGCTGTATAAAGCGATAGGAATGCCTATCTTATCTGTGATCACCATAATTAAATCAAAAAATAGTGAATTTAATATTGATAAAGAAATGTTAAGTGCTATTTTTCATATGCAAATGATGATGAATAATTATCATATTACCGTGGAACAAGCAATTGTGCTTAATAGTGGATTAATTTCAAAAACATCGTTAAATAATACACAATCAGTATTTGATCAACTATTTAATAATCCACCACTTAATAACACTCTTTTTGTTGACGATAATCATGCTCTTGATTTCGCTAATGCAACGAATGCTGCTGATATTACTCGTTTAAATACTTTAAAACGAGCTTTTAATATTAATGATATTGAACTAGTTATGTTATGGCAGTTAGCATCAGGCAGTGTTAGCGACTTTACTTGTTCATTAACTAATCTTTCATTGTTATATCGTACCTTTTTATTGTCTAAAGTAAATGGTTTATCTATTAATGAATTAGTATTACTTATTGATATTCTTCCTTCTCCATTTAATAAAGAAATTTTTACTCATACCACATCAGATGATATGGGGAATTTATCTCATGCTATTAATGATGTGGTTAAATTTGCTAAAAAAGAAAAATGGACGATAAGTGAACTGTTTTTAATTTGTTCATCAAAATACGAGTCTGAATTTAGCTCTGAACTTGAAGTGTTAATTAATAATTTAAAAGTGATATTAAAAAATGTACCAAAAGATTATGAAGAACAATTCTCAGTTGTTGCATCATTTATTGCTGCTGAAATGGGTATTGACTCTATTGAAAAAGCGAACTGGATATTACATTGGGTTGATCTAGAACCGGGTAATAGATATCTAAAAGATATATTACCAATAATTATTAAAGATAATTTAACTCAACAAGATAAAGTAGATATTGCACGATTCTTTAACCGACTTAAAAAAATCACCTTGGTTTCAAATAAAATAGGGTTAAATAAGTCTACATTAGAAATTATTAGTTATCGTACAGAGTGTTTTTATCCTAAAGAAAATCGTGAATTAAAAATTGAAAGAATAAAACATATCACTCAATTCCATCATTTTATTTCGCAATGTGGCGATAGAGCGAATGAATTTTTAATTGAACTTAAAAATCAATCATTAACGACTGAAAGAATGGCATCAATTTTAAATATTGATGAAGAAACTATTACTCAAGCCTTAGAATTAACACCAACTAAAGCATTAAAAGATTTTCAAAATATTACTGTTCTTATTCAATATATTGAATTATCTAAAACACTCAGTGTTTCCCCAAGTGATTTCAAATTATTAGTTGATTTAAAATACACGGAAAATAATGATGTGGTAGGTACTTATGATAAGTGGAATAAGTTAGGACAAATTATGCAAGCGGGATTAAATAGTGAAAATACCGCGAAATTTATTCAAGTTATGGATGAGAAAAAAGCGACAGTATTAACCCAATATTATGCCAATCAAAGCACTAATCTATCATTAATCAGTCGAGATGATGTTTATCACCATTTATTAATTGATAACCAAGTTTCTGCTGAAATTATGACAACTGCGATTGCACAAGCGATTGCTAATATTCAATTTTATATCAATAACTGTTTATCAGGTGATGAAAAGGATGTTGATAAGAATGTGAAAGGACGGACTTTCTTTGCACAATGGAATGAGTTTAATAAACGTTATAGCACATGGTCTGGTGTTTCGAAATTAGTCTATTATCCTGAAAACTATGTTGACCCGACTATGCGTATTGGACAAACCAAAATGATGGATACTTTATTACAGTCTATTAGCCAAAATAGTATTAATCGCGATACGGTAGAAGATGCTTTTAAAACCTATTTAACCTCATTTGAACAAATTGCGAATTTAGAAGTATTAAGTGGTTATCATGATAGTGTGACATTAGATGATGGTATTACTTATTTTATTGGTCGAAACCCTGCAGAACAAATGAGTTATTATTGGCGCAGTACTGATCATAGCAAAATTAAAGACAGCAAAATGGCGGCCAATGCGTGGACAGAATGGACTAAAATTGAAAATGGTTTAAATCCGTATAATGATTTAATTCGCCCAGTCATTTTTAATAGCCGTTTATATATTGCTTGGATTGAACGTGTCGAAACCGCAAAAAATAATATTGCGGAAAAAATTGAAAAAGAAATTAGATATAACTTAAAATTTTCTCATATTCGTTATGATGGATCTTGGAGTTCACCTATTAATTATGAAATACAAGACGACTTAGACAAACTAAATAAACTCAATTTTTATCTCAGTTATAGTGATGAGTTTGATAAAGTAATGATTGTTTTTTATAAAATGTCAGAAACGTATTCAGTTGAAAAAGATAATTTCGAAATTTATTATATTGATAATGAATTGAATTTTGCTAAAGGAACAGCTGATGAAATTAAAAACATTTATGTTAATGCAAAAAATGAGTTTGATATATTTGATGGTTCTAAAGGAAGTACTATTAGGGTTGTAAATAATCATTTTATCAAAAAAGATAAAACAAATTACACTATTTCACGCGATCCTATCTCTGATGTTATGGTTAAAGATTCTGATCTTGCCTCATTACAAGGTAGTTTAATTAATAATGCTAAAATTTCATTAAATAATAATCGTATAACATGCTCCTTTTCTGCCTCTATTAAATGTGAAATTAAAAAAACAATTGAAGCAGATGACAGTGTAAAAATCCATCTAAGAAAAATATTATCTATCAAGGGAGAATCTAATGATAAATTTGAAGATACTTTTTATACTAGAGTTAAAATAGGTAAAAAAACAGATCCTTATTTTGAGGTGATATTTAGTAAATATACGGGTAAGGTTTTATATTTAATTTTTGATTTTAAATTGAAGAGTATTTATGCCTACATTGTTGATGAAAATAATGAGTATGAGATCGATTCTGATTTTACCCATTTATGCGTTAATAGCGATCTTCCTAGTATTTGTATAAATAATTTTATGGGTAATGAAAATTCAGATAGAATAGTCAATTTAATTGATGGTTATAATCAATTTGAATATTTTTTTCTAGATATGGATGAAGAAATTTATAAATTAACAAAACAAGAAAAATGTTCTCTTATAATTGGTCTTAACCTAGGTGATGGTATTTATGGTATTTATGGCCTATCTGGCTATGGACTTTTACCTATTAAGAATTCAGATCCGGTTTATAATAATACAGTGGAAAAAATCAGCGACATTAGTATTGAAATAAGCTCGGCTGAAAATAATAAAAAATACAGTGTTAATGAATGGAGTCATCAGAGTGGATTTCATGATGGTATTAATAATTTCAATAATGTAGACGGTGCACTTAGTTTAGACATTCCTAGTAGTGAGTTTACAAAAAATGGAAAAACAACGGTAACGGTAAATGTTAAAGTTAAAGATAAACAATCGAATGTATTATCAGAAAAGGCGCTTTCATTTGACGTTAAGCAGGTTATCGTTGCGAGCTCAGGAAATGTTATTAAAGTAAAAACAAACTCAGCAATGGCTCAGTATATGTCAATGAGTATTGCAAGTAAGTCTATGCTTGTACGTTTAAATACCTTATTTGCTCGCCAATTAGTTAAACGTGCCAATAAAGGAATTGATACCATTTTAACGTTGGATACTCAGCGTTTACCTGAACCTGCATTAGAGGGGAATACGGATGAAACGATGGATTTCAATGGTGCCAATGCGATCTATTTCTGGGAGTTATTTTATTACACCCCAATGATGGTCGCCAGTGTGATGCTTGAAGGACAAAACTATGATGAAGCCAGCCGCTGGTTACGTTATGTCTTTAGCCCGAATGGGTATATTGAGAATGGCATTCATGCTGATCGTACTTGGAATTCACAGCCGCTTTTAACTGATACCGCTTGGGATAAAGATCAACTCGATTCAACCGACCCAGACGCCGTGGCGCAAACTGATCCTATGCATTACAAGTTAGCGACCTTTATGAAGTGCCTCGATATTCTCATGGATCGCGGTGACAGTGCTTACCGTGTATTAGAGCGCGACGCATTAAATGAAGCCAAAATGTGGTATATGCAAGCGCTGAAATTGCTAGGTGATGAAACTGAGTTATTAGGTGATAACGTATGGTCTGCGCCTAAATTAACAGAGGCAGCATCAAAAACCAAACAACCAACACGCACGATGACTGAAGGAAGTGAAGAAACCGTATCACCGCGTACTGCTAACTCATTAACGTCACTCTTTTTACCGCAACTTAATGAAAAATTAGCGCAATACCGCGATACGTTAAAAACACGTTTGTTTAATTTACGTCACAATTTATCGATTGATGGGCAACCTTTGTCGTTAGCGATTTATGCAACTCCGGCTGATCCTAAAGCATTACAAAATGCGGCCGTCAATCAATCTCAAGGTGGCAGTGCATTGCCAAATGCAATGATGCCAGTACAGCGCTTTCCTGTGATTATAAATAGCGCAAAATCTGTGGTTAGTCAGTTAATACAGTTTGGTAGCTCGCTTGCTAGCATTACAGAGCGTCAAGATGCACAAGCATTATCAGAATTACTCACTACGCAAGGTAGCGAGATTATTCTGCAAAATATGAAATATCAAACGAAGAATATTGAAGAGTTTACTCATAATGAAAAAGCATTAAAGGCATTACAAGCTGGCGCTCAAAAACGGTTTACCCATTATAGTGATTTGTATGAAGACAATATTAGTACATTAGAGCAGCAGGCAATGGATCTTCGTTTAGCGTCTTCTGTACTGAACACATCGAGCCAAGTGCTGAATATGGCAGGTGCTGTTGCAGATATGGTGCCGAATATTTACGGTATGGCTGTCGGGGGCTCACGCTTAGGGGGAGTATTTAATGCCACCGCGATTGGATTACAACTGGCTGGTTCTGCAACCAATATTGCATCAGATAGATTAAGCCAATCTGAGTCTTATCGCCGCCGCCGTGAAGAATGGGAACTGGCTCGTGATAATGCAAAATCGGAGTTGGAACAAATTGATGCACAACTTGAAGCCCTGAAAGTACGTAAAGAAGCCGCGAATTTGCAGTTGGAGAGTATGAAGTTACAACAGCAACAAACGCAAGAGCACTTAACTTTCTTACAAAATAAATTTACCAATACAGCCCTGTATAACTGGTTACGCGGTAAATTAATGGCGATTTATAAGCCTTTCTACGACTTAACCGTATCTCGTTGTCGTATGGCGGAATTAGCTTATCAGTACGATTTAGGTGAAACTCAAACCTTTATTCGCCCTGGTGCATGGCAAGGTAACTATTCTGGTTTGATGGCGGGTGAAAGCTTAATGCATAACCTGACTCAGATGGAAAACAGCTACCTTGAAAAAGATAAGCGCACATTAGAAATTACCAAAATTGTTTCGCTGGACGATGTATATCAAGGCTTAAGTAGCAATCAATTTGGCTTTGATAAAGTGTCTGATGTTATCAACGGGAAAGCGACAATACTGGGTACCACAGAAAATGGTATCACGCTGAAAAATGGTCAATTACAAGCTTCAATTAAGCTCTCTGATTTAGCTATCGACAAAGATTATCCTGCTGATTTAGGTAAGTTACGTCGAGTTAAACAAATTAGTGTGACATTACCAGCATTAACAGGCACTTATCAGAATATAAGAGCAGTGCTGAATTATGGAGGTAGTGCGGTGAAACCAAGAGGTTGTAATGCAATTGCGATTTCTCATGGCATGAATGACAGTGGTCAATTCCAACTGAACTTCAATGATGATCGTTATCTGCCTTTTGAAGGTTTACCCGTGAATGATAACAGTACACTGACTTTAAGCTTCCCTGATGCAACAAGTAAGCAAAAAGAGATGTTACTGACATTAAACGACATCATTCTCCATATTAATTACACCATTCGTTAATTATCTAAATCTTAATTAATTACAGGCTCCTTAGGGAGCCTGTAAGGAGTTCTACATGCAAAATTCAGAGAATTTAACCTTTGATGCGCCGAATTTACCAAAAGGTGGTGGTGCAGTTACA
This sequence comes from Proteus vulgaris, assembly GCF_011045815.1. GTDB lineage: Bacteria > Pseudomonadota > Gammaproteobacteria > Enterobacterales > Enterobacteriaceae > Proteus > Proteus vulgaris_B. Next base: position 3,785,304 of record NZ_CP047344.1, on the reverse strand, counting down.
GGATTAACCGGCAATATGGGCGCCGTAGGTCCTGATGGTGCAGCGACTTTTAGCTTACCATTACCCATTAGCCAAGGTCGTGGTTATGCTCCTTCTTTAGGTTTGACGTATCAAAATCAAGCAGGCAATGGGGTATTTGGTTTCGGTTGGTCTGTGGGTGTGATGTCTATTCGTCGTCGTACTTCAAAAGGCGTGCCATCTTATTCTTCACAAGATGAGTTTATTGGGCCAGAAGGTGAAGTGATTGTGCCTGTTTTGAATAAAAAGGGCGACATTGAAAACACTCAACGTAATACATTATTAGGCGTAAAACTTGCACATCAATACCAAGTCACAACCTACCGTTCTCGTATTGAAAAAAGCTTTAGTCGTTTTGAATGTTGGTCATTAAATGAGGCTAATACTTCTGCTAATACACCAAAACAATTTTGGGTGATGTTGAGTGCAAATGGTGAGGTTCACTTATTTGGTTATGAAACCACAGCACAGATCGTGGATAGCCAAAACAGCGAGCATATTGCGCAATGGAACCTCAATGCTTCGGTTTCAGCAATGGGTGAACAAATTGAATATCACTATTGTGCTGAAGATGAAAAAGGTTGTGATAAACAAGAAATTCAATCACATAGCAATGCCAATACACAACGTTATTTAGAGAAAGTGTATTACGGTAATCCTGTGGGTGAACGCGCTTTCTCCTGTACTAAAAGCGATAATACATTACCGAAAAATGCTTTATTTACTTTAGTGTTTGATTACGGTGAGCGTAACAGTGCATTAGCCTCTTATCCGCAATGGCAGAGCAATTCAGACTGGACACTGCGTAAAGACTGTTTTTCGCTTTTCCATTACGGTTTTGAAGTCCGCACTCGTCGTTTATGCCGTCAAGTGCTGATGTATCACCGTATTGAAAGTTTAGAAAAACAAACAGCATTGGCGGAAACACCAGAATTAGTCGCTCGATTAACGCTTACTTATGATGAGTCAGCATCGGGTACGGTGTTAGTTTCAGCACAACAATCGGCTTTTAACGATAATAAAGATACACAGTCGTTAATAACATTGCCCCCTGTAAAATTTGATTGGCAAAAAGTCGGTACAACGAAACAAGCATTATGGCAATCACTGGATGAACTCAGATCTTTTACACCACAACAGCCTTATCAATATGTTGATTTATTAGGGGAAGGGCTTGCGGGTGTGTTGTATCAAGACAGTGGTGCTTGGTGGTATCGCGCACCAATGAGAAAAGAAGATAAGCAAAATCCTAATGCCATAACATGGGATAACCCTAAAAAACTCCCTGTTATTCCATCGTTACGTGGCTCAGCAACGCTGACTGATATTACGGGTGACGGCAAATTAGAATGGTTAGTCACACAAGGTAATGTAAACGGTTATTACATTCAGGATGACACTAAAGCAGAGAATTGGCTTAATTTTGTGCCACTTGGTGCCATACCTGTGGAATATTTTCATCCTAGAGCTGAAATTACCTCATTAACAGGCAGTGGTTTTGCTGATCTCGCCTTGATTGGTCCTCGTAGTATTCGTCTTTATGCTGGCTCAGCGCAAGGTTGGAAAGAAAGTAAAGAGATAATGCAGACTGAAGGGGTGATCTTGCCGATTAAGAATATTAATCGTCGTGCTTTAGTCGCCTTTAGTGATGTTTTGGGCTCTGGACAACAACATCTAATTAAAGTGGATTATCAAGGAGTAACTTGTTGGATTCATCTCGGTGAGGGTAAATTTAGCAAACCAATCACTATTTCGGGATTTTCGGCAGATCGCCTTAAATTTAATCCTAACCAGCTCTATTTAGCCGATTTAGATGGTAGTGGTACAACTGATATCATTTATGCCCAATCTACTCATTTAGAAGTTTATTTTAACCAAAGTGGTAACCAATTTGTACGTGGTGATGATATCCCATTACCTAAAGATGTGCGTTTTGATAATCAATGCCAATTGCAAGTAGCGGACGTTCAAGGTTTAGGTATTGCCAGTATTTTACTAACAAAATCTTATCCAACACCGCAACATTGGGTTCTTTCTTTGCAAAATAACAAACCGTGGTTATTAACCTCTATTAATAACAATATGGGGCTACTCCAAAAATTACACTACCGTAGTTCTGCCCAATATGGTTTGGATGAAAAATTAACTCGGCAACAACAAAAGAAAGATAATGTAGTAAGTCATTTACCATTCCCTTTGCATACGCTTTGGAAAATTGACACGGTTGATGAAATTACACAAAGCCAGTTAACACAAACTTTTAATTATCGTTATGGTGTCTGGGACGGTAAAGAAAAAGAGTTTCGTGGTTTTGGCTGTGTTGAAGCTACGAACGCTGAATCATTTAAAAGTGAAGAAAATACGACGGATAAAACACCAAGTGTGTTAACCCGCCAATGGTTCTTAACGGGTAAATCTATTGTTGATGCTCAGCTTTATAACGAGTTTTGGCAAGGCGATAATGGTGCATTTCCTCATTTCTCACCACGTTTTACACAAGGTGAAGGAAGCGCTGAAAAGATCTGTAATAACACAGTGCGTCAAGAACAAGGCTATTGGCTTGAGCGTGGATTGCAAGGTCAATTACTTCGAAAAGAGGTCTATGGACTAGACAGTTCTGTTATTTCTAATGTGCCTTATGCTGTCACAGAACAGCGACCTCAAGTACGTCTAATTGAAATACAAGGGCGCTCACCTGTAGTGATGCCTTCTGTAGTAGAAAGTCGTGAATATCACTATGAGCGTATTGCGACTGATCCTGTTTGTCATCAACAAATCATCTTAGAACAAGATAGTTATGGTTTTGTTTCTAAAACCGTTTCTATTGATTACCCAAGACGAGTTAAAGGCACGAAAAACCCTTATCAGCATTATGAAAGCTTGCCAGAGACGTTATGGGCATCCAGTTATGATGAGCAACAAAATACACTGCGTTTAGGTTTATCACGTCAAACTTGTCATCATATTAATCACCCTGAAAGACAGGTTTATCAGCTAAGTGTTATAGCAACAAGTCGCCAAGATATTTGGACATATGGAGCAGAAAAGCAGCCTAAAGAGGGGTTAAGTGTCGAAGCACTATTAGCCACCAATAATTTACTGACACAAAAATCAGTATTTGTTAGGCAACAACAGCTGGCTTATATGGATGTCAATGGAGGTGGCACATTGCTAGAGCCTGATTTTCCAGCTCGTTTAGCCTATAGCGAAAGTGCAGAATTAGATGAAGAAACCGCCAACGTCATTTCACAACCTTATCCCGATTTAGCACTGAATGACGTGATAACAAATGCGGGTTATCAGCAAAAAGCGTATTTGTTTGCGGATGAAACAGAAAAAGGCAATACGTTATGGGTGAAACCACTATTAGGCATTACCCAATATGGCTCATTAGCGCAATTTTATAAGCCGCTTATTTATAAGCAATCTAACTTATCTTGTGAGTATAACTTATTATGGGATAAGCAATTTTGTGTGTTAATGGGAAAAGAGTCTCCGCTCAATATACAAGATTTCCATCTTACTTATGATTGGCGCTTTTTGTCACCTAATTCAATGACGGATGCAAATGAAAATATTCATCAAGTCATGTTTGATGGTTTTGGGCGAGTAACGACAACACGTTTTTCAGGTAGCGAAAATGGCAAGCAAAGCGGTTATAGCGATAAGCCATTTATGATGTCGACAACGATTAATGATGCGTTAGCGTTGACATCAACACTGCCTATTGCAACAGGTTTTGTTTATATCACTGACAGTTGGATGTCCACATCTTCAAAATTACCACCGCATGCACTGCAAATTATGACCGACCGTTATGACAGCGATCCACAACAGCAAATTCGCCAACAAATTGCTTTTAGCGATGGTTTTGGTCGTTTATTGCAAACTTCCGTGAGAGTTGAAGCTGGAGACGCTTTCTTGCGCGATGAAAAAGGGATATTAGCAGTTGATAGTGCACAACAGGTACAGCAAAAAAGTACCACAACACGTTGGGCTATCTCAGGTGAAACAGAATATGACAATCAAGGAAATGTAAAGCGTGTTTATCAGCCTTATTTCCTCAATGATTGGCGTTATATCACCGATAGTTCTGCACAACCGAATCGTTTTGCAGATACCCATTATTACGATGCATTAAGTCGCTTATATCGAGTGAATACGGCAAAAAACTATCAGCGTAATACGATAGTAACACCTTGGTTTGTGGTCCATGAAGATGAAAATGACACTCTAATGTAAGTTATTTATTGCCTATCAACGCGGGTTAATTGGCGGTGTCGCTTAATCCGCTTAATTTAGGAATTTTATTATGCTAGTGGCGATCCCATCAGAAAGCGATGCGCTGGCTTGGATGATTATCGGTGGATTTTCAGCCTGGGGAGGTGTCGTGAGGTATTTAATGGAAATTAGGCAGAAAAAAATTAAGTGGTCTTGGTGTGGTATCACCAGCCAAGTCGTGATCTCTGTTTTTACAGGATTATTAGGAGGGTTATTAAGTTTTGAAAGTGGGGCAAGTCGTTATATGTCTTACATGATTGCAGGACTTTTTGGCTCAATGGGTAGCACAACTTTAATTTGGTTGTGGAACCGTATTTTTGGTGTGAATAACCTTAAGGAGCCTAAATGAGCATATATACATTGAGTCAACGTAGCCAAAAAAATCTAGAAGGAGTGGATCAGGATTTAGTCCGAGTGGTTAATTTGGCGCTGACATTTAGTGAATATGATTTCGTTATTATTGAAGGGGTACGTTCATTAGCTCGACAAAAAGAGCTAATGAAGGAGGGTAAAAGTAAAACACTTAATAGCCGTCATTTAACAGGGCATGCCGTTGATATTGTGCCCTTAGTGAATGATGCGATCCCTTGGCAAAATTGGTCAGCATTTGAGTCGGTATCAAAAGCGATGAAAAAAGCTGCTTATCAATTGAATGTTCGAATTAATTGGGGAGGAGATTGGGTTTCATTTCGTGATGGTCCCCATTACGAGCTTTGTAGAGAGGCAAATCCATGAACATAAGTACTTTTTTACGCTTGGGTGTTAAAGGTGGCGTGGCAATAATTATTGTTATCACATTACTGGTTATTCGTTATCAATATAACCAAATAAATCGACTTTCTGAACAAAATAGTCAGCTTGAATATCAACAACGCACATTGCAATCACAATTAGTGCAATGGCATGAACAAACGGAAAAAGTCTCTGAAACACTTATACATCAACAAAAGGAGCAACAAGCTTTAGAGGAAGAAAATCATGTTATACGCCAAGAGTTACGGCAGATTTTGGTTCAAACGCCTTGCGCTAATGAGCCTGTGCCTGATGCTGTTATCCAGTTGCAGCAAAACTCCCCCAATCATCGTTAAAGCGCCAGATAAATTTGTTCCTGCGCATTTGTTACACCCGTGCTCTGCACCATTTTTTAATGTGCAAGTGTGGGGGGATTATCCTGATTATGTGGCACGTTTAATGTTGATATTGGAGAAATGCAACACCGATAAAAAAGCGGTTGCTGACATATTAGCCTTAAAGGATCAGCGTAATAGCCATGAATTAGATCGTAAAAAGAAAATCAATTAAGGAATTATAAAAACATGACAATCAAACAATTAAACACAAGAACCCCAACCGTGGTGGTTCATGATAATCGCGGATCAACCATTCGTGAAATTAGTTATTGTCGTCATCCTGACACAATAAATAAAACGGATGAGCGTATTACTCGTCACCATTATCATGCTCGCGGTTATTTAGAACACAGTATTGATGCAAGATTGTATGAAGCCCAGCAATCCGATTCAACTGTTCAATCTAATATTCAGCAAACAGTTAGTTTAGGGGGAGCGTTATCACTTTCACAAGGTGTTGATAATGGGAATAGCTTTAATCTCAATGATATTGAGGGTGCGATTTTACAACAGATTAATGCCAAAGGAACCGTCACAATCTATGAATATACCGATCCACGTTTTGAGCGAAATTTAGATAACATTAAAGAAGGAAAGCTAGGCGAAAATCGCACTAGAGTGGTGCAGAAATTTAAGTGGGCTCAAGCTTGGGATGAGTTTATTACTAAAAATCAGGTAGGAAAATGCATTGAACACTTTGATATCGCAGGAAAGAAAACAGCCGATAGTTTTTCATTATTAGGTGGTGTGTTATCTGAAACGCAACAATTATATTTTGGAAGAGAGATTGATTTGAGTTCAAATAATGACGTTTTTAAAATAGAAAATTCAGAAAAATACACCACACAATATACCTATGATGCCACGGGAACAGTATTAACTGAAACGGATTGCAAAGGGCACCAACGTCGCATGATTTATGATATTGCGGGTTTTGTTAAGCAGTCTTGGCTTACGCTAAAAGGACAATCAGAACAAATTATTTTACGTTCATTAACTTATTCAGCCGCAGGACAAAAATTACGTGAAGAGCAGGGTAATGGTTTGGTGACGACTTATGAGTATGAGCCTGAAACCCAGCGTTTATTGCATATTAAAACAGCACGTCTTCAAGGTCATGCATTAGGGGCGAAGATCATGCAAGATCTGCGTTATGAGTACGATCCTGTTGGTAATATTATTTGTTTGAAAAATGATGCTGAAGCGACTCGCTACTGGCGTAATCAGAAAGTGGTGCCTGAAAATCGTTATGTATATGACTCACTCTATCAATTAGTGAGTGCGACAGGACGAGAATCAGCAAATCAGCAAACACCCGCGGCGATGCAATCTCAGCTCATTACCACATTAGTCAAAGATACACAAAGCTATACCAATTATACGCGGTTATACGCTTATGATCGCGGTGGTAATTTAACGCAGATCCGACATAACTCTTCAATTGCACAACAAAGCTTTACTCAAGATATCGTTGTTTCAAATAAAACCAATCGAGCCTTATTAAAATCACAATGTGAAGATCCTAAAAAGGTGGATAGCTATTTTGATGAGAGTGGTAATTTAATCAAGCTTCTCAATGGTGATGCCATTATTTGGGATGAACGTAATCATCTGAAAGCCACAAATCAGGTAATAGAGAGTGGTTTTTTATATGAAGGTGAAACTTACCAATACAATAATACAGGGCAACGTGTTACGAAAATACGGGGGCGTAAAGCAGCTTATGGCCATTTAGAAAAAGTTACGACGCATTATCTACCGAATATTGAAATATGGGAAGTGAATGAAGATCCGGTGGCAGAAAAATATATTGTAGCGCAAGTAAACGCAGGAACAAGAGCTGGTGTGAGAGCATTGTGTTGGGAAATCGGTTCGCCTAAAGGGATTGAAAATAATTCACTGCGTTATAACTATGATGACGGTATGGGTAATAGCGGATTAGAAACCGATGGTCAAGGACAATTAGTCAGTTATGAAGAGTATTACCCTTATGGCGGGACTGCGATTTGGTCGAGTGAAAATGCGGTAGAAGCCGATTACAAAACTATTCGTTATTCGGGTAAAGAAAAAGATTCAACAGGAATGTATTACTACGGTTACCGTTATTATCAGCCGTGGATTGGTCGTTGGTTAAGTGCCGATCCCGCAGGTACGATTGATGGGCTAAATTTATATCGTATGGTGCGTAATAACCCCGTGACGTTACATGATCCTGATGGGCGAATGCCTAATAGCAGTTTCTCTCTTCTTTTCGCATCAGATGATATGAAGCTACAAAAGGGATCTATTACTCCGTTACGAAATCGTGGATTATTTGTGGGGAGTAATAAAGAAAGTTCTGAGGCGACATTGCCATTCGCTATCAGTCGATTTGATTCAGTTGAGCATAATCCTGTGTTAAGAGAGTATAGTCCGGAATTATTGAAACGAGGCGGTGATTTATACCAATCAGTTCATATCTTCCGAGGTTCTCAGGTTACGTCCCAAAAGCCTGGTGTTGGAACAGTAGGAACTTATTGGGGGCGCAAAACACTTTTTGATGATCTAACCGCTATTTATGTTACGAATGGTAGATCAGGCAGTGTGGGCATAAGCATCCAGTTGGATGATATTCAGGAGAAGAAACCTATTGTCATTACGTCAGGAGCTTTAAGTGGCTGTACGATGCAATACGCTGTAGATAAAGAAAAATTTTATGCAGTTCATACCGGACAAAAACCCGGCGACGATAGCTGGAAAACGGGTATTCAAGGAGTGAGCACAACACAACACAGCTTTAGAGCCCTGTCGGGTAAGAATTTATCGGTATCAGGAAATCATAATAATGACTTGATTGGTACATTAAGTGAGTTTGAACGTTCGGTAATAACTTATCTTGGGAAACAAGGCACGAGGATAGATCAAGTTCAAGAAAATGTCGCTGTATTTGATTATAACAATCAACATAAAGTATCTCGTTTTGAACCCAGAGCTGGCTATAGCTACGCTTTATTGGCTCGGGATACAGGAAAAGTCAATGTAAAAGTATTATCGGAAGATGTAACTATCAACAAGAATACCAGCAAAATTACTGTTCTTGACTCAATGAAAGTTCGTTTACACTAACACATCGTTGTTACAAGAGAACATCGTTTACGATTGTACATTGATAGAATGTAATCTCATTAAAATATATATCTAAAACATACAATCCGGTGAGGTAGTATTTTTGCCTCATTTGGGTTGTTTTTATCTTATCTTGATAATTTGAATGCTTTTAATAATGTGTAAAATAAAGTATTAAAAAATAATTTAATATATTGTTTCAATAATAAATCATCATCTAATTAATATTAATATGGCGTTTTATTCCCGTTTTAATATTAAATTAAATAGCGACATCGCTCACAAATATAAATAAACACATATTAAATTGTCTTTTTTTGACTAATATCTAATGTGATTAACGCAATCATGATATTTAAAAATACTTATTAATAATTATGAGGTTTTATTATGAAGAAAAATAAACTTATGGTATTTACTGCAACGTTATTATTATCATCAGCGGGTTTTGTTTCAACAGCGTCAGCCGATGTAACATTAAAGCATGGATATATTGATGTTCCCCCCAGTAGAGCTTTCCTTTGTTCATCAAAAGGGGGCAATTTAAATAAAAACTGTGGTCCAATACAGTATGAGCCTCAATCTATTGAAGGACTTAAAGGTTTCCCTGAAGGTGGTCCAGCAGATGGTCAAATCGCCAGTGGAGGCAAAGAGGCTTTTTCTGCGTTAAATGCACAAAGTGCTGATCGTTGGCATAAAGTAGCAATGAAAAGTGGAGAAAATACCTTTAAATGGACATTAACTGCAAAGCACAGTACAGAATCATGGCGATTCTTTATTACTAAACCAGAGTGGGATGTTAATAAACCACTGACTCGTGCTGATTTTGATTTAATACCATTCTGCCAACAAGATGATAATGGTAAAATACCAAAGGAAACCGTAGAGATAAATTGTAATATACCAGAGCGTTCTGGTTATCAGATTATTTTAGGTGTTTGGGATATTGCTGATACAGGTAATGCTTTTTATCAAGTTATTGATGCTGAGTTTAAAAAATAACCAAGTTAATTAAAATTATTTTTTAATATCAATAAGAATGTTGGATATATATTATTCCATCTTAAATATAATCCGATCTTGGATATTAAATTAAAATCTTAAATTTAGATTGATAATTCTTTATTTGTTAAATAAAAATAATAGACATCTATTATTGAAATTTAATCAATAGCGCCTTTGTGTGGGCGCTATTTTTATTGGATCGACTAGAAATCCTTCGCTCACAATGCTACTTTCTACGTTATACCTATAATTATTTAGCTTAAAAACCACATCATTGAGGCGCGATTATGGAAATCTATTTAGATACAGCGGATATCGAAGAAGTCAGAAAACTCTCTCAAGTTCTTCCTATTGCAGGTGTCACTACCAATCCGTCTATTATTGCTAAATCGGCACAAGATATTGAAACACTGTTACCTGAATTAAAAGCAGCCATGGGAGGCAAAGGCCGAGTATTTGCTCAGGTCATTGCCAGTGATGTCGATACCATGATTGAAGAAGCATTACGTATTGGCAATATTGCAGATAATACCGTGATTAAAATCCCAGTTACTGAAGCGGGACTTGTCGCCATTAAACAATTAAAACAAAAAAATATGCTGGTATTAGGTACCGCGATTTACAGTGTCTCACAAGGATTAATGGCAGCCTTAGCTGGGGCAGATTATATTGCGCCTTATGTTCACCGAATGGATAGACAAGGATCTGATGGGGTAAGAGTGGTAAAAGAGTTACAAACATTGATTACCATGCATAATTTACCCACAAAAATCCTCGCTGCGAGCTTTAAAACACCCCGTCAGGTTGTTGATTGTTTATTAGCTGGCGCTTCTTCGGTGACATTACCGATTGAACTTGCTTATTCTATTATTCGTTCACCAGTTGTCGATGATGCAGTAAATAGGTTTGCAGATGATTGGCAAACCGCATTTGAACGTCGTTTTTTATAATCAAATTAATAATATGAGACTAAGTGCTATAGTGCTATAGCACTTAATTTATCCATTTTGGGATATTTAAGATATTAATCTTCACTTTTACTAATGTATTAATAACTAGATTTTGATGGCTTAAAATAAACGAATATTGATTTACATCTAATAATAAGCCACCTTTCTGGCAATCTAAATTTAGATCTATTACTATAATCTTAGTCTATAAGTGGATTATTAATATAATCTATCTATTTTTTATTTTTTTTGAAAAAATAGTTTATTTATCAATGAGTTGTTATTTTTCTCTAAAAGCTATTTTATATTTTAATATTTAATTAATTTTTTGTTTTTACTCAGTTTAATTGTTATTGCTTTGGCTTTAATAATAAAATAACAAATTGTGACAGGTGTGTTAATTAAAGAGTTTGGTTGTTAAAGATAAACTAAATATTATATTGATGGGGTTGTTAACTTACCAGATTAACAGGGAAAACCGATACTCCGCGGTGCAATGATAATTAACATATACAGTTATTATCTCTATTTAGCGATAAATAAAACTTTATTTGTGATACTGGAGTAAATATGTGCGAAGAATACATGAATAAGCCACTTTATCTATCAATTGCTGACTGGGTTCAAGCGCAAGAGCGTTGGGTAAGTGCGAAAGAAATTGCAACAAAATTCGATATTCCTCAATGCAATGCGATTAATATCGTTTCTTATATTCTTTCTGATGTAAAAGAAATCGAATGTGAAACGAAAAGTGTCCCTAATCAGTTAGAAGGTAGAGGATGTCAGTGCCAACGAATGATCAAAGTGAGTCATATCGATCCTCAACTTTATTCACGCTTAAAGGGCCATGTTCAGGGTAAAAGTAGTCAAAGTTCTCCTGAGAAATTAGCAGCGATGATCCCTCATGGATTAAACCATGAACAAAAATGGCAATGGATGTTATCAAAATCACAACGACGCTAACGTGACTTATTAAGTGGTAGGCTAAAAAAATAATGACGACAGGCGCGAATAACGCCTGTCGCTGTTTGCTACTGACCTTTCGGTTTCACTTCTGTTGTGCCTCGTAAACGTGGGCGATTAGGTTCAGGTGCTGTTAAAGGCGTAGTTTCGACTAAGCTTTGACGACAGCGTACCGCTAAGTCTTGATATTCTCGAGTGTTCATCCGTTTCCATTCCATATCTTGTTCAGTAATATCACGGAAATGTTTGGCAGGACTGCCAATTAACATTTGGCGAGGTTGCCCTTGAAAACCCGCTTTTACAAAACTCATTGCGGCTACAATGCTTTCTTCACCAATCACTGCGCCGTCCATAATCACGCTGTTCATGCCGACTAAGCTATCACGCCCGATAATACAACTATGAAGAATGGCACCGTGTCCAATATGCCCATTTTCTCTAACAATGGTATCCATATCGGTATAACCGTGCATGATACAACCGTCTTGAAGGTTCGCACCTGCTTCGACAATTAAGCGTCCATAATCACCTCTTAATGAGGCTAAAGGGCCGATATAAACTCCTGCGCCTATAATTACATCACCAATTAATACTGCCGATGGGTGAATATAGGCGGTTGGGTGTACCACAGGAACAAGACCTTCAAACGCATAGATACTCATCCGTTTTCCTCTTTGTTGTATTATCGAAATACTAGATAATTACCGTCCTTTCCATTCAGGGGCACGTTTTTCAGCAAAGGCAAGTGGCCCTTCTGTGGCATCTTCTGAATGGAGAACACTTGGGTAATGTTTTAATACACCACTGCGCATTAATTTGTAGCCTTCTTCAATAGAAAGCTCACTGGTAGCACGATAGATCTCTTTTAATGCTGCAACGGCCAGTGGGGCGCTATTAGCGATTTGGTCTGCGAGTTCACGAGCACTATCCATTAATTGTGCAGAGCTCACAACACGGTTTGTAATGCCCCAACGTAATGCTTCATCCGCATTCATGCGACGGCCTGTCATCAGCATTTCATTGACAATCGCAGGTGGTAAACGCTTAGGTAAACGCAGTACACCACCGCTGTCAGGCACGATCCCCAGCTGTGCTTCAGGTAATGCAAAAGAAGCGTTGTCTGAGCACACCATCATGTCAGCAGCGAGTGCTAATTCAAATCCACCACCAAAAGCATAGCCGTTAACCGCTGCAATGACAGGTTTATCTAGATTGAAAAGCTCGGTTAAACCAGCAAAACCGCCCGCACCGAAATCAGCGTCAGGAGCTTCACCTTCAGCCGCTGCTTTTAAATCCCATCCTGCCGAGAAAAAGCGTTCGCCTGCACCAGTAATAATCGCGACACGTAAGCTAGGATCATCACGAAAACGAAGGAAAACTTCTCCCATTTCATGACTGGTTTTCGCATCAATAGCATTGGCTTTTGGTCTATCTAATACAATTTCAAGTACTGAACCACGTGTTGTTAAGTGTAATGATTGGCTCATGTTGTATTCCTTTTCATCATCAAAAATAAGCATTTATGATTGAGGTTATTAAGTTGTGGTTGAACCTACCTATGCCTTATTTCAAATGCTTTTTAATCACTTTTCCGGAGCAATTACGTGGTAAGCCTTCCCTAAATTCAACGGCAGAAGGGACTTTAAACTTCGCCATATTTTGCTCACAGAAATGGAAGAATTCTTCTTCACTCAAGGTTTCATTTTCAACCAGTACTACAAAGGCTTTGATTGCTTCATCACGAATATTGTCAGGCACTCCAATTACGGCGACATCTTGAATTTTAGGATGTGAAGAAATGATATTTTCAATCTCAACGCAAGAGACATTTTCACCACCACGTTTGATCATATTGCAACTGCGATCAACGAAATAGAAAAAGCCTTCATCATCCCGATAACCATAATCTCCTGTATGTAACCAACCTTCTGGCTCTAAGGCTTTTGCTGTGGCATCAGGTCGATTGTAATACTCTTTGAAAATGGTTTTACCGGGTTCGCCTTTTACGCAGATTTCACCCACAACGCCATCAGGGACTTCGTGGTTTTGTTTGTCTCTGATTTGAGCTTGATAACAAAAACCCGGTCTGCCAATTGATGGCCAGCGGCGTTTATCACCGGGTCTGTCACCAATTAAACCAACTATAGTTTCTGTCATGCCATAAGAGGTGAGTAATCGCACGTTAAAGCGCTCAATAAAGGCGTCTTTTTCTTCGTCTGCGAGATTGAGGTAGAACATCACTTCACGTAATTTGTGTTGCTTTTCTTCGGATGAAATCGGTTGTGCCATTAACGTTCTCATCATCATGGGAATGCATTCCGTCACCGTCGCTTGATACTTAAGAATTTGTTTCCAAAAGGCTCTAGCACTGTATTTTTCGAGTAGGACAAATGTCGCACCTACAGAAAATGCTGCGAGAGATGCGGTGCATTGGCAATCAATATGAAAGGCAGGCATAACAGTGAGATAAACATCGTCTTCACGTAATGCGTTTTGCCATGATGAGTAATAACCGGCAAAGCGTAAGTTATAATGTGTGATAACAACGCCTTTGGGTTGAGAAGTTGTACCTGAGGTAAAAAGGATCTCAGCGGTATCATCTACACTTAATGGAGTGTGATGATTAAGTGTAACAGGATGCTTGGCTTTCTCTTTTAGAAAATCAATAATCCCTTTCTCAGTAGGAAGACTGTTTTCTGTTATTAAAAACAACTGAGTTAAAGGATTTTGTTCATCCTGTAACATAGGTTGGTAAATAGGATAGAAATTATCACGTGTTACTACGTAATGGGCTTGGCAGTGATTGATTATCCATGCGCTCTCTTCATGCATAAAGCGCGCATTAATCGGCACCATGACAGCACCTATTTTTGCCAGCCCAAACCAGCAAAAGAAAAACTCAGGGCAGTTATCAAGATGTAAGGCAACGTGGTCGCCTTTTTTTATGCCACCAGCATGGAAAAGATTTGCGGTTCTGTTTATCTCTTCATTTAATTCACTGTAGCTAAATTGTCTCACTTGTCCTTGTGCGGCTTCAAAAATTAGCGCTGTTTTTGTGCCATAAACCTCAGCCAAATCATCCCACATTTGACGTAAGTTTTGTTTGCCAATCACATCCATTAAACTGTTATCCTATTCTTTTGCCATGAGTTCAGATGCGCTTTCTATCTTTGCGCTATCTGAATTCAACGGTATTATTTTTCGATTTTAGCCAGTCCCTTATCGACTAGCCCCCTGATTTGTTCGTCGCTATAACCGATATTTTTCAAAATCGCATCAGTGTCCATGCCGTGAGATGGCATTCCACGCCAGATTTTTCCAGGATTATTTTTAAATTTCGGCATCACATTTGGCCCTTTGCAGGTGTCACCATTCATGGTTTGCCATTCGGTGATCGATTCACGCGCGATATATTGCGGATTGTCTTCAAGCTCAGGGATAGTCAGTACTTTGGCACTGGCAATATTGAGCTCTGAAAGTCGTTTAAGGACATCAGTGATCGGTTGTTTTGCTAGCCATTCATCTAATTTGTCTTCAAATAATTGACCATGAGGGCAATTAATACGGTGAATAAGTTGCGTACCTTCTGGTACTTCAGGTGTACCAAGCAGATGAGCAAGGCCGATATCTTTGAAAATTTCTTCAATTTGAGTGATACCGACAACTTCCATCACGATATAACCATCTTGGCAACGGTAAAGCCCACAACCTGCGTAGTACGGATCTTTCCCTTTGGTCATTCGAGGGCATATTTCGCCACCATTGAAATAATCCATCATGAAGTATTGCCCCATACGCAACATCACTTCATACATTGCAATATCAATACTTTCACCTTTACCCGTTTGTTGAACTTTATACAGTGCCGCTAACGCGGACGTGGTTGCTGTCATTCCTGAGAAATAATCTGCGGTATAAGGGAAGGCTGGCATTGGCTGATCTTTGTCACCATTTTGAATAAGGTAACCACTAAAGGCCTGAGCGATGGTGTTATAAGCGGGTAGATTGGTATATTGCGGATCACCGTATTGGCCAAAACCCGACAAATGCGCAATAACCAATTTAGGATTATGCTCCCACAATACTTCATCAGTAATGCCACGACGTGCAAAGGCTGGGCCTTTACTGGCTTCGATAAAGATATCGGTTGTTTCCATTAATTTTAAGAACGCATCACGACCTTCGTCTTTAAAGATATTTAGCGATAGTGCATGAAGATTACGGCGAGAAAGCTGAGGATAGTGAGGTTGAACGCGAATGGTGTCAGCCCATGCAACGTTTTCAATCCAAATCACTTCAGCACCCCATTCTGCAAACATTTGTCCTGCAAATGGCCCTGCAATTTCAATTCCTGAAAACACAACACGAACCCCTGAAAGTGGGCCGAATTGTGGCATTGGTAAATGTTCTGTCATAGCGTCACCTCATAAGTGGTTGAGTGAAGACTCTCTCACCTAATGATGAGAGAGTTTTCGTGATTAATTAGCGGTACTGTTTAAGCACTGAGCGTCCTAATGTCAGGATCTGCATTTCGTCAGAGCCACCAGAGACACGATCAACACGAAGGTCACGCCAGAAACGAGAAATACGGTGCTCGCCAGCAATACCCACACCACCAAGCACTTGCATTGCACTATCAACCACTTCAAATGCCGCATTCGCACAGAAGTATTTACACATGGCTGCATCACCTGAAGTGATTAAGTTGTTGTCACTTTTCCATGCAGTTTCATATAACATGTTGCGCATTGAATTGAGTTTGATCGCCATATGAGCGAATTTTTCTTGAATAAGTTGGAAACGGCCGATAGCTTCGCCAAATTGCACACGTTGGTTGGCATAACGAGCGGCATCTTCAAAAGCGCACATTGCTGTACCGTAGTTAGTGAGAGCCACTAAGAAACGTTCGTGATCGAACTCTTCTTTTACACGGTTAAAGCCGTTACCTTCACGACCAAACATGTCTTTTTCTTCAAGTTCAACGTTATCGAAAGTGATTTCACAGCAACTATCCATGCGTAAACCCAATTTTTCTAACTTGTTGACTTTAATGCCCGGTTTACTCATATCCACAAACCATTCAGTAAAGATAGGTTTATCTGGGGATGCAGAGTCACGGCTCATGACAACAACATAAGGGGTATAAGCACTACTGGTGATGAAGCATTTGCTACCGTTAAGGTAAACTTTGCCATCTTTACGGGTATAAGTGGTCTGTAAGCTACCGACGTCAGAGCCTGCACCGGGTTCGGTGATAGCAGAGTTCCACATCTGTTTACCTGTACCACGGAACGCCATAATTTTATCAATTTGCTCTTGAGTTCCTTCACGCAAGACGGTGTTAAAGCCACCAGGTAATTGATAAAGCACATAAGTTGGTGCACCTAAACGACCTAATTCCATCCAAATTGCGGCAACAGTAACAAAACCTGCATTTAATCCACCATGCTCTTCAGGAATAAGCAGATTGTCGATTTCCATATCCGCTAAAGCTTTGACAAAACGCTCTGGGTATTTACTTTCGCGATCACACTGTGCGAAATAAGCTTCCCAGTTTTCACTGGCCATTAATTCGCGGACACCGTCAACAAACAGTTCCTGCTCATCATTCAATCTAAAATCCATGTTAATAACCTCTTAATATGTCATTCTTTGCGTATAGCGGATCAGTCTTTCCAATGTACTTTGGCATCTTTAATAAAGGACAAGGTGACCATGATATTGACGAAAAATAGTGGGCATCCTCCGGCGATAATGGCGGTTTGAATTGGTTTTAAACCCCCAAGTGCGAGCAGAATGATGCCGATAACACCGACCAGCACAGACCAGCCGATACGCACTAATAAAGGGGGCTCAGAGCCTTCTTTCATAGAGCGACAAGTGGACATTGCTAGTGTGTAAGAACAGGCGTTAATTAAGGTGACAGTGGCAATAAAGCAGAGGATAAAGAAGCCCCACATTGTCGCTGTACTAAGCGGTAATGCCGCCCATGTTTCGATAATGGCGCGTGGAACACCATATTGTTCAATCAGTTGTGGAATGTTGAGAATATTTTGGTCAATCAGTTGTAAGGTGTTACCACCAAGAATTGTCCAAATTAACCAAGTCCCTGCGGTTAAGCCTGAAACCATTCCTAAACACAGTTCACGAACAGTACGGCCTTTAGAGATACGTGCTAAGAAGATACTCATTTGGATGGCGTAAATAACCCACCATGCCCAATAGAAGACTGTCCAGCCTTGAGGAAATCCCCCTTTACCGATTGGGTCGGTATAAAACAGCATGCGAGGCATATACATCATCAATGTACCGACCGAATCGGTAAAGTAGTTGACGATAAAGCTCGCACCACCAACGATAAACACCCAGCCCAACATTAAAAAACTCAGGTAAGTACGAATATCGCTGGCGATCTTCACCCCTTTTTGCAGACCAAATGCCACACAAATTGCGTTTAATAAGATCCAGCAAGAGATAATAATGGCGTCTAATTGCAGGGTATGAGGAATACCGAATAAGTATTGAATACATTCAGTGACTAATGGTGTTGCTAAACCAAGACTAGTTCCCATTGCTAGAATTAAAGCAACGAGATAGAAGTTATCAATAATAGTTCCAACAATCCCATTAACGTGTTTTTCACCGATTAATGGCGTTAAGGTGCTACTTGGGCGAATAACTTCCATTTTGCGAACAAAGAAGAAATAAGCGAATGCAACAGAAAGGAAACTATAAGTTGCCCAAGGTAGAGGACCCCAGTGGAACAAGCTGTAAGCAAGGCCAATTTCTTTAGCTTGCGTTGAATAACCTTCCATTCCAAAAGGTGGGCTTGAAATGTAGTAGTATATTTCAATCGAACCCCAGAAAAGGACGGCGGCTGATGTACAAGACGCAAACATCATAAAGATCCAGCTTGCGGTACTAAATTCAGGTTTATCTTCCCCAAGACGTTTATTGGCATAACGACCGAAGACTAACCAAAACCAACCTCCGAACATGATAACCATGTACCATTCAAAGGCCCAACCCCAGACATTGGTAACATAGCTGAATACGGCATTAATCACTTCATTTGAAGCATCAAGATCGCGTACTGTTAACCAACATAAAATACCAACAATGATCAATGGCGGAAAAAAAACCTTCGGTTCTATTCCTGCCTTTTTATTATCTTTGCTCATAGGTAAAATTTCCAAATATATTTAGCGCAGAAGTTTAAGTAGTGTTAATTCTTAATAACTAATAAAACAATTAAGTTTATTTATGAATATTTTGTCTATTGGTGATTCATCATAATAGAAAAATAAAGTCATTGGCTAATCTACAAATCCATTAATGATGAAGAATGATGAATATTATAAGAAATCTATTCTGTTATTCACTTCACACTATTCTTTTTGTCGATTTTATGTTACGTTTTATAACGTTTTATTTTCATTGTAACTTATTGATAATTGTTAATATTGCTTTGTATGTAATCGGCTTGTTATATTCTGTCTTTCAATATTGTTGATCTGAGTGGCAATATTGAATGTTAAATACCATTATATTTATTATGTTCAATATTGTTGATCGAAGTAGCAATATTGAAAGTTGAACACTTCAATTAAAATTAATTTCAATATTGGTGATGTATTTAGCAATATTGAACGCTATCTCTTCTTTATTTAATAATGTTCAATATTGGTGACCTGGGTTTAATTTTTTAATCACTTAATTATGTTAATTCTATATTACATTGCCAGAGTAAATGACATTATTTATTAATTTCAGGAGATGTAATGAATATTATTACATGTTACAAGAGTGTTCCCGACGAGCAGGATATTACGGTAAATAGCGCAGACAGTTCGCTGGATTTTTCTCGTGCTAATACCAAAATTAGCCAATATGATTTAAATGCGATTGAAGCCGCTAATCAGCTTAAGACGCAACTTGATGGCATTCAAATCACGGCAATGAGTGTTGGTGGTAAAGCACTGACAAATGCGAAAGCACGTAAAGATGTTCTTTCTCGCGGTGCTGACGATTTAGTTGTTGTAGTTGATGACCAATTTGAAGCCTCTTTACCCTACCAAACGGCGATTGCACTGGCGGCAGCAGTCACTAAAAAAGGTTATGACTTAATTCTTTGTGGCGATGGCTCTGCCGATCTCAGCTCACAACAAGTTAGTTTGCTGGTGGGAGAAATTTTAAATATCCCAGCAATAAATGGCATTAATAACATTGTTTCTCTCTCTAATGATTCAATTACGGTTGAACGTGAATTAGAAAATGAAATTGAAACACTGACCATTCCATTACCCGCTGTAATTGCGGTGTCTACTGACATTAACACACCTCAGATCCCTTCGATGAAAGCCATTCTTGGCGCAGCCAAAAAACCAGTTCAACAATGGAGTGTTGCCGATTTGGGTCTGGATGTTATTACTGCGCGTTCAGAGCAAAAAATCGCGGCACCAAAACAAAAAGTCCGTCAACGCATCATCATTGAAGGTGATGGTGACGATCAGATTGCTGAGTTGGCAGAACATTTACGCAAAATTCTTAAGTAATAGGGGGAGTTATGAGTCAGTTTTCAACTGTTTGGGTATTTAGTGATGCACTTTCCCGTTTACCAGAATTAATGGGTGGCGCTTTTTCATTAGGTCAATCTATTAATGTATTCACATTGAATGACGAACAAAGTGCAGCTGCCTTTAAATTAGGAGCAACAGCGGTTTTCCAATTAGAAGGCAAACCAGACGATCGCATTATTGAAGACTATGCACAAAGCATGGTTGAAACTATCAAACAAAAAGGTGATGCAGGTTTAGTGCTATTACCTAATACACGTCGTGGCAAATTACTCGCAGCGCGCTTAGGTCATCGTTTAGAAGCGGTTGTTTCTAATGACGCACAATCTTTAAAAGCAGACGGTGATGCATTAGTAACAAAACACATGGTTTACGGTGGTCTTGCTTTTGGTGATGAAACCCTGAAAACCGCTTATTGCGTAGTGACTGCAAGTGTAGGTGCTTTTGATGTTGCACCAGAAACAGGTGCTACGGGTAATGCACAAAAAGTGGAATGGATTGCCCCAGCTCAAACCATTATTCGCAATGCAGTTCAGCCTCGCGAAATTAATGCGGTTGATTTAGATAAAGCGCGCTTTGTTGTCAGTGTAGGTCGCGGTATTGGTAGCAAAGAAAATATCGTTATTGCAGAAGAATTAGCCAAAGCCATTGGTGCTGAAATCGCGTGTTCTCGTCCTGTTGCTGAAAACGAAAAATGGATGGAGCACGAGCGCTATGTCGGTATTTCTAACCTGATGCTAAAACCAGAACTTTATTTGGCAGCCGGTATTTCAGGGCAAATTCAACATATGGTTGGCGCTAATGGTGCACAAATTATTGTTGCTATTAATAAAGACAAAAATGCACCTATCTTCCAATTTGCTGACTACGGCATTGTCGGTGATTTAATGAAGATTTTACCGGCATTAACTCGCCAATTATCTAACTGATTTATTTAAGCAGAGAAGGTGACTTCTCTGCGTTTATCGCAAATTCTGGAGATGTTATGTCCGATTCCGAAGATATTTTCGATGCCATTATTGTTGGCGCAGGATTAGCAGGATCTGTGGCTGCACTTGTTTTAGCAAGGGAAGGCGCACAAGTATTGCTAATAGAAAGAGGTAACTACGCTGGCGGGAAAAATGTAACTGGTGGTCGTATGTATGCACATACTCTTGAACGCATCATTCCTGAGTTTGCGCAAGAAGCACCCGTTGAACGCGTTATTACTCACGAAAAATTGTCGTTTATGACTGAAACCGGCGCAATGACAATGGATTACCAAAATGCACAAGGAAATAACCCAAAAACCGCCTCTTGGTCTGTATTACGTGGTGAGTTTGATCAATGGCTAATGGAACAAGCCGAAAATGCGGGTGCGCAATGCATCACAGGCATTCGTGTTGATAAGTTAGTCGAGCGTGATGGCAAAATTGTTGGCGTTGAAGCCGATGGGGATGTGTTAGAAGCCAAAGCCGTTATTTTAGCTGATGGCGTGAATTCTATCTTGGCTGAACAGTTAGGGATGACAAAACGTGTTGCGGCTGAAAATGTCGCGGTAGGCGTAAAAGAGATCATCGAATTACCTGAAAGTGTGATTAAAGATCGCTTTAACCTAAAAGATAACGAAGGCACAGCTTGGTTATTTGCGGGATCACCTACCGATGGATTAATGGGGGGTGGTTTTTTATATACCAATAAGACTACGCTCTCTTTAGGTCTTGTTTGTGGGCTTCACCATGTTAAAGATGCGAAGAAATCAGTACCACAAATGCTGGAAGATTTTAAACAGCATCCCGTTGTTGCGCCGCTAATTGAGGGCGGGAAAATGGTGGAATACGGTGCGCATGTCGTTCCAGAAGCGGGCTTAAGAATGCAAAACGAATTAGTACGCGATGGTGTATTAATTGCAGGTGATGCCGCAGGGATGTGTATGAACCTTGGTTTTACTATCCGTGGCATGGATTTAGCGATGGCATCTGGTGAAGCGGCTGCAAAAACGGTGCTTTCTGCTATGGAGAAAAATGATTTTAGTAAACAATCACTTAATGAATATCTAAAACATTTAGAAGATGGCCCGTTACGCGATATGAAAGCGTATCAGCGTATGCCTGATCTACTTGATAATCCTCGTATGTTTACTGCTTATCCTGAAATGGTCGTTGGTATCGCGAAAGATCTCTTTACTGTTACGGGTGAAGCACCTGTACCAATGCGTAAAACCATGATGCGTCATACCAAAAAAGTCGGTTGGATGAATCTGATCAAAGATGGGATCAAAGGAGTAAAAGCAATATGAGTTCTCCCGTAAATGTCGATGTCAAACTAGGCATCAATAAATTTAATGTCGATGAAGAAAATCCACATATCGTCGTTAAAGAGCAACCTGATATGCAGGTATTGGAAACTTTAGTCAAAGCCTGTCCTGCTGGTCTTTATAAAAAACAAGAAGATGGCACCATCAGTTTTGATTATGCAGGGTGCTTAGAGTGTGGAACGTGTCGAATTCTTGGTTTAGATAGTGCGCTTGAAAAATGGGAATACCCACGTGGAACTTTTGGCGTGGAATATCGTTACGGATGATGTATCGCTACTTTTCTCCCAGTGCTGCCTCCGGCCTGGGAGCTTTTCTTTTTTATTTTATTTAGAAAAAATACCAGGACGCAGTCATGCAACCCAGAAACTTTGATGATATTCGTTTTACCTCTGTACATCGTCGGGTGATGTTATGGGGGAGTGGTGGCCCTTTTCTTGACGGCTATGTGTTAGTAATTATCGGTGTGGCATTAGAGCAACTCACACCGTTATTACAGCTTGATTCACAATGGATAGGTCTGCTTGGTGCGGCAACATTAGCCGGGCTTTTTATTGGCACATCACTTTTTGGTTATATTTGTGACAAAGTGGGGCGTCGTAAAATGTTCCTTGTGGATATTGTGGCTATTGCCATTATTTCTATTGCCACGATGTTTGTTTCCACGCCAGTGGGTCTATTAGTGATGCGATTCCTTATTGGGATTGTGATTGGTGCTGATTACCCCATTGCGACATCGATGATCACGGAATTTTCCAATAAAAAACAACGTGCTTTTGCTGTCGGTTTTATTGCCGCAATGTGGTATATCGGGGCGACGTGTGCCAACTTAGTCGGTTATTTTTTATATGATGTGGCAGATGGCTGGCGATGGATGTTGGGTAGTGCTTTTATACCTTGTGTCATTATTCTAATTGGTCGTTTTGATTTGCCTGAATCTCCACTTTGGTTAATACGAAAAGGGCGTATTCAAGAGTGTAATGAAATGATGATCAAACTTTTTGGTGAACCTGTTGTTTTTGAAGCTGAAAATGCTAAAACAACCCGTTTTATCGAACTCTTTAATAAACGTCATTTTTCTTTTGTGCTTTTTGTTGCGGTTATTTGGACTTGCCAAGTTATCCCGATGTTTGCCATTTATACCTTTGGACCACAAATTGTCGGTTTATTAGGGTGGGACGCAGGAAGAAGTGCGGCATTAGGGAATGTGGTGATTAGCCTGTTCTTCATGTTTGGGTGTATTCCTGCCATGTTTTGGTTAAATCAAACAGGGCGACGTCCGTTATTGATTGGTAGTTTCGCCATGATGACACTGGCATTATTGGTGTTAGGGGTTTTCCCTGATTTACCTATCTTATTTGTTATCTTAGCATTTGCGACTTACGCTTTCTTTTCTGGTGGCCCCGGTATTTTACAGTGGCTCTATCCTAACGAATTATTTCCGACTGATATTCGAGCGTCAGCCGTGGGTATTATTATGTCAATAAGTCGTATTGGTACGGTTATTTCAACTTGTGCGCTTCCTGCCTTTATCGCTACTTACGGAATTAATACGACGATGCTAGTGGGTGCCGCAATTTCTTTATTCGGCATGATAGTTTCTGTGTTGTTTGCACCAGAAACCAAAGGATTAACGCTTAATCAGACTTCAACTATGCCGATGCGTCGAGGAAAATAGTTTCTTGAATCGATGATTAATAAAATAAGTTAAGTGATTTAAATTATTTTTTATTTAGATGTTATAAAATTTAATCGTTATTGTATTTATTTTTATATTATTTTCATTTAAATTATTACATCAATATTTATTGATAAGGTTTGTTTATATTTTAAAATGAGATGAGTATGTTTATATTAAAAAGAGAGTGGTTTTATTATTTTATTTAAATAAAATGACTCTCCTTTTTCTTTATTAAAAATAACACCTCTATAACGCCTTGGTTTCAAATTTATCTCATTGTTATTAATTACTCTTCAATTACAAATTATATTTAACCCGCCAAATTTAGACCTCAATCACAAATCTTTCCCAGACTATTCAAATGACGAAAAACAGTTCGTTATTTACCAAGAATGAATAATATCCCCTACCCAGAATAAGGTCATTACAGACGCAAACACCAGCAAAAAAGCGGTTGAGTAGGTATTTATGGCCTTATTAGAAATGACAGTTAAAGAATGTCTAAACAATATTGTAAAGCAATATGCTTCACAAACAGCCTTGATTGAAAACCAAAGTAAAAAGGCACTTTCTTGGCAACAATTACAACAAGAAGTAGAAAATGTTGCGCGTGGTTTTTTAGCTATTGGTTTAAAAAAAGGCGATCGTTTAGGTATTTGGTCTGCTAATAGTAAAGAGTGGATAATTTGTTTTCTTGCCGCTGCTCAAATTGGTGTTCCTGTTGTTTGTATTAACTTTCATTTTAAAAAAAGAGAGTTATTAGATTTATGTAGATTAACTGGTATTAAAGCATTGTGTTTTTCTGATGGGTTTAAAAGTAATAACTTTATTGAGGTGATTAATTGTCTTGCTAAAAAAGTCACTGAAAATAAGGATGTATTACCTCAGTTATTTATTAGCATGGGAAATAAATCGGCAGAAAAAAGCGTTTCGTTATCTCAATTAAAAGCAATTAGCCAAAAAATATCAGATAAAGAATATCAACACGCTGTTTCACAAGTCAGTGTAAAAGATTTACTGACAATTCAAATGACATCAGGTAGCACCGCTATGCCTAAAGGTGTCATGTTAAGCCAATATAATGTGATTAATAATGCCATGCTGTCAGCACAGCGATTAGGCGTAACACATAACGATGTCATTTGCCTTGCTGTTCCTCTATTTCACTGCTTTGGGCTCTCTTCTTGTCTCTTTTTTGCGTTAACAACAGGATGCCAATTAGTTCTGCTTGATAACTATTGTGCAGAAGATGTTTTGAAAGTGGTTCAAGACTATCGTTGTACCGTTATGCATGGTGTGCCAACGATTTTTAGCCGTTTAATGAAACATGAGCAATTTTCTCACTACGATTTATCTAGCCTTGATAAAGGCATTATAGCTGGGGCAAGTTTTCCTCCTGCGTTAATCGATGATATTGAAACTATTCTCGGCATGAAAGGGATCACCATCTCTTATGGTCAAACCGAAGCTTCTCCTTGTTGCACTCAAACATTACCAAACGATGCTTTACCAATAAAACGCAGTTCTATCGGTAAGCCATTACCTTTTGTTGAAATGAAAATTATTAATCCGAAAACGGGTAAACCTATGCCTGTGGGTATTTTGGGTGAAATTTGTACCCGTGGTTTTCATGTGATGATGGGTTATGACAATGCTCCTGATAAAACCCAAGAAGCTATCGATGAAGAAGGTTGGTTACACACAGGCGATATCGGTTATGTCGATGAACAAGGAAATTACCACTACGCCTATCGCATGAAAGAGATTGTAGTCCGTGGTGGTGAAAATATCAGTCTTTGTGAAATAGAAGAGGCTATTGCGGAATATCCCGGTGTTGACGCAACAAAAGCCTTTGGTATTCCTTCGGTTGATTTAGGTGAAGAAGTGATTGCCTCTGTTTGTGTGCAACAAGGCCATACCATTACGGAAAGCGAATTACAGGCATTTCTACAAGAGCGACTAGCTCGCTACAAAATCCCCAAAGAACTCCATTTCTTTACGCAGTTTCCTCATACCCCTTGCGGAAAAATTGATGTGCAAGCCCTGAAATTGCAATTGGGTTATGGCGTTTCAATCAAGGATGAAAAAACCAAAGTAGCGGGTTAAGTGACAACGGATTTATCCACATTCTGACAACAGCAGTATGAAGTCTAAAAATAATTAGGAGAAAAAATGACAAGTCGTAAAGCACTGGAAGGCGTCACTGTAGTTGAGTTGGCGACCTTTATTGCCGTACCCGCAGCGGGACGTATTTTAGCTGATATGGGTGCGAACGTGATCAAAATTGAATCCCCAAGTGGTGATAATTTACGTTACACCGCACCGACTGAAGGTCGTCCATTAGATCAACATGAAAACACTAGTTTTGATTTAGAAAACGCCAATAAACGAGGTATCGTATTAAATACGAAAACAGAAGCAGGTAAAAAAATTCTGTTTGAACTGCTAGAAAAAGCCGACATTTTCTTAACTAACTGGCGTCCTGGTGCAAGAGAACGTGCGGGGTTGGATTATGAAACGTTAAAACAACGTTTTCCAAAATTAGTTTACGCCAGTGTGACAGGTTATGGTGATGAAGGCCCAGATAAAGATCTACCAGGATTTGACTACACTGCATTCTTTGCCCGTGGTGGTATTTTAGGTTCGCTGTACCAAAAAGGCACAGTACCGATGAACGTGATCCCGGGTCTTGGCGATCACCAGTGTGCATTAGGCTTGGTTTCAGGTGTGTTAGCTGCTTATATTCGCGCTAAAAATATTGGTCAAGGTGAGTATGTTTCAACTAACTTACTGCATACCTCAATTTATACTCAAGCAATCATGATCCAAGCGGCACAATACCCAGATTATGGTCAGCCGTATCCAATCGATCGTCGTAATACTACCAGCCCATTTATTCTGGCTTATAAAACAAAAGATGACCGTTTTATTCAAGTCTGTATGCCAGTTTATGACGCCTACTATCCAACCTTTATTTCTTGTATTGGTCGTCCAGATTTAGCGGAAGACGCTCGTTATACACGCCTACAAGAAGTGGCAAAAAATAATCGCTCCCCTGAATTATATGACCTGATTTGGCAACAAATTGAGCAAAAAACAGCGCCAGAGTGGGCAGATATTTTCACCAAAAACGATATCCCATTCAGTATTGCGCAAACATGGGAAGAAGTGCTGGAAGACAAACAGGCTTGGGCAATTAACACCTTCTACAACATGAAGTACAAAAATGGCAGTGAAAAAGCCTTAGTTCGTCCACCTATTGATTTCTTAGAGAGTGGTTTACCTGAATATCGTCGTGGTCCTTTGTTAGGTGAAGACACACCGTCTGTATTAGCTGAATTAGGGTATAGCGCAGAAGAAATTGCCAGCCTTGAAGCCAATAAAGACGTGATGACGTGGAAAGAATAATCCATTTATTTTTTTAATTTTCAGGAGAGCAAAGGCATGCAACAAGACATTTTCACAATGGGCGTTGATATCGGATCGTCTGCATCAAAATGCATCATCATGAAAAATGGTGACGCAATTGTCGCTAAATCACTGGCATCAGTGGGTGCAGGAACCTCAGGGCCTGAAAAAGCGATCGCTGAAGTATTAAGCCAATTTGGTGGCTCCCTCAGTCAGATCAGTTGGATCTGTGCAACAGGTTATGGGCGTAATTCTCTGAAAGAAGCCAATAAAGAAGTGAGTGAACTGAGCTGTCATGCCAAAGGCGCGCACTTTCTTTTTCCGGGCGTCAAAACAGTGATTGATATCGGCGGTCAAGACGTTAAAGCACTTCATATGGATGGTGCAGGCCGTTTATTAAACTTTGTGATGAATGACAAGTGCGCCGCCGGTACAGGACGCTTTTTAGATGTAATGTCGAGAGTATTAGAAACCAAGATTTCTGACCTCGCTCAAGAGGGCGCTAAGTCCACTAAGAAAGTCACGATTAGCTCAACCTGTACTGTGTTCTCTGAATCAGAAGTGATTTCTCATCTCGCGAATAACGAAACAATACCCGACGTTATTAATGGCATTCACCGCTCTGTAGCTAGCCGTATTGCTGGTCTTGCAAAACGAGTGGGTGTTGAAGCCCCTGTTGTGATGACAGGCGGTGTTGCCAGTAATTTTGAAGTTGTTCGTTATGTAAGCGAAGAGTTGAACGCCTCTATCGCCACCTCACCTTTATCACAATACAACGGGGCGATAGGTGCCGCCATTTATGCCTTTGAAGCGTACCGCCATCAACTGGAAGACGATGCGTTAACAATAGGAACATCAAAATGAGCAATGTAGATATGAATGCGCCGGATTATATTCCTGCGAAAAAACGACTGCAAAAAATTGCGGCTGATGCTTATCAGCGTGCGTGGGATGCTAAAAATAGCGGTGAAAAAATAGGCTGGTGTGCCTCTAACTTCCCACAAGAAATTGCGGAAACATTAGGTTTATGTGTGGTTTATCCTGAAAACCAAGCCGCAGCAATTGCGGCAAAAGGTGCAGGTTTAAAAATGTGTGAGCATGCAGAAAGCATGGGATATTCCAATGATATCTGTGCTTATGCTCGGATCAGTCTTTCTTACATGGATATTAAGCAGTGTGAAGAGATGGATATGCCTCAGCCTGATTTCTTGCTGTGCTGCAACAATATCTGTAACTGCATGATCAAGTGGTATGAAAATATCGCATACGAATTGAATATCCCGATGATCCTTATCGATATTCCTTATAAAAATGATTATGACACTGATGATGTGACTGTGAAGTATGTTCAAGCGCAATTTGATGATGCGATTAAACAACTTGAAAAAGTCACTGGCAAAGTCTTCTCTGAAGAGAAATTTAAAGAAGTTTGTGAAATCTCACAACGCACAGGGCGTGCATGGTTAAAAGCAGCAGAATATTGCCAATATGAACCGTCTCCAATGAATGGTTTTGATCTGTTTAACCACATGGCGGTTGCTGTTTGTGCGCGTGGCAAATTAGAAGCTGCACTGGCTTTTGAGCAACTGTGTGAAGAGATGGAACAAAACATCAAAGAGAAAAAATCGACTTACCGCGGTGAAGAAAAATACCGTGTTCTCTTTGAAGGTATTGCCTGCTGGCCTTATTTGCGTGCCACATCTACCCCGTTAAAAGAACAAGGTATCAACGTTACCGCTACTGTTTACGCCACTGCATTTGGTGTGATTTATCAAAACAGTGACGAGATGATGCGTGCTTACTCTTATGTCCCTAACTGCGTCTCTGTCGAGCGTGCGGCAGATATGCGTATTAGCGTTAGCCGTCAAAATAAAGTTGATGGTGCAATTATTCACGTTAACCGTAGTTGTAAGCTCTGGAGTGGCATTATGCCCGAAATTGAGCGCCGTATTCGCCATGAACTTAAGATCCCAACGGTGACTTTTGATGGCGACCAAGCAGATCCTCGTGTTTTCTCAGAAGCGCAGTATGTCACCCGTGTTGAAGCATTAACAGAAATTATGGCTGCGAATAAAGCAGATATGAAAAAGGGAGACATCTAATGAAAACATTAACGGATAGATTTGATGAGCTGCAAGTGGTGGTGGATAACCCCGTTGCGCAATTAGAAGGTTTTATTCGTAGTGGCAAAAAGGTGATTGGTTGTTTCCCTGAATATACGCCGAATGAAATTGTCTATGCGGCGGGCATGGTGCCTTTTGGTATTTGGGGTGCGGAAGGCCGTGAGATCTCAGAAGCGAAGAAATATTTTCCTCCTTTCTATTGTGCGCTAGTGCTTTCTTCTCTTGAGATGGGGTTGGATGGTGCGCTGAATAAACTGTCAGCAGCCATAATTCCTTCTTTGTGTGACACCTTAAAATGCTTAGGGCAAAACTGGAAAGCTGGTGTGCCACAAGTGCCTTTTATCCAACTGGTGCATCCACAAAATCGTAAAACCCCTGCAGGGATTGCTTTCTTAACCGAACAATACAAGAAAATTGCACTGCAATTAGGGGAGATTTCAGGTCAGCCTGTGACAGATGATGCACTAAAAAATGCGATTCATCTGTTTAATCAGCGTCGTGCCGCGTTACGCGAGTTTTCAGAGATGGCTGCGCTTCATCCAAATTTAATCACACCACAACGCCGTAATACCGTGATCAAAAGTGGTTATTTTATGGATGTTGTTGAACATACAAAAGCCGTTGAAGCCATTGTTGCACAATGCAAAACCTTATCTCCAGAACCTTGGAAAGGGCACAAAGTTGTTGTGACAGGCATTATTGCGGATAGCCCTTCTATTCTACAAATTTTGGCTGATAACAAGATGGCGATTGTGGCAGATGAAGTGGCACATGAGTCTCGTCAGTTCCGTCAAGATATCCCAGAAAATAACGCCCCTTATGAAGCAATGGCAGAGCAAATCGCTCAGCTTGAAGGGTGTTCACTTTTATATGATCCAGAGAAAAAACGTGGTCGTTTAATTGCCGATATGGTGAAAAACACAGGTGCAGATGGTGTTGTCTATTTGCTAACAAAATTCTGTGATCCTGAAGAATTCGATGCCCCGATAGTGAAGAAATTCCTCGATAGAGAAGGCATTCCTTCCATCATTATCGAAATCGATCAGCAAACCAAAACGTATGAACAAGCTAGAACGGCATTGCAAACTTTTGCTGATGTGCTTTCTGCTTAACAACATTAATCAATAGTCACAAAAGACCTGTGTGAATAGCACAGGTCAATTGAACCCTAACACATATAAGTGGGGCAATCATGGGTATTATTTGTTTAATCATTGGGCTAGCGATATTAATGATTATGTGTATGAAAGGCATACATATATTCATTTCTGTCTTTACCACTAGCCTATTTCTTGCTGTGACTGCATGGCTTGTATCACCAGATATGCTTAATCCTGTCGATGCACTGTTACAAGTGTATACCGGTGGGTTAGGTGGCTATTTTGGTAGCTTCTTCTTCATTTTCGTACTCGGTGCGATTTTTGGCAAGTTAACCGCTATCAGTGGCGCTGCTGATAGTGTTGCCTCTTTTATTATTGGTAAATTTGGTGAAAGAGCCGTTATTCCTTCATTAGTTGCGGCTTGTGCCATTTTAGCCTACGGCGGTGTTTCAGTGTTTGTTGCACTGTTTACCGTTTATTCGATGATGGTGAGTTTATTCCGCAAAGCAAATCTTCCTCGTAGACTTATTCCGGCTGTCTATTTTGCCGGTGCAGGTACGTTTGTAATGATAATGCCTGGATCACCTCAAATCCAAAACCTTATCCCAATGAAGTTTTTAGGTACGTCAGCGACGGCAGGGTTAGTACCGGGTATGTTGACAGCCTTGTTCCAAGTCACCTTAGTGATTATTTATCTCACTTGGTTATTTAAGCGCGTAAAAGCGAAAGGTGAAGGCTGGGTTGAAGATGAAAAAACAGCCAAAGCCGAAGAAGGTAAAAAAGATCGCCAATTACCTAATGTGCTTGTTGCATTACTCCCTATGCTTATTTTGCTTGTTGTGCTGAATATTCTGAAATGGGACCCTGCTATTGCCTTATTCTGCGCCATTATCGCAGCTTTGATTGTGTACTTACGCTATCTCGATTGGAAAAAGCTTGTACCTAATTTAGCTGCAGGAACGATGGAAGGGGTGACCTCCCTCTTTAACACGGCGGTTATTGTCGGGTTTGGGGCATTAGTGATGACCTTACCTGCATTTAAAGAATCATTCCAAGCGATTGCTCAATCTGGTCTTAATCCACTTGTTGTTACTGCAATTTCAGTCGGTGCCTTGGTGTTTATCAGTGGCTCAGGCTCTGGTGCGTTAAGTATTGCTATGCCAATGATTGCTGCAATGTTCCCTGCAACTGTGGTTGATCAAGGCTCCTTACACCGTGTGGCCACAATGGCATCAATGAGTACAACTCCGCCATTTAACGGATTGATTATTACTGTCTTTAGTGTCTGTGGTGTCAGTCATAAAGAGGGTTATGGCCCTGTAGGAACGTTAACTCTCGCTATCCC
Organism: Proteus vulgaris; assembly: GCF_011045815.1. Classification (GTDB taxonomy): domain Bacteria; phylum Pseudomonadota; class Gammaproteobacteria; order Enterobacterales; family Enterobacteriaceae; genus Proteus; species Proteus vulgaris_B. The sequence continues at coordinate 3,753,326 of NZ_CP047344.1, read as the reverse complement.
ACTGTTAGCCATGATGTTTATGTTGCTGCTGTACACCTTCTTACCTGCATCCATAGCGACGATGTAGAAATAACGCTAACCCATTAATGCGTGCGATAAGACGACAAACGTGAAATCGCACGCCATAGAGATAACCCTATATATTCACAGAGGAAGATAAACATGGATTTTCAGCTAACAGAAGAACAAGTTCTGATCCGCGATATGGTCAGAGAGTTTGTTGAAAACGATATTAAGCCTATTGCTGGCGAAATCGATAAAGAACACCGTTTTCCAAGTGAAAGCGTTGCACCTATGGCTGAATTAGGACTCTTTGGTTTCAATATTGATGAAAATTATGGTGGAACAGAAGCAGATGCAATTAGCTATGTATTAGCAACAGAAGAAATGGCAAAAGTCAGCGCTGCACACGCCATGATCATGGGTTCACAGTGTTCATTAACTGGCCCTGTTATTCAAAAATATGCTGATGAAGAAACCAAAGCACGTATTTTACCGGGAGTGGTTTCAGGTGAACAAATTGGTTGCTTCTGTTTATCAGAACCCAGTGCGGGTTGTGATGCAGCAGCTCAACAAACAACGGCTGTTCGCCAAGGTGATAATTATCTGATCAATGGCTCTAAATTGTGGATCACAGCAGCACCTCAAGGTGCATTCTTTATTGTATTTGCCATGACCGATAAAAGTGCGGGTGTTAAAGGGATCACTGCATTCTTAGTTGAGCGTGATAATCCAGGGATCAGCATTGGTTTACCTGAAGAAAAAATGGGTATGAATGGCTCTGAAACCTGTTCTGTCAGTTTTAGTGACTGCGTTGTACCTGTTAGTGCACGTTTAGGCGCTGAAGGTAAAGGTTTTAGCATTGCCATGGAAACCTTAGATGGTGGCCGTTTAAGCTGTTCAGCTATTGCATTAGGTATCGCACAAAGCGCATTAGATGCCACGATTGATTACACCAAAGAGCGTATTCAATTTGGAAAGCCTATTGCGGCCAACCAAGGTGTGCAATGGATGTTAGTGGATATGGCTACCCGTGTAGATTGTGCTCGTATGTTGGTGTATCGCGCAGCTGCGGCAAAAATTGCTGGGCTTCCTTATACCCGCGAATCAGCGCAAGCCAAATTATACGCTTCTGAAACAGCAACCTATGTGACTCAAAAAGCCGTTCAACTCCACGGCGGTATGGGTTACACCAAATCTTATCCTGTTGAACGCCTAATGCGTGAAGCAAAACTCACCGAAATTTTTGAAGGCACAAGCGAAGTGCAACGCATGGTGATCGCTAAACATATTTTAGCGTAATGACATTGGGATTTTATTAATTTGCTCCATTGAGCAAAACGGAGAATGTGAATTATGAAACTTATTGCCTGCTGTAAGGTTGTTCATGACGAACAAGACATCACAACGCGGCCTGATCGTACACTCGCAACTGATAATGCGGGTTTAAAAATTAGTTTATATGATTTAAACGCGATTGAAACTGCAGTAGAAATTGCCTCGGCTCTTGGTGATAGCACCGTAACTGCGCTGAGTGTAGGCACTAGTGCAATGGTAGAAAACGCGAAAATTAAAAAAGATATTTTATCGCGTGGCCCTGATGCATTAACACTTGTTGCTGATGATGCGTGTAATGCGCTTTATTCAACAGATACCGCCAATATTATTGCGCAAGCGGCACAAAAAGTGGGTTTTGATTTATTAGTTTTCGGTGAAGGTTCTGGTGACTTATACGCTCAACAAACAGGTTTAGCGGTAGGTGAATACTTAGGCTTACCTTGTGTTAATGCTGTTAATAAAATCACCGTTGAAGGTGAAAAAATTATTGTTGAACGTGATTTAGAAAGTATTACTGAAGAGTTAGAGCTGACATTACCTGCCGTTGTCTGCGTGACATCAAGCATTAACACCCCAAAATTACCGTCAATGAAAGCTATTTTAGCGGCTAATAAAAAACCTGTTGAGAAACTTGGGTTAGGAGATATTGGTGTTGATCTTTCAGCACTCACCGTAGTGCAAACGCAAGTGTGCGCACCAGAACAGACTGATCGCCTTGGCATTATTTTAGAAGGTGATTCAGATGAAAATATTGCCACATTTGCTGAGCATTTACGCCAAGCGGTTAATCAATAAGGAGATTAAAAATGGCTAGTTTACTACCTACTACCTTTGTTTATGCCGAGAAAGCGGATGATTTAGCGAAGTTGATAGCGTTTGCTCGTGGTCTTGGTGAAAAAGTGAATGTGTTATTTATCGGTGATGATGAAAGCATTCGTGAATGTGTCAGCCTTGGTGCTGATTGTGTCTATTGCTTTGCACCACAAGAAGGTGTGATTGCTGAAGATTATGCGACTTCTTTTGCTGAAATTATTAAAGAAGCGGGTGCTAATGCATTGGTTTTATTAGCATCATCAAAACGAGCAAAAGCCATTGCAGCTCGCCTTGGTGTTACGTTAAAAGCGGGTGTTGTCAGTGATGCATTAAGCCTAACCGTTGAAAACAATACTGTGATTGCAACACACCAAGTTTATGGTGGTTTAGCACATGCTAAAGCAGAAATTCGCTCACCTTATGCTATTGCTACCGTTGGTGGTGCATTAGATGTGGAAGCCATTACAGATGCTCCCAATGCATCAGTGGTACAAGGTACCTTTGTCGCCCCTGCGCATACATTAAAAGTGTTAGCACGTAAGCCAAAACAAGGTAGTAGCGTTGATTTAGGGAAAGCACATTGTGTTGTTGGTGTTGGACGTGGCTTTGGTAAGGCTGATGATATTGCGTTAGCGTCAGCATTAGCGAAAGCCCTTCAAGGTGAAGTGGGTTGTTCACGTCCAATTGCTGAAGGTGAAGGCTGGATGGAACACGATCGCTACATTGGTGTTTCAGGCGTGACCTTAGGTGCTGATGTTTATGTTGCTGTCGGTATTTCAGGACAAATTCAACATATGGTCGGTGTAGATAGAGCAAAAATTATTGTTGGTATCAACAAAGATAAAAATGCGCCTATCTTCAATATGGTGGACTACGGGATTGTCGGCGACCTCTACAAAGTGTTACCTGCATTAACAGCAAAACTTGGCGGCTAATCCCCGTCGGTCGCTTAGTGAAAGTGTGCTAAGCGACCACACATAATAAAAGGATAGAAAAGTATGTCAGACGATATTTTTGACGCCATTATTGTGGGTGGTGGACTTGCTGGTGGTACTGCTGCCTATGTTTTAGCGCAAGCAGGATGTGATGTGTTAGTGGTTGAGCGAGGTAATTTCGCTGGCAGTAAAAATATGACGGGCGGGCGTTTATACGCACACAGCCTTGAAAAAATCATCCCCAACTTTGCCGAAGAAGCTCCAGTTGAGCGCCTTGTGACGCGTGAAAAAATCTCCATGTTAACGCCGACAGATGGCGTTACGTTAGATTATCAACATACTCAGCAAGAAGAGGATGCAGCGCGTTCTTATACTGTATTACGCTCTTCGTTTGATCAGTGGTTAATGGAAAAAGCGGAAGATGCTGGCGCACAAGTGATCACTGGCGTTCGTGTCGATGAAGTATTAGTAAAAGATGGCAAAGTGTGTGGCGTTAAAGCCGGTGATGATGAAATTGAAGCGCATGTCGTGATTTTAGCCGATGGTGTGAATTCACTGTTAGCGAAGCAATTAGGTATGACACAGAAAGTAAATCCTCATACTGTTGCCGTCGGTGTGAAAGAGCTACTTGAATTTACTCCTCAACAAATGGAAGACCGATTTGGTTGCACAAATGATGAAGGATTAGCTTGGCTTTTTGCAGGCGCACCATCAGGGGGATACTTAGGCGGTGGTTTTTTATATACCAATAAAAATACTGTTTCTTTAGGACTGGTTTTAGGGCTACATAACGTCGATAAGTTCGAAAAAACGGTTCCTCAATTATTAGAAGATTTTAAACAACATCCTGTTGTTGCACCGCTTATCAAAGACGGAAAATTATTAGAATATTCAGCTCATATGGTGCCGGAAGGTGGCATGAATATGGTGTCTGAATTAGTGAAAGATGGTGTATTAGTGGCGGGTGATGCCGCTGGATTTTGCCTAAATGTTGGCTATACCGTAAGAGGAATGGATCTGGCGATTGCTTCAGGTGAAGCTGCCGCAAAAGCGGTATTAATGGCAAAAGAACAAAACAGCTATAGTCAAAAAGAGCTGAGTTGTTATCAATCTTTATTAAATGACAGCTTTGTTATGAAAGATATGAAGCTATATAAAGATCTACCTGCTTTCCTTGATAACACCCGATTTTTTACTGATTACCCACAAATGGCCGCTAATGTAATGCATGATTTATTCGTGATTAATGGCCCAGAAAAACCAGTACGTAAGAAAATCCTGTCTCAAGTGAAGAAAGTCGGTGTGATGAACTTAATTAAAGATGGCTTTAAAGGAGTACGTTCTTTATGAGTCAAGTAAACGTAGACATTAAATTAGGCGTCAATAAATTTAACGTGGATGAAGAAAATCCACATATTGTCTTAAAGGATGATATCGATCCTGCGCAATTTGAAATCTTAATGAAAGCTTGCCCAGCAGGTTTATATAAAAAAGATGAAAAAGGGCAATATCTTTTTGATTATGCAGGATGTTTAGAGTGTGGCACTTGCCGTGTGTTATGTGGCGAGACGATCTTAAAGAAATGGGAATACCCATGTGGCACATTAGGCATAGAGTTTCGTTACGGCTAATGAAATAGATCCTTTTCCCCTCTAGTGTAACCTCCAAAATATAAACTAGAGGGGAATGAGTATACTGGCTATATATTGATTCATATATAACCCATAAATTTGTTTTAGAACTTATCTCAAAGAGTGTATTTTTCGATACTCTGAAGGTGTCATAAAAAATTCAGATTTAAATTTTCGGCTTAAATTAGAAATATCACTAAATCCACATTCATAAGCGAGTTGTGTAATATTTTTCTCTGCTAAAAGTGGATTAACCAATGCTGCTTTATAATTCTCGAGACGCTTTTGGTAGATCCAACGAAGTACAGACGTATTTTGTTCTTTAAATAGCATCTGTAAATAGCGTACTGAGATCCCACACGCATTAGCACATTCATTAACACTTAAATCGGGATCGGAAAGATGTTGCTCAAGATAGTGCTGAGCAAAATAAAACAGTGTTGATCTTCCTAAGCTTTGCGGTGGTGTCGCAATACTGAATTCGCTAAAGGCTGAGGTAATTAAATTCAATAAAATATCAGCAAGTTGTTGCGCATGTTGTGGTGGCATTGAATCCAAGAATGGAATATAACGCATCACAAAACTATAAACGAGAGAGCCGGTAATACTATTACCACGTATCGCTCTTGCTGTAAGATTTTGGGTATTCCCTAAACGAGATGCTAGTTTCTCCCTTGGGATCAGAATTTTAAATAACGAGTAGTCGTTATCAAAAGACCAGGATACGGGTCTTGCCATATCAAAAATACAAAAGTCACCTTGTCGCAGAAATGCGGTTCTTCCATCTTGCGTCAGATGGCTGGTTCCTGAACGCTGTATCTCAATTTGAAAATGTTCTTCTAAACTCAGTTTATGGGTCAAAGGACGGCTACTTGCCCAGTGCCCATTAGACTCTAGCTGAATAAAGCGAATATTTGTCACCTTCTGCTCGACAATATTGGCATAAAATCGAGAATGAGGAGGCAATTCGACTTCATTGCATTCATAAGACGATAAAAAGCGGTCTTTTATTGTATCCCTGAATACGGAAAACCGATCTACGTCAGGGAGCTCCCGAGTCGTAAACATGCTTTTCATAGTACGCCCACTTTTATTGAAAGTATTTTTGTTGTGTTGCTATCTGCCTGGAATAAAAACATCTTAAATCAGACTAAAATAGAATAATTTTTTGCAATGATTTTAAGTTTAAAATTAGCATAATGTACTAATAAAATTAATAACGAGTGATCCTTTTTCGTTTGTTAATAAATTGAAGATAAGATATTTAATTTTTTTTAATTAATTTGAGCTAGGATCATGAAAATATATAATTAATTTATAGCATAATTGATGCTATCACCTCTATCTAATTAATCATTAGGTAATTTCTGATAGTTAGAGAGAGATCTCATAAATAGATCAAGAGTGATTCTTATTAATATCTTATTTATTTCATTCTTTTCAGAGTGTGAGTTAATATGGATTTTATGTACGGGGTATAATCGTTTGTTAAATAATGTTGTTATTTATTGTTAATCATAGCGTTATTAATTATATAAAATAAAATTTTTATAAATTTAATTATTAATAGAATTAATAATGTATATTACAACAATTCTTCCTTTGATATCATGATTTATTAATAGTAAATATATTTAATCTTAATATCGTGAATGTGAAATAGGTTTCTCGATTTATAAAATATTACCTATGTAGTATTTAGCCCACTAAAATAAGTGGGCTGAAAATGGTTATTTTCTATCTTTAGCGTAGACCTTGTACACTCTCTACTAAATTGGCTAACTGTGAAACCACACGGTCACCTATATCGGCATTATCACCACCCAATGCTTTATTACGCATAAAGTCTTTCTTGATTTGTTGCCAACGAATAGTGTCTTTTTCAGTTAGTTTTCCACGTAATTCAGCGAGTTTTAATAAATTTTCTTCAGCACCTGTTGTGAGTAATTGCGCTTCACCCAGATAGTGATCATCAAGTAAACGTTCAATTTCTTCATCATTCATTACCGCAGACACTTTTTCACTTAACTTATTCATATTGCGGTAACTGCCTTGCAAACGAAATGCGGGTTCTGTGCGATATTTATCCGATTGTGCCGCACTGGCGATATATTGCTGATTTACTTTTAAAATGATATTACGTAGCGTAATTAAGTGCTTAAGCACCATGACTATTTCATTAATTTCAGCATCAGAATAAGGGTAACTTAATGTATTGGTAGAGACAGATTTCCCCATCGCCTTATCGACTAAAATATAGAGATCGTTAAGATCACGCAGTGCAAGTGGTGCCAATACCGCACTTGAAGTTAAGCTATTTTCGATATAACTCAGAGCAAAAGCATCATCCATACCACCTAATACTTCACCTAAGTTATAAATATCAGCTCGGTTAGCCAACATATCAGGAATACGAAAGACTTCACCTGATTCGGTGTAAGGGTTACCCGCCATGACGACACAGAATTTTTTACCCCGCATATCATAGGTTTTGGTTTTTCCTTTCCATACCCCTTCAATACGTCTTGTTCCATCACAGAGAGAAATAAACTTTTGTAAGAATTCAGGGTGAGTATGCTGAATATCATCCACATACAGCATAACGTTATTACCCATTTCTAATGCTAAGTTGAGTTTTTCAAGCTCTTGCCTTGCTGTTGCATTAGGCGCTTGTTCGGGATCGAGAGATAGCACGCTATGTCCTAATGCGGGGCCATTGATCTTCATAAAAATAAGGCCTAAACGTGCAGCTGCATATTCCATTAATGTGGTTTTGCCGTAACCCGGAGGGGAGATCATTAATAATAATCCCATTAAATCGGTGCGCTTACCTTCGCCTAACGCACCAATTTGTTTTGCCATATTATCGCCAATAATCGGTAAATAGACATCGTTAATTAGCTTATTACGGACAAAAGAGCTTAATGGTTTGGCTTTAAATTCATGCAGTTTTAAGCGTTCACGTTCATCATTGACTATTTTTTGACGCAGTGTGAGGTACTGTCTGAATGCAGGAATAAAGTTCTTTCTTTGGCCGCGCATTCGGCTGAAATAGTCATCCAAACTGAGTGATAACGCTTGGTTTTCAATGGTTGAGTGAGAGCCTAATAGGTCAGTTACTGTAAAGTATAAATCAGCTTCACTATAACGAGCTGATGCGACTTTATCTAAAATAATGATAGCGATAGCGCCCGGAATATAAGGTGTGAGTTCGGCATAATCAGGCAAAGAGCACAGCCCTTGTAGCCAATTTTGGATCAGTGCCCAACGTTGTGCGTATCGCGTACCTAAATTCTGTTGTGAGCGATTAAAATCTATCCACATATGGGCTTCTTCTAATCGACTTTGTAATGCAATCACTAACTCTTTAGCATATTTGCTATAAACCAATTCAATGGGAGTTCTCGCCAACGCAAAGCTTAAATATTCAGAGGCTTGCATCGGTACATAGTGTTCACACTCAATTGGATTATCATGAAGGAAGAGGCGTATATCTGCTTCGATCTCTGCTTGCAGATCGGTTAACGCATCGTCTTTATGGAATAATTGCTGAATATTCAGTGCAGTTCTTGCACGTTCAGGCCACAGCGCTGGATATTGTTCATTTTGTTTAGTTTCCCAAAAGAGCGCAGCTATTGCACGTGCCGTTGGGTTATAGCGTAGAAGATCAGCACTTTCGCCAATAGGCAGCAGCTTTTTCAATATGGCGATAGCATCGTGATCGTGGATACCTTTTTCATAGCCTTCTTTATAACGTGGGGTAGCGAAATCACGCACGAGTTTTTCAAGCTTTTCAGGAAGAGTGAGTGCTTCTTTTAGCGTTTCGTAATCAAGACCATCTTGACGTTTTGCTGCCGCATAAATAATGGAATAAGCGAGATACTCTGCTCGATAAACAGTATCCGATTCAGACTCAAGTGAGGCATTCCAATAAGGTTGTAATTGAGCGAGTTCTGTATTTTCAATCGGTTCTTGGTAATCCGTTCCTGTCAGGTATAACCAGAGCTTATCTTCTTTCGGTAAGATAGTGAGATCAAGTTCTTGTGTATTAACACTAAAGCGATGACGAGGCCCTAATTTAATAACATTGCCACCGTCTTCAAAAATATCGGTTTTGTCCCTCAGAATACGAATAGCTTGATCACGAGAGGATTTTAAGCGCGCATCAATATCATCAGCTTTGACGTTATCATTGATTTCTCTTAGTTTTTCAATGATCTCTCGTGTTTTTAGTGATAAAGGATCTGATGCGAAAAAGGCATTTAACTCATCTTGTGACTGTAATCGAGAGGTTCGGCGTTGTAGATTTTCCAGTAAGCGATTGGCTGCGGTTAATAGGCTTTGTGAGCGACGTTGGCGATCATCAAGCAACACTTGTTTGTGTGACTCAAAGGTTTCGACTAACTCTTCACGTTTAGCCAGAATATCATCAAGAAATTCATCATGATGGCTAAATTGACTTTCTAACTCTTCTAATTGAACTAAAAGACGTGAAAGTTGATCGTCACAACCTTCAGGTGTGGTTGCAAGGGATAAAGCATTGGTGATCCCTTGGCTAAATAAGCGAAATTGTGCACCAAATTGTGCCACGCTTTCGACGCTGCTTTGTGATTTACGTTTTTGTTGTAGTCGAGCGCGAGATTGATTGAGTTGAGCATAGATTTGTGAGATTGCATCAATAATGTGCGTTTGTTGGGTAACGTCTTGGAATGTTAAAGATGCCATTAAGTTAGAAAGCATATCCAAATCAGCAGACATTTTTTCCATGTCATTCATTGGTACATCTAGTTGTGCGCTGTTTTGGGCTTTTTCAATAAGGTTTTCAAAGGTAACAAGTTGTGCTTTAAACAGTTGTAATGCTTTATCACTGGCAAGGAAAAGTGCGGTCGCTTGTGAAACACGTTGTTGCGTTTCGGTAATTTCTGTTTCCATGGTGCTAAGCTTGGTTAAATCCATATAACGGAATTCACGCAAGGAAATCAGATGCCCACGGTGGGCATTTAATAAATTTAAGCTATCAACAAATTGTTGAATATCTGTCCAACTATCAGGGAGTGTTAAGGCCAGTAGTGATTTTTGGCGATTAATCGCTTCAAGCATTGATTTCGCAGATTGCTGACGAATACTTTCCACTTTTTCATATTCATCAAGTACTAATTCACTGGTTTGAGCGATATCTTTTAATAATTTACCAATCCCTAAACAGTGCTCGTCATTAAACCAATAATAGAGATCTAATAAGTTTTTAGGTTGTAAGCTGAGTTGCTCATAACGAGCAATAGAGATTTGATTACCTTCAATTTCTTTTGCGACATGCAATATTTCGGAAATACCTCGTACTAAATCAGCATTACCAATACGGCCATAAAAACCATTACGGGGAGGTTGTTTATCAGCAAATTCTTCAGAATAGAAGGGAGTTTGCCAAACTTGCATTGGATGAACGCGAGTTGCTTCTTCGCCTTCACCTTCAAACAGCACCATTTTTCCGTCTTCTAACATCGCATAGCCATGACCAACTAAAGGCACAGCAAGTTTACGCTCAATCATATTGTAATTGAAAAGCGCAAGGCGACCTTGTGAAGGAGAGTAGAAAACATATAACACATCTTCGCCATTAGGCGAACGGCGTAGACGGCGGAAATACATCCCTTCCATTGGTTGATCAAAGGTTTTGTATTCGCCATTTTGCAGGTAATAGCCACCAGGGAAAATAATACCGTGATCTTCAGGTAATTGAACACAAGCTTGTCCAATTGCATCAATGCGTTGTACGGTTTGCGTCAAAATGTTATAGACCAAATAACGCCAGTTTTCTTCGCGATAAGGTAAGATTTTTAACAGAATCAAACTACCTGTTTGAGCATATTCAATTTGTGCATCATCGAGAGATTGGTTTTTATCTAATACGGCTTCACGATAAATCCCTAAACCATCCTCGGTGTTATTTTCACATTTAACTGTTAGATCGCCACCGGTTGTTTCGACAAAAACGGTATCAAGAATATTGATATGAGGAAAACGACCATTGACCGTATCTTCACGTTGAGTTTTCGTCCATTCGAAATCGTAAGCAGGAGGGAGGGCAATATCTCTTTCACCACGATTATCAATGTAGTCGATACGCTTTTTATCACTTGAGATAGCCCAGCGGAAAACACGCACATCAGTAATTCGAGCACCAATTTGAAAACTGGCAAGCAGTTTTCCATCACGCTCAACAAGTTGTAGTAGTTGTGTATTTTTGTAATAAGTATAAAGCTCAGTAAAATCCTGAATAAAACGATTATCGTTTAAAAAAGTATCTTCATAAGGGACGGCTTCAACATCAAACTCTCCCTCACTTTCAGTTAAACGATAAAGTGAAAAGACATCTTCAAGATGAATTTCACGTTTTAATCCAAGGAAAACGTTATAACCAAACAGTAGCCATTCACCTACACGAACAATGTCTCTGGCTTGGCAGTTATTTTCAGTACGAATACGGATACGGCCAATAATATCCATTTGGCTTTGACCAAATTCATCTAAGCGATGTTGATTTAATTCAGTGGCTTTTTGATGAAGTTGTTGGCCTTGCTCTGTTAGGCGTTTGCGTAAGATTTCATACGCGCCACCTTGTGCAACAGCACTATCGAGTATTTCCTGCTCACGATTCGTATCCAGAATTTCAGACATGGTATAACGGATTTCCTTGGCTTAAACGATAAAAACAAGATAAAAGACATAGAGATATCTCTATGCCTTTCGCCCTCTAAATAACATTATTCTTCTTTAGAGGAGCCTGATTTAGTTGTCACATCTTTAATCAGTGGATTGGCACTTTTTGTTGCCATAAATCCATTAATTAAATCTTGGACTTCCGGATTTTTTAATAAAGAAGCAATATCGAGTTTTTTATCTTGTTGAGTGCGGTTAATCAGTTTTTCAACGTTCTCTTTGGCAAAACTGCTTTTATCCATAAAACCATCTACCGCTTTACCTAAGCTTAATGCCTTAGAGAAGGTATTAAAGAAGTTGCCATCACCGCCCACAATTTCAATATTGGTTTTGCTCAGTGCAGCTGCCAATACATCGGCTTGTTCGCGTGCAATTTCTTTGTTGGCTTCAATAGATGCCATTGCTTGTTCAAATTGTTTTTCAAGACTCATACGGAATTCTTCATGTGAACGCGCCGTATCACTGAGGTGATCCATAGATTTGAATTTATCTGTTAAACCATCAGCTTCAGCTTTTAAGCGTTGACGAATAACTTCAGCTTGTGCTGAACCTAATTGGCCTTCACCACGCGCCTGTGCTGCGAGTTTCTCTTCAAGAATTTTCGCATCAGCAAGGCCTAATTTCTCTTTTGCATTGGCTTGTTGTTCTTCACCACGCGCTTGAGCGGCTAATTTCTCTTCTAAGATTTTTGCTTCTGCAAGGCCTTGTTGTTGCTGGGCTTGTGCTTTTGCTTCCATCACTTGCGCTTCAGTTAAGCCTTTTTCTTTCATGCCCCGTGCTTCTGCTAATAGTTTTTCAGCAGTGATGTTAGCCAATACAAGGCCTTCCTTCTCTTCGGCTTCTGCGGTTGCTTGGCGCACTCGAGCTTCGGCAAGACCTAATGCTGCATGCTCAGCTTCAATACCTTCTGCTAAACGTTTTTTCGCTTCTGATTGTTTTACCGAGGCTTCTAATTCAGCTTTCGCCATCGTGCTGATTTCTTCAGCTTTATGTTTAGCACTAGATTCATCAGCTTCGGCTCTTTTCACTTGGCGGACTAAAGACTCTTCTGCTTCTGCTTGTGCATTTATGATGGTGACTTGACGCATACGTTCAGCTTCTGAAACTTCGCGTACTTCTTTAATACGTTCTTCTTCTTGAGCAACCGTTTTTTCTACGGCGACACGTTCACGGATAACATTTGAGATATTTTTGCGTTCTTCTTCTAACGCTTTTTCTTTCTCAATACGTTGCAACTCAACTTCGCGTTCGCGAGCAACAATTTCTAATTCACGAGCACGATTAACTCGTTCTTGTTCAATGGTGACTGCACGAGTACGATTTTGTTGTGCAACTTCCACTTCACGCATACGGTTTTCTTCACGAATTTCAATCTCTTGTTGAGTCTGAATACGAGCTTGTTCTGCTTTTAAGCGCTCTTCTTCTTGTACACGCAGGGTTTCTGATGTTTCACGAGCACGAATATTATCGATTTCACGTTTTTGGCGTGCTTCTGCATCGGCTTGTTGGCGTTCTAAGGCCAGACTTGCTTCTCGGGTTTCCACGTTTTTCTTTTGAATAGCAAGTTCTTGATCACGCTCTTTTTGGTTAGTTTCAATATTATGAATAGCGGTAATTTCCGTGATTTTTCGGATACCTTCAGAGTCAAAAATATTGTTAGGATCAAGTGCAGATTTTGGTGTTTGTTCTAAATAGTCGATAGCAACGTCTTCTAATGCATAACCATTAAGATCTTTACCAATAACATCAACAATACGATCACGGAAATTCTGTCTATCTTCAAAAAGTTTCGACAGTTCAAACTGTTTACCTACTGTTTTTAATGCTTCTGAGAATTTAGCACTAAATAGAGTGCTGACTGCTTGATGATCAGACGCTCTATCAACACCAATGGCTTTTGCGACTTTTAATACGTCTTCAGTGGTTTCATTTACACGTAAATAAAATGCAACGGTAATATCAGCACGTAAGTTATCTTGGCAAATCAAACCATCTTTACCACGACGATCAACCTCTAACGTTAAAAGAGAAATACGCATAAACTCTTTTTTGTAGATAACTGGATAAACCAGCGCACCTGTAAAATGGACTTTAGGTTGTGAGGTCATGTCATTGACTATTAAGGCTGTACCTTGAGGCACTTTTATATAGAAAGCTTTAAATAATCCAAATAACCCTAAAATAATTAGAATTGCGAAGCCAACAATAGTTAAGAAAGGCATAACGAAAGCCAAATCCATACTTTTTTCTCCATAGGTTCAGACGATGCCGTCATTTTTTAATCGTATTTGTTTATTAACTTAATTACATTTCATCGAATGTGGATATCAGCGATGAAATTCATCTTCCGTTACGACTTGATAACTGTGAGTAGACGCGTCATAACTAATAATAATAACGTTGTCTCCTCGTTTAATATTCTCGTGTTCTGGTGCTCTAATTTGTAAAATTAAACCTGCACCCCCATCTTCTAAAAGGGCTTCACCTTTGTTTTCCGCGACATTTGCTGATCGTACTATGGCTAATTTGCCTATCAATTGGTGTACTGATTTAGGCTTATTACGTGATATGAGCTTTTTACGAATGGGTTTTAAACATACCGCAGTAAGATTAAGAGAAATAAAAGAGATAATGATTAATGCAATAAAGCCAACTAAATAATAAATAAAATCTGTTTCAATAGCGCTGATAATCCAATAGTTAGTAAAGTAACTGATAAACCAGCCTATAAGGGTAAAGAAGGTTAAAATAATCGTAACTGGGATACCCGCTAACCCTAATTTTGTTAACCAGCCTGCGAAACCTGTTACATCAACATCTAATTCACTATCAATATTAAATAAATCAATATCTAATAATCCAAAAGCAGCACAAAGCCAATAAAAAGAGATAATAATAAGTAATGCACTAAAAATAATACTAGGAAAAGCTAGGCTATTTTGGAAAAACAAATTCATATAGAGTTCTCTTAATTTAAGAAGATGGTAATATCCTTGTCATATTAATATCGCTTATCATACTTTAATACGCTGAAAAAGCATGTAGTTATAATCACATTCTATATTTATTTTTTCATTTTATTTTTATGGAAGTTAATATAACTTATTTAGATAGTGATGAATAATATTCGGTATTATTGCGTATAAAATCAGATCATTCTCTAAAATAATAATAAAAACATTTTCATCTATTACATATCATTTCTTATAAAGTGAATAAGTGTTTTATTATAAAAAATATAAATTTATTAAATAAAAACTCTATAACATTAAAAAAACGATACTAATTGTATTGTGTATTCCATGCATCACTATCGGCGCGATTAATGAACGAGTCCCTATTCTGATTTGGCAAAACACAACACCCACAACAAAAATAAGGATAAATGTAGTAATTGACTCATATTGAGTATGCATAGCGGCAAATAGAAGTGAAGAGATAATAATGGCAATCCATTTTCCTATATTGCCATACCACATGCCTGCATTTAGTAGAAAACCTCTAAAAATGACTTCTTCAGTAATGGGAGCAATAAAGATAACTGAGAGTGCAAATAAGAAGAAGGCAAAACCTGTAATAGATTCGATTTCTGTAACCCATGAATCATCTTCAGAGCCTAAAAATAAACTAATAAAATATAATCCCAATAAGGCTAAAAAAGGGGCTTTCAGTGAACTCCATTGAAGGTGGCCTAATGGCATTAATTTAATCTTTTTTTGATAAGCAACCCAAATAATCAAGCAGTAGGGGAGGTAAATAAAAAAACTGATTAATGAGATGATATAAGGCGATTGAAACAATGTAGCAGGGGCTGGGGTGAGCAAGAGACTAAATGAGGAAAAAAAGTAGCCTATAAAGGCAAATACACAGATGACTGAATGGTAAACTCGATCTTTGGGAAATTCCATTTTTGTTTGTCCTTGTATGGGAGGCATCATTTAATTTTACAGAATATTGAATACAATGTTCAAATGTTCAAATGATTAAATCATTAATCAATTTAAATATACAAAGTGACCTTATTATTTTGATTAATGAACGATTAGAGGAAATATACTATGCAAGTATAAATATACTTAGATTAAATTCTTGATAAAAGGGTTGAAAATGGAAAACATTATTTATTTGACAATAAAAATTAAAAACAAGGGTTAATTTCATCAGGGTGTTCAACACAAGAATCTATTGGTAACCTTTGTCAAAATGGGAAGGAAGATAAAATATATATTTATGAATTAAATCATTCACTTTCAAGAGCTCAAAATGCCAGTCATTTCCCCATAATGATAAAAAAACTTTTAGATAAATCAACACCATTATTAGGAATGGCTATTTCTAATAATGAAGATTTTGGTGTGAACCCATTCTTTAACATTAAGCCTTCAATTCCATTTTTCATAATCTACCTTCCTTATTCTCATATGAGGCAAATATATCTGGACTAGCATATTATTAATAGTGTTGTATTTATTTTGATCTACTTTCTAATAGATAGGAATGAGGTAGGTAGAAAAGGAAAAAGGTGATGAAGTGCATTTGTTAATCACAACAACTAGCTTAGTCTATAAAAGCAAAAAACCAGCCCTAAGGCTGGTTTTTTTAAAGATGGTGCCCGAACTCGGAATCGAACCAAGGACACGGGGATTTTCAATCCCCTGCTCTACCGACTGAGCTATTCGGGCTAACGAGGCGCATTAAACCGTATTCAGCGGGATGCGTCAACGTCTTTTTAATAAAAAATACAAAAATAAGTTCGTTTGCTTTCTTTTTATTCTATTTGAGTTTAATTTTTCATCATAAGCGATTTTGTAGTAAAAAATGCTTAAATAACAATCAGTAAAGATATTCACTTTTTTGTATATAGAAGAGAAAACTTTCTCTTTTTTTGATGATTAAATTTGTTTTTTGCTACTCAGCAGAGAAAAATTGAGTACAAACGAAAAAATAGACCGTTTTTCTTGTTTTCCTGCACTTATAACTAACTTAATGCACCATTTTTTCGGCATTGAGCAATCTTAAGAATATCCTCTGCCAATAATTTTGCTGTAATAATATCATCAGCATGGTGATTGACCATTAAACGGCTTAAACAGCCTTCTAAGATGAGTTCCATTTGTTTAGCAACTAACTCACTGTCTTCGATATTAAGTTCGCGTAGTAGCGTTCTAGAGTAATCAAATGAGCTCTGTTTTTGACGTTGGCTTAATTGGTGGATTTGAGAGTGTTCATCAGGGTATGCACTACATGCTGCAACGAATAAACAACCAGGAAAACGGTTTTTCTCTAAACGTATAGTGAGCTGATCATAACGTGCCAGTAACTTTTGTTCGATCGTCAGTTCTTCATCTAGCATAACTTGGCGTTGCCAAATATCAATTTGCTGCCCGTGATGGCGAAGACAATCAAAAATTAAGGCATCTCTATCAGGCCAAAATGGGTGAAGTTGAGATTCATTAATACCCGAGTCTTGCAGAAGCTCTGGTAAAGTCGCCGCTAAGCCATATTGCTCTAGCTGGATAAGTACGTGGTCTAATAACGCTTCACGTTGCACGGAAATCTCCTTAAATCACGTTGTCGCGAAAACATCATAATTAGCAGACTTTAACTAAAAATGAAAGCAAGAGGCGACAGGGTAAAATGAAAATACCCCATCTTGCGACAGGGTATTTTCTTGTTTTTTTATTTCTTGTAAGCGCTAAGCGCTTTTTTGCAATGTTTTAATTTTTTACTTCAAACTACAGGATCATACCGCCGAAGAGGAAACCAAATCCGACAGCTAATACCACACCAATTGTACCAGGGATAAAGAATGGGTGGTTGAAGACTAATTTACCGATACGGGTTGTACCTGTGTCATCCATTTGAACTGCCGCAACCAGTGTTGGGTAAGTTGGCAGGATGAACAGACCAGAAACCGCAGAGAAAGATGCAATTGCAGTTAATGGAGATACACCTAGCGCTAAAGCCATTGGCATTAATGCTTTTGCTGTTGCTGCTTGTGAATATAACAGTGCAGAACAGAAGAAGAAGATAACGGCTAATAACCAAGGATGGCCAGTGATCAAATCACCCGCAGTCAGTTTGATCCAATCAATGTTACTTGAAACGAAAGTATCACCTAACCATGCAACACCCAGAATACAGATACATGCACTCATACCTGCTTTAAAAGTACTTGAGTTGAGGATGGTATCAGTTTTAACTTTACAGAAAACAGTGATAAGCGTTGCAACACTCAGCATGATGATAAGAATAGCGTTAGTGGTGTTCATTAACGGTTCTTTCACGATACCTAAGCTTGGGCTGTTGATGATTGCATAAGTAACAACACAGACAACACCCAGTAAGAACAGCATTACAGATGATTTAGCACCTGGTAATGTTTCTCTACGTTCTTGGCTACCACGTAACTCAACCAGACCTTGTTCTAAACGCTCACGATAGACAGCATCATCAGATAGTTTTGAGTTAAATACCCAAGATACGATGAATGACATCAGGATGATTGCTAGGAAGGTTGCTGGTAATAAGATAGATAACAGTGTGATATAGCTTACTGTGTTACCTTCACCAACCATTGCTGGGTTTTCCATGACTGATGCCATGTACACAACTGCAGCAGAGATAGGAGATGCAGTAATACCGATTTGAGCTGCAACAACACCTGTTGATAAAGGACGGCAAGGCTTAATGCCTTGTTCTTTTGCAACTTCTGCAATAACTGGCAGTGTTGCTAAAGAGATGTTCCCTGTACCTGCAAATAGAGTTAAGAAATAAGTCACAATTGGCGCAAGAATTGTGATGTATTTTGGATTACGTCTTAACAGTTTTTCAGTTTGCCCAACAAGGTAATCCAAACCACCAGCAACCTGCATCGCAGAGATTGCGGCAATAACAGCCATAATGATGGAGATAACATCAAAAGGGATTGAACCAGGTTTAACACCGATAGCAGCTAAAACTAAAACCCCTAAACCACCGGCAAACCCGATACCAATTCCCCCAAGTCTCGCACCGAGGAAAATGGCCAGCAGAACGATAATCAATTCTACGGCTAACATAGTGTTTACTCCTTGAGATAATTAAAAAAATGAGAAATATAAGTTAAATTTTTGTTTTTACAATCAAGTAAAAAGGCACGCCTCCTAAAGAGTCCGTGCCTTGTATTTTTAAGAGCTCATTCTTATGTTTAACAGTGTTATGTTATAAAACATAATTATTAATCATCGAAGCGTTTTGCTTTGTAAGCTGGGTTTTTCAAGTTTTCTACAGAGAAGATATCGTCTAGCTGTTCTTCTGTTAATAGACCACGTTCTAAAACAACTTCACGTACACTCTTACCAGTTTCTGCACAAATCTTACCAACGATGTCGCCGTTATGGTGACCAATGAATGGGTTCAGATAAGTAACGATACCGATTGAGTTAAATACGAAGTGTTCACAGATTTCTTTGTTTGCAGTGATGCCATCAACACATTTTTCTACTAAGTTACGGCAAGCGTTGCTTAACAGAGAGATTGATTCGAACATTGCTTGACCGATTGCTGGTTCCATTACGTTTAATTGTAATTGACCTGCTTCAGCCGCCATAGTTACACAAGTGTCATTACCGATAACTTTAAAGCAAGCTTGGTTAACAACTTCTGGAATAACTGGGTTTACTTTAGCTGGCATAATTGAAGAACCAGCTTGTAGTTCTGGAAGATTGATTTCTTTCAGACCAGCACGAGGACCAGAGGACAGTAAACGTAAGTCATTACAGATTTTAGACATTTTCACAGCTAAGCGTTTTAATGCGCCGTGAACCATTACATAAGCACCACAGTCAGAAGTTGCTTCAATTAAGTCTTCTGCTGGAACACAAGCTAAACCAGTGACTTCTGCCAGTTTTTCAACAGACAGTTTTTGGTAACCAGGAGCTGTATTCAGACCAGTACCGATAGCTGTTGCACCTAAGTTCATTTCTAACAGTAACTCAGCAGTGCGTTTCAGGTTTTTGATTTCTTCTTTCATCAGTACAGAGAAAGCATGGAATTCTTGACCTAAAGTCATTGGTACAGCATCTTGTAATTGAGTACGACCCATTTTCAGGATGTCTTTGAACTCAACTGCTTTTCTATCAAAACCAGCTTTCAGCAGTTCGATAGATTCAGTTAATTTGATAACAGAGTTATAAACCGCTACACGGAAACCACAAGGATAAGCGTCGTTTGTTGATTGGCTCTTATTGACGTGGTCATTCGGGTTCAGGTATTGGTATTCACCTTTTTGGTGGCCCATTAATTCCAGACCGATGTTTGCGATAACTTCATTGGTATTCATATTTAATGAAGTACCTGCACCGCCTTGGAATACATCAACTGGGAATTGATCCATGTGTTTACCTGTTTCTAATACTACGTCACAGGCTTTGATAATCGTATCAGCGATTTCACGAGGAATAGTGTGAAGTTCTTTGTTTGCTAATGCAGCGGCTTTTTTCACCATTACCATACCGCGGATGAATTCTGGAACATCATTGATGGTACGATCACTGATGTAGAAGTTTTCAATTGCACGTAAAGTGTGGACGCCATAGTAAGCATCAGCAGGAACTTCTCTTTTACCTAACAGGTCTTCTTCGATACGAGTTTTATTTGACATGAGAACCTTCTTATTAAAATTTTAACTGTCTAGTTATGCGCTTGTTAATAAAATATATCGTTAACGGTTAATAATGTAATATAACTTACCGTTTTGCTTGGTACTGACACGATCATATTCGGGTTGTGAACAAATACCTTTAAGCTGGATCACTTTATACGTAAATAACGTCTAAATATTTTCTTTTTGTGATCTATCTCATGGATTTTACAGTTCTACTTCTCTTTTTAACGCCCCTTGAAAAGGAGTGTTAGGCTCCCCATTATTATGTAGATAAACTAAGAAAAAGCGAGTTCGTAAACCATCACCTTAGATGTAGTTCACACTCCTTTCTATTAATAATATGAATCTTTTTTTATAAAAAGGAGAACCAAGTGCGTTGGCTCCCATTAATTGTTATCTGTCTTCTTATCTATGTAGAAGCTGTGATTTTCGTCAATGTAGCATCTTCGATTGGCGTACTTACAACACTATTCCTTGTGGTGCTGACTTCTTGTGTTGGTGTCTCATTGGTAAAAAATCAGGGCGTAAAAAATATTGCTTCAATGCAGCAAAAACTTGCAGTGGGTGAAGTGCCTGCTGCTGAAATGGTGAAAAGCGTTTCGTTAATACTGGCGGGTATTTTATTGTTGATCCCCGGTTTCTTTACGGACTTCTTAGGTTTACTGTTGTTACTGCCACCATTACAAGCACTGTTAGTGACAAAATTAATTTCTCGTATTCGTGTTTATTCAGGCAATCATGGACAAAGTGGATTTTCTTCTGGTCAAAATGGCGCCACCTTTGAAGGTGAGTATCAGCGCAAAGAAGATTCACCGAGTAACCAACTGAATAATAAGGGTGAAGATCAGAATAACGACCATTTTTCTGATAAAAAATAATTAGCCCAAAGCATAATCGACTAAAAAGGGGGAAAATTGAAAAAAAAACACACTTCTCCCCTTGAAGTTTTACCGGATGCCCCCACCTGTATCGTCATGGTACTGGTTCATCTTAGGCACTGGTATCAACCTTAATCCTGATATGGACTTTTTTATAGGAGCACTATTAATGAAGATTCGTCCATTACATGACCGTGTTATTGTTAAACGTAAAGAAGTCGAAGCTAAATCAGCAGGCGGTATCGTCCTTACTGGCACAGCGGCGGGTAAATCTACTCGTGGCGAAATTTTAGCCGTAGGTCAAGGCCGTATTATGGAAAACGGCGACGTTAAACCACTGGATGTTAAAGTTGGCGATATCGTAATTTTTAACGACGGTTATGGCGTTAAAACAGAAAAAATTGATAACGAAGACGTGCTTATCATGTCTGAAAGCGACATTTTAGCAATTGTAGAAGAATAATTTTTCTCTTTTAAGATCTTCTTAAACTGAACGAATTCAAAGGAAATATACGATGGCAGCTAAAGACGTCAAATTCGGTGTAGATGCTCGTAATAAAATGTTACGTGGTGTTAATGTTCTTGCAGATGCAGTTAAAGTAACTTTAGGCCCTAAAGGTCGTAACGTTGTTTTAGATAAATCTTTCGGTGCACCTGTTATTACTAAAGATGGTGTATCTGTAGCACGCGAAATTGAACTCGAAGATAAATTCGAGAACATGGGTGCGCAGATGGTGAAAGAAGTTGCTTCTAAAGCCAATGATGCGGCAGGTGATGGTACTACAACTGCAACAGTATTAGCACAATCAATCATTGCCGAAGGCTTAAAAGCAGTTGCCGCAGGCATGAACCCAATGGATCTGAAACGTGGTATCGACAAAGCAGTTATTGCTGCTGTCGAAGAACTGAAAAAACTGTCTGTTCCATGTTCAGATACTAAAGCAATTGCTCAAGTTGGTACCATTTCAGCGAACTCTGATGAAACCGTTGGTACTCTGATCGCACAGGCGATGGACAAAGTCGGTAAAGAAGGTGTTATCACTGTTGAAGAAGGTACTGGCTTAGAAGACGAGCTAGATGTTGTTGAAGGTATGCAGTTTGACCGCGGTTACCTGTCTCCTTACTTCATCAACAAACCTGAAACAGGTACTGCAGAATTAGAAAACCCATTCATTCTGTTAGTTGATAAAAAAGTATCAAACATCCGTGAACTACTACCTGTTTTAGAAGGTGTTGCTAAAGCTAACAAACCTCTGCTTATCATTGCAGAAGATGTTGAAGGCGAAGCACTAGCAACCTTAGTTGTGAACAACATGCGTGGTATCGTTAAAGTTGCTGCGGTTAAAGCACCTGGTTTTGGTGATCGCCGTAAAGCAATGTTACAAGATATCGCAACGTTAACTAACGGTGCTGTTATTTCTGAAGAAATCGGCATGGAGTTAGAAAAAGCAACGTTAGAAGACTTAGGTCAAGCAAAACGTGTTGTTATCAACAAAGACACTACTACAATCATTGATGGTTTAGGTGACCAAGACGCAATCAGCGGTCGTGTAGCTCAAATTCGTCAACAAATCGAAGATGCAACTTCAGATTATGACCGTGAAAAATTACAAGAACGCGTTGCTAAATTAGCTGGCGGTGTTGCAGTAATTAAAGTCGGTGCAGCAACTGAAGTTGAAATGAAAGAAAAACGTGCTCGTGTTGACGATGCTCTGCATGCAACTCGTGCCGCAGTTGAAGAAGGCGTTGTTGCTGGTGGTGGTACTGCACTGGTTCGTGTTGCTAACGCTCTGCGTGAAATGACTGGCGATAACGAAGAACAAACAGTGGGTATCCGCGTTGCATTACGTGCAATGGAATCTCCAATGCGCCAAATCGTTGCTAACGCAGGTGAAGAACCATCTGTTGTTGTAAACAACGTGAAAGCAGGTGAAGGTAACTACGGTTATAACGCTGCAACTGATGCTTACGGCGATATGATTGATATGGGTATCTTAGATCCAACTAAAGTGACTCGTTCTGCACTGCAATTCGCTGCATCTATCGCAGGTCTGATGATCACAACAGAAGCGATGATCACCGATTCACCTAAAGATGACAAAATGGATTTAGGTGGCGCTGGTGGTATGGGCGGCATGGGTGGAATGGGCGGCATGATGTAATTCATCAGCTTACCGTTTTACAAGAAAACCCGAGCTTAGGCTCGGGTTTTTTTATGTCAGTGATAAATAAAAATCAACGATATGGTTAATGGTTAGGTCATTTTGCTTAACATCTCTGATTTAGGAATTATCAGATAATTTGTTTTTTATATAATTAGAAACAACTTATTTCTTTACAACTAGACAACAGATCGTTTTTACTGCACCGCTTAAAAAATATTAAATAAATTGGGGTGTTCACCATGTCTGTCGTCGCAATTGTACTCATCTTTCTTTTTGCCGTGATTGTGAGTGTGTTTATCTCACGATTACTGTCAGAAAAAATTCCTCTGCCGTTGATCCAAATAGCTGTAGGGGCTTGTTTGTCGATTTTTGGTTTTGAGGTGGCGTTTGATCCACATCTTTTCTTGTTCCTTTTTATCCCTCCATTGCTGTTTTTAGATGGATGGCGTATTCCTAAAGAGGCGTTGTTCCAAGAGATTAAACCGATTATGTCGTTAGCGATCGGTTTAGTGGTTGTCACCGTAATTGGCATGGGCTTTTTTATTCACTGGCTTATTCCTTCTGTTTCGCTTGCGATAGCATTTGCTCTAGCGGCAATTTTGTCTCCAACCGATCCTGTTTCAGTATCTGCAATGACTGTAAATTCGCCACTTCCTTCTCGTATGACGCATATTTTAGAAGGGGAATCGTTACTTAATGACGCAACAGGTTTAGTTTGTTTTAGCTTTGCGGTTGCTGCGGCATTAACGGGATCTTTTTCTATTGTATCAGCCACAGGACAGTTTTTAGTTGTGGCTTTAGGCGGGGCAGCAATTGGTTTAATTGTGGCGGGTATTATTGGGCGGTTAAATCAGTTTTTGGTGAGACGCACAGGTGAAGATCCGGCTATCCAAATCTTGATTAGCTTACTGATGCCATTTTTTGCTTATTTATTGGCGGAGCATGTTCATGTGTCAGGTATTCTTGCTGCTGTTGTTGCCGGTATTGCAATGCACTACGAGAAAATTGTGGGTCGTATGCAAGCCGCAACACGTATGCAAAGTAAGGCTGTGTGGGATACGGTTCAAGTTGCGCTTAATGGAATGATCTTTATTTTATTAGGTGAACAACTTCCGGCAATGTGGAAAATTTTACCTGAAGTGACCCAATCCGCTGGGGCTACTAATCCTTGGGCTGTATTAGGTTATATTATTGTTATTACAATAGCCCTTGCTGTGCTACGTTTTGCATGGGTATGGATCTCAATGTGGTTAACGGTATTCCGCTCACCGAATAAGCATTTATCGCGTCATGACTTACGTTTGATGGCAATTATGGCGACTGCTGGGGTGAGAGGTGCAATTACATTAGCTGGTATTTTAACACTCCCTTTATTGATGACTGACGGCTCGCCTTTCCCAACACGTGATCTGGCTATCTTTATTGCTATGGGGGTAATCCTTTGCTCATTATTAATCGCAACAATTGCATTGCCGATTTTAACCAAAGGGCTATCAGAAGATTTACCGTATGAAGATGATGAAATTCGTACACGCTTAGCTTTAAATGAAGCAGCAATTGCACATATCAATGAATTAATGAATCAACCTTGCGAAGACTTAGATGAAATGTCGCTACGCATAGAAGCTGGCTCTCATTTATTAGAGATCTACAGTCGTCGCCTTGATAGTGAAGATAGTGTGCAAGAAGGTGCTCTTGATCTTAAGCGCTTGTTTAGTATGGAGCGTAAATTATCTCGTAGTGCATTAAAGGTTGAACGTGATGCATTGCAACAACTGCGTAAATCTCGTCATATTAGTGAACATATTTATAATCGCTTACGTCATGAGTTAGATTTAAAAGAAGAAGCGTTGAATCATCATTTGAGTTAATTTAGACCAATATTATCGTCAGGTGATTATTGATTGTCTGACGATTTTTAAAAAATGAACAAATAGTGTGTTCATTCTCGCACTGTGTAGGCTGAAAATAGGACAGATCATTTTAAAAGCATAAAAGCGGTGTAGAATAGAGGCATTGTTGCTTTGTCTATCTCAAAGCCGAATTTGTACGTTAAAATAAGTTTAAAGCGAAAATAATATCTTAAGGCTATTGGCTAATGTGAGATAGTAATAATGATTTATTTTTGCGCATAAGAGGGATGACAAGGTATATTGTTGTCTTGACTAAACGGACACTCAAATAAATGAGGGGATCATGCGAATTAAATTGTTATTGGGAGCTGCTGCAGCGTTGTTATTAGCAGGCTGTTCTGCAACAAACACATTAAGCACTGCTGGCTCACAGGTACAAATCACTGATACGCAACCAGGCAGTGAATGCCAATTATTAGGAACAGTGACAGGTGTTCAAAATAACTGGTTATCAGGTTCCCGTACTGAAAGCCAATCACTGCGAGGTGCTGCTAACGACTTACGTAATAAAGCAGCTGCAATGGGTGGTAACGTTATTTTTAACGCTGGTACTGGCGCAGGTAGCTTTGTTGATAGCTTTGCACCATTAGATAGCAAAATGAGTGGACAAGTTTATAAATGCCAATAAGGGCATTTAATTTATTCACTATTTATTAGTCTGCTAATAGATAAAAAAGCTGTAGTCACTTCATCTATTTGAATTGAGCTACAGCTTTTTTGTTTCTGTCATATTGATTATTGCTGGCGTAACCCAAGATCTAACAACGTTTTACTTGGTTCTCCACCAATTTCACGCGTGAGTTTAGGTACCATATAACCTGATACTAAACTCATAAGTCCTTTCATAATTTCTCTAGCTTCTCTGTCTGGCACCATAAAGTGGGCCGCGCCTTGTACTTTATCTAGAACATGCAAGTAATAAGGCATAACACCAGCATCAAATAAGGCGCGACTTAATTCAGCGAGAACTTCAGCGCTGTCATTAACCCCCCGCAATAACACACCTTGATTTAATAAAGTCACATTGGCTTTTTTTAACTTTAAACACGCTTCTCTCAATGTATCATCAATTTCATTAGCGTGATTGATATGCAGTACCATGATATTTTGCAAACGTGATTGTTGTAAGCGCTGACATAGTGCATCAGTGACGCGAGCAGGAATAACCACAGGTAAGCGAGAGTGGATGCGTAAACGCTTAAGATGAGGGATAGCTTCTAGTTGTGTTATTAACCAATCAAGTTCATCATCTTTTGCCATAAGGGGATCGCCCCCAGAGAAGATGATTTCATCGAGTTTTGGGTTATTTTTGATATACTCTATTGCCTTGTGCCAATTAGCCTTGTTTCCTTTGTTATCTTCATAGGGAAAATGACGACGAAAACAGTAGCGGCAATTGACAGCGCAACCACCTTTGACCAGAAGCAATGCACGATTCTGATATTTATGTAATAAACCTGGCACCGCATTTTGTTGCTCATCTAACGGGTCCGTAGAAAATCCCGGTGTTATGGTAAATTCAGCATTTGCAGTTAATACTTGTAAAAGTAATGGATCGTTAGGATCGCCTTTTTTCATGCGTGCAACGAATTCACGGGGAACCCGTAGCGGAAAAAGCCGTCGCGCCTGAGCCCCTTTTTGGAGATCAGCGTGATGTTCCAATGCTAAAAGTTGGAGTAATTCAACAGGATCACTGATTGCCTGCGCGAGTTGTGTTAACCAGACTTCTCTGGTGGGGTGATTATGAGTTACAATGTGTGCCATTTTTTGGCTATGCCATTTTAAATTAAAAAAGTTAGAGGATATTCATGGCTTCTTATAATACCAACGATTTTCGTTCAGGTCTTAAAATCATGTTAGATGGCGAGCCAGCCGTCATTACTGAATGTGAATTTGTTAAACCAGGTAAAGGTCAGGCATTTGCTCGTGTACGTCTGCGTAAACTGATCTCTAACAAATTACTAGAAAAAACATTTAAATCTACTGATTCAGCAGAAGGTGCTGATGTCATGGATATCAACTTAACTTACCTGTACAACGACGGTGAGTTCTGGCATTTCATGAACAACGAAACTTTTGAGCAATTAGCTGCAGACGAAAAAGCCGTTGGTGATAATGCTAAATGGTTGATCGACCAAGCTGAGTGTATCGTAACACTGTGGGATAATCGTCCTATCGCTGTTATTCCACCAAACTTTGTTGAATTAGAAATCGTTGATACTGATCCAGGCCTGAAAGGTGACACCGCAGGTACAGGTGGTAAACCAGCAACATTAAGTACAGGTGCAGTCGTTAAAGTACCACTGTTTGTACAAATTGGTGAAATCATCAAAGTTGATACTCGTTCAGGCGAATACGTATCACGCGTAAAATAATCGTGTAGATTATTTTACTGAGTGTAACGTTAAGTACAATAATTAATTACCGCAGATAATGTTAACTATCTGCGGTATTTTTTTATTTTTAATTTATAAAAATTGAATAAACTATGCTATTTTCTTTCTAAAAAATTGATTAATTTGTATTACTGCATTATTTAATTTTTTATGTTATTATTTTGTTCCTAATTTATTTATCCCTTTATTATATTTAGAATGCCAAAAGTGAATACTCTATTCAATATTGGAATTGGTAAAAAATAACCATTTTCTTAGAATGAGTATGTAGGTTGTTTTGGTAAAGATAATCCACAGCAATATTTACTTTAAGTTTTTTGACTTTCCTTTAAGAGATATTGAAGAGTATAGATAAAAACATTAATCCTGTAATATTATTGATCTTTATTTTATATTTTAGTTGTACTAGGGAAACCCTTTCAATATAGACATTTACTTTGATATATCTCTTTTATTTTTTTATTAATTCAATTTATGACGTAATAAAATTAACTTATTTTATAGGTTAATCACCTTCTTTATGGAATTAATTTCCATTTCTTTATTTCTTCTTTTTTTTTGTAAAACTCCCAAACTTAAACACAAATAATAGAATTTTAATCTACACTTTATTTAGGTTTAATATAAACAATAGCCTTTGAGTTTATTTTAAATTTAAATGTTATCAATGGTTTATGTTTACCAGTAGTACTTGAGTTAATTTAGGAGGCTATATGGAAAATAGAACGATTATTATGGGGGCTGATCCTTCAGGATTTGAGCTTAAAAATACGATTAAATCTTATTTGTCAGAAAAAATTACACAATAAAAGATCTCACAGAATCAGGCCCTATTGGCTATTGTGATGTGGGCGATAAAGTTGGTTCGATTGTTTCTGAACATCCTGAATATATTGGCTTTGTTTTCTGTGGTACAGGAATGGGTGTGAGTATTAGTGCGAATAAACATAAAAATGTTTATTGTGGTGTGTGTGAAAGTATCACGACAGCTCGTTTTTGTAAGGTAATTAATAACTGTAATATGATGGCAATGGGTGGCTTATTAATAACACCTTTTAAAGCTAAAATGATGGTTGATGCTTATTTATCAGCAACCTTTACAGAAGGTTTTTCTGAAGCAACACCAGAAGATTTACAATCTGGCTTAAATTCAATGAGACAAATAGAAAAGAAAATTTATAAAATTTAAGTCATTCTTATTATTCACTTTTATAAGCCTGAATTATCAGGCTTATTTTTTACGTAAGTGATATGTTTTGCTTATTAAATAGATAAAGGTTTAGTATCTATACTAGATAATAATAAAGTATTTTATGACTTAACAATAAATTAAAAGTAGGTGAACAATGGAACATCAACACTCTGACGCAGTAAATGCCCCATTACGTATTACCTCTAAAACCCGTGATGTTGGGGGGATTGAAACTTATCGTGCTTTACCTGATAAAAAACAACGCTTAATTGGACCTTGGTGTTTTCTCGACCATTTAGGCCCCACCGTTTTTAATGATACTGTCGATAAATTAGCTATTTCGCCACATCCCCATATTGGCTTGCAAACTTTTACTTGGATGTTAGAAGGCGAAATTTTACATCGTGATAGCTTAGGTTTTCAGCAAGTTATTCGACCTCAACAAGTGAATTTAATGACCGCCGGTCACGGTATTAGCCATTCAGAAGATAGTCACGGTGATAAAAAAGAAGTTCATCTGGCACAATTATGGATAGTACTACCAAACGATAAAAGAAATATGCCACCGCGCTTTGATCACTATCCTGATCTGCCTAAATGGCAAGCTGATGGCGCTGACTTTACGTTACTCATCGGTGATTATCAAAACCACAGCTCTCCCGTATTATGTTTATTACCCATGGTTGGCATGGATATTATGTCAAAACATGCTACTCGCATTCCTTTATCATTAAATCCTAAATATGAATATGGGCTTTTTGTTTTAACGGGAGAAATGACAATAGAAGGGGAACGCTTTGCTGCGAATGAACTTGCTTATATTGGAATACAAAACGCTGAGTCATTAACGATTGAACTAAGTGACAATGCTCAAATTCTTTTCTTAGGTGGCGAACCTTTAAATGAAAAAATTTTGATGTGGTGGAATTTTATTGGTCGTAGCAAAGAAGAAATTCAACAAGCAATCACCGATTGGAATGCAGGCAGTGAGCGTTTTGGTAAAGTGGTTAATGATGAAAGAACACCTCTGGTATCTCCTTTAATGCCTTAATCTTATGTTATAAAAGAAAACATTAATATTACGTGTTTAAAGTTAGCTGAGTTATCTAAAGATAATTCAGCTATTTTTCTTTGTGCTCCGCCATTTTGATACCTAATCATAGTGACGACAAAATTGTTGTTTAGAACCCACCACTTACTGTCAACGTCATAATTGTCGACACGTCATTTTTTATTTTCCTTTTATTTTTTAATTTATTGATTTTGAATGAAAATAAAATAAATTCTTTCTTGGCACGAAATATGCTTCATCTAAAGAAAAATTGACGACAGTCATGCTGTTAAACGTTTTTCTCGGAGGATGTGGCGAATGAATCGCTTTGTAATTGCAGAGCCACAACGATGCATAGGGTGTAATACCTGTATGGCAGCTTGTTCGGAAGTTCATCAAGCTGTGGGATTACAGGCGCACCCGCGTCTTACAGTGGTAAAAGTGGAGGATCAGACAGCCCCGATGCTTTGTCGGCACTGTGAGGATGCTCCTTGTGCTCGCGTGTGCCCAGTCAATGCCATTACTCATGAAGATAATATGATCTTTCTTAATGAGAGCCTGTGTATTGGCTGTAAGTTATGTGGTCTGGTTTGTCCCTTTGGGGCAATTACACCATCAGGTAGCAAACCCGTTAACTTACCGGCTGTCTTTGAACATTTTGTTCCTGAAGAGATGTTGGCCGATGTGCCAGCAAGTCTTCCAACCACCAACCCATTTCTTGCGTGGAATGTGGGTATTCGTGCAATTGCAGTGAAATGTGATTTATGTGCTTTCTCTGATGAAGGCCCTGCTTGTGTCAAGGTGTGTCCGACAGATGCATTGCATTTAGTTGAAGAAGACAAACTTGAAGAGCAGATGAAAACGCGTCGCTTAGATTCTGTGATGGAACCTATTACGAGTCTTGACGATTTATCTACTTTGACACAGGAGCGGAAGTAATATGGAACCTCTTCAGTTACTGCTGTGGTCAGTCATCCTGTATGTTGTTGGTGGCGTTATTGCACTGTTTTTAAAGAAACAGGAAGGATTGGCAATCCTTATTTCAGGGATCAGCGCAATCATCGGCGGTGTATTAGGTGTTTTAAGTGCATTACCGGTTATTTTGGGTGGTAAAATCGCCACTTTTACCGCGGCAGGCCCATTTGAATTTGCAGCCTTCGTGGTACGCATGGATATGTTAGGCGCCTTTATGGTGTTCGTCATTTCATTATTGGTCAGTGTGTGTGCGCTTTATTCTCTTGCTTATGTACAAGAATATAAAGGACGTGGCGCTTGGAGCATGGGATTCTTTATGAATCTGTTTATTGCTTCTATGGTTGGCTTAGTGGTGATGGATAATGCGTTTTACTTTATTATCCTATTCGAAATGATGTCACTGGCTTCTTGGTTCTTAGTTATTGCTGACCAAGATGACGAATCTATTCACGCAGGTTTACTTTACTTCTTTATCGCTCACGCAGGCTCCGTGTTAATCATGATTGCCTTCTTCTTAATGTGGCGTGAAAGTGGTAGCCTTGATTTTGATTCATTCCGCCAGCTCTCTCTTTCTCCTGCAATGGCTTCTGTGGTGTTCTTACTGGGTTTCTTTGGTTTTGGTGCCAAAGCCGGTATGTTGCCATTACACAGTTGGTTACCAAAAGCTCACCCCGCAGCGCCTTCACACGCATCGGCATTAATGTCAGGTGTAATGGTTAAAATTGGTATCTTTGGGATAATCAAAGTCGGTATCGATTTATTAGGCGCTACAGAAATGTGGTGGGGCATTGTTGTTCTTGGGTTTGGTGCCGTTTCTTCTGTATTAGGTGTTATGTACGCCTTAGCAGAGCACGATTTAAAACGCTTACTCGCATGGCATACCGTTGAAAATATCGGCATCATTTTAATGGGTGTGGGTGTTGGCATGGTTGGTATGGCAACCGACCATCCTGTAATTGCTGCACTGGGTCTATTAGGGGCGTTATACCACTTATTAAACCATGCAGTGTTTAAAGGATTATTATTCTTAGGTGCAGGCGCCATCATTAACCAAATTCACACACGCGATATGGATAAGATGGGCGGATTGGCAAAATTAATGCCTTATACCGCAACAGCCTTCTTAATTGGTTGTATGTCCATTTCAGCTTTACCGCCACTAAACGGGTTTGTGAGTGAATGGTATACCTACCAATCGCTATTTTCGATGAGTTACGAAGGTAACTTTGTGATGCGCTTAAGTGGTCCTATCGCCATTATTATGCTGGCAATTACGGGTGCATTAGCGGCAATGTGTTTTGTTAAAGTCTATGGTGTTAGCTTCTGTGGTGGCCCGCGTAGCGAGCAAGCAACAAAAGCGAAAGAAGTGCCTTTACCAATGACGATTGCAATGGGTTTATTAGCACTTTTCTGTGTTGTGTTAGGTGTTGGGGCGGCTTTTGTTGCACCAATTATTGCAAACATTGCAATGTCACTTAGCGAAACCAGTGCATTAACCGTGACTCAAGGCGCAATGCTTGTTCCTGATACCGCATCACAAGCAATGTTCTCTCCAGCATTAACATTTGTTTTATTAATTGCCTTACCGCTTATCCCATTCCTGATTTATCTTGGCCTGAAAGGCAATCAACCTGCGTTTCGTCGTAAAGGTAATCCTTGGGCGTGTGGTTATGTATGGGAAAAAGACATGGCAGTGTCAGCAGGTGGCTTTACTCAAGCACTACGTAGCATGTTTGCACCACTTTATCGCATGCGTAAACAGCTTGATCCATCTCCATTGTTGTCTCGTGGTTTTAATAAAACACAGCTCGGTGCTGAAAAGGTCGAACCATTCTGGGATGAACGCATTATTTATCCTCTGGTTCGTGGGATCCAACGATTTGCAAAACGTATCCAATGCCTACAAGGCGGGGATTTCAGACTTTATTGTCTCTACGTTGTCGCAGCGCTGGTCATCTTACTTTTAGTCATCGCAGCGTAAGGAGAGGGACTTATGACTTTCCAAGAAGCACCTACGTTAATGATGGGAATATTCGCACTAATACAAGCACTCTTTTTGCTGGCGATAACCCCGTTATGTACAGGTATTTCGCGCACAATTCGCGCCAAGATGCATTCGCGTCGAGGCCCTGGAATTTTGCAAGATTATCGAGATATCTTTAAGTTATTTAAACGTCAATCAGTAGCGCCCGAGCAATCTGGTGTGATCTTCCAAGTGATGCCGTATGTGTTACTTGGAAGTATGTTAGTGGTTGCTATGGCACTGCCTGTCTTTACTGCAACGTCACTGTTTGCGGGTGCAGCCGATCTTATCGCACTGATTTATTTGTTTGCACTTTATCGTTTCTTCTTCTCTTTATCTGGGCTGGATTCAGGAAGCCCATTTGCGGGTATTGGTGCTAGCCGTGAATTAACACTGGGTGTGTTAGTTGAGCCAATTTTAGTGTTATCACTGATTGTGGTGGCTTTAATTGTGGGTTCAACCAACGTTGGCACCATCAGTGCAACTCTGGCTCAAGGTTGGGTATCACCCACAGCAACATTGTTAGCCTTATTAGCTTGTGCTTTTGCGGCATTTATCGAAATGGGCAAAATGCCATTTGACGTTGCTGAAGCTGAACAAGAGTTACAAGAAGGACCATTAACTGAGTATTCAGGCTCTGGTTTTGCCATGGTGAAGCTGGGTCTTGGTTTAAAACAAGTTGTAGTGGCTGAACTGTTCTTAGCCATATTTATTCCTTTCGGCAAAGCAACAGAATTCACCTTTATTGCACTGTTTATAGCGTTAGTTTTAATGGCTGTGAAATTGTTAGTAGTGTTTGTATTAGCGTCATTGGTTGAAAACAGTTTAGCGCGTGGTCGCTTCCTGCTAACTCACCATGTGACATGGTTAGGATTCGGTGTTGCGGCACTGGCTCTTGTTTTCTATTTAACCGGTCTATAAGGAGCGATGATTACAATGGAAAATATAGCTCTTGCGACCTTACTCATCCCATTTGCGGGGGCGTTGATTACGTCCTTAATGCCAAATCGGATGGCGAAGTGGTTATGTACACTTTTCGCTTTATTAGCCACATTAGGAACAGTTGTTTTAGGTTGGCAGTTCCTCGCTGAAGGTAAAGTCGATACCACAATTACGCTAGTACAATATGGTGATGTTGCGCTCTTTGGTTTTACCATTGACCGTGTCAGTACCTTGATTGCTTTCGCTGTTGTGTTCTTAGGGTTGTTAGTGAGTTTTTACTCTACTGGCTATCTGACTAACGGCAACCGTGAGCATCCACATGAGGGGACTCGTCGCTATTATGCCTTCTTGCTGATTTTTATTGGAGCAATGGCTGGTTTAGTCCTTTCATCAACTATTTTAGGTCAACTCCTGTTTTTCGAAATCACAGGGGGATGTTCTTGGGGATTAATCGGTTACTACCAATCTGAAAAATCACTCCGCTCCGCAATGAAAGCGTTGTTGATCACTCACGTTGCTTCAATCGGTCTTTATCTCGCGGCAGCAACCTTATTTGTGAGTACGGGGACATTTGAATTAACCGCAATTGCAACCTTAGATGAGCCAACCAAACTGATTGTGTTTGGCGGTATCCTCTTTGCAGCTTGGGGTAAATCAGCTCAATTACCACTACAAGCTTGGTTACCTGATGCGATGGAAGCACCAACTCCTGTAAGTGCTTACTTACACGCAGCATCAATGGTGAAAGTCGGTGTTTATATCTTTGCTCGTGCCATTATGTCAGCAGGTGGTGATGTCCCTCATATTATTGGGTGGGTGGGTATTACCATGGCGGTTATCACGTTGATTTATGGCTTTATGATGTATTTGCCACAAAAAGATATGAAACGCCTGTTAGCATGGTCAACTATTACTCAGCTCTCTTATATCTTCCTCGCATTATCTATCTCTATCTTTGGACCGCGTGAAGCGTTTGAAGGCGGTATTGCTTATATCTTTAACCATGCCTTCGCTAAAAGTTTGTTCTTCTTAGTTGCTGGCGCATTGAGCTATAGCTGCGGTACTCGCATGTTGCCTCGCTTAAAAGGGCTAATTAATAAATATCCATTATTGGGTGTGGGTTTCTGTGTCGCCGCGTTGGCAATTGCAGGTGTTCCACCACTTAATGGCTTCTTTAGTAAATTCCCAATTTTTGCCGCGGGTTTTGAATTGTCGAGTATTTTCTGGGTGATGACACCAATTATGGTGCTGGTGCTGATTGAATCTGTTGCTAGCTTCACTTGGTTTATCTATTGGTTTGGCCGTGTTGTACCGGGCAAGCCAAGTAAAGAAGTTGAGGAAGGACAACCTGTTCCTATGGCGATGCAAATTGTCATTGGAATACTGATTATTATGTCCTTTGCATCCAGTGTTATCGCAGTCACTTGGCTAGGATAAGGGAGATAAATCATGACTGGAGCACTTATCGTAAATAATTTGGCGGGGTTAATGATGATAACTTCGCTACTAGTAATTGGCGCGAAAAAGCCGATTGCTTCTTGTTGGTTCTATGCATTGCAATCTTTCGTCTTGGTGATGATTTTTGTCACCTTGGCGAATACGTTAGATGCACACCAACTGACACTTTGGGCGATTACCGCCTTCTTTACTAAAGTTCTGCTTGTTCCACTTATTTTAGGGTTTGCATTTCGTAAGTTATCTGATCCTAGTGCAAATATCAGTGTTATTAGCCCCGCGCTATTGATGTTGCTGGCAGCTGTTATCG
Source organism: Proteus vulgaris (assembly GCF_011045815.1). Classification (GTDB taxonomy): domain Bacteria; phylum Pseudomonadota; class Gammaproteobacteria; order Enterobacterales; family Enterobacteriaceae; genus Proteus; species Proteus vulgaris_B. The sequence continues at coordinate 3,717,942 of NZ_CP047344.1, read as the reverse complement.
TCATTCTAAGCTGGTTTGTGGTTGAGCCAATTCAAATACCAATGGTTGTTGATTTGAAACCTGCACTCGCAGTTTCTCTGGGACACTTTATGTTGGGGCTACTTTGCATCGTGACTCAACGCAATATCCTAAAACAAGCTTTTGGTTACTGTTTAATGGAAAACGGCTCTCACTTAACACTGGCATTATTGGCATGGCGAGCACCAGAACTGGTCGAAATTGGTATTGCCACTGACGCCATCTTTGCTGTGATTGTGATGGCAGTGTTGGCTCGTAAGATTTACCGCACGCTCAACACACTGAACGTGGATCAACTGACCGCGCTGAAGGGGTGAGGAGATGAACCAAACAACCATGTTAACAATTTTAATGTTTGCGCCGTTGGTATTTTCAATACTAGCGTTTCTGAGTCCGTTATTAAAAGCAGGTGCTCGTTCTGTTGTGACAGGCATTCATGCGATTGGTATCACCGTTTTGTTAGTCGCAGCATTAGGAACTGTGGCAGATGTCATGTCTCATGGCGAAATATTGGCTGCTGCTAATTGGGTTCACGTTGATAGCTTAGGCGCATTATTCCTCGCTATCTTAGGCATTATCGGCTTTTTAACGGGGCTTTATTCTATTGGCTATATGGGTCACGAAGTGGATGAGGGTGAAATCTCAGTACGCACTTTGTGTAATTACTATGGTTTCTTCCATCTGTTTTTATTCACCATGTTATTAGCGATCACCAGTAATAACTTGATCCTAATGTGGGCAGCCATTGAAGCAACAACCCTAAGCTCTGCATTCTTAGTAGGAATTTATGGTCAGCGTTCTTCTTTAGAAGCAGCGTGGAAGTACATCATCATCTGTAGTGTCGGTGTCGCGTTTGGTCTTTTCGGTACTATTTTGGTTTATGCCAATGCCGCAAGCTTTATGCCTGATCCAGATCAGGCCATTTTCTGGACTGAAGTGTTGAAATATACAGACCAGTTAGACCCAACTCTGATGCATTTAGCTTTTGTCTTTATTTTAATCGGCTTTGGTACCAAAACGGGGTTATTCCCAATGCATGCTTGGTTACCCGATGCGCACAGTGAAGCACCAAGCCCAGTCAGTGCCTTGTTATCGGCTGTATTACTGAATTGTGCTCTGTTAATCATCATTCGTTACTACATTATTATTGATGCTGCTATTGGCACTGAATTTACACGTAATTTACTGCTGATTTTTGGTTTCCTCTCTGTGGCTATCGCGGCTTTCTTTATTCTTATTCAGCGCGATATGAAACGTCTTTTAGCGTATTCCAGTGTGGAGAACATGGGATTAATTGCCGTGGCATTAGGGATTGGTGGACCAATTGGAATTTTGGCTGCTTTATTCCACACCTTAAACCACAGTTTAGCGAAAGCACTGTTGTTCTGTGGCTCTGGTAACGTGTTATTGAAATATGGCACACGTGATTTAAATGTCGTAAAAGGCATGTTTAAAGTGATGCCATTAAGTGCAGCTCTTTTTGCTGGTGGTGCGTTAGCGTTAGGGGGAATGCCTCCTTTCAACGTCTTTATCAGTGAATTTATGATTGTTGTGGCAGGTTTAGCTTCTCAGCACATAGGTTTAACTATTCTACTATTATTGTTATTAACCATAGTATTAGGTGGATTAGTTCGTATGGTGGCGAAAACTGTCTTTGGTCCAAAACCTGATGTTGTTGTTAAAGGTGAACTGGGGATCTTAACCACATTACCAATGGTCATTTTGATTGCTCTTATGTTGTTAATGGGAACTCACATTCCCAAACCTGTCAGCGAGCTGTTAGAAAATGCCGCTAATATCGTGATGAATATTGATAAAAATGAATCACCAAATTATGCATGGCCAACAACGTTAATCAGCAATCAATCCACATCAGTTCAGGAGATGTAACGTGAGCTACCAAAATTATGTCAGTAGAAAAGAGGGAAAAGAACTAGGTGGAGATTATGTTGCCAAAGTTCGTGAAAAATTCCCATCAGCTGTTCTTGATGAAGAGCGACAAACCGCTGATCAATTGACGATAACAGTAAAAACAGAATCACTTCCTGAAGTGGTGGAATATTTGTATTACGGCTTAGGTGGTTGGTTACCGGTCTTATTTGGTAATGACGAACGTAGTTTAAACGGGGATTATGCCGTGTACTACGCATTATCAATGGAAGAGGGTGAAAAATGCTGGATTGTAGTTAAAGCCCATGTTAGTCCAATTACGCTAGAATTTCCGTCTGTAACACCGCGAGTGCCAGCTGCTGTTTGGGGTGAACGTGAAATCCGTGATATGTATGGCCTTATTCCCGTTGGTTTACCTGATGAGCGTCGTTTAGTGCTTCCTGATGACTGGCCTGATGAGATGTATCCATTGCGTAAAGATGCAATGGATTATCGTCAACGTCCAGCACCAACGACCGAAATTGAGACTTACCCTTTTGTGAATGAAGGTAAGCAAGATGCGCGTGTTGTACCTATCGGCCCTATGCACATTACTTCCGATGAGCCTGGACATTTCCGCTTATTTGTAGACGGTGAAAATATTGTCGATGCCGATTACCGCATGTTCTATGTTCACCGTGGTATGGAAAAGCTGGCTGAAACCCGTATGGGTTATAACGAAGTGACATTTTTATCAGACCGCGTGTGTGGTATCTGTGGTTTCACTCACAGCGTGGCCTATGTAACCTCGGTTGAGAATGCGTTAGGTATTGAAGTGCCACGTCGTGCTCATACTATTAGAACCATTTTATTGGAAGTCGAACGTCTTCATAGCCACTTACTCAACATCGGTTTAGCGAGCCACTTTACAGGATTTGATACTGGTTTTATGCAATTTTTCCGTATTCGTGAAAAATCAATGCAGATTGCAGAAATGCTCACCGGTGCACGTAAAACCTATGGCTTAAATCTTATTGGTGGTATTCGTCGCGATATCTTAAAAGATCAGCGCCTTAAAACTATTCAATTAATAAGAGAAATGCGTCGTGAAGTTACTGAACTTGTCGATGTTCTTCTCACTGCACCTAACATGGAACAACGGACTGTGGGTGTGGGTATTTTAGATAAAAAAGTTGCTCGTGATTTTAGCCCTGTAGGCCCAATGATCAGAGCTAGTGGTTTTAAACGTGATGTGCGTTTTGACCACCCATTTGCCGATTATGGCAATCTTCCGCTGACGCTCTTTAGCTATGAAGGTGGCGATGTATTCTCACGCGTTATGGTTCGTATTAAAGAAGTCCTTGATTCACTTTCAATGATTGAATATGCCTTAGATAATTTGCCAGAAGGCCCGTTATTAACAGAAGGCTTTACCTATCAGCCATATAAATTTGCACTGGGTTTTACAGAAGCACCACGCGGCGAAGATGTTCACTGGAGTATGTTGGGTGATAACCAAAAACTCTTCCGCTGGCGTTGCCGCGCTGCGACTTATGCTAACTGGCCTGTATTACGTTATATGTTGCAAGGAAATACCGTATCTGATGCACCATTGATTATCGGTAGCCTTGACCCTTGCTATTCCTGTACTGACAGGGTAACGCTCGTCGATGTGAAAAAACGTAAATCTAAAACAGTTTCTTATAAAGAAATTGAACGTTATAGCATCGAACGTAAAAATTCGCCGCTCAAGTGAGGGAATGAACGATGTTAAAATTGTTTAAAACCATAATCAAAACAGGCGAAGCAACAACAAAATATCCATTTAAACCACTGGATTTACCGGATGGTTTTAGAGGAAAGCCTGAATATGATCCACAGCAGTGTATTGTTTGTGGTGCTTGTACTGCGGCTTGCCCTGCCAATGCATTAACGATGGAAACCAATTTAGAAACAGGTGAGCGTCACTGGCAGCTGTTTATTGGTCGCTGTATTTACTGTGGTCGCTGTGAAGAAGTTTGCCCAACAAGAGCGATTGTTTTATCAGATATGTTTGAAACGGCAGTGACGAAAAAATCAGACCTTTATATAAAAGGAACGTTTAAGTTATTGAATTGCCGTGAGTGCCATCAGCCATTTACCCCTAAAAAATCCGTTGAATATGCGATGGCATTATTAGTGCAATCGGGTTGGGATGAAAATACCGTGGAAGCAATGCGACCACAATTTGAAACTTGCCCTGAATGTAAGCGTAAACATAACTTACTATCTGATGGCCGTGAAAATATTAGTATGGGCGAGATCGGGAGTACAATAAAATGAGTCTACCAGAAATTCCCATTAATCATCATGTTAGCCAACCAATCACCTTAGATGATCAGGTACAAAAGCTAAAGCAAACATTGTTGAAAGATATTCAGCGTTCAGCTTATGTTTATCGTGTTGACTGTGGTGGTTGTAATGGTTGTGAGATTGAAATTTTCTCTGCAATTACACCCGTTTTTGATGCTGAACGTTTTGGTATCAAAGTGGTAGCCTCACCTCGTCACGCTGATATTTTATTATTCACTGGCGCCGTAACGCGCCAGATGCGTGTTCCTGCATTACGTGCCTATGAATCAGCGCCAGATCCAAAAATCTGTATCTCTTATGGCGCTTGTGGCTGTGGTGGCGGTATTTTCCACGATCTGTATTGCGTATGGGGTGGTAGCGAATCTATCGTGCCTATTGATGTATGGATCCCAGGATGCCCTCCAACGCCAGCAGCAACTATTTATGGTTTTGCTGTTGCTTTAGGTTTGCTTGATCAGAAATTAAAAGGCGAATCACATATAGAAGTTGAGAATGAAAAAGCTTCACTTATTTTACCTTCTATTCCTCTTGATGCTCGGGTAATGATTGAGCGTGAAGCGCGTCGTCTTGCAGGTTATTACCAAGGAAGACAAATCAGTGATCATTTCTTGACGTTACTTGAAGGTGCCACAATTCAAGAAGTGAGTGGTCGTGTTGATGAATGGTTACGACAAGCTAACGATCCTCGTTTATCAGAGATTGTAAAACGCTTGGTTTACTCTTTAAGTCAAGGAGGCATATATGCCTGATGACGCTAAAGTTTACTTTTGGTCATTAAGACAAAAGTTTGTAGATAGTGATGATGATATTCCTGAACAAGCACAACAGGTGATGTATTACTCGCTTGCAATTGGCCACCATGTGGGAATGATTGACTGTTTAAAAACAGAGTTAGTCTGCCCTTTAGAAAAATATAAAGAGTGGATTGATTTATTACCTGAAGGTGAAGCTAAGCGCAAAATGCACGGATTACTGACATTTGGTGAAATCAATATTAACTCTGAGCATACTCACTTATTAGCGTTAGCATTTGATCCTATCACAAAAAGTGACGATCCTATTTTTAGTGAGTGGAGTCAAACGCTGATTAAATTACTGGGTGAGATCCACGCAGAACCGGCGATTTATTTGATAGTGAAGAGAAAACCATGAGTGAAGCAATGACAGCACCTAAAGTGGTATTAACGGTAGGCAATAGCATGATGGGAGATGATGGTGCAGGCCCTCTGCTTGCCGAGTTAATGGAAGCAAACCCCATTGATGGATGGATTGTTATCAATGGAGGAAGTGCGCCTGAGAATGTTTCTTACCAAGTAAGAGAGCTACAACCGCAATGTGTTGTCATTGTTGATGCTGCTGATATTGGTTTAAATCCGGGTGAGATCAGGGTGATAGATCCTGATTATATAGCGGAAATGTTTATTATGAGCACCCATAATATGCCGCTGAATTTTCTTATTGATCAATTAAAAGATGATATTCCTGATATCACTTTTCTAGGTATCCAACCTGATTTAGTCGGTTTTTATTACCCAATGACCGAAGCAGTAAAAAATGCCGTTGATGAAATTTATCAAGGTATCAAGTCTTGGCGAGTTGATTACTTTCCGGAGCTTGAAGTTTGTGATGAAGAAGATATCGAAGAATAAAAGTAGAACAAGTATCCAAAGATTATTCATATAGATAAAAACTAAAACATCCGCTTTGCGGATGTTTTTCGTTAATGAGTAATATAAGTATCATTAATTATAAAAAAAGTGTCTTTTGTAACTTATATTACTCATTAATATGCTCTTTTAGTAATGAAAGCAAAACATGAGGAGAATAAGGGATCAGCCCAATTTTTAATCCAAATGGTTTAAATACTTTATTAATTATATCAGCAGAGTAATTACCTTTGTCATTTTCTATTTCTGAGAGTGTTTTACGTGAAATATGAATAAGCTTAGCATAACGTTCTTGATTTAAACCTAATACTTTGATTCTTAGTATTTTCAATGCCTCTCCTTGGCTTATTTCTTCAAATAACAATTGAGACATCGTTTGGTTGATGACTTCTTTTCTATCCACTGTTGCTACAGATTGGCGTTTTTTGGATGCTCTGACAGGAATTGTATTGATTGGGCTTTTATGGTTCACATTATTCATGATAACAACCCCCAGCGTTCGAGCTTATTAGGTATAAAATCAAAACCAAATGAAGGCATTGTGAGGATTTGTGTCGGTACACCTCTTATTTCTAATCTTTCTTTTAATGTAATAAGTTGTAATGCCGTTTCTTTTAGCGCGTTGAGTAACTGTTCTTGAGGGATTAAATCAGATAACGAATTTGCAATATTAATAAAACTATACTCACCGCCCATTTCATTTTGTGAATTCCATTTTGTTGTTCTAGCAATTCCCTCTGGATCAGCTTTCATTGGTGCGAAATCATAAATAGGTGCGAGATAAATTGCGTTGTTATATCTTATAAAAGAAGTATTTCGTCCATGATTATCGCTATTACCAAAAATAATATTTAATAAATCTCGTCTTACCCACTCAATAATAAAATCGCTTGTATCAAATTGAAAACCAAATTGGGTAACCATATTACTTTGATTAATTTTATCAATTAATTCTCTGATGGCGGTTTCATGATATAGCGTTGTACCCGGTGCTTTATTCAACATGGAATAAACAGATTCCATCGCTAAACGAATCACTTCATTATTTTCTATTTTTATATCAAAACGAGGAAGCCATAAAGAAGGGTAATTATTCCCTTCTTCTAGGCGCATACCTTCAATGGAAATAGTATTAAAACCCATGGCTGTCAGTTCATGATAAAAATGATATTCTGCTCTTAAAATATCACAATCTATACTTGAGCGATTTCCTCTTGGAAATTTAACTAAATAATATTTATCGAGATTAGATGCATCATCTTGATAAGTATCAATCCACACTTCTTCATTTTTACTGCATCTTAATAACAACTTCGGTGCTTCACCTCCAGCACCGGTTGCACCACCCGCAGCAGCTCCTTTACGTTGTGCGTAATCTAGAAAATCGCTGGCTCTATTTTTGACATCATCAATAGTAAAAACAAGAGCCTTGTTTAAGCTGGAAGGTGTTGGTAATGACTCTTTTACACGTAAATTACCAATAGGTGAAATAGTACCATGATAAAGTAATTCATAATTTTGTTGTTCTACAGTCAGATTTGCAATATCAAGGTATTGGATCCAATATCTTCGACTTGCACCACTAGGCACAATATCATCTAAAAACTTAAGCCAACCCGGAGAGCCATTATCATCAAAATAAAGAGCAACAGGATGGTTAATAGAAACAGCGTAGTTATCATCCCGATAAAGGTAGTCCACTGAATAATTTGTTTCATACTCTAGTTCAGTGATTGGGTAGGTAATATCATACTTACTTGCATATAATGCGTGATCATGCTTGGGGAAATGAATAATAGCGATATCTCTCCATTCTTGAACGATAAATGCTTGTAATGTTATTTTTTCCATATTCACGGCCTCATAAGCAATAATGAGTGATATTTCACTCATTAAATCACAAAAAAGTAATTTTTGTAACTTATATTACTCATTGTTAAGTTATTCTATTGCTAATAACATCTATTTTCCTCTCTAACCTTAAGTTTTCCTTTAGCCATCTCTTTTAAAAAATAACGTTGCTTAACCTTTTCTTCATCGGGTATTTCTAAAGTTAACTATACTAATTCCTTATTAATAATGATTTTTGCTTCGAATTAGTAGAAAAGCCACTTTTTGTCTTAAATCTCAATATAGGATCGCATGAATAGCTTGATATGTGGGTAATGATGTTTGTTATCCTTAAGTCAAATGATGGCAATTAAATTTTCCTCTTACTAAGAATAAAAAAAAGGTTGGTTATGTCTTCTTTTGCGCCTCAATTAAGTATTGTTGTTGCTGTTTACAATGGCGAAAAATTCTTATCTCAGTTTTTTAGCTACTTACAAACACAAAAACTAGAAAGTTGGGAGCTTATTCTTGTTGATGATGGTTCTAAAGATAGTTCTCTAAAAATACTTAATGAATGGAAAGATAAATTCCCTGATGTCACTATTTTGACACAAGAAAACCAAGGCGTTTCTGTTGCTCGTAATACTGGTTTTCATGTTGCTCGTGGAAAATATGTCGCTTTTCCGGATATAGACGATGTTATCGATGCCAGAATGTATTCTCGTTTGCTCGAAATCGCTCTTGCTGATGATTTAGATATTGCGACTTGCAATGGTAATTATGTTTATGCCGATGGACGTCCTTCACGTCCTATTTTCCCATCTAACCGATTACATTCAACGGATGTTTTAACGGGACCACAGTGGTTAAAAATAGCATTAAACTCTAAAAAATTCTTACATGTAACTTGGTTGAATATTTATCGACGCGAATTTCTACTTGCACATGGTTATTATTTTGAGCCAGGCTTACATCATCAAGATATTCCATGGACAACGGAGGCATTATTAACTGCCAAACGTGTTAAATATATTGATGAGCGTTATTACGACTATTTTATTCACTCTGAATCTGTTTCTCATGCAACGCCTAATGATACTATTCATGTTCGAACTATTCATAATTACATGAAAATATTAGAGATGCTTGATGCTATTAATCAAAAGCATAAGGATATCGTTAAAAATATTAATGCATGTTATTGGCAAATTGCAAAAGAAGGTTTAGGAATTATTCATTCAATCGGCGCTATTCAATCTATTGAAGTTAAAAAACAAATAGTTAAAGAGCTTTTTGATAGAGGAATTTGGGCACTTATCTGGCAGAATGCAAAAGATTTTAGATTACGTTGGCGTTTAGGCCGGCGCTATTTTAAATTAAAGAAAATATTAAATTCATAATCACAAGAAGGCACAATAATGTGCCTTCTTTATTTTTAATACATATTAAATAAAATGAAATAATCTAATTTCGTTAAAAAGTCACTTTATTTCGTTTTGCGCTCACTGATAAATTCAATGATAAATATATAACTTATTTATTAGAAAAATACTGTGCACTTGCTAGAAGTTTGCCATAATGAGTAATACTGCTTAATAAAAGTTTATGTAAAATCAATAAACTGTCGAATATTATTCGAGTAGTTGAATGAAAAATTTTATTATGGTGTCACTGATTTATTCTTTATCTGCAATAATTGTAGAGCATCATAATTATCATTGTTATTTATCTTATTTCAGCCTCTTTTCTAATGGGATCAGAGACTGGAGATAAGTCGTATCTAAAAAATCGGAGAATGTTTTATGTCTATTCGGTTTGGTTGGCGGCAATCATTAGTAACTTTAACTTGCTTAGCCGCACTAAGCGTCCCTTTTGCAACATCTGCTCAAACGTTAAAACTGGCTATTGGCGAAGAGCCAACCGAAGGTTTTGACCCAATGTTGGGGTGGAGCCATGGTAGCTATTTACTTCTTCATAGCCCATTGTTAAAGCAAAATGCGGATCTCTCTTGGTATAGCAATATGTTAAGTGACTACCAGCCAAGTGAAGATGGCAAAACATGGAAATTAGCATTAAAACCCGATTTAAAATTTTCGGATGGCTTACCACTAACGGCAAAAGATATTGTATTTACTTATAACAATGCGGCTGCAAGTGGCGGTAAAGTAGATATGGGGAATTTTCTTTCTGCAAAAGCAGATGATGATTTACATGTCACTATTACCTTAAAAGCACCACAGAGTACGTTTGTTAATGTATTAGGTTCGTTAGGCATTGTCTCTGCTGATAAGTATGATGAAAAAACCTATGCACAAAAGCCAATTGGTGCAGGTCCTTATCGCATGGTCAGTTTCCAACCGGGCCAACAATTAATTGTTGAGGCTAACCCTTATTATGCAGGGCAGAAAAACGATTTTGAAAAGCTCATTTTTGTTTTTCTTGATGAAGATGCTGCCTTTGCCGCTGCTCAAAGTGGGCAATTAGGCATCGTTCGCATTCCACCAGCAACCGCGGCTATTGCTAAAAATTTACCTAATACAAAATTATGGGAAAGACCAAGTGTTGAAAATCGCGGTATTGTTTTCCCAATGGTAAAATCAGGTGAAAAGAATGCACAAGGCTATGATATAGGTAATGATATCACGGCTGATATCGCTATCCGTAAAGCTATAAATTATGCTCTTGACCGTAAATTACTGTCAGAACAAGTTCTTGATGGTTATGCGGTTCCCGCTTATACCGGTGTAAAAGGACTACCTTGGGATCAAACTGAAGCAGTATTTAAAGATGGTGATGTTGAAAAGGCAAAACAAATTCTTGAAGATGCAGGTTGGAAACTCAATAAAAATGGTATTCGTGAAAAAGACGGTTTAGAGGCTAAATTAACCTTGTGGTATACCAGTGGTGATGCGACACGTCGCGATTTAGCAGAGTCAGTTCGTGCATTAGTACAGCCCCTTGGTATTCAAATGGATCTTAAATCGGGGAGCTGGGATACCGTAGAGCGTTATATGCACTCAAATCCAACTTTATTTGGTTGGGGAAGTCTTGATCCTATGGAGTTATATCATCACTACAGCGAAAATGCAGCAGGTGTTGGTTATTATAATCCCGGCTATTATAAAAATCCTGAAGTGGAAAAACATCTGCAAGCAGCACTCGATGCTCATACATGGCAAGAAGCCGTTCCTCATTGGAAAGCCGTTGAGTGGGATGGTAAAAATGGCGTTGGCGTAAAAGGTGATGCTGCTTGGGCTTGGCTGATGAATGTGCAACACACTTACCTAACTAATCCTTGTGTTGATCTGGGTACAGGAACACCTGAAATCCATGGATCATGGTCATTATTAAATAGTGTAGATACTTGGAAGTGGACTTGTCAGTAATACGTCAAAGTGCAGGTTTTTTCCTGCGATTACTCTGCCTGCTGTTGGTGACAACAGCGGGTGTTTTTATTTTATTAAGCTTTTCACCGATTGATCCTATCAAGGCTTATATCGGCAGTGATCTCTTGAATGTTCCTCCTGAACAATATCCTTTAATCGCAGCACGTTGGGGAATTGATCAGCCTTTATGGATGCGATTTTGGCTCTGGTTTAGCCAAATCATTCAAGGGGATTTTGGCTATTCCATGCTATATAACATGCCTGTTATTGATGTTATTCGTGAGCGTGCTGGACCTTCCTTTATTTTACTTTTTTCAGCGTGGGTATTTTCAGGCGTTATTGGTGTTGTGATGGGATTAGTGGCTGGTCGATACCTTAATCGTTGGCCAGATAGATTTATTTCTACTTTATCTTATTTATTAGCCGCGTTACCGACGTTCTGGGTAGGATTACTGCTGTTATCTCTGTTTTCTGTCACCTTACATTGGGCGCCAATTTGTTGTGCGTGGCCAATGGGAAGTAGCGCCGAAACAGCAACGTTAAGCCAACGTTTTTCTCATCTTATTTTACCCATGATTGCGCTTGGATTATTAGGTACTGGGAATATTGCGCTACATACTCGTGCGAAAGTTGCCGAAGTGATGGGCAGTGAATTTATCCATTTTGCTAAGGCTCAAGGTGATAAAGGTTGGGCTATGATGCTATTTCATGTTCTACGTCATGCCATTACGCCTGCACTTTGCTTACAGTTTGCATCAATTGGTGAATTACTTGGTGGCTCTCTTTTGGCTGAAAAAGTATTTGCTTATCCAGGCTTAGGTCAAGCGACGGTTGATGCGGGATTAAGAGGTGACATTCCTCTCTTAATGGGGATTGTTGTTTTCAGCACTATTTTGATTTTCTTTGGTAATAGTATTTCTAACACATTATTAAGACGTATTAATAAAGGAATTTTGCGAGACTTATGATTTACGATCCCAACAAGCCTTTATTGAGATTGTTATTAGTTACCCTCGCACTGATAGGGTTAGTGGCTTACGGTTTTTCAGTTTCTCATACTGATATTGCAATGGATTTTTTGGCAAGAAACCAAGCGCCATCTGAGCAATATTGGTTTGGTACAGATAATCTAGGTCGTTCTTTGTGGTTACGTTGCTTTCAAGGGATGTTAAGTAGCCTCAATATCGGTGTGACAAGTGCCATTGTCAGTGGCGCAATTGCACTGATTTTTGCCGGTATCTCCTCGATCAATCGCTATTGTGATTTTTTTGTTCGAGGGGTTGTGGATGCACTTTTGGCATTACCACATTTGTTATTGTTGATTTTGATCTGCTTTACATTAGGGGGGGGGCAGCAAGGGGTGATTTGGGCAGTGGCATTAACTCATTGGCCTAAACTTGCGTTGATTTTACGAGGTGAAATTCAGCGTATCCGTGAAGCGGATTATGTGATGTTATCGCGTCGTATTGGCAATTCACCTTTTGAATGTGTAAAAAAACATTATATCCCCATGTTATTACCGCAGTGGATTGTGGGAACGTTACTGATGTTTCCTCATGCAGTATTACATAGCGCAGCATTAAGCTTTTTAGGATTTGGACAAGCAGCTCATGAGCCTTCTCTTGGTTTATTATTGGCTGATGCATTACGCTATTTAAGTACAGGTTCTTGGTGGATGGTGGTGTTTCCGGGATTGATTTTAATGTGTCTAGTATTGATTTTCGATCAATTTGCTAAAGCAATGCAACAATTGTGGTTAAGAGGAGCAGGATGTTAAGTTTTGAGCAACTATCCATTGATATTGCACAATTTCGTTGGCTAGGAAAACGAAATTGGCAACCGTTGCTAAAATCAATCTCTCTGGATATTAAACCGGGAAAGATGCTTGCTTTAGTTGGCGGTAGCGGTGAAGGTAAAAGCTTACTACTACAAAGCGCACTGGGGTTATTGCCTGCAAATATGCGAGTGCGTGGTGCGATCAAACTGAATGGGCATACATTGAGTGAGCGAGAGCTGATTGCATACCGTGGTAATACTTTTTGTTATATTCCTCAGGGCGTGACAGCACTTAATCCTTTAATTTGTATCGGTGAACAATTAAGCCGCTCAGCGCATTTGAGTGGTGCTGAAGTTACATCAGATGATATTGTGCAGCAATTAGGGCTTTATCATCTATCAGGCTCGTTAGTTAAAACCTATCCGGCCAAACTTTCAGGTGGTATGGCAAAACGTGTATTAGCCTGTAATGCAACATTATCTAATGCTCAATATATATTGGCTGATGAAATTACCTCATGGCTTGATGATGAGCATGCATGTCTGTTGCTTGGGCATTTAAGAGAGTTATGCAATCAGGGTAAATCAGTGCTTTGGGTAACACATGATTTAGCTCTTGCTGCTCGTTTCGCAGATACGATAGCGGTACTTAATCAAGGTGAGGTCAATGAAGTTATCCCTGCTACGGTGCTTAATCGTCACGAAGGTAGCGAATGGTTAAAAACACTGTGGAATGCATTACCTGAACAACAATTTATTAATACAAAAGAAACATCACTTAATCCATTATAATATTGTATTTTTAAGTCTTATTTTTATACATTTTATCTATTATTTCTGGAGTTATCTTTATGCCACTTTTAGAGTTAAAACAATTATCTGTTCAGCAAGCAGGTAAGATGTTATGGCGAGATCTCTCCTTTTCGTTAGAAGCAGGAGAAAGGCTGGGTATTTCAGCACCAAGCGGTACAGGGAAAACGACTTTAGGTCGAGTTCTAGCGCAGTGGCAAGCACCATCCAGTGGTAAGATCCTACTTAACCAAAAGCCTTTATCGACTAAAGGTTATTGCCCTATCCAATTAGTTCCTCAACATCCTGATAAATGCTTTAATCCTTTTCGAACAACTGGAGATAGCCTCCGAGATGCTTGGACGCCTGATGAAATTTGGTTTGAAAAACTAAGAATAAAACAAGAGTGGTTAACGCGTAGACCGAATGAATTATCTGGTGGAGAATTAGCGCGTATCGCCTTACTAAGGGCGCTTGATCCTCGTACTCAAATCTTGATTGCTGATGAAGTGACTGCGCAATTAGATGCGCAAATTCAAGCCGATATTTGGCGAGTATTAATAGAAGAAAGCCAAAAACGTCCTTTAAGCTTGATAATCTTTAGTCACAATAAAACGTTACTTGAGAAGGTTTCGACAAAAGTGTGGTGGGTTGATGACAATAAACAATTTACGACAACATCGTATCTTCAACAGTAATATCCATTTTATCTTCCCTATTTATTGTTTTTTCCACCGATAGATTACACTCCCTACCTAAAAATTAGATAGGGAGTAGATTAATTAATCTTAAAAACGATAGGTATAGCTCATGCCTAATTGTACATCATGATAGCGATAAGTTGTCATTTCCCAATTTACAGAAGTATTAAACGACGAGTGATTATCAAATTGATAAGTTAATCCTGTGTGTGCAAATGGACGTTGTTTTAACTGCTTTTTATTCTCAGTATAATCAATAGATTGCGCACCTAAATATTCAATATGACTATTAAAATTACTCTGATGTTGTGTGATATGCCAATACATACCCGCTTTGGTAGTAAGTATCATTGATGAACCTAATAAATACTCTAAACCTAATCCAAACTTGGCAAAGATAGCGTCTGTATTGAGTTTGTCATACTGTGCAGCAAAATTAGCGCCTTGTGTTTCGCTGTAAGCTGAACGCGACATTTCTGTAAAGGTGATCCCTGCAAAAGGCGTTAATGTAAGTGTGGATTTTAGACTGTAAGGATAATAGCCTTTAAGATCAATATGATAACCTTTAATTTTCGCATCACCTTTACCTGCTTCGGTATCCGTTAATAATGGACGCTTTATCGAAACTTTTCGGTTTAAATAGGCACCTTTTAAAGAAAGGTGTAGCGCATTATT
The DNA here is from genome assembly GCF_011045815.1 of Proteus vulgaris. Taxonomy (GTDB): domain Bacteria; phylum Pseudomonadota; class Gammaproteobacteria; order Enterobacterales; family Enterobacteriaceae; genus Proteus; species Proteus vulgaris_B. The sequence continues at coordinate 3,702,879 of NZ_CP047344.1, read as the reverse complement.
ATTAGGTTTAAGACTCAGAGATGGAATTAAATCGATGCTAAATCCGATTAAAGGCAGTGGATAACCTTGATATTGATAGCCTTTAGGTAATGAAGAATAAATATCTGTATCAAGAGCCAGACCTAATACGACAGGCATATTGCGAATATCTACACGGTAAGCACCACTTAAGCCTGTTTGTGTGGCATTAGCATTACTTAAACGCTGGTGGTGTGTAAACCCACTGATACATGCTTTATCTAATCCAACGTTACAAGTTGCCGAGGCTAAGTAACGTAGTTGTCCTTGTTGCATGTTTATCGCTTTGTAACCATTTTCAGCCGCCATTTGCATAGAGCGATATGTATTTTCTATATCAATGGGATTGCTGATAGCGATAACGGGTTTTGTGTTTGCTTTTTCTTTAGCTAAGCGATCTTGCTCGGCTTTAATTTTATCAGCTTGCTCTTTTGCCAAGCGCTCTTGCTCGGCTTTGGCTTTATCAGCTTGCTCTTTTGCCAAGCGGTCTTGCTCGGCTTTGGCTTTCTCGGCTTGCTCTTTGGCTAAGCGCTCTTGCTCGGCTTTGGCTTTATCAGCTTGCTCTTTGGCTAAGCGGTCTTGCTCGGCTTTGGCTTTATCGGCTTGCTCTTTTGCCAAGCGGTCTTGCTCGGCTTTGGCTTTATCGGCTTGCTCTTTTGCTAAGCGCTCTTGCTCGGCTTTGGCTTTATCAGCTTGCTCTTTGGCTAAGCGGTCTTGCTCGGCTTTGGCTTTATCGGCTTGCTCTTTTGCCAAGCGGTCTTGCTCGGCTTTGGCTTTCTCGGCTTGCTCTTTGGCTAAGCGGTCTTGCTCGGCTTTGGCTTTATCGGCTTGCTCTTTTGCCAAGCGCTCTTGCTCGGCTTTGGCTTTATCAGCTTGCTCTTTGGCTAAGCGGTCTTGCTCGGCTTTGGCTTTATCGGCTTGCTCTTTGGCTAAGCGGTTTTGCTCGGCTTTGGCTTTATCAGCTTGCTCTTTGGCTAAGCGGTCTTGCTCAGCTTGTTTGTTATTTTCATCTGCAATTTTTTGTTTTTCGTCATTGAGATATTTATCACTGAGTTGATCATTTTTCCAGATAACTTGGCGCCAATTATTATGTTCATCAGTAGATAGCCCATAAATAATTCTTCCGTCATCCGTAATAGCATGTGCTTCTGAATCTTTACCGTTTTTAAGTGTTCCTAAATCATGCATCTGATTATTGAAATGAATAAAACCATGACGATGAAACATCATAAAGGCTTTATAACCGGTACCTGCCAATGTTTTTGGAATAGTTTCTAGGTTATAATCATCAGTTTCAGACCACCCTATAATATATTGACCATCAGCGGAAATATCAGTCGCTCTGGCATTTCTAAATGCGGATTCATTTGCTTTTTTAGAAAGGTTACCAATATTGATAAGTATTTTATTGGATAAGTCATAGCGCAGTGCTTGGCTAAAAAGTGCTGAAGAAGTTTTTATTTTATTATGAGGTAGTGTAATTGTATAATCATCGTGCCAAATTTCTCCCCAGCCAACACTATAGTTTCCATCTGCTGAGATATCCGTAAGTTTTGAAGAACCGAATTTAGAGAAACTAATTTCTTGTATAGGGCCTGTTTTTGTCGAGATAAACGCAACTTTAGGATATTTACTATCATTTAATTGTTTCTTAGTTAGGTCCCGGTTTAATTGACCAATAAAAACTTTTCCATTATCACTAATCTTCTGAATATCAATATCTCTTCTTTTTATTCCATTTAAAAAGGGGTATTCAGTGATTGATGTAAGTAAGATATCTTTTTCTGGGTGATTAGCTAAATGTTTATTAACATTATCAAGTGTTAATTCGAATTCTTCTTTTTTGTTTATGTCATAAATATATGATTTTTTTATATTGTCAATTTTTGGTTTGTATAAAATGAAGTTTCCATCTTTAGTTAAATATTTAATGGTTATATTTTTTTCTAAAATAGAAAAGGTATTGTCTTTTATGTTATAGGCAAATGCATAACATTCACGGTACCCATCGCAATTATTTTGTTTTAATTGAATATTATTGTTTTTAATCATATTATCTAATATGGATTTAGATTCTGTGGCATACCCAACAACTGTTTTACCATTTTTCGACATATGAGAGAGATAAAGGGTGTCTAATTTTGGATTACTTTCTTTATTTATTTTTTTTATGGTTTTTCCGCCATCCATGCTAATAAATAATTCATTTGGTAGAAAGCTTTCATTGAAATAACCGGAGTTTCTGATGTTATAATCAGGAATAGTTACTTTTAATTTATTTTCAAAATCATTAGCCATATCATTATATGTAGAAAGGACCTGATCATCTATTGCCGTATATATGTAGATACTCCCAAATGGCATAATTAATTGTTGGTTATTATTCTCTTTGTCTAAAATACTACCGTGGAGATATTTAATATATTCATATTTCTTATTACGAAAGTAATGATATTCAGGTGCGTTATTATGAATACTAAAAGGTTTATAAATTGAATGTCCCATATTTTCTATATTATAGTTACCATAAGAATTAATAGGGAATGCATATGTTGAGCACAGCATCAATAATATTGAATTATATTTTATTTTCATTGTGGGTATCCATAGACGAGTTTTTACAGGAGGTTAACTTCTGTATTAATTAAAGTCAATTGGATAAAATAAAATGAATATAATATATAATGGTTTTAAACTTACTATTATTATAAGTTAATATTGGGTTTATTAATTAAATTTATTTTTCTAAGTGTTAATTCATTTTGTAATGTTATGATTTCTTCTCTATAAGCGGGTCTCCATTTACTTGCTTCCCCATAAACACCATGATTATGAAAGGTATTAATTCTCACTGGAATGGATTTAGCTAGTGAATTAATAAACTGAGAAAGTAATTCAATCTTCTCTAAATAATCGGTTTTTTCAGGAATATATAAAAGACGTAATTCTGTAAGTAAATTATTATTAGCTAACCATTTGATTGACTCTTTAATTCGTTGATTACCTCTTCCTGTTAAATAAAGATGCGTTTCTTCACTCCAACTTTTTAAATCAATCATAGCACCATCCATATACGGGGCGATTTTTTGCCAGCCATTAAGTGAAAGAGTGCCATTACTGTCGATTAAACAAGTAAGATGCTTCAGATCAGGCGCTTCTTTTATTGCTTTAAAATAATCAATTAAAAAAGGGAGTTGTAACGTAGATTCACCACCACTCACTGTTACACCATTAATAAATGCTGCATATTTACGTGTGATCGTAATAAGCTCATCAACAGTGTAGGTTAATGTCATTGGGCTTGATTGCCGTGGACATTGCTGAATACAGGTGTCGCATTGTTCACAACTGGCACTGTTCCAACTTATAACACCCTTTTGTAATGAAAGTGCTTGTTGAGGACAGGTTGGAATGCAATCACCACAATTGTCACAGATCCCCATCGTATAAGGATTGTGACAACTCTTGCAGCGCAAATTACACCCTTGTAAGAAGATGGCTAGGCGATTGCCTGGGCCATCTACACAAGAGAAAGGAAGGATCTTATTTATTGAAGCGCATCTGCTGTTCATGGCTAATAACTCGAGGTTTACGTTCAGCAATATGACAGTTTGCCGTCGCTTCATCACCCAGCCAAGTGGTATTTAAGCGAGAGCCTTCTTCTTTGTATTTTTTCAAGTCGGATAGGCGCACCATATAACCCGTGACACGCACTAAATCATTACCACCTACGTTAGCGGTAAACTCCCTTAGCCCAGAAGCAAATGCACCTAAGCAGAGCTGCATTAAGGCATCTGGATTTTGTTTAATGGTTTCATCCACTGTTAAAATATCACTGATACCTGAAGTATAAAATTGATGGTGAGGTGCGACAGTCATTAAATGTGTCACGGGATCAGGCTCTTTACCATAAGGAATACGAGTTGCTGGCGTAGTACCAATATCTGAACTAATACCGGATTGTGCATGTAGCATTGCCCGATGTTTCCAACCATATTTAACCGGTGTATCTGCAACAAATTGCGCTAACTTTTCACTGATGATGTAACTGAGTTTATTAGCAGACTCATTATCACCATAAGCAGCTTGTTGACCTTCTTTTTCAAGTAACAGAGCAACTGCTTCAGCCATGCCATAAATACCAAACATGGGGGCAAAACGATCAGGTGAAATCAAGCCTTCTTCCACTAAAAAACTTTGGTTAAAAAAGTGAGATTTTTCATAGAGAAACTCACAACGAGCATCAATGATCTCAATTTGTTTTTGCATATAAAAAGGCAATATATTATTAAGAAAATCGAGGCTATTTTGGCTACGCTGTGCAACCTCTTTGAGGTTTATACGCACTAAGGTGCTACCACCGCCACTTTGAGGCAGAGAGTTATAACAACTCACAATTCCATATTCATCTTTACCGAATACTGCATCTTGCAACGTACCATTAGCTATATGGGGTTTACTGCTGTGGCAAATATTAGTGATGGCTTGGTGAAGTAGATCTGTTGGTGTTGAATTCGCATCATAAATAAATGTGAGATTAGGGGCGACTTGTTGAAGTTCAACATCCACTTTAAGAATTAATCGGGTAAGAATTGAGTCTTCAGGCCCAATATTGGCATGCATAAACGCATCTGGCAGGGTTCTATCAAGATAACGCCAGAAGCGTTTTAATTTAGGGTAAAGTTGCTCTTCGGTAAGTTCACCCACATAAGGCAGTAAAATTTTATCGATACGACCTAAATATACTGGCATAGAGGTAACCGACGGAACATGATGATAAAGAATACTGAGCATATTTAGCGCATCATCAAAATCTTGGGCCGGCTCTAATTCTAAATAATGGGAACCTTGTGCTAAAAACTTCGCATAATCCGGTAAGACATAGCGCGGTTTGTAAGGGGCATGACCTTCATACATATCGCAAATAACCCGTTCATCAAGCGCTTTTGCGGCATCCATAGAAAGTGATGGATAAGGCAACATATTCTCAGCTTCTAACGCGAGAAAATGACGTTTTTGTTCAGGAGAAAGAGTTGAATTTTCTACGATTTGTTGACAGCGTTCGATAACGGATTGTTCAGTCATAACCACCTCAGTACTCAAAGAGCCAGAAAAAGATTTAAAACTTATTTTTCAGGTTAATGACTTAGTCAGAATTTACCGTGACTTTAAACAAAACCCCTTTAAAGATTAAGGAAATAGCACGAAAATACGTATAAATTAGATATATCTAATTTGAGTTATGGCTAATTAGATATAAAAAAGTGAGTTCAGTTAATGATCCACTAAACTCACTGAGTAGTTTGTTAAAAGAGTAAGAATTTATGTTTTATCTATTTTATTATCAGTGTCGTTATTTTCTTCTCTGACACTCTCTTTTGATTCATTTCCTTCATTATTTTGATCTTCGATTTCTTGATCTTCTTCTTTTTCAGTACGAGGCGGTAAATTTGCCGTTAATAAATAAGGCGATTGTTGCCAATGCACTGGTGTTAACTGAAGCAGGTTATGTGAAAGTAAAAAGCCAATGGCGAGCGCAACTAACAGCATCACACGTAATAAATTTGTTGTGTTATCGACTTGGCTTGATTCAGTGACCAACTGGTGAGTATCTAATGTTAGCCTTAAAAAACCCTTCGGTTTATCTTTGCCCGGTACAGGAACAACAAGTTGGTGATTAAAAGAACCACCACTTTTTTGCCCTTCTAGTGCTAATCGCTCTTTAACAGTGACATTTTCACCACTATGCGCTATTTGTGTACCATCTTCTAAATAAAGACTGGCATCAAGCACCCGACTATTGTGAGTTAGATGATTTAAATTAGCCATAATGAGGGGATTTACGTTATCTTTGCTACTGTCATCCAGATAAGTGGATAAAGAGAACGCAACTTGTTCTGCCAGCGTTTTTGCAAGCTCTTCAAACTGGGTAATACGGGCATGCTGATTAGCACGGCTAAAATAAGACGCGCCCTGCATAAGAAATGCCAATAGTGCGATACAAATCAGTATAATCGCCGTTTTTTGTAGTTTGAATTTTAGTTTGTCTTTAAGCATGTTCATCCTTTTGCGTAAGCAAGTATATGCATGTTGCCAGATGAGCCAGAGATAGAATAGGCTGAATAACGATTATTTTGTTCAGACAGGGGAAAACAGGAGAATAAGTATGTCAAATAGTCTGACCTATTGCTATTTACCGGATGAAATCCGTAAATGGCCAGGTCTGCCGTTATCACTTAGTGGTGAAGAGGTGATGCCACTGGATTATCGTGCTGGCGATAGCGGATGGTTACTTTATGGTCGCGAACTTGATAAGAAAAGAATAAGTGAGTTCCAGCATAAATTAGGCGTGGCAATTGTGGTGGTTTCTTCATGGCGTATTGATGATTACCAAGTTGTGCGTATTGCAGGAAGCCTAACCCGTAGAATTCGCCGTTTATCGGATGAATGTGGCCTAGATGTCGTTCCACTAGGTGAAATTCCTCGCTTGCGTTCTCCTGGGCTTTTAGTGATGGATATGGACTCAACGGCTATTCAAATTGAGTGCATTGATGAAATCGCCAAACTTGCGGGAGTGGGTGATAAAGTTGCGGCAATAACAGAACGCGCTATGCAAGGTGAAATGGATTTTAGTGAAAGTTTAAAACTCCGAGTTGCTGAACTTAAAGGAGCCGATGCTTCTATTTTGCAAAAAGTGATGGATGATTTACCACTTATGCCAGGATTAACGAGTCTGGTGCGCAAACTTCAAGCAATGGATTGGCATATTGCTATCGCATCTGGCGGTTTCACTTATTTTGCAGATAATTTAAAACAAAAATTACGCTTAGTGGCGGCGATTGCTAATCACCTTGAAATTAAAGATGGCAAGCTGACAGGCAAAGTAAAAGGCACCATTGTTGATGCGAAATATAAAGCTCAAGTGCTTGCGCGTTTAGCTAAAGATTTAGAGATCCCAATGGATCAAACCATTGCCATCGGTGATGGCGCAAACGATCTTAAAATGTTGAGAAAAGCAGGATTGGGTATTGCCTATCATGCAAAACCCAAAGTGTATGCTCAGGCAAAAGTCGCTATCCGTCATGCTGATTTAATGGGCGTGATGTGTATTTTAAGTGGTGGTTTAAAACACGAAGAGCGCTAAATGCGCTTTTTAGAATTGTTATCGTAGGGAGAGAAGTGTGGCAAAAGCAGCAAAAAGAGCCTTTGTATGTAATGAATGTGGTGCAGATTATCCTCGTTGGCAAGGGCAATGCTCGGCTTGTCATGCATGGAATACAATTACAGAAATTCGTCTTGCGGCCACCCCTTCCTCCCGTAATGAGCGCTTTAGTGGCTTTGCTGGTGATGCTAAAGGCGTTAGCCGAGTACAAAAATTATCTGAAATTAGCCTTGAAGCATTACCTCGATTTTCAACCGGATTTAAAGAGTTTGACCGTGTTTTAGGGGGCGGTGTTGTACCTGGAAGTGCCATCTTAATTGGGGGTAACCCAGGTGCGGGTAAAAGTACCTTATTACTGCAAACCATGTGTCTTTTAGCGACACAAATGAAAACACTTTATGTGACGGGTGAAGAGTCACTTCAACAGGTTGCTATGCGTGCACATCGATTAGGTTTACCGACAGCAGAACTTAATATGTTGTCAGAAACCAGTATCGAACAAATTTGTTTAATTGCCTCACAAGAACAACCTAAATTAATGGTGATTGACTCTATTCAAGTAATGCATATGGCAGACATTCAATCTTCACCGGGCAGTGTTGCCCAAGTGCGTGAAACAGCCGCTTATCTCACGCGCTTTGCAAAAACCCATGATGTTGCCATTATTATGGTCGGTCACGTGACGAAAGATGGCACATTAGCGGGACCTAAAGTGCTAGAGCACTGTATTGATTGCTCTGTCATGCTAGATGGTGAAACAGACTCTCGTTTTCGTACTCTACGTAGCCATAAAAACCGCTTTGGTGCTGTAAATGAATTAGGTGTCTTTGCGATGACAGAACAGGGATTACGTGAAGTGAGTAATCCTTCGGCTATCTTTTTAAGTCGAGGAGATGAAATCACATCAGGAAGCTCTGTCATGGTGGTATGGGAAGGTACACGACCATTATTAGTGGAGATCCAGGCCTTAGTTGACCATTCAATGCTTTCAAATCCACGCCGTGTTGCGGTGGGATTAGAACAAAATAGATTAGCGATCCTTCTTGCTGTTTTGCATCGTCACGGTGGATTGCAAATGTCTGATCAAGATGTCTTCGTGAATGTTGTCGGTGGCGTTAAAGTCACAGAAACCAGTGCTGACTTAGCGCTATTACTTTCATTAGTGTCCAGTTTCCGTAATCGCCCTTTACCGCGTGATCTCGTTATTTTCGGCGAAGTCGGACTTGCTGGTGAAATTCGTCCTGTTCCTAGTGGACAAGAGCGTATTGCAGAAGCTGCAAAGCATGGATTTAAACGTGCCATTGTACCAAGTGCAAATATGCCAAAGAAAAATCCACCTGATATGAAAGTGTATGGTGTAAAAAAACTGTCAGATGCCTTATCTGTTCTTGATGATTTAGAAGACTTCTAAAGGAGTTAATTATGGGACCTTTTGATTATATCAAACAGGCTATCAGAAAAAATGGGTATACCTTACAACACGTTGCTGATAAAAGTGATATGACAAAAGGCTATCTTAGCCAATTGATTAATAATAAAATCAAGAGCCCCAGTGCGCAAAAAATGTCGGCATTACACCAATTTTTGGGGTTAGAATATCCCATCAAAAAGAAAACAATTGGTGTCATTTTTGGTAAGTTTTATCCTCTTCACACTGGGCATATTTATTTAATTCAACGTGCTTGTAGTCAAGTTGATGAATTACATGTGATCCTCTGCCATGACGAACCTCGCGATAAGGATCTATTTATCAATAGTGCGATGTCACAGCAACCGACTGTCAGTGACAGATTACGCTGGTTATTACAAACTTTTAAATATCAAAAAAATATTCGTATTCATGAGTTTGACGAACACGGTATTGAGCCACAGCCCCATGGTTGGGAAATGTGGAGTGATGGCATAAAAACGTTTTTACGTGAAAAACAAATTACACCTGATTTTATCTATACCAGTGAGCGGGAAGATGCGGATCAATATAATGCTTTCTTGGGGATTGAAACGGTTCTGATTGATCCTGAACGCTCATTTATGAATATCAGTGGCAGTCAAATTCGCCAAGCGCCTTTTAAATATTGGGAATATATTCCAACAGAAGTTAAACCCTTTTTCGTGCGCACAGTGGCTATTTTAGGCGGTGAATCTAGTGGTAAATCAACATTAGTCAATAAGCTTGCCAATATTTTCAATACCACGAGTGCATGGGAATATGGTCGTGATTATGTCTTTTCACATTTAGGCGGTGATGAGATGGCATTGCAATATTCTGACTATGATAAAATTGCATTGGGACATGCTCAATATATTGATTTTGCTGTTAAATATGCTAATAAAGTGGCGTTTATTGATACAGATTTTGTCACTACTCAAGCATTTTGTTTACGTTATGAAGGTAAAGAGCACCCTTTCGTACAAGCACTTATTGATGAGTATCGTTTTGATTTAGTTATTGTTTTGGAAAATAACACACCATGGGTAGCAGATGGTTTACGCAGCTTAGGCAGTGAAAAAGATCGTCGCCTCTTCCAAACTTTACTGATGGAAATGCTAGATAAAAACAATATTGAATATATCAAAGTGAATTCCCCTGATTATGACGAACGTTTCTTAAGCTGCGTTGAATTAGTCAGAGAATTATTGATGATGCAATCAAAACATATTAAGTAACATTATGATTAAAAACGCCATTAGTGGCGTTTTTATATTGGAAGGATAAGAATAATCACTTGCCTTAAAACCCAACGCTTTTCTTCCTGAATAAATTCCTTTTATTCTTTGCCACTGATGCTCTATCAGAACAAAATCACTTGCCAAAAGATAAAAATACATAAAAAAAACTACCAAATAAGCTATCTACGTAATAATGCTATTTTTTTCAATAAGGTGAAAAAGGTTACTGAAAATTAATTCAGGGATCTTTATGATAGATATCAGGTATAGATTTATCGGTGTGTATTTCTTTTGCCATTAGGTGTGAGGAGTCACACTCTCTATCTTCATTCGCTCAGGTGAAGAAGCAGACTATTTTTCGTAAAAGGACAAGATAATGGCGCAACCTTCCCGTGTTTCATATCGTATTAAGAAAACGATCATTTCGTTAGCGATTGCTACTTTAGGTTTTACCGTCTCATCAACTGCATTGGCTTACCAAAAAGTTCATCAGCCAGATAATAGTTATCAGCAATATGTTTCTCAGCGTCAAACAGTTGATAGCTTGATCCAAGATGCGTTAGATGCCTTTAAATCTCCGGCACGAGTGTCAGATGCAGGGTTTACGGGAAAATTGCCATCAAATATGGAAATAGTGGCGCAAAAACTGCAACAAGCTTATAAATTAGAACCTTACCGTCTCGATTTATTATTTAGCACCGCAAGTGCTTATATCTATAACAATGATGTTCCTCGCGCGATTACTATTTATAAACAGATTTTAGAAGCAGCCCCTGATGATATTGATGCATTAATCTATGTCACTTCATGGACACGTTTTGAAGGTAAAGACAAAGAAAGTGAAGCGTATTTCAATAAATTGAAATCATTAAACCCAGCTAAAGCTGAAGAGATTAGTCGCTTTTTTGCAGAGATTGATCGCGTAAGTAAAATGCCTTTAAGTGATAAATTAACACCAGCAGATTTGGCAAAACTAAATAAAACCAAAGAAAACAACGCGATTGTGACATTGGGTTATGCATTAAATCCCGATGGCACAATGAATAAGATTTTAATTGAACGCTTAAATAAAACCTTAGAAGTGGCTAAACAATTACCTGAAGCCATGATTATCGTTACGGGTGGCGTGCCAAAAGCGCATCAAACGGAAGGTAAATTAATGGCAGATTGGTTGGTGAAAAACGGTATTGCACCAGAGCGTATTTTCCAAGAAAACTATGCCCGTACAACAGTCGAGAATGCATTATTTAGCCGTTATGCATTAACTAAACATCGTATTAAAACGGCCGTTATTATTAGTTCTGGCAGCCATGTCCGCCGTGCCGATGCGATTTTCACGCTTGCAAGCTGGCAAAGTGGCCCAAGTGATATTACTTACTTAACGGTTGTTGCACCTGATAAGCCATTAGCTGAATTACAAAAAGCCAGCAAATCAGATATACAAGGCATTTATCGTGATGGCTTAAAAGCGTTGGGATTATGGAGTTTCCGCAGTTATCCGCTAGAAGAGCGTTGATGGGCGCGTTTTAACGTTAATAAACTTAGAAAAAAATCTCCTCAATAACAAAAATGATTGAGGAGACTTTTATCATTTTTATCATTTTCATCATTTTTTCAATATTAAACAACGATAAAGCATTCCTTCAATATCTTGTTTTGTACTTATAAAAAGTAATATATCGACCGTATTATTTTCTTCATTGAATTCATATAAACAACGAAACTGACTGTTCACATCAATACGTTCACGAATAGCGATCCCTTTATCTGCCAACATTGCATTATAACGATAACAGGTAGGATCTTGAGAAATAGCATCAATAGCTGAGTCAAAAAGTTGATCTATAAATACAGCAGCGGTTTCACTGTTATTGATGCAACTGAGTTTAAATGATTCCGCATCTTTTAATGACCATAGAGCTGTCTCTGATACTCTAATATTTACAGTTTTTTTCAAAAGCACCTCTAATATTAAGTTCGAGATCCACGTAGTTTTCTTTTGACATCTTCAGGAGACATAACTTGCTCATTTGCTATATCTTCTTTCGCTATCATTACCAATTTCAATAGAGCATTTGATTGACGCTCTTTTTCTCTTTCTTGTAACTCCAGTTGTCTTTCTTCAGCTGTTTGTACAAAAAGCTCCGCTTGACCATTTTTTGTAATATAAACACCACCTTGAAATAATTCTGGATTACCAAGTCCTTCTCGAGCTAGTTTTTGCGACATCGTTATAGACATAATAATTACCTTCATTTAATTGCTATTCATATGCAAGATAGACATAAATAGCGAACTCCTATAATTATTGACTTTATCTTGCTATCACATAGGGAGTGATAATGATTATTTTATTATTTTTCGCTGCGGTGTCAAATTTATTATAAATTTGTACACGCTTAATTTTTATTGAATTGATAACAATTATCATTACTATTGTTTCTCACAATAGTTTATAACGAGAATAATAAAGTGAGAATTCCTCTGATGATATGCGCATTGATGGCCTCTTTTTCCAGTTTTGCTAATTGCTTAGACGTAACTGAAAATAAAGAAATGACAGGTCAGTTTGATAACAACAATACGTTGTGTTTTACCGCTCATTTAGAAAGCCAACGCTATGTTGAATTAAACGTAAAAGGGATACAAAACCTGTGGTTAGAGAAACAAGACGGCACTCATATTCGTAGTTTATTAAAAGATATTCCCGCTGATGGCCAACAGAAAGTACGCTTTCTATTACCTGAAACGGCAAATTATCAATTGGTTGCACAAGGTGAAGCTAAAAAACAGTGGCAATTCACGCTAACAACACAACCTTATCAGCCGTTAGATAAAGATGCAGGGATTGCACCTGTTAGTCCTCGTTTGCAAATACTCGCTCAACAACTAAATCAACAAAGTATTCAGGTGTTTTGGCAACAAATACGCCAAGAAGGGGCTCCTCTGATTGAGCATTATGATAATGACAAAAAGTTAGTCACCTTTTTATGGCGAGGAGCGAAGTCGAATGTCTATTTATTGGGATCGCCAGAGGGTAATCATGATCCGTTAACACATTTAGCCAATAGCGATATTTGGTATCGTAGTTATATCGTGCCTAACGATACATTAATGCAATATAAATTAGCGCCCGATGTGCCTGTTATTGAAAATTCAGAACCCTTTGAGCAACGTCGCGCGATTTTAACCACCGCTCAAGCCGATCCGTTTAATTCCCAAAATTCTCCAAGTCAATCTGAGGATATCTATAATCACTTTTCTTTATTATCGTTAGACAAGAAACGTGAATGCCAATTACCCAGAATTCTTGATAGAACAATGAAAGGCAAAACAGAAATTGTTCGTTTTCACAGTGAAATCTTAAATAATGATCGTGAAATAGCACTTTATCTGCCAGCACAAAAAATGGAAATACCACGAGTCCTCGTGTTATTCGATGGTCAAACGTATCGTCGCCAATATGGTATTGATAAGTTTTTTGATAAGCAGATCGAGGAAGGAAAATTAACACCTATGATGATCCTATTTGTTGATAGTATTGATAGTGATCGCCGTAGTGTTGAATTACCACCAAATCCTGATTTTTACCGCTTTTTAGCTGATGAATTATTTGTTTGGCTAGAAAAAGAGAAGGGTATTCAAGTTTCAGGCGAAGAGACAATAGTCTCAGGATCAAGCTATGGCGGATTAGCCTCTTCATGGGTTGCTTTTAACCGCCCTGATCGCTTTGGCAAAGTGCTGAGTATGTCTGGCTCTTATTGGTGGGCGCCTGAAAATGAAGAGCCTGAATGGCTTATTAGACAATTTGAGCAAGCTGATAAAAAGCCATTACAGTTTTTCTTAGAGGCAGGGCTATTTGAAAGTCGTGGTGATAAAGGCGGTATTTTAAATAATAATCGTCACCTTAAGCAGGTTTTAGAGCAAAAAGGCTATCCTGTTCAATCACTCGAAATGGCCAGCGGGCATGATTATATTTCTTGGTGTGAAACACTGTATCTGGGGGCAAAAGCATTAACACAAGAAAATTAATATTTTAAGATCCTATCTCAATACAAGAAAAGCTTATACACGAGAATACATTGTATAAGCTTCATTTTTGTCACCAACTTGTCATAAAGCTGTCATCAAAATCGCTTTTACTCTTCATTTCTTTGTCATTTAACTGCCGTAAGCTTTTTCTGACTTAAAACATTAACCCTGTTTTTTTACTTTAGAGTGCAAGGAAAAAGCTATGTCTCATCGTTACCAACGTTCTATTTTATCCGTTATTGTAACAACGCTATTGGCTGGTGCGAGTTTCTCTTCTTTTGCAGCTCCCGTTGCTGCTGATGCCATTTTGGCACAAGATCGCGCAGCAAAAGGTAATATCACGGAATTTGGCGGTGCTCGCCGTATGACTCAAGATCAAACTGAGGCATTAAAAGCAGCTTTAAATAATAACCAAGCAAAAAATGTGATCCTCTTTATTGGTGATGGTATGGGGGATTCTGAAATCACTGTTGCACGTAACTACGCTGAAGGTGCGGGCGGTTTTTTTAAAGGCATTGATGCGTTACCGATGACGGGTCAATACACACACTATTCATTAGATAGAAAAACACAAAAACCTAACTATGTAACAGATTCGGCAGCCTCAGCAACGGCATGGGCTTCTGGTGTGAAAACGTATAATGGTGCATTAGGGATTGATGTTTTTGGTAAGGATCACCAAACCATTTTAGAATTAGCAAAAATCAATGGAAAGGCAACGGGGAACGTGACTACATCTGAAATTCAAGATGCGACACCTGCTGCACTATTTTCACATGTCTCTGGGCGTAAATGCTATGGTCCAGTTGAAACCTTAGAAAAATGCTCAACTAATGCATTAGAGAATGGCGGTAAAGGTTCTATTTCAGAACAACTCTTAGTAACACGCGCTGATATCACATTAGGAGGCGGCGCAAAGAGTTTTGCTCAAACAGCGGTTGCAGGTGAATACAAAGGTAAAACGTTAGAGCAACAAGCCATTGAGCGTGGTTATCAAATCGTCAAAGATGCAAAATCGTTAGACGCAATTACCTTGGCAAATCAGGATAAACCGGTATTAGGTTTATTCCATGAAGGTAATATGGCTGTTGCGTGGGAAGGCCCTAAAGCGGTTTATCATGGCAATATCAATAATCCACCATTAGAGTGCAAACCTAACTCTAAACTCGATCCTAATGCGCCAACATTGGCACAAATGACTAAAAAAGCGATCGATTTACTGAAAACTAATGAAAATGGTTTCTTCTTACAAGTCGAAAGTGCCTCTATTGACAAGCAAGATCATAATGCTAACCCTTGTGGACAAATTGGTGAAACTGTTGCGTTAGATGAAGCTGTGCAAATCGGTTTAGATTTTGCGAAACAAAATGGTGATACGCTGATTATTGTCACCGCTGATCACTCTCACTCTAGCCAAATCATTGAAGCTGATGTGAAATCTCCTGGCTTAACACAAGCATTGATCACGAAAGATGGTGCCGTAATGGTCGTGAACTACGGTAACTCAGAGACTGATTCACAAGAGCATACCGGTTCTCAATTACGTATTGCGGCTTATGGCCCGCATGCAGCTAATGTGGTTGGATTGACAGATCAAACAGACTTGTTCTTCACAATGCGTGATGCAATGGGGCTGAAATAAATTTAAGTTAATACCATAGTCTGTCTGAATTTGTAGTCGAATTGCCTTACTAACTTGTTGTATTTTCACGCGACGCAGAGAGATACCCTCTCGTCGCGTTTTTTTATGTATTAATTAAAATAAAGGATAATAAATCAATAGGTTATTTACAGCTTGATTTTGAAAGTGACATATTCTCTGTTATAATTAACAGAACTTACAAATTAATTTCTGTAATATTCTCAACTTCTCCATTGATTATTGCACTTAAATTGCAATATCTTTTTGTCTAATAACCCAACGTGTTATTAAGGCATTATCCATAAAAATCTTTTCTCAGATGTATTATCTGCTCATGGTCTTTCTCTTTTTATGAGATTGAAGGAGAAACAGAGTCAAACAAACAACGATAAAAATAAGGTTATTATTTCTATGCTGACACTGCTTCATTTACTCTCATCAGTCGCACTTCTTGTTTGGGGAACACATATTGTTCGTACAGGGATCATGCGCGTCTTTGGCTCTGATTTACGCCGAATTTTAGGTAAAAGTATTAATAAAAAATCCAACGCTTTCCTTGCGGGGCTTGGGGTAACGGCATTAGTTCAGAGCAGTAATGCAACGGCACTTTTGGTTATCTCTTTTGTGACGCAAGGACTTATTTCGATTACACCTGCACTTGTTATTATGTTAGGTGCGGATGTAGGTACGGCACTTATGGCACGAGTGCTGACGTTTGATCTCTCTTGGTTATCTCCACTTCTTATTCTTATCGGGGTAATTACTTTTTTAAGTCGTAAAAAAGAGCGAGTAGGGCAACTTGGGCGTGTAGGGATTGGCCTTGGTTTAATTATTCTCGCTTTGCAACTGATCGTGACATCCGCAGAGCCAATTACCCATGCGAGCGCTGTACAAGCTATCTTCACATCATTAAGTGGAGACACTGTTTTAGCTCTCTTAGTGGGCGCTTTGTTTGCCATGGTGAGTTATTCAAGCCTTGCTGCTGTTTTATTAACGGCGACATTAAGTGCGACAGGGTTAATGCCTTTGTATATCAGCTTATGCATTGTGATTGGTTCTAATGTTGGTAGTGGTTTGCTGGCATTAATGAGTAGCCGAGGACAAAATGTTGTTTCTCGCCAAGTCGTATTAGGAAGCCTGTTTTTTAAATTGATTGGTGCATTTCTGGTTTTACCTTGGATAACCTTGATTGCGGATAAAATTCAGCAATACGGTTTTTCTCCAGCAGAAGTCGTTATCTATTTTCATGTTATTTATAATCTTGCACGCTGTGTATTGATGATCCCTTTTGTCGGCATAATGGCAAAATTATGTCAGCGACTTATTCCTGAATTACCCGCCACAGGATCTGAAGTTGCGCCTCGTTATTTGGATCAATCTGCTATTGATACTCCATCTTTAGCTATCGCTAATGCGGTTAGAGAATCACTACGATTAGGTGATGTTGTGGAACAAATGTTGCAACGTTTTACTGCATTAATGGAAGGTGATCGTCAGCAAAAAAGGGAAATTAGCCAGTTAGAAGAAGAGGTTGAATTGCTCCATAGCAGCATTAAATTGTACATGGCGCAAATTCAACAGCATGATCTGGGAACTGAAGATTCTCGACGCTGGGCGGAAATTATTGATACAGCAATGAATTTACAACAATCATCCGCTATTATTGCGCGCATGTCAGTTGAAGTGGTGAGCAAAGGTTTAAATCATCACTTATTTTTATCGGAGGAAGGGCGTCGTGAATTACAGACACTCCTTGAGCGTCTGCAAAGTAATCTGAATCTGGCGATGTCGGTATTTGTTTCCGGCAACATGGAACATGCTCGTAAGTTACGTCGAGCAAAACATCGTTTCCGTTTACTTAACCAACGTTACTCGTTTGCACATGTAGAACGTCTTCATTTGCATAATATGCAAAGCATTGAAACCAGTTCTCTGCATACCAGTTTGCTTGGTGATATGAAACGGTTGAATTCCTTATTCTGTGCGGTGGCTTACCACGCACTAGAACGAAGTGAATCATCATCAGAACAGGTTAATCTTTAATAGTGAAAAATGTTATTCGGCAATTAACACGAAATGAAATTCCACAAGTTTGGGAAATCGATAGAACTGAGCTTATTGAAAAGCTATATGTATTAAAAGAAGGAAAGTTGCTTTTATCAGAGCAGCGCTTTGATATGAAAGGTTGGCCAGAAGGTGAAGCCGAACATTACACCCCTGTTTTACTTGAAAGTTTTGATCGTGGAGCACCTTTTTGGGGCGTTTTTGAACATGATCGATTAGTTGCTGCGGCAAGTGTTGATCCGAAAAAGCGCGATAAAAATGATAGTCTACTTCAACTCTCTTTTTTACATGTTAGCCACCAGCAACGAGGGCAAGGTTTAGCACGAATACTCTTTGACTATTGTGTGAAATATGCGAAGGAAAATGGTGCGGATGGATTATATATCTCATCAACACCTTCTGAAAATAGTGTGAACTTTTATCAGCATTTAGGGTGTCGCTTAATTGATATTCCTGATCCTGAACTTTATGAAAGAGAGCCAGAAGATATTCATTTGGTCTTTTATTTTATAAAGCCAAATAATGCATAATTTCGTTTATTGATAACATAATAAAATAAAACGCCTTTTATTGAGAAATAAAAAGGCGTTTTTTTATGTTTTAGAAAATGCTTTAACCCTTTAAAAATTAAGGATATAGAGAGTTTTTTTTCTTTATATAAGTTGATTTAGTACAGGTGTTATATATAATAATGAAAATCATTATCATTAATGGTGAGTTATTATGGCTAAATCAACACGCTTATCTCCAGTCGCTTCTTGGACATCTCGTATCAGTTTATGGGAAATGTTAGCTGTTTCTTCTTTATTCACAGTCATTATGCATTCTATTGCTGGAACATCTGCATTTACGTTAGTTTTAGTTATTTCAATGCTGCTATCAACATTGATGCTATTCCATAAGAAATTGCAGATGTGGGTGATGATCCCTGCTGGTGTTGTGTTGACTTATAGCTTAATGACATTGTTAACTACATATTATGGATAATAAATAGGGAGCAATAAAAGATTATTAACGGGTTGTTATCAAAGGAAAAGAAAGGTTAATTGAGTGGTGCGAAGAGGGGGACTTGAACCCCCACGTCCGTAAGAACACTAACACCTGAAGCTAGCGCGTCTACCAATTCCGCCACCCTCGCAGTCTTACTCAATTATTTAGCTCTACAAAAAATGTGTTTGGTGCGAAAAGGGGGACTTGAACCCCCACGTCCGTAAGGACACTAACACCTGAAGCTAGCGCGTCTACCAATTCCGCCACCCTCGCAATCTAAACATTATCTTTGCAGATAGGAGGCGAATTTTAGGCCTTTTATTTTTAGCGTCAATTATTTTTTATCATTAAATTATCTTGGTGATGAAAAATAAAACACCTTGAATTAGCATTCAAAATCGGCCCTAAAAAATAAAGCCCTGTTTTAGATAACAGGGCTTGTGATTAATCTTTCTTAGTGGCTTGATAAACTTTAAATTTACCTGTTGATGCAAGCACTTCATGAGAGCCAAATACATGATCCAGTATGTCTGGATAAGGGATAAATGAATTCGCTACAATGCGTAATTTACCACCTTTTTTTAGGTAATTTGGTGCAAGACGAATAATATCTTCAGCCGCGGTATAGCTTGTACCTAAACCATCATGGAAAGGTGGATTTGAGATTATCCAATCATAAGTTTCTTCAACGGCAGAATAGACATTACTCGCAATCACTCGGCCTTCTAATTCATTCACATTTAATGTCGCAATACTTGAAGAAATTGCAGCTGCATTTACGTCACACAAGGTGAGTTTCAGCATTGGATTTTTCTTACCTAATACTGTAGCGAGAACACCACAACCGCACGCCATATCTAGTAAATCACCCACCATTGCATCATCAAAAGTTGAAAGTAATAAACGGCTACCTTCATCTAATGCATTTTGGCTAAAGACACCTGGTAATGCCATTACGGTTAAATCGTTATGACGATAGGTTTGCCACCAGTTATTACGGTCAAACAGTGTTTGATATGTTTGTGTACCAAAAAATAAGCTACAACGGCGCGCTGAATCTATTTTTTTCAGTTTAGCGATACCGTTCATTAATTCGGTTGCACTTTTAACACCGCTACGGTTTTCACCAACGATAAAGATTTCAGTACCCACTTGTAAGTTAGAGCAAAGGCTACGCAGTTGGAAAGTGGCTTCGTTTTTATTTTTAGGCCAAAAATAGATCAAGGTATTGCAATATTTCACAAAGGATTGATCTGCAACTAAACCGAAGAGTGCATTATCACCCATTGATTTTAGTAATGGTAGCCATTGGTGATATTGGTTTGTATATGCTCTGACACTTTTCGCCTGGATCTGTGCCGCAAAAGTATCTTGAAGATCACCTGCAATAAGTACATGCCTGTCTGCGAAATGATCTAGGTGACGAAGAATAACTTCGCTAGCAGGGGACAGTGAGGACATTATGATTATTACTCCTTAAAAAACATGAGACGCATGATATCAGATATAAAGAAACCGACGCTATTTATTGGCGTAGTTTATGCCCTCTGATACTATGTACCGTTGTTCTACACTTGATAGGTAAGCATAATGAGCCGTAAAGACAGAATGTTATCCCAACTAGGAATTCGTCAGTGGGTACTTCGTAAGCCTGCTGTGTTAAAAGGCGAGCATTCTGTGCAATTTCCGGATACAACACGTTTACTTATCATTACTGATGATACCGTTGATCTAAATAACGGGCTTTTCTCTGATATTTTTAGCGCCATGGGGATAGATAAAAACGAAATCTATTGTATTACAACAGACGATGTGAGCATGCTCACAGAATCATTTGATCTTCCCTGTTGGTTATTAGGCACTGATCTCATTCTTCCCTCTGAATATACTTCTTTGAGAAGCCCTTCATTGCATCAATTATATTTTGATGCCGATGCAAAACGCGATCTTTGGAAACAAATCTATCAATATGAAGACCATTTCACCCTTAAACCCTGCTGATTTACCTTTAGCATGGCAAATAGAAAAATTAAGTCATTCATTCCCTTGGAGTGAAGAAACATTTTATAGTAACCAAGGAAGTCATTATTTTAATCTGAAAATTTGCATTGATAATATTATTGTAGGTTTTGCAATTACGCAATTAATATTAGATGAGGCAACACTTTTTAATATCGCAATCCATCCTGATTATCAGGGGAAAGGTTACGGCAAAGCACTTTTATTGGAACTGATTGAAACACTTGAGAAAAAAAATATCACTACCTTATGGTTAGAAGTGCGAGAATCTAATGAAAAAGCGTTCAATCTCTATGAATCTATAGGATTTAATTTCGTTTCAAAACGTAAAAACTATTACCCAACAAAGACGGGAAATGAAGATGCGATTATCATGGCTTACCCTATTTCTTTCTAAGTAAATATTCATCTAAGTTAAATTTAAAGCGCCTTGTATTGGGCGTTTTTTTTATTTTATATAGAATGGTTGAAATTTATTTTTTATTAATTTTATTTAAAAGCTATCTTAATTTTCACTTAATGGAAATTTATCAAGTTAATTTCACTTTTGTCATGCTTTCATTGTGAGATTAATGTGATTATAACGATGTTAAAATAGTGAATGATATATAAAATAAGTAAATCGAGTATTTGATTTTGTTTTAAATAAAGTGATTTATCTCTAAATATACAGAATTAAATTTAAAATAAATGTGCATTTGTTTTAAATGTTATATTCAATCCCGCTTTTAGCTGAAAATAAATAGGCTAATTCTTGGCTTTATTAGTAGCTCATCAAGTCAGTTTATAAAATTTTTAGTAAAATAGTTTTATTGTGAGTATCAATGAAACAATGTTGCTCTATAAAGCAATAGATATGATTAATTTTTTCAAACACTAGGCATCACACCCACAAGCAGATAAAATAGTAACCATTGATTGTTTATACAGACAAGATAGGCGAAAATAAGCGCCAATTAAGATTAACTTGCGAGTTGAATGTCTTTATAGTCACTTTAATTATTAGTTATATAAGTATATCAGTGCTTTACATTCACTCGTCTATCAACCAGAAGATCACCATTGATGTCTAATCCTATTTTTCAGCAAGAAGTTGCTCGTCGTAGAACTTTTGCCATTATTTCTCACCCTGATGCCGCCCAGCCTTTCAACGCTTAAAATCACCTTTCATTGCACACCACAATCACATCTCTACGTACTGAATTTAAAGGCTTTTTGTCTTTTTCTCGTTTATTTGCTTTTCAATGATGTTCAAACGTAACCTCGGAAAGTGTGTACAAACTTGAGTACAAATTCCGTTTTAGAGGCCTTTGGCGAAAATTCCATGACACAAACCTGTCTGTAGGCCTTGTGGTTACTGGGTTTGACGTAAAAAGTACTACCGTTAAAAAGAGTCTCTTTTTTGGTAAATGTTTTCTTCTGTACCAAATTACAAAATTTAATGAGGGAGTTTATTGTTGGTGTAATTTTTGCTTTAGTGTTTGTTTTTGAAGATGCTTGAAGCGAACCAATACGGTTATTTCTAATTGAGATATCAGACTTACCTTCAAATTTAGTTGCTGTGTACACCATCATTTTGCACTTGTTTTTCGACTTGTGTGTACAAAATTTCCTGTAACTGTGTACAAACTTCCTCTTTGTTGCACTTATCTTCTGGCGATTTGACGCGAGTTCTTCTGTAGCCCTTGCTGTATAAGGGCTGAGCGACAAAAGTACTTAGGGAGTTTGATGCGTCAGTTCGCGATTATCAGGGAGAGTATCGCTCTTTTGTCGATGACAAAAATCTCCTTCTACTTATATGTAATTATGTATCAGGTCATGGCTTTTGATATGTAATGGCTAATCAAATTTGTGTTATTTGAGTTGCTGTGATATGTTTTTGTATATAATTATTCTTAAGTGATGCATTAAGGCGTATCGAAATGAGCTATGTAACAGAGCAGATACTAGAAAGTCTTCGAGAAGCTCGGGTACGAAAGGGGTTTAGCCAGAGAGAGTTAAGTGCTCGTTCGGGTGTGCCTCAAAGCCATATTTCGAAAATCGAGTCTGGCAGTGTTGATTTAAGAATATCCAGTTTGATTGCACTTGCCCGTGTACTAGACCTAGAGCTATTGGTTGCACCTAAAAAGTCTGTACCTGCCATCAAGTCGATCATTCGAAGTGGCCAAGGTATTAACGGCATCAGCGATGAGGGTGAGCCAATGTCGCCCGCGTATCAGTTAGAGGAAGACGACGATGACTAACCATGTCTCTACGCTCAACGTGTTGCTCTATGGTGAACCGATCGCAACGATTACCAACGTGGGTAATGACAGAACACTTTTTGCCTTTATGGATTCGTACATTAATGACGAATCGCGGCCTGTGTTAGGGCTTGGCTTTAAAGATTCGCTCGGTGGCCTGCTGACTAGCTTCAAACCTACCCAAACTAAGTTAACCCCGTTTTTCTCCAACCTTTTACCAGAAGAAACCATGCGTAATTACCTGGCTGAGCGTGCTGGTGTGAACCCAGCACGGGAGTTTTTTCTAT
This sequence comes from Proteus vulgaris, assembly GCF_011045815.1. Classification (GTDB taxonomy): domain Bacteria; phylum Pseudomonadota; class Gammaproteobacteria; order Enterobacterales; family Enterobacteriaceae; genus Proteus; species Proteus vulgaris_B. The sequence goes on along the minus strand of NZ_CP047344.1, from coordinate 3,679,752 downwards.
TGTGGGTGCTAGGGCAGGATTTAGCTGGCGCGATCACGGTTGAACCGGCGGATGGTGAAGCGCTGCCACCTAATGTGCATCAAGGCATTGACGATGAAACGAAAATTGAAGCGCCGATGCGCTTCTCATTGGCGGGTGTGCAGTTGAAGTTTTCAGCCGTGCAACAGGCTAACGGCGGCTTGACCATTCCAGCAACTGGTAAAGGTGGCTCTTGGATTGTGAAGTTGCCGTCATCTCGATTTGACGCTGTGCCAGAAAATGAATATTCGATGATGGAACTGGCTCGCATGTTGGGGATGGATGTGCCAGAAACGCAGCTACTCCCGATTAACCAGATTGCTAATATTCCAGCAGGCATTGGCAAATATGGTGACAGTGCGTTTGTGATCAAGCGCTTTGATCGTGTTGATGGCCAAGCGATACACATTGAGGATTTTGCGCAAGTGTTTGGCGTCTATCCTCAAGATAAATACAAAAAAGCCAGTATGCGCAATATTGCTCAGGTTATCGGCATTGAAGGTAAAGACGAAGACATTGCAGAATTTACTCGCCGATTGGTGTTCAACACGCTAATTGGCAATGCCGATATGCATTTGAAGAATTGGTCTGTGATTTACAAAGATAAGCGCACTGCGTCTATTGCACCTGCTTATGACTTTGTTTCAACCATTCCTTATATCCCCGATGATAGTGCATCGCTGAAGGTGAGCCGTAGCAAGAAATTCAGCGATTTCACGCTGGATGAGATATCACACTTAGCGGCTAAAGCCATGTTGCCAGAAAAATTGGTGTTAGATACAGCCAAACAAACCGTAGCAGGCTTCCATGAGGTATGGGCGAAAGAAAAAGCGCATTTACCCCTTACTAAGTCAGTCATTGAAGCCATTGAAATGCACTTACGAAGCATACCGCTACGCTGAATACCTAGTAGCTAGAGCGTGCATATCGATAAAGATGGTTTAACTTAATGCGATTTTACGGCGCTTTTCGCCGTAAACTGGAAATTTGGTAAACTGCACAATGATACCGGTGTCATGATAAGGCTGATCTTCTGAACAAATCATGCATCTTTCTGACCATCAACTAGTGATGAATCAGGCGATGATAGCTTAACATTGATTTTCAGGAGAATGCAGATGACAGCAGTAGCGCACCAAGTAACCCCTTTTCTAACGTCTTACGAAGTTATGGCTCGTTACCACATTAGCTATACGACTCTCTGGCGAAGAATAAAAGATGGCAGCTTGCCGCAACCTCGCATCAACCGAAATACACGAAACAAGCTGTGGCACATTGAAGACTTGGAGGAGTATGAGAAGAAAGAGGACTGAGCCTCTTTCTTTTATTTTACTGTCCGAAACGCCAGTTGAATGGAAAGCCTGTCGGCTCGATGATGGTTTCTAGCTGTTGATACCAAACGTCGTAAGCATGACGCATTTCATCCAGGTACTGATATTGGTTGTAGATAGCATCCAACCCTTTTTTGCTGTGGCCAATCATCAACTCGGCAACTTCTTGCGTGGTGATGGCTGACATTCGCGTTCGCATCGTTCTGCGAAGATCATGCATAGACCAATGTTCCATCTCAACACCAAGCGATCTGCGAGCCCAGATTTTCACATTATTAGGAATAGTGGTATCAAAGCCATTTGTGGCAAGCTCTTCTTGTCCGTTCGCGGGAAACAAGTAGGTTGATTTGCTCATCTGCATCGCCAGTTCAATCAGCTCAATAGCTGGCTTAATCAATGGCCGCATGATCGGCGCTCCAATTTTCTCACCTTGTTTGCGGATCTCTATGGGCACTGTCCACATTGCAGATTGCAAGTCAAAGTGATGCTTTTCAGCTTGAATGAGTTCTCCCTTACGGCCTCCCAATAACAGAAGCAATTTTATGTAGATGCGATTCTTCTCAGTGATTTTTGACTCATGCAAATAGCGCCAAAGTATCCTGATCTCGTTGTCATTTAGCACCCGAGTTCGTTTGCCTTTCTTACCGCCAACCTTCTTTGCTGTGATCCCAGCAGCAGCGTTAATTTCCAAGATTTGTTCATCAATCAGCCAGTCATAGAATTTATGCAGTACAGACACTAGGCGCTCTGTGTTTGACGGAGACGACTCTGAAACCTCACGAAGACAGTTTCTTAAGGACAATTCATTGATGTCAGTTAATGGGTACTTGCCAAGTCTGGGCAGCAAATATATTTCACTGCTACGTTTTTGGAAGTGCCACGTTTTCTCCTTTAATCCTTGCTTACCGGCAGAGTCTATCCAGTCTCGAAAAATCGATTCGAAGCTTTGGTTGGCAGAATACTTAGCCCGTTCCTGCTGAAGGTAGAGCTTAGGGTTTCGGCCTTGATCAAGTACAGCCCTTAACCTATCCAGCTCATTCCTAGCTTCAGCAAGCTTCATAAGTGGGTAAGTACCTATGTCTACCCGCTGTTGCTTGCCATCGAAACGATAACGAAACTGAAAAACAATTTTGCCCTTGGGCGATACCCGAGCACTTAGCCCATCTCGGTCGGCTTTTACTACGGTTTCTTTTGCTTCTTTATTTAACCTGGCATCGAGCCAGCTAACTGATAACGCCATGTTATAAGCCCAGCCCTAGTTTTGATTTTAATGATTGTTTACGTGATTCTGCTTTGGGTTCTGGCGCTGTACTGACAGAAGTAATTTCACCATCTGGTGCATGGCCATCCACCGGTGCAGATGTCGTTGATATATTGGGTTGGCTCATGTGAATTAACCCAAAGGTGGCCAGCATCCGCAGACGCTCAGCGCGTTCCCGTGGCGGCGTCTTTTCCAATTCTTTGAGTAGTTCAGGGTGGCTCCCTGGGGGAATGTTGACGACAACTCTCATAATCAGGCCCCATAAAACCAGAAGCCTCGGACGTTCGCCAAAACAGACTGTTCCGGCACGATGATTTTGCTTCGTGAAAAAATCTCCTTGGCCGCTTCCTTATAAGCCAAGGCTCCACCTCCGGCGATCAATACCAAGTCCGCATTGATGCTTTCGTCGCGCATAGATTGGCGCATGGCTGTAAGAGCAACAGGCGCTACCTTTTTCATGGCAGCATTCAGATAAGGTGAAATATCGACTTTTTCTCCAAATAGCAGGACCTGCAAGTCGCCTGTTCTCATGGCTTTTTCAAGTCGATCCATACCTACTTTGGCACCGTGATCTTCTGAAATCAGCTTATCAATGGTTTCCAGTAGCACGGACATTGCCTGAAGGCTGGTTCCTGAAGAGCTGTAGCGAATTTCTCCGGCCTCAAGAGCAACCCAATCAACAGAAAAGAAGCCGGGGTCTATGACGACGACGCGACCTTCTTCAATCAAGCCCAAATCACCACCTGTTTGAACCAGATCCATATAGGCACCGGCAGGCTGCGGCAGCACTTTGACGTCATGAACGGTGATGCTGCGCTTTGGCGTCACTTGATGGACACCTTTTAAACGCTGTACAAGGTCAGACTTACGTTGTGGTTCATGAAACTGGGAAACCGGTAATCCAGTGACAACCAAATCGATGGACTCAGTTTCAGCCATTAACAAGGCGGCATGAAAAAGCGCCTTATAGGTTTTTGTGGTGGGATATTCTGGGTGAAGTTCCCGTTCCCAACCTTGAAGGCGTCCAGCAGGCACACCAGCGGCCCAACGCTCATTATCGACAGAGACATACAAACAAGTTTCATCATCGCCTCCACCGATACGCTCCGGCATACGATCCGCTGGACCGGCACCCGCAGGTAGAATAATGGTTTTCGGTTCACTACCTGATTGGCCAATTGCCAGCTTCAGGTTTGAGTAACCGATATCTACGCCTAGTACAAACATACTTATCTCCTGTGCACTCAAAGTGCTCTAACGGTTTTCAATCAACCGCGCTGTTCACGCTTGGGCATTTCCAAGTGCTCTGGCGGTTCACTCAAATGTCATTATCAGGATTCGGTGCACTGGCGGTGGGCAGAAAGGTGACAAATCCTTTCATCTATCTGCCTATTGCATTTTCGCAAAAGTATGAGAATAGGCTCTGTTTGGCGGTGGATGACTGAGCCAAAAAAATCGAGACGCCAAACGTCGTTTGCATTCTGGCCTGAACTCGCCAAACGGTTTGTATCTTCATGGCGATACGTCTTTTCAGGCATTTATATGTGAAATCGGGCTGTATCCCTTGTCAGGTATGGGATTGCGCGAGTTGATTTATATCGAGACGCCAAACAGTGATTGTTACGGCAGTTTTACGTTTGGCGTTTCGATCCAAAAGCCAAACGGATAGTAGTTTTGGCTTTTGGGGTTAATTGGATGGGGAAATTGGTTTGGTAGAAATCGTCAATGAACAATGGAAATCAGAAGTATCAAATTTATTGCAGCAAGAAACGGACAGGCTAAAAGCGCTGGCAAGAGCTGAAGTTGATGACTTTTGGGTTACCCATTACAAGGTTCGTGAGAATGAGCCCTTTAAAGACTGGGGGCTGCTTGGTGTCCGTATCAGAGACTTTAAGTATGGCTTTGGCATAGAGTGGTACATCAACAGCTTTTACGGTCAACGAGGTAAGCGCGTAGTCTTTAGTAAAGGACTGCGTATCTCAAAGACGAAGCTGAGATACTCATTTTTGGACTGCCAAGGTTTGGCCAAAGAATGGGAGTTAGCGCTGGCTATGGAGAAAGAGGAATTTTTCAGTGATATTCGACGCCAGGTTGATAAGCTCAACATGCTGCGTCGCAGAGTGAATGCCTACTGAGTTAACTGCGCTACTTAACTCGCGGTAATTGGTCCCAGCGTGTTGTATAAGCGGGAGATAAATGCTCTCGCTTCATCGACCAATCTTTCTTCGTACCTTGTCCAGCAAAGAAAACCTTTCCGGCACCGCTTTGGTTAATGGTGTCCAATACAGACATTAACTGCTGGCTATTAGAGCGGGTCGATACGTCATCGAATAGTCCTGGTTGAAACATACCAGGATCGTAAAAGTCAGACAGCATGACGCCCGCTTTGGCATAACGAAAACCATCCTTCCAAATCCGCTTGAGTAAGTGATTGGCCAGCTCGATAAAGTCCCGCGTATCGCAACTGGGGATCAGCAACTCACCCGATGCAGAGTTGCTGTACTGCGGCTCGTTGTCCTTAAAGGGGCTGGTACGTATAAACACGGTCATCACTTTGGCTTGCTGCTGTTCTTTGCGAAGCTTCTCCGTGGCGCGGGTTGCGTATTCGCATATGGCTTCACGTAAGAATTCAAAGTGCGTCACTTTTACGCCAAATGAACGGCTACAGACAATTTGTTTCTTAGTTGGCGGGATCTCTTCAAGTTCAATGCACGACTCACCATTGAGCTCTCTGACGGTTCTCTCTAAAACCACCGAAAACTGGTCTCTGATGGCTCTAGGTGAGGCATTGGCTAGGTCTAAGGCTGTAGTGATACCCAACGCATTTAATCGCTTAGAAAGCCGCCTACCAACGCCCCAAACATCATCAACCGGGACTAATGCGAGCAATCGACGTTGCCGATCTGGATTGGTCAGGTCTACAACCCCTTGAGTAGCGGGATATTTCTTAGCGGCATGGTTAGCCAGCTTGGCGAGTGTTTTAGTCGGTGCAATGCCTACACAGACGCTGATCCCAATCCAGTGACCTATGCGCTCTCGCACTTGTTGTCCGAACTCGACAAGAGATATGGCAGACTCAATACCGGTTAAGTCCAAAAACGCTTCGTCAATCGAGTAAACCTCTACTCGTGGTGCCATCTCTTCCAAAGTGCGCATCACTCGACTGCTCAAATCTGCGTACAGCGCATAGTTGGACGAGAATGCCAAAATACCATGGCGCTGCATTTCAGCTTTGATCTGAAAGACGGGTACGCCCATTTTAATACCGAGTGACTTAGCTTCACGTGACCGTGCAACCACGCAGCCGTCGTTATTGGACAGCACCACAACCGGTGTATCTTTTAAATCAGGACGAAACAGCTTCTCACAACTGGCGTAAAAGTTGTTGCAGTCCACCAAGGCAAATACAGGCATGGGATCGTCACGACTTACGGCGCATGTTTCGCACCACATTGGTGACCACACCAAATATCTCTAACTCTGTCCCTTCAGGAATATGAATGGGCTCATACGCCTGGTTTCTTGGGATCAGCTTTACGCACGGCCTTAGTTGAAGTTCCTTTACCGTGAGTTCACCATGGATTCCCGCGATGACAATGTCACCGTGTTCTGCTTGGACAGAGCGATCAACCACCAAAATATCATCTGGGTGAATCCCAGCATCAATCATTGAATCACCTTCAACACGCACAAAGAATGTTGCAGCTGGTCGCTTGATGCACAGCTCGTTGAGGTCGAGCGTTTGCTCAACATAATCCTGCGCTGGTGAGGGAAAACCAGCAGAAACACGTTCCATGAACAATGGAATACGAAGGCGCTTGGCTTTGATGAAGGCAAGTACGCCGCTACGGCCTATCAGCGAGACACTCATGACGAACCTCGAAAAAATAGAATTAATACTGTTTGTTTATACAGTATCTAATGCTATGCTGATTTCTACAAGTAAAATTGTAGGTAAAACTGGTGTTGTTCGAGTAAGACGCTGTGTTGTCGGTGATTTATTTTTTGTGTTGAAAAACTAGATGTGGGGATAGCTCGCCCTCGTCAAAGCCTGCAAGGCTTGGACAATACTGCTTCTGCCTACTGCTCTTGTTTCTGTTACTGATCCTGTTACTGCTACTGGTTAACGCATGGGTCAAGTAACCGTCAGACAAGGCTTGTTGAACCCTTTGCAAAGGGTTTAAAAACAGTTAGTAAAATTCTGCTTCGTATTGAATTTACTGGCTTAAAGCGAAGTCAGGAGCATCTTTAAAATGCTCAGTCGAACTCAGTTCAAGCCTTTTTCAACCGTTTGAAAAGGGGTTGGCTAAGCCATACGTAAAGGGTATCGGTAAGGGTTACCTAAACGGTTTGGCTAAGGCTTTCTGAAAGGCTTAGCCAAAGCCTTCATACATGGGTTCACCCAGTAGAAAGATTAAAAAAACGCTGAGGTATCCAAGGTGCATTTTGTACAACCTGTGGCACAGTGAAATAACCCAAAGCGAACAACAGAATTGAAGAGGAACCATCAATGACAAGAGCCCCTGCGCCATTTCCGCTAGAGCGCCTCGCGGATATCCCAGAAAGACCAGAAGATTTTAGATTGCTGGAACGCATTCCTTTAACGCGTGAGCCGCAGTCCTGGCCACTTGAACTTTCTCCTATGGTCGGTGATGAACAGCCGATGGTGCTGCTCGATACAGAGACAACCGGACTGTCTGCCGATGACGAGTCCATTATTGAGCTTGGTATGGTTAAGGTGCTTTACAGCCCCTCTGCTCAGCGGATTGTGTCGATTGTTGATGTGATCAGCCTGTATGAAGATCCCGGCAAGCCAATCCCCGAGCTGATTACCGAATTAACCGGTATCACTGATGAGATGGTGCAAGGCCAGCGCATTGATGATGCTCTGGTAGCGAGTTGGTTATCCGATGATCCGCTGGTGGTTGCACACAATGCGCAGTTTGATCGTCCTTTCTTTGAAAAGCGGTTTGCCGCATTAGGCCATCTATCTTGGGCCTGTTCAGCTAGCGGCATAGATTGGAAAGCACTGGGCTTTGAAAGTCGGAAACTTGAGTACCTGCTGCTTCGCTTAGGTTGGTTCTATGAAGGACACCGAGCTGCAACCGATTGTTTGGCGATGGCCTGGTTGTTTCAATTGTTGCCCGAGTCCGTTGCAAACTTGTTGTCTGAAGCAGACAGGCGAACTGTGTTAGTTCGTGCGTTTGGTGCGCCGTTTGACGTAAAGGACTATTTAAAAGAGCGTGGTTACCGCTGGCATGACGGTGTTAAAGGTGCCAACAAACATTGGTGGCGCGAAATCAGCGAAGACGAGTTGCCGCAGGAACAAACTTACCTGGATGATTTGTATCATCGTGGCTCAGAACATGCCCACTATGACTACAAAGATGCCCGCAATCGATTTAAAGCTTTGTCATAGCCCCTTGCATATTTGAAAACCTCTGGAAAATGGAAAGTGAACTTATGGTTTAACCAACAAGAGGAATCTTTCCATGTACCAAGACACCTACATTGAATACTGGGGCGAAATCTTCGTCTCTGCCCGCATCATTGAATTTGGCATCACGTTCGAGCGCTTTCTTAAAGATCCATGGAAGCATTTGATGTCCTGTGGCCAAGAGTCTGCCCCAGACGCGATTGCTGAAGGGATGCTCCCATTGCTACCAGCCCAGGCAGAAGTTGCTAGGCGTGTTCGAGAGAATGAATTGCGTCAGTTGGCATTCCAGCGTGAGCTTCTATCAAGGCCAGAAAAGAAACATTCGAACAATATCAAGCCAATTTTTATAGCCAACAAGACGACTTGTTGATACTATGAAACCTAATGAAAAACAGTAGGTTGCTTGATGGCATTCAATCGATGGCTTCCTAGTTTTAGATGATTAGGGCTTGTCCCAAATGGATTGAGAGGTTGACAGTGCAAGACAACACTGGACTTGAAGAGCTTAGCCAAGCACAGAGAGAACGACTCGCTCATATTGATTTCACTTTGTTATTTAAAGGTGAAGCTGGGCGGAGTTATTTAACCGAGCGCTTTAGCGTAGCGCCGTCTGTGGCAACACAAGATTTTGCGCGGTACAAAGCGTTGGCTCCTAACAACGTTATGTATGACGAAAAGCGCAGAGTGCACTTGAAGACGAGCACATTCCAGCCGTTGTTTGATTATGACATTGTTCGAACGCTTGCGACGATAAGCCAAGGGTTCGGTGATGGCTTTCTTGGCAAGGTTAGGCCACCTATGGCTTGTGAAGCACCATTTCATCTCAATAAGCCGAAATTGGAAGTGGTAGCGGCGGTTAGTGAAGCCATACATAAACGCGCGGTGATTAATATTGAGTACACCTCATTGTCGAGTGGTCATGGGAGCAGGCAAATAGTTCCTCATACCTTGATTGACAATGGCTTGAGATGGCATGTCCGAGCATTCGATAGAAAGCATAGAGAATTTAGGGATTTTGTGTTAACCAGAATAAGTGAAGTTGAGTTGTTAGAAGATGAGGTTAACGACGAAGTTGAGACTCTTCAGTGGGATAAGCAATGGAACCGAATCGTTGAACTAGAGCTGATACCTCATCCAAAACTAGCACATCCAGAAGCTGTATTGATAGACTACGCAATGGAAAACAATAGGTTGCGTGTAGAGATAAGAGCTGCGTTCGCTGGATATTTACTGCGTTTATGGAATATCGATTGTTCAAAGAATAGCAAGAGCAATGGGCGAGAGTTCCATTTAGCACTTAAAAATCCAGAAGCACTATACGGCGTTGACAATGCTGCACTCGCTCCTGGATATAGCGAATCGTGAGATGAATTTATGAATATAAAAGAATATTTAGGCGATCTTATCGGAAGCAGTTTATTGATAACTGAATCTAGAATAATCGCAGAATCGCTACTGAAAAAACTTCCAGAAGATGAGTGGAAGTCGCTGATCGTTGAGCAAAATGTTCTTCAGAAAAAATCCGGTCAGACGGCTATTCGTTATGCCAGAACAATCCGTTGGCGTATTGAAGGCCTGGGTGATGAGTTTATGACTGATCTTTTAACCGCGAGTGAACGTGCCTATGTCCAAATGCTGATGATGTCATTACTCATTCATTCTCCGGTTGTCGCTGATTTTATGCGACATACCTTAGCCGAGGCTCGTCGCACCTATAAACCCGCTTTAACCGCTGATGCATGGTCTGAGTTTTATGACACGAGAGTGCGGGCATATGCCGAACTTGGCGGTTTTTCTGACTCAACTGTCAAAAAAATGGGTAACAACGCAATTAAGGCATTGGTTGATAGTGGCTACCTGAGTGATAGCAGGACAAAGAAAATACAACCTGTTTACCTAATGCCAGAAGTTAAAGACTGGTTAGTTCGTCTGGGCCGGGAAGATTTGATTGAGGTCATGGAGTGCACAATATGAAGGCTCTCCAGACCAGGCTTGATCTTATACAGGAACGAATTGAAAGCCCTAAGTTTTTGAAAAACGATGGCTTGGGCAATGAAATTGGATTTTGGGTATTTGACTATCCAGCCAAGTATGAACTGCTTGTACGAGAGCACCTTAAGCACGTTGACGAAAAACTCAACAAGCGTGGTTACCGCTTTGTCCATCTCAATATTTTTGAAGTCTTGATAGATATGCTTGAGGAGCGAGGCCTTTTCGACCGAGCTTGCCAGCGTGAATTGCAAGTCGGTGTTGATGGTCTTCGAAAAACACTAGCCGGGCCTCTGAGCCAAGAGAAAGTGGCAAGGTATATCGCGGACAAATATAAGCCATCAGAACTTGAGTTTGTGTTGCTGTCAGGCTTAGGCAGTGCGTGGCCTCTTGTCCGAGGACATGAGTTACTTAGTGCTCTGCAAGACGTGATGGGGAGCACGCCATTAGTGCTTTTCTATCCGGGTGAATATAGCGGAAGGGATTTGCATCCTTTTGGCATGATCGAATCTAAAAACTACTATCGCGCCTTCAAACTTGTGCCTGAAGACGGTAAAAAAATTTAAGAGCAGGGAGCCTCCCGAATGAAAATTGAACAGATTTTTTCCAAGAAGTTGACGCGTGACATTAATGGCGTTGTTAAAGCGGAACAAAAAGACAATGACAGTGTGTATGTCGAGCTTGATGAGTATGTTGTTACCCGAGAGTTAGATAGACACTTTCGTGCATTTTTTGAGGCTTACGTCCCATCAGTGACGCAAAGCCACGGTGATATGTCAGGTAAAATTGGTGTGTGGATTTCTGGCTTCTTTGGCTCGGGTAAATCGCACTTCCTGAAAATTTTATCTTATTTGCTTGAGAATAAATCTGTTGAAAAAGATGGCCAAGGCCGACAAGCGTTTGAGTTTTTCAAAGACAAAATCAACGACGCCATGCTGTTGGCGGACATCCAAAAAGCGGTTACCAAAGACACTGATGTTATTCTTTTTAACATCGATTCGCGAGCCAATACGGACGACCGAGAAAATGCCATTCTTAAGGTTTTCCTCAAAGTCTTTAATGAGCGTGTAGGATACTGCGCTGACTTTCCTCATATTGCGCACTTAGAACGCGAGCTTGATAAACGTAATCAATACGCATCTTTCAAGGACAAATTTGCTGAGTTGACTCAATCAACTTGGGAAAAGGAGCGTGACGCCTATGACTTCTATCGAGACGAACTTTCAGAAGCACTCGCTCATGCCAGTGAGCAATCATTAGAGTCTGCCAAAGCGTGGGTTGAGCAGGTTGAAAACAATTTCCCGCTAGATATCCGAAACTTCTGTAAGTGGGTTAATGAATACTTAGATCGCACTGGGGATCGTAACCTTCTTTTCTTAGTCGATGAAGTCGGTCAGTTTATCGGTAAGAACACACAAATGATGTTGAAGCTTCAGACCATTACTGAAGATCTTGGCACATATTGTGGTGGCAGAGCTTGGGTCGTTGTTACCTCTCAGGCAGACATTGATGCTGCCATTGGTGGTATGGATAAGAGTGATGGCGAGGACTTCTCTAAAATTCAAGGGCGTTTTAGTACCCGCTTACAGCTGTCGAGCTCGAATACCTCGGAAGTTATTCAAAAGCGATTGTTGTCCAAAACGGAAGAAGCTCGTACATACCTCATCGATGTCTTTGCTGAAAAGGGCGACATTCTTCGTAACCAGCTGACATTTGATAAAACGACAACCGCGTCTCTAAAGGGCTACACCGACGCTCCGTCTTTCGTGGACAACTATCCGTTTGTGCCTTACCACTACACGCTGGTTCAAAAAGTGTTTGAGTCAATTCGAACAAAAGGCGCGACGGGTAAGCACTTAGCCATGGGTGAGCGTTCATTACTTGATGCTTTCCAATCAGCTGCAAAACAGATGAAGGACTCTGGCCTTGATGTGTTAATCCCGTTTTATAGTTTCTATGCACCGATTGAAAGCTTTTTGGAGCCAGCGGTTAAGCGAACGATTGACCAAGCCTGTGAGTTGGATTCCTTAACAGAATTCGATGGCAAGATCCTAAAAACGCTTTTCTTGATCCGTTATGTGGACGTTGTCAAAAGCACACTAGACAACCTTGTGACGCTGTCAATTGATCGAATCGATGCCGATAAAATTGCGCTGCGTAAACAAATTGAAGAGAGCTTGAATCGTCTTGAACGCCAATTGCTGATTGCGCGTAATGGTGATGAGTTTATCTTCCTGACCAACGAAGAAAAAGAGATCGAAAACGAGATCCGTCACACTGACGTTGAAATGTCAGAGGTCTCGAGCAAGCTTTCAGCCATCGTATTTGACGGTATTTTGAAAGGTAATCGTACCTATCGATACCCGATTAATAAGCAAGACTTTGCGGTGAGCCGTTTTTGCAATGGTCATCCAAAAGATGGCACCACGCTGGAAGACCTAGTCATTAAAGTCATTTCACCTTTGGATTCGCACTTTGAAAATTACGCCCACGATCAAGCGTGCCTCAATCATACGCTTGAGGCTGATGGGTGCGTGCTCGTCAAGCTGGGCGAACATAAGCGTCTTTGGGATGAGCTGACAACCTTTATAAAAACTGACCGATTCTTAAAACAAAATTCAGGACAGCGACCAGAGCAAGAACACCTTCTCCGCGAAAAGCAGATGGAAAATATGGAGCGTGAAAAACGCTTAAGAACGGATTTTGAAGCTTTGTTTGCCGAGGCTGACGTTTACGCGATCGGCACAAAACTGCCGAAGAAATCAGCAACGCCAAGTGCCATCGTCGAAGAAGCATACAAATACGTTATCGAAAATACCTTCGCTAAATTGAACATGCTCAAGGCAACGCCTGGTGAAGTTTTGCGTGAGCTACAGGCCGTTCTTGTTGCTGATGATATTGCTCAGATTGGACTGGATCTTCAAGCGGATGAATGTAACCCAGAAGCTACGCGTGAGGTTGAGCAGTACGTAACGCTAAAAGTCGAGCGTAATGAGCCTGTTTACTTACGTGACATCGTTGCCCACTTCGGCAAGCGCCCGTATGGCTGGCCAGCCAATGAAATCTTATTGCTCACTGCAAGGCTGGGCTTGGCTGGAAAGTTATCTTTTAGTACCCAAGGCACAGATCTGGCGTTGAAAAAAGCTTACGAGCCGTTTACCAGCGTGCGTAAACGCGGTGAGATCCGTGTACATAAAATCAGGCAACATGACGAGCGCCAAATCAAAAAGGCTGCTGGTCTTGTTAAAGAGATCTTTTCAAAAACCTTTACCGGCTCTGGTGAAAAGGAGCTCTACGAATTAGTGCGCGATGAATTACTGGCTTGGAATGAAAAGCTTAAATCATTCAGAACCAAGTCACAGACAGGCCATTTCCCAGGTAAATCTCAAATTGACGAGGGTCTTGCATTGGTCGCGGGTATTCTTGAGCAAACTTCAAGCTTCGCCCTTATCACCCGATTCTTAGAAGACGCTGATGCCCTTGAAGAGTTTGCTGAGGACTTTGAGGATCTTGATGACTTCTACAATAGCCAATTTCAAACTTGGCAAGCCCTTGCTGGCGCATTGAACGAGAAGTTTAAGGCCAATAGACCTGCGTTAGAAAAAGACAGTGAAGCATTAAAAGCGCTCACTGAATTAGAACGCATTTACAATATGCCCTCACCGTATGAGCAGCTGCGCCACATTAATCCGCTTATCGAGCAGGTGGCAAAAGTTAACTCAACATTGGTTGAAGAAAAACGCACTCATGCCTTAGAGCGTGTTGATCTGCGCATCGGACGTGTAAAAGAAGCGCTAGCTGAAGCTCATGCACCGTCTGAATTACAGAACCAAGCACTGCGCCCGTTACAAATGTGCAGACAGCGCATTGAAGCAACCTCTTCAATACCACAAATTATCAGTGAGCAAACTGAAGCGGAAGGTTACGAGGACGAAGCTTATGAGTTGCTGAATGGCTTTATCGAAGATCAACGCAAAAAAGCTGAAGCTGAGCGAAGACGTCGTGAACTCGAACAGCAGACACGCGAAGAGGAAGCAGCGAAAGCCGGTAAAGCAGCTCCAGCACCTGAGCCAGCCTCTGAACCAGTGCAGCCACAGCCGGTTGCAAAACGTACCGTAACGATTAACTCAACCGATGCCATGGCTAAGTCAGTAACAACCGGATTCATTGAAAGTGAAGCCGAAGTTGATGCCTATCTTGCCGCTTTAAGAGAGCAGCTGATTGCTGCGGTCAAAGCTGGCGACCGAGTAAGAATTAAGTAAGAGGCAACGGATAGCTATGTATCAAGCGGGTGGAACAATAAGATCATTACTCGACAAGGTTGCTGAGCAGGAATACCTGTTACCGGCCATCCAGCGAGAAGAACCGCATTACAACCCGCAAGCAGCGTAGAGACAGAATAAGAGGCACAAGATCATATGAATACGAACAACATTAAAAAATACGCACCAAAAGCGCGCCGCGAATTTATGGATGCGGTAGCGAAACGATTAAATACCTTTGGTATCACCGCGAATAAAAAGGGCGAGCTACAAATTACAGAAGCGAATCTACAAGGTTCTGTGCTTCAAATCGCCGGTAACAGTTTTGACGGTAAACTGGCGGAGCCCAGAAAACGCATAGTGGCCAGAAGCCAGAAACTTGGATATGCACAACTTATTGAACAAGTAGCTTATACCTGGTTCAACCGTCTGTGTGCTATTCGCTATATGGAAATCCATGACTATCTAGGCCACGGTTTCCGTGTTTTGTCGCACCCAGACAACCCTAAAGGCTTTGAAATTATCGACCATGCGCAAGATGCTGCGGATGAACTCGGGTTAGATAGAGCTCGCATTATCGAACTCAAGCTTGCGGGCAACAAAGACGAAGAGCTGTATCGTGAACTGCTGTTGGGCCAGTGCCATAAGCTTCATGAGGCGATGCCTTTCTTATTTGATGCATTGGATGATGAAACAGAGCTTCTGCTACCAGATAACCTAATGCGTACCGACTCCATTCTGCGTGGATTGGTAGACGGCATCCCTGAAGAGGACTGGCAACAAGTCGAAGTGATTGGCTGGCTATACCAATTCTACATTTCTGAAAAGAAAGATCAGGTAATGGGTAAGGTGGTCAAAAGTGAAGACATCCCTGCCGCTACTCAGCTATTTACACCTAACTGGATTGTAAAGTACCTGGTACAAAACTCAGTCGGTCGTCAATGGCTGCAAACCTACCCAGACTCTGCCATTAAAAGCCAGATGGAATACTACATTGAGCCTGCGCAGCAATCTGACGAAGTTAACCAACAGCTAAAGGCTATTACGCCAGAAACTATTGAACCTGAAACCATCAAAGTACTTGACCCCGCTTGTGGTTCGGGCCACATATTGATTGAAGCCTATAACGTGCTAAAAGCCATCTACGAAGAGCGTGGTTTCCGCTCACGTGATATTCCAAAGATGATCCTGGAGAACAACCTCTACGGCCTAGACATAGATGATCGTGCAGCACAGCTATCTGGCTTTGCGCTGATGATGATGGCGAGAGATGACGACAAGCGTATTTTTACCCGTAATGTGCGACTCAATGTACTGTCATTGCAGGAAAGTAACCATATTGATCTGCCGACCTTATGGAAAGCACTCAACCTATCGGGAAGTTGGCAAAACGGCACATCACAAGGCTTGTTCTCAGATGAAGAACAAGATTTAAGCTCGTTCAATGCAGACAACCGCTACCAACTGTTGACGCGAACATTGGCAAGATTTACTCAAGCCAAGACCTTTGGTTCTTTGATTGATGTTCCAAGCGATGAGTATGAGCAGCTAAAAGAGCTATTGAGCACGCTTGTAGAGCTTCAAGAGTCAGGCGACTCAATGCAAAAGCCAGCAGCGAAGCAATTGATAGAATTTGTTCATCAGTCATTGGTACTGTCGATTCGTTACGATGCGGTTATTGCTAATCCTCCCTATATGGGAGCAAAAGGAATGAATGCAGATTTGAAAGAGTTTGCTAAGAAACAATACCCAAATAGTAAATCAGACTTGTTTGCCATTTTTATGGAGCGAGCATTTAAATTGCTTTCTCAATATGGATTTAATGCTCAAATAAATATGCAGTCATGGATGTTTTTGTCAAGTTATGAGCAGCTAAGAAGCAATTTATTGGAAGACCATACATTTATTACAATGGCGCATTTAGGTGCTCGGGCTTTTGGTCAAATCAGTGGTGAGGTTGTTCAAACTACCGCATGGATTATTCGAAATAAGCACATTAAGAAATACCAGCCTACTTTTTACAGGCTTATTGAAGGCAATGAGGAAGAAAAACAAAAAGCATTATTAAGTCGAGATTTTGAATTTTCAATTACAAAACAAGATGATTTTAAAAGGATTCCGGGAAGCCCGATTGCTTATTGGGTGTCAGATAATGCAAAAATAAGCTTCTCTTGGGGAACATTGGTAAGCTGTAACTATGAGTTAATTCAAGGAATGATAACTGGGAACAATGAGCAGTTTGTCAGGTCATGGGTCGAGATATCAAAGAGTAAGTTTAGCTATTTTTCCAATAATACTGATTGCTGGGTTCCGTACAATAAAGGCGGCGAAGCACGGAAGTGGTATGGAAATCATGAGCTTGTTGTTGACTGGAGAGATGAAGGACTATCATTTACCAGAAATCGTGGAACTAACAGTCACTTGTACTTTAGAGAGTACGCTTCTTGGAGCTACTTAAATTCAGGATTTCCTGCTGCAAGACTATACCCAGATGGCTTTCTATGGGATGTTCATGGCTCTGGTGCGTTCCCTCTAAATGGAGTTAATCCTAAAAAGCTAGTGGCATTACTTTGTTCAAAAGTTGGAGCCTATTTGCTATCAGTTCTTAACCCAACGATGAGCTTCCAAGTCGAAAATATATCCGCATTACCTTGGAATGAAGAAAAACTGGAAGGTATTAGCACTTGTGATTTAGAAGAGGCTGTAAAAATAAGTAAAGAAGATTGGGATTCTCATGAGGTTTCTTGGGCATTCTGTAATTTGAAAATTGTTTCTATAGATAATAACTCAAAGAAAGTTGAAGAATCAGTTGATGCGGTATTTTCTTACTGGGAACAAAAAACGCAAACTTTAAGGCTTATCGAAGAACGTATAAATACATCACTCATTAAAATCTATAACCTTGAGAGTGAACTCAGCCCAGATGTTCCACTTGAATCTGTCACTCTTACTTGGAATCCTGCTTATGTATACGGCCCGAAAAAAGTAAATGAAGAAATTATGAAGCAACATGTTTCGGGCACCATGACAGAGCTAGTTTCGTACTCAATCGGCAATATGATGGGGCGCTACTCTCTTGACAGAGAAGGGTTAATATACGCTCACTCTGCTAACGAAGGATTCGACAAACTCGTTGCAGAAGAAGTTTATAAAACCTTCCCAGCTGATGAAGATGGAATCATTCCGTTAACTGACCAAGAATGGTTCAAAGACGACGCAACCAATCGTTTCCGTGAGTTTGTCCAAGTTGTTTGGGGTGAGGAATACTTACAAGAAAACCTCGATTTTGTCGCTGAATCACTGTGCTTAAACGCCATAAAACCAAAAAAATCTGAATCAGCACTGGAGACGATTCGCCGTTATTTATCGACTCAGTTCTATAAAGATCACCTGAAGACTTACAAAAAGCGCCCTATTTATTGGCTGTTTAGCTCAGGCAAACAGAAGGCTTTTGAGTGCTTGGTGTATTTGCATCGTTACAACGAGGGCACGCTTTCTCGTATGCGTACCGAGTATGTTACCCCGTTACTCGGCAAATACGATGCGTATGCAGAGCAGCTTGAGAAGCAGATTGAAACGGCCGACTCGACCAGTGAAGCGAACCGCTTCAAGAAAGAGTTGGATGCCTTAATCAAGAAACAGGTCGAACTACGAGAGTTTGATGATAAGCTAAAACACTACGCCGATATGCGTATTTCACTGGATCTGGATGATGGCGTGAAAGTGAATTACGGCAAGTTTGGTGATCTGTTGGCTGATGTTAAGGCCATTACCGGTTCGGCCCCGGAGGTTAACTAATGCAGATTAGCGAACTGGCACAAGGTGTCGCTGCCAAGCTCGAACAAAGCCGCATTGTGTTTTGGTACGACCCAGAGCAAAGCTTTACTGAAGAGCTTGAGCATTTAGCTAATTCTTTATCGCTTGCAAAAGAATCAGGTGATAAAGCGGCAGATATAACTGCCAGAGTTCTGCCAAATGATTTGACTATCCTCAATATGGGCAATGAGTCCGTATTGGCAGTGAAAAAACGTATTGAAGTGGATGAGCGTGAAGCTAAATTCCTTATCTATTTTCCAAGCGCTGAGCCAGAGCCTGACCGCG